>NZ_CALJPC010000087.1 GCF_937981295.1 uncultured Campylobacter sp.
CAAGACGGCGCAGATAAAATTTATCGCCGCTCGTAATTTCAAAATTCCGTCGCGGATGTGAACTACGCAAATTATTGGAATTCGGCAAAATTTCAAAATTTCTATGGAATTTTAAAATTTCATAATCCAAGCAGAATTCATAAATTTTACAAAATTCTCAAAAAATTCAAAGATTGAAAAAGTGTGGCTGTCTAAATTTCAGGCATAAAAAAAGCGTCCGCCGTTTGGCGGACGCCATGTATAATCGCGACGGACAAAATAAACGCCGCCGCGAGCAAAGGAGCTTATTTATCTCTTAAATTTAACTCGCTAACGAGCTTGGAGTAAACTGCGTAGTCTTTGTTTTTAAGATATTTCATCATTCTTTTGCGCTGACCTACTAGCTTTAGCAGTCCTAAGCGAGATGAAAAATCTTTCGGATTTGCTTGCAAATGAGAGGTCAAAAGCGTGATCCTCTCGGTAAGAAGCGCAATTTGCACCTCCGCAGAACCTGTATCTTTCTCTCTTCTAGCGAATTTCGCAACTATCTGTGCTTTTTGAGCCGTGTCTAAAGCCATGATGACCTCCTGATCGGTAAAATAGGAAGCGATTATACTTAATTAACCTAAATTTTTGCTTTCTTTGTGTAAAATGCACGCTTTGACACCAAAGGAGAAAATAAATGCTTTTTACAAAAGCAAGCGAATACGCCCTGCTTTCAATGATCTGCATCGCGGGCAAGGAGGAGTCGATGGATGTCGATTCGATCTCTAGCGAGCTTGGAATTTCACGCAGCTTTTTGGCTAAAATTTTACAAAATTTAGCTCGCGCGAAACTTTTGAATTCCTTCAAAGGCGCTAAGGGCGGCTTTGTGCTCGCGCGCAATGCGGATGAGATCACGCTAAGCGAGATCATCAAAAGCGCCGAAAGACGCAAGGCGACGGTGTTTGACTGCACCGCCGAGGGGATCGACGCCTGCCCAAACGGCCGCACGCTGTGCCGCGTCAATCTAATGTTTGGCGAGCTTCAAGATAAAGTCGATGAGTATATGGATACGATCACGCTAGCAGACATCATCGGCAAAGAACGTAAATGAAAATATATCACCTAAGCCATACCGATCTGGACGGCTACGGCGCGCAGTTCGTCGCGGCGCACTATTTGACGGACGTAGAATTTTTCAACGCCAACTACGGCAAGGAGATAAACGAAAAATTTGATCTCATCCTCGCTCGTATCGACGAGCGACTCGCCGTAAACGCAGACGAGAAAAGCCTGGTTTTAATCACCGATTTAAATTTACTGCCCGCGCAATGCGAGAAATTTAGCGGCGAGCTGGCACGTCGCAACGCTCGCATGATCCTTTTGGATCATCATCAAAGCGGGCTTGAGTGCGCGAAGAAATTCCCGTGGTATTTTTTGGACTCTTCGCGCTGCGCCACGAAGATCACCTATGATTTTTTCAGCGCGATGTTCGGCGGCTCGCCGCGGCTGGATAAACTCGTGCGCGTCGTAAACGCCGTGGATATCTGGCTGAAAGACGAGAGCGAGTTTGAGCTCGGCAAAGTCTGCCTCGGCATGGTCTCGGGCGCGAAAGAGATCAATAAGATCATGTTTGAGCGGGAGAGCAGAGATTATATATTTTTCCTGTTAGAAAAAATTTTTAAATTTCAAGACGAGCCGGACGCTCACATCGCGCTAGATAGCGCGCTGCACGGCATAAAGAAAGAATTTTTTAAAAGCGAGCGCGACGATACGCTAAGCAATCTCGTCTCGCATTTCGTAGTCGATCGCCTAAGCGTGCAAAAGCAGCGCTTCGAGATCAGCTATCTCGATAAAAAGGGCATTTTGACCTACAATATCGGCAACGTAAGCGTCATCGGCAACGACTTTTTGACGCAAAACCCCGATGTCGATTTTTTCATCGACGTAACGAGCAAAAAAACGCTCAGCTTCCGCGCCGACGGCAAAACCGACGTTAGCGAAATGGCAAAGCTGCTCCTCGGCGGCGGCGGACACGTAAACGCGAGCGGCGGGATGTTTGCAGGCTTTAAAGACGCGAGCTCGTACGAAGCCGTAAAGGCGCAAATCGTGGATCTAATCGAGAAAAAAACTCAAATTTTAAAGGAAGAAGATGAAAAATAATGACGAAAAAATCGCCGAGCAGGACCTCATCTACGAGATCAACATCCTGCTTGACGCGATGCTGCTTTATGCTGGCGTGAAGCGCGATCGGCTCGCTGATGCAGCGCAGCTGTATATCGAAAACATCGACACAGTGCTTGAAAGCTCGGACGCTAGCGGCGCGGATGAGGTAATCGCCGTGGTCGAGTTTTTGCGCGGCAAACACGCGGAGCTATTCGAAAATAAGGGCTAGCTCGCGAAATTTTAAGCAAAATTTTGCGAGCTAGAATTTTACGAAGCGCAAACTATGCGGAGTAAAATTTCATTTAGCGCAGAAATTTATAAAGCAAGAAATCCGCGAGATAAAATTTTGCGAAATAGAATTTCAAAACGCAAAATACGGAATTTTGCGGGTTTAGGCTCAAAATTTTCAAATTTAGCAAACAAGCTTTGCGAATAAAATTTTAAGGCATGGCGGCTACAGAATTTTGTTTTAAAATTTTATGCTGTCAAACAAGAGCAAAATTTCAAGGCTTATAATTTACGCTAAGTAATTCCGCACAATAGCAAATTTAAAATTTTAAGTGTATTTTGCGGCACGGAATTTTGCAAAAAATTTTAGACAGCGCGGGGTGGCTCTGCGTAAAATTCTAATCTAGGTTTCGCGAGGAATTTGCATCAAAACTCCGCGCGGAATTTTGCGCTCAACTAAGGCGCAAAATTTAAATATAAAGGCGCACTCTCCGCTTGCCGATGCGGTACAAAGAGTGCGCAGATCGTGGAATTTTAAATTTAAAAGCACGATTCTGCCGTCTAAGATCAAAGAAATGGCGTAGCGTCTAAGCTTGCTGATAATGACAAAGCTCGCTTTGAAAGGAAGAGAGAATTTTATCTGCAAAAGCGCAGAGATGGCATTTTAAGATATTTTTGTCATTTCTAAGCGAAAAAGATCCGCGCCAGAGGCTTTTAAGCAAGCGCGCTTGATAAAATATTATCGCTAGATATGGTGCAGGTGTGGTAACATCCGAACGTAGCGAAATTAAACGAACGCGGCACTCTATCGTCGCAAAGCCAGGCACCGTAAAATAAAAAGCTTAGGCGGGGCGCTAAGAAGTAAAATGACGCAAAATAAGACGTCTGCAAAGCAAGGTGCTAAGTAAGATAAAGCGTCGTAAAATAAAATAGCAAAGCAACGTGTCGATAAAATAGACACTGCGAAGCAGAATTCCGTAGCAGTAACGCAGGACGCGATTAAATTTTAAGCAGACGTCGCGCTAAATTTTGAAATTTTATGAATTTAAAACTTTATGAAAGGATATGAATGAAAAAGATTTTTTTGTTTGCATGTCTCATGCTTTTAGGCTCGCAGCTTTTCGGTGACGATAAGGTCTATCGCCTAAGACTTGCTAGTACATGGGAGGCGACTACGCCCGTTTTGGGCGTTGCCGCCGAGGATTTTAAAAACTATGCCGAAAGCCTTAGTGGTGGTAGGCTTCAGATCCGCATCGATACGCCGAGCAAGCACAAGGCAAGCTTTGGCATATTCGACTTCGTTAAAAGCGGTCAATACGATCTAGGATATACTTCGCTTTATTATTATAAAGGCAAAGACGCCAAAACTATGCTCTGGACGGCGGTGCCTTTCGGTATGACTACTGATGAGCAGCACGCGTGGTATTACTATGGTGGTGGGCGAGAGCTTAATGATAAGATGTTCGCGCAATATGGCATGAAGACCTTTTTGATGGGATCTACCGGCATGCAAATGGGCGGCTGGTTTAAAAAAGAGATCAACTCGGTCGCAGATCTGCAAGGGCTTAAATTCCGCATACCGGGGCTAGGCGGAGAGGTGATGAGCAAGCTAGGTGCCACTATAAACACGGTGCCTACGGGCGAGCTATTTATGGCGTTAGAGATGGGCACAATCGACGCGGTCGAGTGGGTAAGCCCTGTCTATGATATGCCACTTGGATTTCACAAAGTGGCTAAATACTACTACACAGGCTGGCAAGAGCCTATGGGAGACTGCCAACTGCTGGTAAATCAAAAGGCGCTAGAGAAGCTGCCTGCGGATCTTCAAGCGATCTTAGAGGCTGCAGCAAGACTTGCCGGAGAGAATTTCCAAAATAAGGGCTTTTATGAAAACGCTCGCATTTGGGCGGAGCTAAAAGCGCAGTTTCCGGACGTACAGGTGCGTGACTTCCCTGCAGACGTGATAGCCGCGCTTAAAAAAGCAACGAATGAAATCTTAGACGAGGAAGCGGCGAAAGATCCGATGTTTAAAGAGATCCTAGACAGCCAGCGCGCGTTTTTGAAAATCGGCAGAGAATGGAATAAAATAAGCACCGTAGCCTACATAAATAACGTAAGCGGCATCGCAGGCGAAAGTGCAGCAAATCCAATCTCCGTAGGCTCTAGCGGTACGACAAACTCAGATTCTGCAAGCAGCGAAAATCACGGCGCTGCGAGCGATTCTAACGCGACGGATGGCAAAAATTGAGGTGCGACAAAGTAAAACAGCGGGCGCTGCGAGCGATAAAAATAAGGTGCGACGAACAGATCTGGCACAATAAGTAGCTCAGGAGCGACAAGCGGCAGAAATTTTAACTATTTTTGCATAAAGTAAATGGAATTCTGCCGCAGCAGCTTTAGCACAATAGCTTCAATATCAGAGCCCAGTTCATAAATCTCATCCGCAAGCAGGCAGAAGCTTTGGCGTAATAGCTTTAACATCGCAAGTAGCGCGATCTATCTAGTGCAGCGAGCGACTCCCGCGTGAAATAGAAAAACACGCGATAAAATAAAATTATAAAAATTCTGAATTCCAAGCACGACGGAATTCGGAATTTTAAATCTAAAATTTTAAAATCAAAATTTATGGATTTCGGACGGAGCGCGAAACTACTCCAACTATGCTATAAACCGGCATTTGCGACTATTAAGATTAAAAGCCGTGTCTAGCGCTTTAAAAAGCCTATGGGTCTTTTGCATTCATCTATTAAAATCACAAAAATTGCATTTGCGTTATTAAAATTATGGCATTTCTTGGCAATATAGGCTAATTTACATAAAATAAGCCTGCGCGCGTTAAATTTAATCAATAATGTAATTTGGCAAGATTTGTCGCGATAAAATAGCCTTATTATCATGCTTATCTTTAAAATTTACTCCATTGCGCCGCTCTTATAGAGACTACATTTATTAGGATTTGATAAATCACGAATGCCCGGTCTCTGCCGCCACATCTATTAACGCAATAGCAGATAAATTTCTATGCCCTCTTATCGATAGTGCAACTACGCAAAAAAGCGTATTAATACCGCGAAATTTATTGAATTCTTGAAATTTTTGATCTTTAAAATATCGCAAGACGGCTAGATCGCTAAAAATTTCATATTATTTGAATTGATTGTTAAAAAGTAGATTCGGAAGCATAGCCCCCGAATCTACGGATAAGATTAAATTCTTAGAATTTAATCGGATGGTGGTGGAAGTCGTCGTAAACGACCTTGTTGGTCTGGAACTTAATGCGCTTAAGCTCGCGGATACGCAAAAATTCCTCTTCGTCGATCTTTTTAATCTGAATCGCCGCCTTAAACGTAGGAGTTTTGGCGATTAGATCCCAGCCGCCGCTCGTTAGCTCGTTGCAGCAGCTCTCCCAGTAGTGATAAGACATCTGAATGATACCATCCATTATACACTCGGTGATGTCCGCCTTGATCGCGATATAGCCGTAGCGGCTCCACGCGACGATGAAATCGCCCTGTGAAATTCCGTATCGCTCGGCGAGTTTCGGATTCATTTCCGCAATCGCTCCTATCGCGTCTCCGCCCTGCTCTACGGTCTTAGAGCGCCTAGTCATCGCGCCTCCTGCATACTCGTAAACCTTACGCGTAGTTAGAAGCTGGATCGGGAACTCCTCGTCGGTCTTCTCGTCCACGGAGCCCGCCATTACAGGATAATCTTTCGGCATATTCATACGCTTTGCGAATTCCTCTTTGGCGCTTTCAATCTTGCTCTTATCATCCACAAATAGAACTGGGACGAAATTTCCTTTACCGTCCGGGGTAAAGAATTTTTTATCAAGGTACAATGCAGGTCCGCCCATAGAATTCTCATCAGGGCACGGCCAGTGAAGTCCGTGGTATTTTTTGATGCGGTAATAGCTCATTCCGCCGTAGTTGTGCGGAGCTACCCTGCGCACCTCTTCCCAAATCTGCTCTGGAGATTGAAATGTGAAATAATCCCCTAGTCCTAGGCGTCTGGCAAGCTCGCAGATGATAGCCCAGTCTTGTCTAGCTTGTCCCGGAGGGGCAACTACAATTTCGCTATGCTGTACGCGGCGCTCGGCGTTAGCATAAGTACCCTCCTTCTCGCCGCTGCAAGCTCCAGGAAGCACAACATCTGCTTTGCGGCTCGTCTCGGTTAAGAAAATATCTTGGATCACATACATCTCTACCTGCGAAATCGCGCGCAAGAAGTGGTTTGCGTTCGGATCGGTCATAACCGGGTTTTCACCCATCGTCCAGAAGAATTTTACCCTACCATCAAGAATTGCGTCAGGCACTTCGGTTTTATGAATGCCGATCTTGCCATTTAGATGACCTTTCGGCAAATTCCACTGGCGCTCAAACCAATCACGGGCACTCTCGTCGGTTACGGCTTTATAGCCGGTAAATACGTTAGGAAGCATTCCCATATCGCAGCAACCTTGGACGTTTTCTTGTCCGCGGATCGGTAGATCGCCGCTTCCAAGCTCGCCTACGTTGCCCGTTACGAGCATTAAATTTGAAATGTCGCAGACCGCGCCCACGCCGTGGTTGAAGTGAGTTACGCCCATGCCGTGCGTGATAACCGCAGGTCGCGTAGTAGCGTAAATTCTAGCCGCTTTTCTAATATCTTCAGCGTTTAACCTTGTGTATTTAGCTACGGCCTCAGGCGAATAATCCTTAACCGCCTCTTTTACATATTCAAAACCCTTGGTGTATTTCTCAACGAATTCTTGATTTACCAAATTCTCGTCGATAATAGCATGGATTAAAGCGTTTATAACCGGGATATTGTGCTCCGGCTCAAGCTGGAGGTGGATATCTGCGCGATTTGCAAATTCCGTCTTAACTGGGTCAATGACGATGAGTTTGGCGCCTCTATTTAGCGCTCTTTGAACGTGCATAGCTACGATCGGGTGACCATTTTCCGGGTTTGAGCCGATCATCATAATGCAGTTACTGTGAGTTCCGATCTCCGTGAAGCTATTTGTAGCTGCTCCGTTACCGATTGTTTTGGCAAGACCTGCCACAGTCGGAGCGTGTCAAATGCGCGCGCAGTGATCGATATTATTCGTGCCTAAAATTCTAAGTAGCTTCTGCGCTACGTAGTTATCCTCATGCGTACAGCGTGCGGAATAGTTTCCGGCTATCGCGTCGGCGCCGTATTTTTCTTTAACTTCGAGCATCTTTTTAGCAACCAGATCAAGCGCTTCGTCCCAGCTAGCCTCGACCAAATCGCCGTCTTTACTAAATTTGCCATTCTTTTTACGAATTAGCGGAGTAGTAAGCCTATCTCTAGAGCCTACGTAGTTCCAGCCGTAGTATCCTTTCAAACACAAACATCCCTGATTTACGGGGTTGTCGCTTACGCCGGTTGCGGATTTGATATAGTTGTCTTCCGCAGTCAGCTCGATTTGACAGCCTGTGCCACAATAAGGGCATATGACCTTGCCTTTATTCGCCATATTTTCTCCTTTCGAAAATACTAAACATGCAAAATTACCATATATGCAATTTCGGCACAATTATATAAATTCTTACCTAAAATAAAATTGAAATTTTGCCTTAAGCTAAAAGAATTTTTTCAATTATAATTAGGAGTAAATTGGGGTAATTTAAGTAGTAATTTAAATTTTAAAATATACTTTAATACTGATATACTAGACATTTAAAGCAAATAATCAACGAACCGGTTTAAAAAAGAAATTAGTTTTTAAATTTAAGCTTTGAAAGCAAATTTATCAAATAAATTCCAAATATCGTCAGATAAATGACGGAATTTTTTTACGGACTTAAATATAATTACACCAAAATTTTTAGTAAAAAATTTTTAAAATTCCTTAAGTCAAGGAGAAAGGTATGAAACAACATAAATTTGTAATCTGCGATTACAAACGATGTATCGGTTGCACGACGTGCATGGCGGCCTGTTACTCAAGTGCCTACGAGCGCGGCAAGCTTGCTAAATCGCGACTTACCGTGCTTAGACAGGCTTACGGCGTTATGCCTACGCAGTGCAGGCAGTGCGATGACGGACCATGCGCAAATGTCTGCCCTACCGGTGCGCTTCGCTTCGATAATAACTATATCGAATTACACGAAGAAATTTGCATCGGATGTAAGATGTGTACGCTCGCCTGTCCTTATGGCGCGATCAGCTCGAATGCCGAGCTTATGCCGTCAGTAAATTATGCGGTCGAGCCGAAGTATTATCTCGAGATCGAAAGCCAAGCGGGCGCCAAAAGCACCGCCATCAAATGCGATCTATGCAACGGACGCGAGAACGGTCCTGCATGCGTCGAGGTTTGCCCAACTAGCGCTATCATTATGATAGATCCTAAAGAAGGTAAGCATAAATTGGGCTTTGCGATAGACTACGATGCGGCTAATGCTTTTGCAAAAGACGTGTTAAACGGCGAAATCAGTTGCGTCGCCAAAAAAGAAGGAGGCGCAAAATGATAAGCGTCTATACTTTATTTATCGTCAGTGCAGTAATTAGTATCCTTTTATACTGCGCTCCAAAAACTGCCGTTAAGGTAGGATTTGGATTAGGTGCTATCAGCTGTTTTTATGCGATGTGTCATTTCGTAGCCAATATGGGCGTAAGCGATAGCTTCGTTTTGGGCGGCACTTTCTTATATGCGCCAAAATTTGCTTTAAGCCCGCTTGGAAATTTCTTCAGTTTCGTAGTCGTTTTCATAGGCTTTGCAAGCAGCGTTTATGGCATGAGCTATGCTGAGGAATATATCGGAAAGGCAAATATCGGCGTTTTTGCATGTTTATTTAATACCTTCATCTTATCTATGCTTTTAGTCATCAGTGCGGATAATGTATTTTGCTTCGCTGTTTTATGGGAGCTTATGACGCTAATCTCGTCATTTCTAATCATAGTAAACGATGGCAAAGGCACGCTCAAAGCCGTTATGGTATATCTAGGCATAGCGCAGATCGGTGCATTTTGTATCACCTGTGGATTACTTATCATTGCAAACTACGCAGGAAGCTTCGAATTTGCGGAGTGGGGAAAAGTAAATATGCCGATGGGCGCTTCTGTAGCAGCATTCATCTTGTTTTTGGTCGGCTTCGGCTCAAAAGCGGGAATGTGGCCTTTTCACGTCTGGCTACCGCAAGCTCACCCTGCGGCTCCATCGAATGTCTCTGCACTGATGAGTGGCGTCATGATTAAAGTAGCGCTCTTTACGCTTGTTAAATTTACGCTATTTTTGCCACTAAGCATCTATTTTGGACTTGCAGTTTTGATCCTAGGAGCAGCTAGCTCGCTTTTTGGCGTTTTATACGCGTTGTGCCAGCACGACTTTAAAGCGCTTCTTGCGTATCACTCGGTTGAAAATATCGGCATTATCTTGCTGGGTCTTGGCACTGGAATTTACGGCGTCGCAGCAGGCAATGTAACACTAGCCGCAGTTGGATTTTTAGCAGGCTGCTATCACGTAGTAAATCACGCGATATTCAAAGGCTTGCTATTCTTATGTGCAGGCTCTGTAATCCACGCTACTCATACGCAAAATATGGACGTGCTAGGAGGGCTAGCTAAAAAAATGCCTCTAACTGCAGTCGGTATGTTTATCGGCATCATGGGTATTGCAGCACTTCCTCCGGTAAACGGCTTCGTTTCAGAGTGGTTTACCTATCAAGGAATGCTTCAAGGCGCTAAGGAAAGCGGAATTTTCATTAGATACGCTTTCTCGCTAGCAGTAGTCGCACTTGCGCTTACGGGCGTTTTAGTCGGTATGCACTTAAAACTATATGCGGTAATCTTTGCAGGAACCCCAAGAGATGAAAAAATTTGGGAAAATGCAAAAGAAAGTCCTCTTGGAATGGTTTTAGGAATGATCATTTTGATGATAGGCTGCGTGGGATTTGGTGTAGGCGCACACTTCATAGTCGATTACATCATGCAGGCGGTAAATTCTATCACTTCCAATAGCGGGTATGTTGCAAGCCTAGGCGCTTCGTCAATCACTTCACCTTTGGGAAGTATCGTTTCAACTCCTCTTATTGCAGTGATTTTGTGTTCTACAATGTTGCTTCCGTTTATCATCCTAGCGGTTATGAAAGCAAATCGCGACAAACCTCGTGAGACAGATCCTTGGGCATGCGGTTTTAAATATAGCCCTCGCATGCAGATGACCGGCGGTCCTTTTACCGGCGATTTAAGAAAGATTATGGACTGGTTATTTAGAGGTCATAAACGCAGAATAGAGCAAAACGGCTACTTCGGACCGATCGAGTATCACAACCACCCACAAGACATTTGGTGGACGATGATTTATCAACCGGTAATCGATTGGAGTAAGAAGATCGCCGATAAGATAGGAATTATTCAAAGCGGCTATGCAAATTTATATACGCTTTACATCCTAATCTATCTTTGCGCGATACTGGGCGTCGGATATTTCTTGATCTAGGAGGTTTAAGATGCAGACTATACAAACTATATTTTTAATGATATTTCAAGTCGCGGTTATCGTCCTAGTCGCTCCACTCTTCGACGGTATGGCTAGAAAACTTCGAGCCAAACTTCAGTCGAAACAAGGAAGCGATTTTTTCCAGACTTACCGCGATATTATTAAGCTTTTTAAGCGCGGCAGAACCGTTCCTGCGTGCAGCCACTGGGTATTTAGGTGGGCGCCGTTTTTCCTTTTCGCTACTTCGGCAGCGATTTTGGCGGCTATTCCTATTACATACAGCGATCCAACCACCGATAAAATTTTCGGAGCATATTCGGATATTTTCGTTATCCTATATCTAGGCGCGCTTTTGCGCTTCGTATTCGGTGCGGCTTCGATAGATAGCGGTAACCCGTTTGCCGCAACCGGCGGCGGACGCGAGCAGATGCTTGCCGTTTTTGTCGAACCTGTGATGATGATGTGCCTAATCGTAGTAATGATGGCTGCGGGAACTTCAAATTTAGTTGAGATTCAGGGGATGGTACGCAGCGGTCAGATCGGCTATCAAATTCCAAGCTTTGCTGTCGCTTCGATTGCGTTTTTATGGTGTATGTATGTCGAGACCGGCAGAAAACCATTTGATCTTGCCGAAGCCGAGCAAGAGCTTCAAGAAGGACTTTTGGGCGAATATGCAGGTAGCGATCTCGGCTTAGTGCAAGCGGCGCTTATTTTGAAGCAATTTGCGATGATCGGATTATTCCTAACGATATTTGAGCCGTGGAATTTTAGCAATCCGTTTTTGGCGATCATAATCTTTGTGCTAAAAACTGGCGTATTTTACGTAGCAGCCGTTTTCATCGACAACTTTGGACCACGCTTCAGAATGACTTCGAGCATGCGCAAAATTTCATGCGGCGCTCTTGCCATTGCTTTTGCGGCATTAACGCTTTACGTAGTAGGATTTTAAGATGAATAGTATCGATATTTTAGCAATTTGTATGATCGTAACGTCACTCGCGGTATTCGGACTTAGAAATTTAAAGCTTTCGATCGGAATTTACGCGATTCAGACGCTACTTTTGGTAAGCATATTTTTTATGCTGTATTCTAACTTCAATGCGCCGCAGCTTAGAATTTGGGCGATAGTGGCGTTTTTTACGAAGGTTATTTTCGTGCCAGGAATTTTATTTTGGCTAGTTAAAAAGCTGGATGTGATCAGCGAGGATGAGCCGGTAGGCGGCTTTTTCGTAAGCCCCGTTATTGCGATGGGATTTTCGCTAGCGATTGCGATGACAATCAATCCGATCTTGCTTAAATTCTCTCTTATTCAAGAAAGAATCGTTCTAATAGCGGCGGTAACCGTATTTATGATGGGAATTTTCGGCTTCATGCTAAGAAATTCTTTCATCAAGCAAATTCTAGCCTACTGCCTCTTTGAAAACGGCATCCACCTAAGCCTTGCACTTATGGCTTACAACTCTCACGAGCTAGTCGAGCTTGGAATTTTAACCGATGCAATCTTTGCGGTTATTATTATGAGCATTTTGGCGGTTAGATTTTACAAAGCTTATGACGGGCTTGATACGTCTAAAGCTTCGAATTTAAGGGGTTAATGATGAATAGTTTAGCTTTTATATTAATTTTTCCGTTGCTCGGAGCGCTGATATTATTCTTATGCCCTAAGAATTTCAAGCTCCTAAGCTCGCTACACGTTTTGATTTCTGGGGTTACATCCGCAGGACTACTCTGTAACGTAGGCAAGCTTATCAGCGGCAACTTTGAGGCTTTTTACGCATACGATAAATTCCTATTCCTAGATAGCCTAGGTTGCGTATTTTTAGTGCTAATCGCCGTAACGGGCTTTTTGGTAAATTTATACTCCACCACCTATATGAAATGGGAGATACAGGGCGGCCATCTGGATCTTAGCGATCTTAGAAAATACTATGCGCTCTGCCACGTTTTCGTTTTTACGATGACGCTTAGCGTGATCTGTAACAACGTTGCGTTTATGTGGGCTGCGGTAGAGGCTACTACGTTAGCATCGGTATTTTTGGTCGCTATTCATAAAGATAAAAAATCTACCGAGAGCGGTTACAAATATATCGTTATCTGCTCGATCGGCTTAGCATTCGCGCTTTATGCTACCGTTTTACTATATGCGGCTACATTCAAAATCACGGGCGACGGCGAGGCTTCGATGCTTTGGACTAGCATTATGGATCACGCCAAAGGCTTAAACAAAGATGCCGCTAAGCTTATCTTTATATTCGCTCTAATAGGCTTTGGAACCAAAGCAGGACTTGCTCCTACTCACACTTGGCTTCCTGATGTTCACGCAGAAGGTCCGGCTCCGATTTCGGCGCTACTTTCGGGTGTGCTTTTAAAATGTGCGATGCTAGCGATATTTAGATATTACGCGGTAACCGCCGAAGCGGTAGGGCCAGACTTCGTTAAGCACGTGATGCTGATCTCGGGCACGATCACGCTATTTATAGCAGGAATTTTCCTCGTTCGTCAGCACGACGTGAAAAGGATGTTTGCTTACCACTCGGTCGTTCATATGGGTGTTATTGCATTTGCGCTAGGTATCGGCGGATATTTCGGCTTGCTTGCCGCGATCTTTCACTGCTTAGCTCATAGCTTTACTAAGGCTCTTGCATTCTGCTCTACCGGTAATATCGCTAGAATTTACGGTCACAAAGATATGACTAGAATGGGCGGTATGGTAAAAATCGCTCCGCTTACTACGATAATGTTTGGTGCTGCGGTTTGCTCGCTCGTAGGCGTTCCTGCGTTTGCGATCTTTGTAAGCGAATTTAACGTTTTCAAAGGCGCGATAGCCAGCGGTCAATACATAGCCGTAGCGTTATTTGCGATCGCGCTCGTAATTATTTTCATTGCGGACTTCGCACACTTTAATCTAGCGAGCTTCGGTACGCCTAAAGGTGAAGTGGTTTATGCTAAAGAGATGAGCTTGTTTGAAAATTTACCGCTAATCTTGCTTTGCGCTTTAGTGATAATTTTCGGCGTATGGCACGTAGGTGATTTTTGGATGCTCGTCGAAAACGGCGTTAGAATAATGATGAGAGGTTAAAAATGAGAGGCGATAAATTTATAGAAATTTTAAAGACCAAAGTCAAGGTCTTAGAAGTTACCCGCCAAGCCGAGGATCAAATCACCGTTTTAGTGGATAGAAATGATCTGCCGCTTGCGGTTAAGACGCTATATTATGACATCGGCGGTTTTATCAGCACGATGATCCCTAACGATGAGCGCGAGCTAAACGGAAATTTCGCACTTTACTATGCGATATCTATGGAAGGTGGCAAGATGACCGAAGCGGAGGATTTTGCCGCAGAGGATAAATGCTTCATCACCGTTAGGACGCTAATTCCCGGATCTGATCCTACGTTCCCGTCGGTTACTCCTTTAGTGCCTGCTTGCGTATGGTACGAAAGAGAAGCCTTCGATATGTTCGGTTTAATCGCTGAGGGCTTGCCTGATAAACGTCGTTTGGTGTTAAGCGACGATTGGCCGGATGGGCTTCATCCGCTTCGCAAAGACGCAATGGACTATCGCTATAGGCCCGATCCTGTAGATCATAAAGACGAACCTAATGCAGAGTTTTTATTTCCTAGCGGTGATGGCGTAGTAGATGTTCCACTTGGACCTCTTCACGTAACGAGCGATGAGCCGGGACACTTTAGACTATTTTGCGACGGCGATGAGATTATCGATGCAGACTACCGCTTGTTTTATCAACACCGCGGTATGGAGAAGCTAGCTGAAAACCGAATGAATTACGATCAGATGGGCTATTTAGCAGAGCGCGTCTGCGGAATTTGCGGCTACGCTCACGCGATTGCGTGTATTGAAGCAGCAGAGAAAGCCATCAAGCTTGAAATTCCGCTTCGTGCGCAAGCTATCCGCGTCATCTGCCTTGAGATCGAGCGCCTTCACAGCCATCTTTTAAATATCGGTCTAGCCTGCGAGGTAACGGGTAACTACAACGCCTTCATGCATATCTTTAGGGTGCGCGAATACTCTATGGAGTTAGCTCAGCTCGTAACCGGCGGCCGCAAGACCTACGGCAATGTAATTATGGGCGGACTTCGCCGCGATATGACCGATAACGAAATCCGCAAGAGCATCGAGATCATCAATAAACTTGATGTTCAAATTTCTGAAATTTGGGACGCCGTTATGGAGGATAAACGCCAAATCGGTCGCTGGAAGGGCGTGGGCGTATTAGATCGCAAAGTAGCGCGCGATTTCAGCCCGGTAGGTCCGAATATGAGAGCTTCCGGTTTTAAACGCGACAACCGCTACGATCACCCTTATGATTTCTTCAACAAGATAGAATTCGAAGTAGCCGTAGAGCACGGTGGCGATGTATTCAGCCGCGAAGTCGTAAGATATAAAGAGCTCAAACAATCGATCCACATCATCAGGCAGTGCTTACATCAAATGCCGCAAACTCCGATAATGATCGATCCACAGACTATGATCAGACCGGAAAACTACGCTTTAGGTCACGACGAAGCGCCGCGAGGCGAAAACGTCCACTGGATCATGCAAGGAAACGCACAGAAGGTTTACCGCTGGAGATGTCGCGCCGCTACGTATAACAACTGGCCGAGCTTGCGATTTCAATTCCGCGGAAATAACATCTCCGATGCGGCGCTAATCGTATGCTCGATGGATCCGTGCTACTCATGCACCGAGCGCGTAACTTTAGTCGATATTAATAGCGGAAAGAGTAAAATTCTAACCGAAAAAGACCTTAAGAAATTTTGCCAAGACGGCAAGGTTAGCAAAAAGGATTTAAGATGATGAAATTATTCGACATTACCGAAAAATATGGTAAGGCGACCTATGCTTATCCGTTTGAGCCATACATCGTGCCCGAGAATTTTCGCGGGCAGCCTGAATACACCTATGAGCTTTGCATAGGCTGTGCTGCGTGCGGAATCGCCTGCCCATCTAATGCGATTGAGCTTAAGATGAATGAAGCCCAAACCAAACTAATTTGGGAATTTGATTGCGGACGCTGCATATTTTGTGGTCGCTGCGACGAGGTATGCCCTACGGGAGCGGTAAGGCTAGGCAATAGCTTTGAGCTAGCGGTAAAATTTGATAAAAGCGCGCTTATCCAACACGGCGAGCTTGAGATGGAGAAATGCAGCTGCTGCGGCAAGCCGATGACCCCAAAAAGGCTCATCAATTACACGCTAGAAAAGTTAAGTACTGCAAATTTGCTCCCAGGCAGATTAGAAGAAGCTAAAAAGTACCTCTATATCTGTCCTGAATGCAAAAAAGCTCAAGCGGTCGAAAGAGTGACCAAAGGTATAGAGGAGGCAATAAAATGAGTTTGTATCAAGTCCCCGAAAATATTAAAAACGCAAACGATCTAACCGCAAAATTGGAGCTTTTGAAAAATATCAAACGAAGCTTCAGCGTTTATCGTATCGACTGCGGAAGTTGCAACGGCTGTGAAATCGAAATTTTTGCTTCTATCACGCCGATGTGGGATCCGGAGCGCTTCGGATTTAAACTTGTAGCTAACCCTCGCCACGCAGATATCTTAGTCTGCACCGGTCCGGTTACCCGCCAGATGTATTATCCGCTGCTTCGCGCTTATGAGGCTGCACCTGATCCAAAGATCGTAGTAGCTCTTGGAGCCTGCGGAAGTACTGGTGGAATTTTTCATGACGCATATAGCGTATGGAGTGGTATCGATAAGATTGTACCGGTAGATGTTTATATCCCCGGTTGCCCTCCACATCCTGCTAGCATCATCTATGGTCTTGGCATGGCGCTTGGCATCATCGATCAAAAGCTTCAAAAGAAGAGCTACGAGCAAGATAGCACTCTTCCGCCACCGGTTAAGAGTTCAGTTATCGGCGATATTTTATTCGAGCGCGATCTGCAAGCTGAAGCTAAGAGGCTGATGAGCTATATTTTCGGAAGAGTTTTATTCGCAAAATATATGGATGCGATCAAAACCTCATCTGACGTTCACGATCCAAAAGCTTCTCGCGAGGCTCTACTTAACGCTATCCATACCGAAGAGGATCCTAGATACGCGGAGTGCATGGCACTATTGCACAATGACGTATATCTAAAATACGCCCGCGCTACGGAAGAATTTAAGATCGATCCGCAAAAAGAGGTCTGGAGCAAACGATGATTGAGGTTTTTAAGCTTACAAAGCGGCATATGGACGAAAACGAAAATTTACCCAAAGAACTAAAGGATATCAAGGTTTTTTCCACCTGCGTCGGTCACGGCGTAGGTACGATAGATTTTAGCGAAAAGGTACTTGAGATAGACGATGAAGAATTTAAACGCATCATCGAGAACTCGGGCGACTACGTTAAATTTAAGATCGGTAACTTAAGCAAGTATTTCGAGATTGAAATTTTTGCCGAGCACGCAGCTAAGCTAATCCCTCAGCTTTGCGAATGTGAGCTTAAAGATCTGCTAAAAAATATGCGCGAAGGATATTTCGTGCTAAGGAAGGATTTTTGATGCGAAAGGCGTTGCTTTGTATCGGCAATCCCCTTCGCGGCGACGACGACGTGGGCAATGAAACGGGGCGAATAGTCGAGGCAAACTTAAAAGATTGGCGCGTTTTTTATGGGCAGGATGTGCCCGAAAACGAATTTGCAGCCCTTAGGGAATTTGCCCCTGAAATTCTAATCGTAGTAGATGCGATGAGCGGCTTTGATGAGGATAAGATAGAATTTTTCGACCTCAGCAATGATCGCGACTATATCTACTCGACGCATAACCTGCCTACGCCGGTGCTTCTAAGCTATCTGCGCAAAATTTGCCCAAAGACGTTGTTTTTGGGCATAAGCGTGCTGCTCGATAACGTCCTTGATTTTAAAGAAGGGCTAAGCGAGAGCGCAAAAAAAAGCGCGCAAAAAGCTTATGAGCGTATCTTAGAAATTGATTCAAATTTAAATGAGGAGGAGTAAATGTTAAATCCTGCAGAAACCGCGCAAGCGGTATCTAGTTCGATGCAACACAAGGCGCATACCCCGCTAATTAGCATAATTTTTCTAGCTATAATGGCGGGCGCTGCAATCGCTATGGGCGATATTTTCTGGGCTCACTCGACCGTCGGAATGGCTGAAAAGCAATCTATTGGCTTATCGAATTTCATCGGTGGTATTACCTTTAGCTGCGGTCTGATGATGGTGGTTTTTTACGGTGGGCATCTATTTACCAGCTCGGTTTTAACGGGCGTACCTGCCGCCGATGGCAAATTACCGCTAGGTAAAACTATCGGCTATTGGGCTATCGTTTGGTGCTTTAACTTTGTAGGTGGCGCGTTAATCGCGTATATGTATTATTACTCAGGACTTCCGCTTAAATATGACGGCTACATCTTGCAGCACTTCATTCCTGCAGCAGCAGGCAAAATAAACGCACCTTTTCATGAGCTATTCATCCGCGGAATTTTTTGTAACGTGTTTGTATGTATGTCTATCTGGACTGCGACCAGCGAGAGTAATCTATCAGGTAAATTCTTTGCAATTATGTGGATGATCGGCGCATTCGTAGCTTGCTCGATGGAACACTGCGTGGCAAATATGTTTATCTTAACCGAAGGTATCATCGCTAAAGGCCACTACCTTGCGGCTGCTGGTGGCGATGTAAATGCTCTTGCAAGCTCGCTTCACGGTGTAACGGCAGCTCAAATAGATTCAATAAACTGGGGAAATTTCATCGTTAAAAATATGATCCCAGTTACGCTAGGTAACATCTGCGGCGGTCTATTTTTCGTAGGCTTGGTCGGATTTATGGTCAATAAATACGATATGAAAAAGAAAGACTAATCTATCGCGCTTCAGCACGATATAAACAAAATATGGCGCGGCACTTTGCCGCGCATTTTTAGTTTCTTAAATTTTAAAAATTCCGATGCATAAAATTTCATTTGATCCAAAATTTTAGACGAAATCCTAACGAAATTCGGGATGAAATTCTAAAACCAAGCTCTTGATAAAAATTTTACGCTGTAAATCTAGGTAAAATCCTGCGCCGTAACTTTAGACAAAATTTCGCGCTTAAGCCGTAACGTAAGCCGCATAAATGCTTTAAAAACTCTAGTCCGCGCTAAACACAGTAACTAAGCAATCTGTCGTAGTCTAGGATCAAAAACTCGTGCTGGCTGATTTTTTGAATTACGTTATCTTTTACAAGCTCGTTAAACGCGGTACTCGCGCTTTGACGCTTGAGCCCTACGAAGGATGAAAGCACCTTTAGCGAAAAGGGCAAAAAGACGTATTTGTAGCCATTTTGATGAAAATTCTGCTCGTTTGCAAGCTCGATCAAAAAGCTCGCGATGCGCCCTTTTGCATTTTCAAAAAGTATGGAACGCGTGATTTTGCGCTGCAGTAGGATTATCTCAGTTAAAATTTTTATATACGCCTCGCAAAAGCTGCGATTTGCCAAGATCTCTCCGAGCCCGCTCGCATCGATCGTGTAAATCTCGCTGTCTTCTAAAAACTCAAGCGCGCAAATTTCATTAAGAATGGTAATATTGTCCTTGTTTAGGTAGTTGATGATGAATTCCTCGCCGTCTTCAAAAAACGAAAGCTTCGCCTGCCCGCTTTTAAAAATAAAAACTTTAGGCGCCTCGCTGTAAAAAACATAGCCTTTTTTGATGACTTGGTGCTCGAACATTGCAAGCTCCTCGTCGCTAAGCGTGGCGATAGCCTCGGTTTGCAGTAGTCCCAGCCGCGATTTTTCCATATAACCTCCAAAAGCTAAGAATTATACAATGAAATATTTAGACAAAGATAAAGCTGCGCGGATTAAATTTACCATTAGGGCTATGGCTGTGCATCTGGGTCGCCGGAGCTAATAAATTTTATAGCTATTAAAATTCTAAATTTCGCCCGCGCTTTGCATCGCGTAAAATTTCAAAAATTTATTGAGCTTTACGCGGCAATATTATAGCCAAAGCCCGCGGCGTGAATTTAAAATTCTGTCTCTAAATAAAAATTCATATCATTTTATTGAAATTTTATTTAGCAAGGATATAATAATGCATATTAAAAATAAGCAGTATTTTGCTCGCGGCAATACCGCAAGAAAGGAAGCCTCATGCAAAAGTTGAATTTTAAAAATAACGTCTCCGAGACGCTGCTAATCAATGTCTATATGCGCCATTTGGATTTCAAAGACGCGGATCCGATCCTAAATGATCCCTTTTCAAGCGCCGTCGTAGAGCAGATCGATTATGATTTTGCAAAATTCGACGACGCGCACCTTAGTAAGACGGGTACGGTGATCCGCGCGAAATTTTTCGACGACGAGACGCTGCGACTCGCGGCGGAGTTCGACCGCCCTATCATCGTGCAGCTTGGCGTAGGGCTCGACACTCGCCCGCTTAGGCTGCAAAGCGCCCTGCCGAGCGCCACATTTTATGATCTCGATCTACCCGACGTCATAGCCGTGCGCGACGCACTGCTACCCAAAGCACAGAACAATTTCAGCCTGCCCCGCTCGATGCTGGATCTTTCGTGGATGGACGAGCTAGCTGTAAAGCACGGCAGCGCGGGCTACATATTTATTTTAGAGGGCGTGAGTATGTATTTTGAAAAAGAGGAATTTAAAAAATTTTTTATCGCGCTTGCGCAAAAATTCCGCGGCTACGTGCTGAGCGACTTTATGAGCGAGTTTTCGGTTAGGAAATTCGACTCCAAGCGCCACGACGCGATGAAACACATGCAAAACGCGCCCTTTAAAATGGGCATTAGCGGCGGCGCGGAGGTGCAGGGCTGGGATAGCGCGCATATCAGATTCGTCAGGGAGGCTGCAATGCTAAAAATGTATAAAAGCCACTGGAGCCTCAAAGGGCGCCTATTTAGCCTGATTCCCGCCTTTTGCAACGCATGCAAGATGTTCGTTTTCAAAATCGAAGGCGGTGATGAATAGGCTTAAAAATTTCAGTTGATTGCTTTGCAAATTTCGACAGCTAAGGCGCAAATTCTAAGCCGCTTGCCAAGCAAGTTGGCATGCAGAGCAAACGGCGTATACCGCTTTGCTTGATGCTTGAGTAAAATTATAAAAAAGCTTTAAAATTTCGCTTAAATTTACCTCGATTTATAGGAATTTAAGAGTTTTTAAAATATATTTTCGCATCTTAAATTCACGGAAAAGATCATGCAAAATTTTCTCGACAAACTCACCGCCACAATTGACGCAATCAACTCCTTTTTGTGGGGTCCGTACTTTCTAATCGCCCTACTTTGCGGCACCGGCGCGTATTTTACGGCGCGCTTGCATTTAGTGCAAATTTTTAAATTTAGAATGGGCGCGCGCAAGCTTTTCGGCAACTTCTCCCTGCACGGCGAGGCTGCGGGCAAAAGCGGCATGAGCTCGTTCCAAGCCGTCGCCACGGCGATCGCGGCGCAAGTCGGCACGGGCAACCTGGTAGGCGCCAGCACCGCATTAGTTATGGGCGGACCGGGCGCTATATTTTGGATGTGGTGCGCAGCGTTTTTAGGCATGGCGACGAATTTCGCAGAGATCTGCCTGGCTCAAATTTACCGCACCAAGGACGACAGCGGACATATGATCGGAGGTCCCGCGTTTTACATCAGCCGCGGACTCAAAAGCCCCCTTGCCAAGCCTTTAGCGGCATTTTTTGCTCTAGCCATCATCTTTGCTTTGGGTTTCATGGGCAATATGGTGCAGGCAAACTCCATTTCAGACGGCTTTAGCAGTGCATTCGGGATCCCAAAATGGGCGAGCGGCGCAGCCTTAGCACTCATCTGCTGCGTCATTTTTTTCGGCGGCGTCAAAGCGATCGCACGCGTAGCCGAAAAGGTCGTGCCACTAATGGCGATCTGCTACGTGCTCGTCGGTCTCGTCATCATCGGCTCAAATTTCGATAAAATTCCATCCGTCATCGCGCTGATATTCAAAGCCGCATTTGATCCATCGGCTGCCTGGGGCGGCGCTACGGGTGCTACGATCGCCACTGCGATGAGATACGGCATCGCGCGCGGGCTCTTTTCAAACGAAGCGGGCATGGGCTCGACGCCGCACGCACACGCCGCGGCGAATGTCAAACACCCCGTAGATCAAGCCGTGCTCGGCATAATGGGCGTTTTCGTCGATACATTCATCGTGCTTAACATCACCGTTTTTGTCGTGCTTAGCACCGACGTAGTCACCTTCGAAAACGGCAAGGCGGTATTTTCGGGCATCTCGCTGGTGCAGGAAGCCTTCGCATCGCAAATTTTGGGTCGCAGCGGCGGCTACGGCTTCGTGGCGATCTGCCTGTTTTTCTTCGCATTTACCACGATTTTGGGCTGGTACTACTTCGCCGAGATTAATGTGCGCTATCTGCTCGGCGCAAAATTCGTCAAGCTCTTGCAAATTTTGGTCGTCGCATTCGTATTCATAGGAAGCGTGCAAAAGATCGACCTCGTCTGGGGGCTAGCGGATATGTTTAACGGACTAATGGTGATCCCAAATTTAATCGCGATCATCCTACTTAGCCCCGTCGTCGTGCGGCTTTTGAGCGACTTTAACGACGGCAAAAGCTACGACGTAAACGACTACAAATAACGCCGCGCGTTAAATTTCAAGCTCGCACTTGAAATTTAGCGCAAAATCACCGCAAAATTTAGAATTTTAAAATTCTTTTCGAGCTAAAATCATAGCCTAAATTTTATGATCTAAGGAGAAGGCATGCAAATTTTAAGGAGCAAAAAATGCCCGTTTTAAAGGCATTGCTGACCGGGCAACCGCGCGCTTACGGCGACGAGCGCGCTACGCAGCCTCTAAAAAGGCGCTGGGAGACGGCGATATTCAAGCAAGCTAGAGCGGGTGAAGTGCGCGCGAATGAGCTTGGATTCGAGGGTGACGCGGTAGCCGACACGCTACATCACGGCGGCACGGAAAAGGCGATTTTTGCCAACTCGCTGCAAAATTACGCCGCGTGGGAGAGGTTTTTGGGGCTTAAAAATCTAGCCTACGGCGCAATGGGCGAAAACCTCACGATCAGCGGATTAGACGAGCAAAACGTCTGCATCGGCGATGTGCACCGCATAGGCTCGCTGGTGCTACAAGTAAGCCAGCCGCGCAAGCCCTGCTACAAGCTCTCGATGCGCTGGGGTAACGCGGAGATGACGGCGGAGATCGCGCGCAGCGGACTTACCGGCTGGTACTACCGCGTGCTGGAGGCTGGCTCGTGCCGCGCGGGAGACGAGATCTACGTCGTAGAGCGCGACCCCGCTATAATGAGCGTGATGGAGCTTAACCGTCTATTTTACGGCGAGCGTATCGATGAAGGGCTGTTAGCAAAATTTAACCGGCTTGCGACACTTACTCCAAAATGGCGCGAGGATATGCGCCGCAAGCTAGAAGGCAGCTACGACGACGGTTTTATGCGGCTATGAAATTTAGCGCCAAAGCGGCGTTTTAAAACAGCAAAGCAGCGCCGCGCCTTATTGTTTTAAAACACAACACTCTTGGCGCGGATTTCAAAATACTTTCTAAGCCGCCGATGCTAAGTTTCAAGACACTTCTTGGCTACTCAATATCGGCTTACAAAAAATACTTTCTTGATGCGAGCTGCAAATTCAGACTAAATTCCAAAGACGAAATTTTAATTTGATCCGCGCTGATCGCGCGCAAATGCGATCTATTTTCGCACTCTGTTTTGCAGTGCGACACAGGCTACAAGCAAAATTAAAGACGCAAATTTAACCGCGCTTAGAATTTAATCTTTTATGAAATCTAAATTTAGCCGCACATTCAAAGCCGCAAGCGCCGCTCTTTATAAATTTTAAAATTTA
Source organism: uncultured Campylobacter sp. (assembly GCF_937981295.1). GTDB lineage: Bacteria > Campylobacterota > Campylobacteria > Campylobacterales > Campylobacteraceae > Campylobacter_B. Next base: position 23,614 of record NZ_CALJPC010000087.1, read on the forward strand.
AAAGCGGTAAATTTAACTCTCTTGCTCGCAGTGAATTTTTTTCAAAAATCAAAAAGCGAACTATTTTTACTCGCGAGGCAACCTCATCTCGCGCATTTAGCGGCACAACCTACGCTGCAAACGAGCTTCCTCAAAGCTTTGTAACGCGCGCCAAATTAGACATGTCAGATACTTCGCCAAGCGCCTTTCAAAGCTCATTTATAGCGCTTGCTATAAGTAGAATTTTGCGCGGAATTTTGCGCGACGCGGCAACAATTACGACCTTTTAAGAGCGCGCACCGCAGCTCAAAAGCCTATTTTAGCTTTTTAAACTTTCTATAACTTCCCCCGGCGCAAGCAAGCCACCGCTCAAAGACCTATTTTAGCTTTTTAAACCGCACCCGTATGGCTCAAAGTCCATTCCTGCGCTCACTCCACTATCGCAATCCTCGCATCCGCGCAGGCTTTTCGCGCCTTTTTGGATATGCCGATGCCGGTCGTCTCGATCTTTTTAAGATTAATGAAGGGCGCAAGCTCCGCGGCATCGATATTTTTGATGTCGAAAAGCTCGTCCTCGCCGTCCCAATCAGGCGCGATTTGCAGGTAAATTTCGTTTCCGCCGTCAAGATGTAGCTCGTTCACCTGCTCCGCCAAATCCGCAGGGACCGGATAGTCCTTGAACCACTTTTTGGCTTGCGGCAGCGCGCCGAAGTCCGCGTACGGATCGATGCCGCGCTCCTCACAGTACTCAAACACGTCAAATTTAGGCTGTAGCAGTGCTTTTTCATACATCAGCTCGTTCATCACGGCGATTTTGAAATTGAAATTTTTAAACGCTAGCGTCTCGCCCGCCGCGCGCGGAAGCTTAAATTTATCGCTCGGCCTGCGCTTTACCTTTTTCTCTTTTTGATTGATGCAGACGCGCCCTATCGGCATTTTCGCAGCTCGCACGATGTCTGCGATCTCGTCGGTGTCGCGCTTAGCGAAGCGCTCGGCAAAGTCCATCGCGCCTATGCGCTCCTGCACGGCCTCTGCGAGAGCTAGCGAGACTTCGAATTTGCCTAGGCTAAGCTCCAAAAATATATATGCGCCGCGCAGCTCCTGTTCTGGCACGGCCTCAAGCGGCGGCCTACCCTCAAGCGTGAACGCGCCGCCGTAGAGCTTGCGCGGAACCTCGTGCTGCACGCCCTTTGCGACCTCAAGCATCAAAACTATCTCGGAAAGCCTCGGTTCTGCGAGCTCTCCTGTGCGCACGAAGGCAAAAATCCCCGCCTCATCCCAAAAATAGCGGCTTTTGCCCTCCCCGTCATTGATCACGCGCGGCTGGTCCAAGGCTTCATTAAATTTAGCTAGATCAAACCCGCAGTTTACACCACCGATAAAAATGCCGTCAGAGCGCACGTCGACGTCAAATTTATCCTTTTTAAAAATATCAAATAGCCCCATTTTATCGCTCCTGATTTTTCCTTAAATTTCGTTTTAAAATTTTTCCAAAACCCCATAAAAATCGTCTGCAAAAAGCCTATCCTCGCTCTGCGCGTAGTCGCGCACATAGACTTTGTATTCACACGGCGCATCGCCTGCCGCTTCGCTCGCTATCTCTTTCGTCGCTCCATTTGCCGCCTCGTCTGCCATCTCGCTCATTGTCGCGCCCGCCGTTTTACATGTCGTTTCGTCCGCCGCTTCGGCATTCATATCGCGTGCCGCATCCGGCGATCTCTCCGCGCGCGCTTCGTCGTCCGATGCCCTATTTTCCGCACCGTGGATACCGTCGCGACGACTGTATCACGCGCCGTCGCGCCCGCAGCTTCGCCACTCGTGCTCTCAACCGTCTTGCCGCGCACCGTATTAGACGAGCCGTCCGCTATGTCGCTTGCGGGCGAAATTTTAAAATAATACTCCTCGTCCTCGAGCTGCAAAAATACGAGCTCGTCCGCGGCGAATAGGCCATTTTTCAGATTTACCTCATACGTGTAGCAGATGTCGGCGTCGGCACTATCCGCAAACTCGGGCGGCGCGATCGTTTTTAGCTCCGTCCCCGTCGCGCTGACGTTAGCATATCTTAGCAGCATCCGCTTATAGCTCGCAGGCAGCGCAAAACCGAGCCGCCGCTGCGCCTGCGCGATCCATGCGGGCTCTATGTCGCTGCGCCCCGAGACCGTGATATTTTTAGATTTTTGAATAAGTTTTTCTATTATTTTGATCCCGTTTCGAGCGAGAAATTTTAACGCCTTAGCAGCACTAAAACGCGCTGTTTACATAAACCCGCGGGCATTTGGCGCGGCTTTGAAAATCTAAATTTAAAAGCTCGCGCAGCTTCAACTTTAAAGCGAGCCGTTTAAATTTCGAGCAGCCCGCACATAAAATTTCAACCGCAAACGCGAACCGGCAGAGTTCTAGCGATCTAAATTTAGCGCTAGGCCCTAGCCAGCGCTATTACTTCGATCTCCACAAGCGCACCTTTGGGGAGTTTAGCGACCTGCACCGTGCTGCGAGCGGGCTTGTGCTCGCCGAACGCCGCTGCGTATATCTCGTTCACCGCGGCAAAATCGCCCATATCGGCCAGAAAAATCGTCGTTTTGACGGCATCCTGCAGCGTCGCGCCCGCCTCTTTCAGGATCGCGGCGAGATTTTGCAAAACCTGCCTGCTCTGCGCCTCCACGCCGCCCGCGACGAACTCGCCGTCTGGCTTAAGCGCGATCTGCCCTGAGGTAAAGATGAGCCCGCCCGCCTTGATCGCCTGAGAGTATGGTCCGATGGCCTGCGCCGCATCGGGAGTCGAGATGATCTGCATAGTAAATCCTTTGTGAAAAATTTCGCCCATTTTATCGCAAAATATTTTAGCATTGCTTTAGGCGGCGGAATTTCGCGAGCGAGGTTGCGGGTGCAGAGGGTACGACGGTGCAGCTAAAATTTAATAGGCAGAAAGGCGGCGGCACGGTAAAATTAATAAGCGCGGGGCGGCTAAATTTCGTTTATACAAACACCGCAATGCGGTGGAATTTAAATGGTATGGATAGGCAAAATTTCGCCTACGATAGCAGAATGAAACGGCAAACGCAGCGGTGCGGTTAAATTTATCGCGCAAATACAGCGAGCAATATGGCGAGGGGCTAGCGCGGAATAGCGAGCCGTAGTGACGGAACGGCAAAATTTAAAATAGCCGATTGGCGCGGAAACAGCGCGTGAAAGTCCGCTAAATTTAACCGCTGCGAGTGGATTTGGTAACACATACGGCAACGCGATAAAACGATCTACAAAGTAGTATTTTAAAATTTTGCTGACGTAAGCGTATGAAATTTTATAAGCACCAGCGCGATAATGCCGCGCGCTCGGCAATACGACGAAATTCTATCAATGGCGGGCAAATAAAATAGATACGCGGGCAATACGGCGAAATTTAACCGACACGAATAAATAAAATTTCATCGGCGATACACAGCGAGATTGATATCATCGCAGCGGGATCGGTATGACGTTACGGCAAGATCAGCACTATCACAGCAGAAAGATCGGCGACACAGTAGTTACATCAAACGCTACAGCAAGATCTGCGCTATTGCGGCAGCAAAGTCAACGCCGTTGCAGTAAGTTCGGTGCGGCTTTACGATAAAATCGGCACCGCAGTAGTAAATTAATAGTGTCGCAGTAAGTTTGGTGCGACACTGCGGCAAAATCGGCGCTGCAGTAATAAAATCGACGCTGCCACAGCAGCAAGATCAGCGTCATTGCGACAGATCGGCGAAGGCTCATAAAATTTTACGCGAAATTTTATACGAAATCCTGTATAAAATTCTATGATTTTGGCTTGAAATTAACCCGCGATCGACCCTCAACCAGTCTGTAATTAACTTGCAATCAGTCCGTAAAGTAGCTTTAAAATCGTGGCGGCAACGACGAGCAGAAGCATCTTGCGCACAAATTTCACGTCGCATCTCATCACGAGGCTTGAGCCTGCGAAGCTACCCGCGATCTGCCCGACCGCCATCACCGCTCCGACGAGCCATAAAATCTGCCCGCCGATGATAAAAACGCCCAAAGAGACGATGTTTGAGGTGAAATTTAAAACCTTCGTGTGTGCGACCGCCTTTTTCATATATAGCCCTAAAATTCCCACGAGTGCAAACGTCCAAAACGAGCCCGTACCAGGGCCGAAAAATCCGTCGTAAAACCCCAAAATAAGCCCGAAAATCGCGTAAAAGCTCTTTTTTGACATCTTGGGTTTGGCGGGCGCTTCGCCTAGGTTTGGCGAAAAAATCATATAAAAGAAAAGCGCCAGCAGCAGGATCGGAATGAGGTAGTTTAGGAATTTCGCATCGATTAGGAGTAGGACATAGGCGCCGACGAGTCCGCCTATGAACGTAAAAACCACGCCCCGCAAGATCTCCGCGGCATCGACATAGCCCTTGCGGATGAAATTTAAAGCGGCGGTGAAGCTTCCGAAGCTGCCTTGAAATCTATTTGTGGCGATCGCTACATGCGGCGGAACGCCCACGGCAAGCAGCGCAGGCAGCGATATCAGCCCGCCGCCGCCCGCGATCGAGTCGATAAATCCGCCGAAAAACGCCGCTGCAAAAAGCACCGCAAACTGCCAAAGTTCAAGCTCCATTTTTGTCCCTTTTTAATTTCCAATATTTTACAAAAGGTGAACTTAAATTTTAACCGCCGTACATCGCAATAGCAAATCGTATGCTATAATAGTAAAAAATAAGGATAAAAATGAATAGTTTCAAAAAAATCATAGATCTGATTTTAAAAATTTTCATCATAAGCGTATCTATTTTAGGGGCAATCATCATATTAATAATAGCATTTATTATTGCGTCAATTTATTTAAAACCATATAATGATTTTTGGAACGTAAAGAGCAATAATTTTGAAGAATTGAATATTTTAACAGACAATGCAGATATGGATGGATTACTTTTGTATCGTAGAAAAATTCAACCAAATGCCGCAGATAGTCTAGATGAAATCTGCTATGTTCATTACGTAAAGTTAAATTCTACTAACGGCATAGCAGAAAAGAAACTCATTGAAAACGGCTACAAACCCTCCAATAAATCCAATTGTGTCGCTCAAGATAGCAATCTAACGGAATTCAAAAAAATCACGTTTGCGGCGCCGTTTTTTCATTATCTAGGCTATAGTGATATATTTGATAAAATATATTTAGTCTATGGCTCAACAGCTCACTTAGATGTATCTACCATAAGCGCAAAAAATGGACAAATCTGGCAAAAGCAAGGACACGAAATTATTATCTATCCAGGAGAAAATATAATTCAAAAGAATAGACTGTTCTCCGAATGCTTCGGTCCACTTGGTATGTGTAATTAAAACTGAAATCAATCGGCCAGTAAAGGTAAAATTTTATCTATCTCGCCGCTCTGTCCGAGGCGATACAGCGCGAAGTCGTATTTGATGGGATCGCTCGGATCGAAGCGCCTTAAGCTTTGCGTAAGCTGCAAAACCGCCTCAAAATCGTAACTCTTGCGATCGATCAGCCCAAGCTTAAGCGAAACTTTATGCGTGTGGGTATCGAGCGGGATGAGGAGGCGCGATTTTTCGATCTTTTTGTACAGCCCCAGATCGATGTCGCTGTCGCGCACCGCCCAGCGCAGGAAGAGATTGTAGCGCTTATACGGCGACGTGGGCTTTTGCGCGAAGCCGCGCCCGAAAAAAAACTCATACCCAGGACTGCGGTAGGGATTTAATCTGTAAATCTCGCCGATTAAAAAATTTATCCCATCCTCGATCCGTCCGCTTTTTTGCATGCCGCGAAGCACGCTTTCTTCGATGCTAAGGCTATTTTTAAGCCGCTTTAAAGTTATAAAAATTTCAGCGACGTCGCGCGGGCTTTGAAATCTATATTTTTTGCCCGCAAGCTCCGCGCCAATGCGCTCATCGCTTGCGTCCAAAAGCGAAAAATCAAGCGAGTGGAGGAATTTTAAAATTTGAGCCGCGTTACCGTAAGCAAACAACGCGCAGATGAGCGCTACGACGTCGTTTCGATGTCCCTTTGCGACCTGCAGCGGATCGGGCGCGCCGAAAAGATCCGCGTCGCAATTTTTCAAATCGGCGTAATAATCTAAAATCTGCTTTAAGCTTTTCATTTTGCGTAGTAGCTCATCGTCGTAGCGCCGAATTTACGCGATTTAAGCAGCGCGAAATCGCCGATTTTAGGCGGCAGCTCAAGCTCGCTCATATGCTCGATCGCGATTAGCAGCTCGCACTGCACGGAGCTCAGGCGCGCTATCAGCGCCAGCACTCGCTCGTAAATCTCGCCAAAGCCCTGCCTGATCGCAAACGGCGGATCCAGATAGACAAACACTCTGCGCGCGGGATCGGAGACGGAATTTTCACTAGAATTTGCGGTATGGCTTTCGCTAGAATTTGCAGCAGAACATTTGCCTAAATCGTTTGCGGTAGAGCTTTCGCCTAAACCGCAGGATAAATTTTCGCGGGAGTTGGCGCCAGAATTTTTTCTTAAACCGCGGGTTAAATTTACGTTCGGACGCGAATTTTCTTTGCAGCTAGCGGCAAAATTACCACTAGAATTCGCAGTGGAATTTTTTCTTGAATCATAGACGAAATTTGCGCTTGAATGTAAATTTTCTCCACAACCCGCGTCAAAATTTTCGCTCAAATTTAAGCTTTCTTTCTCTTCACAGCTCGCGCCTAAGCTCGCACCGCGATTTGCGTCAAAATTAGAACTTACGCCGCATTTTGAGCTTAAATTTACGTTGCAATTAACGGTCTCGGTGCCGCTTGCATCGTATTGCGAAGCGGAGCTCGCGTCAAACTTTTCGCTAAAGCTCGCGGCGTCCGTAGCTAGCGAATCCACGCAGTATTTTATGCTAGTAGCACCCGCGTAATCGAGAATCTGGGCACAACCGCCAAAGCTCTCATCGCCTGCGTAATCACCATTTGCGCCGCTCTGCGCGCCATTTTGCGCTCTGTCAGACATACTACTTCGCGTGCTGCATTTAGCCAAATCTTTCACGCCGCTTTGCGTGTCGCTTTCCGCTCCGATGCCTTGCGCGGCGCAGTATCCGTTCTCGCCCTGCTCTACGCTACTAAAGCTTTTGCGACAACCCTCTTTTTCGCTGCTTAAATTCTCACAGCAGGCGGCATCGGAAGCGCGGTTTTTGTCTAAATTTTTGCCGCTCAAATTTAGCGAATTCGCGCCCGAGCGTCCGTTCATATCCGCTTGTAGCTCATGCAAAATTTCGCTCAGTCGCTCGAAGCAATCGCCCAAAATCGCATTTGCGCCGAGCCCGAAAAGCTCGAAATTTTTCCGCATTATCTTATGCGCGGCAGCGTCCTTTTCGATCGCATAAACGTTTTTTGCGCCGTTACTTAGCGCTTCAAGCGCCATCGCGCCGCTACCGCCGAAGCACTCGATAAACGCCGCGCCGCGCAACTCCGCCCGCCAAGTATCGAAAAACGAACCCTTTACGATGCTTTTCGTGCTGCGCGTGCTCGAAAGTGCGGGCAGAGCGAGCTTTTTGCCCTTATAAATGCCGCTTGAAATTTGCGTAAAGAGCGTGCCGTCAGGTTTGGAAAATTTAGCCATTTTGCCTTCTTAAAATTTCGATGATTTTTGCCTTAAACTCATCAAACAGCGCACAAATTTCCTCTTCCGCCGCGTCGTATTCGCTAAGATCCTGCTTTAGCGAGCCTTGAAAATCTTCTAACTTCGATAGCAGAGTATTCTTTGAGAACGGTAGCGCCAAATCTCCGCCCTCGCCGATCAAAAATAGCGGTTTTGCCGAGCTTTGCGGCTCATCGCTTATCACAAAGTCGCAATCCTGCGCGCTTACGGTATGGTCCTTCAAAAATAGCTCCAGCGTCTTTTGCAAAATTTCGCAGTCGCAATCGATAAAAGCTTTCATCAAAGCCCCTTTTTAAATTTTATCATCTTAAACTTCTCGCCAAACTCCGCGCGCAGGTGATTGAACTGCAAAAGCGCGTTGTGATAGCCCTTCTCGCCGCTTTTTTGCATAAAAAGCTCTAAAAGCTGGACCGCGCCGAAGTCTATCAAAGCCGCGATCTGTCTTTTAAAATCCGTCGTCACGGCGCCCGCGTCCTCAAACGCCGCGCGTAAAATTTCAAAATTTACGTCGTAGGTAAGATCGCTTTTGCCGTAAAAATCGCTCAAGTTTTGCACCTCAAAGAAGCTAAAAACCTCGTGGTTTCGGTAAATCCGCAGGCTAAAATCGCCGCTAGAGCCCATCTGTCCGTAATCAAAGACGATGAAATAAAACCGCTGCGCGCTGGCACAAATTTCGCGCGCGAAGCGAAAGTATCCGATCGGGATTTCGCCGCGCGATATGCCGAATCTGCGTGCGAGGGTCAAAATTTCGCGTTCTTTTATGGGGGCAAATTTTACCGCGCCGCTTTCGATAAAAAGCATATTTTCGCCGTCCACCGCCTCGCATTTAAAGGCGTCGAAAAGCTCGTTTGCCACAAAGATCGCATCTTTAAATTTCGCCTCGTGTACGCTCGCAAAGTGCTTTAGCGCGATTTCGTCACCGAAGCTCTCTGCAAAGCTCGCTCGCTGTAACTCGCGCAGGCGCTCGTGCGGCTCGATAATCGCAAAGCTAAATTTATCAAGCGCCGCCGCACCGCCCAGCGTAAAGATCGCTTGCGCTATGTCGCAAAGCAGCCGCCCGTCGTGCGAGCCGATCTCTACGATAGCGATTTTGGCGCTCTTTTGCGGCTTTTTTGCAGGCGCAGCGTCTAAATTTAACTCGCTCGCCGCAAGGTTTTGCCGCGACCTATCTGGGTTCGCCGCCGCGTCTAGGCTTAACTCTTGCGCCGCGCAAAAATCCGCGCTTAGGCGTAAAATTTCGCGTGCGATGCAGATCCCAAAAAAGCTTCCTACGCTTACGGCAGTGTAAAAATCGCCGATCTTGCCGATTTTAGCGGCATTTGCGTAGTAACTCTCGTTAAGCCAGCCCTCGAAAAAATCGCTAAATTTCACGCCCGCACTATCTCGTCCAGGCTCTTGCGCAGGCGCGCAAAGCCCTCTTTGATCTCCGGTTTTTTGATATTTAGCGCAGGCAAAAATCTAAGGGTGCGCTTGCCGGATTTTAGGATCAAAAGTCCGTTTTGCAGGGCTTTGTTAAAGATCTCGCTCAGATTTTTTTCATCGCGCAGCACGAGGCCTTGCATCAGACCGAGCCCCACGCGCTTTTCGATCAGGCTAGGATAGTCTGCGGCGAGCCCGTCTAATTTTTTGATAAATCTTTTTATAGTCTTATCAAGCTTGCCGCTCGCTTTTAAAAACTGAAGCTGCGAAAGCACCGCAAGCGCCGTAGAGGTCGCCAAAAAGTTACCGCCGAAGGTGCTGCCGTGCTCGCCCGGAGCGAAAATGTTTTGCTGCGCCACGCACGCGCCGATCGGCACGCCGCCCGCAAGACCTTTGGCAAAGGTGATGATGTCGGGGCGGATATCGTAAATTTGCGACGTCGCGAACTCGCCCGTGCGATATACGCCGCACTGCACCTCATCGGTGATCAAAAGCAGCTTTTTCTCTTTCAAAACCGCCGCCAGCCTTTGCACGCTCGCCTTATCCAGAGGCTTGATACCGCCCTCGCCCTGGACTAGCTCGATCATCACGGCGACGCTGTTTTCATCGATATGCGCGATGATATCCTCGATATCGTCGAAAAATTTAAATCCGGGCATATAGGGCGCAAAAATTTCCGGATGAAATTTTTCCTGCCCGGTAGCTTGCAGCGTCGCTAGCGTGCGGCCGTGGAAGGAATTTCGCAGAGTTAGAATTTCAAATTTCTTATTAGGGAAGTTTACTGTGCCGTATTTACGCGCCATTTTGATCGCCGCTTCGTTCGCCTCCGCGCCAGAGTTACAAAACACGGCGTAACTGCGATACCCCAAAAGCTCGCTAATCTTTTGAGCCAGGGCTTCTTGAGGCAGAATTCTATAGATATTTGAGCCGTGGATGATCTGCGCAGCTTGCGTGCCGATCGCTTCTAAGACGATTTCGTTTGCGTGCCCCAGGCAGTTTACGCCGATGCCCGCGCCAAAATCCACGTAGTCCTTGCCCGCTTCATCATAGACTATCGAGCCCTCGCCTCTTACTAGCGCTACGTTTACGCGCGCAAAATTATCCATCAAATAGTTCATTTTTTATACTCCACTTTAGGCAGATGCCAAGATTTGTAATAAGCCACCATGCGAAACGCAACCCCTAAAACCAGCAAAATAAGCACCGAAACTACGCCGCTAAGCCCCAATCCATCAAGCACGAAATATATCAAGCCCACGCCCATGCTTATCGTGCCATAAAGCCCCGTATGTAAAAACCACGGCACTTCGTTCAGCAGTACGTCGCGTAAAATGCCGCCGCCCACGCCGTTGCAAAATGCGATTAGCACCACGCCAAAAACATTATGATTATAGCTTAGCGCAACCATCGCTCCCACGATCGAAAAGCTTACGACGTCGATCGCATCGGTTAGAATAAATAAAAATTTACCCTCCAAATCGCGGTTTTCGTAAAGTTTGGCAAAAATGGCTACGGCGCTTACCGCGAGCACGATGGTTACGGGCGCGTAGTGCGTGAACGAGTAGATCTCGCGACTTACCAAGGTATCGCGCATGATCCCGCCGCCAAGCGCAGTCAAAAACGCCGCGATAAAGATCCCAAGCCAATCGCAGCCCTTCTTTACGCCGAATAAAAACCCGCTAAGCGCCGCCGAAGCGATGCCTACGCACTCAGTAAGCTCTAAAATACTCATATCACAAACCGCTAAAATCCTTTTAAAAACGCATTTTACAACAACTAAATATAAATTTGGGTAAAGCGTAGCTGGCAAAATTTAGGAGTGGCGGTATAAATTTAAAGCGGCGGATAAAATTTGAGCGCGGCGAATTAAAATTCTACGAGATAGAATTTTGCGAGACATAATTTCGCTAGGTAAAATTTTATGCGGCAGAATTCTACGCGAATAAAATACGGCGTCGCTTCCGCGTAAATATAAAATTTAGACTTGAAATTTCTTGAAATTTATAAATGCCCGCGGGATAAAATTTCACAGAACTTTATTTCAGCTAAAATATACGGCGTCACAGCCTGGCGCAAATTTTAGCTTTAAATTTACGGCACGTGCGCGCTAGAAATAATTTAGCGCCAACGAGACCGGCTTTATATTTGCAGCTAACAGCGCATAAATTTTGATTTGAAATTGCGCCCTTGTTTTGGCGCCGTGTTTTGCCGCTATAAAATTTTATGAAATTTTACGACGACCTAGCCCGCGTGGAATTATACGTAAAATTTTAAAATTTAGCGGTCGAATTCTGCGTGGAATTTTACGCCGAGCCCCGCTAGATTAGCGCAGTCTCTCTTTTAAAATTTTCCAAATGCCGGGCATTGCCAGCAGTCCATTATGCGGCGCGTCTGGTATTTCATAAAATAGATCGCCCGCCTTAAGAGATCCCGCAAGATCATACGAGTGATGCACCGGTATCAGCTCGTCGGCGACTCCGTGGATGAGCGTGATCTGCGTGCCGCGTGCCGCTTGCAAAAATTCCGCAGTCGGAATCTTATAGCGGATCAAAAATTTCGGCACGAAGGGGATTTTTTCGTGCGCGAGCCGCTCGAAGCTAAAATATGGCGCGAGCAAGATCAGCCGCGCCGCATCCCACTTCGCAGCCTGCTGTGCCGCGATGCCGCTTCCGATCGAGTAGCCGATCATCGCGAGCTTTCTTGGCAGATGCTGCTCTAAAACGTAGCGGCTCATCGCATCGGCGCTCGCAAAAAGCTGCTGCTGCGATGAAATTTTGCCGTCCGATTTGCCGTAGCCCGGGTAATCGAAAATATAAAAATCGTATCCCAAAGCCGCAAAATCAGCGCCGTATGCGCCCCAGCCGCTCACGTCGCCGAAGTTGCCGTGAAAGAACAAAATCGCGCCTTTGGGCTCTGCTGCGCTAAATTTCAGCCCGTTTATCAACCCGCCCTCAAACGGGATATTGATCTCTTGAAATTTTATCGCAGCAGCGTTTGCGTTATTGCCTGCAGCGCCGTTTCCTGCGGTGTTTTCTACGCCATGCTCGGTGCTAGTTTGAGCGTTTTTGTTTTTGATCTCACCCGCTACAGCGCCGCTTTCTTTTGCGGCGTCAACCGCGGAAGCGTTTTCGTCCGCGGCGCTGTTTGTCGCCGCACTATTTTTCGTAGCGGACGCCTGCATATCTAAATGCGCGCCGATATCAGGCGCATTCACAAGTCCCGCAAATTCGGAATTTTCAAAGCTAAATTTGAAATTTTTATCCAGCGGCTCGCCCAAAAATATCAGCCGCTCCTGAAAGATATAAAGTCCCGCTGCGATCGCCGCATAAAGGCACGCCGCGATAACGCACAGCCTAAATAAAACCCTCATCGCCGTCATTTAAATTTAAAGCCGAGACGCAAAAGCGCGCAGCAGCACACGAAATTCCATCTCGCCGCTAAGCTTTAAACTCGCTCAAAAACCATTGAAATGCCAGGATCAGCCCCGGCGCGCGCACGATCTTTTCGTCGAACATAAACTCTCGCGCCTTGGCTGCAGGCAGGTAGAAAAGCTCGATCTTCTCGCCGTCCACGCCGCCGCCGGCTCCTAGCTTCATAGATTCGTCGATACGCGCGAAGTATAAAATTTGGCGGTTTGCCGCAAAGCCCAGGGCGCTGTAGTAGCTCGTGATAAATTTCAGATCCTTCACGGCATAGCCAGTCTCTTCGAGCACCTCTTCGATCGCCGTTTGCTCCTCGCTGATGCCCTTGTCTAAAATGCCCGCGCAAAGCTCATAGGTGTAGCCCTTCTCAGGCGAGTTGATTAAGCCCTCCTCTTGATAAAACCACACGCTGGGGCGAAACTGCTTGACGAGCAAAAGCGCGTCGCGTTGCGTATGATAAAGCAAAATCGAGACGCTATCGTGCACCTTGACGCAGTCCCATGCGCGCGCCACGCCGTCCATTTCGAAATTTAAGCGAAAGGGTTTAACGAAATTCGAGCTTTTAAGCTCGGAAATTTTAAAATTTTTTATAGTAGTATCCACGTCGCAAGTCCTAAAAAGCTAAAAAATCCCACGATGTCCGTCACCGTGGTAAGCAGCACGGAGCTGCCGACGGCGGGATCGATATTTAATTTTTTAAGCGTGATCGGAATGACGGCGCCGAAAAGCCCCGCGAGCGTTAAATTTAGCACCATCGACATCGCAATCACCAGCCCCAAAAGCTTAATGCCGAACCAAAAATACGCCACAAACCCCATCAGCGTGGCAAAAATGAGGCCGTTTATAAAAGCGATCGTGATCTCGCGAAAGAGAACCTGCTTTTTGTCTTTAAACGCTATCTCACCCAGGGCTAGGCGGCGCACGGTTACGGTAAGCGCCTGCGTGCCGGTGTTGCCGCCCATGGAGGCGACTATTGGCATAAGCACGGCGAGCGCGACCAGCTTTTCGATAGTGGCGTCAAAAAGCCCGATGATCGTGGAGCTTACGATCGCCGTGCATAAATTTACCGCTAGCCACACAGCGCGCGCGCGACCTGCTTTAAAGATCGTAGTCTCATCATCCTCCGCTTCGTCATCGACGCCCGCGAGGTTGTAAATTTGCTCGGTGGCGCGCTCTTGGATGAGATCGTGGATATCGTCGGCGGTGATACGCCCGATGAGTATGCCGTTAGCATCGACAACAGGGATGACGTTAAGGTCAAATTCTTCAAAATCCTTGATCACGTCGTCGATTTTATCGGTATCGGTAGCGAAGTGGATTTTGTTTTCGGCGCCGAATTTTTGTGAAATTTGCTCCAACGTGAGCGAAAAATCGTATAAAATCAGATCGGACGTCGAAAAGGTAGTAAGCAGATGCCCCTTTTTATCAAGCACGAAGAGCTGAAAGACGTTCTCGATCTCGTCCTTTTCGCGCATAACGCGCAGCATCTCGACCGCCTGCCCCAGGGTCTGATCCTGCCTGGCGCTAAAGACCTCGGTCTGCATATACGCGCCCGCCTCATCTTCGCTATATTTGGAGATAGTAAGAATATCGTGGCGATCGTCCTCGTCAAGCCCATAGAAAATCTGCTCGGCCTTGTCCTCGTCGATTTCGCCGATATTTTGCAAAAGCTCTGCCTGATCGTCGCTTTCGAGCTCCTCAATCGCTTTTACGATCTTTTCGTGAGGCAGAGTTTCGATGACGTCTTCGAGCATATGCTCGGGCATCTCAAGCGCAGCATCGGCAAGATCCTCAGGATCTAGCTTTTTTAAGAATTCTACGTATTTTTCTTCGTCATGCTTTTTTAGAGTTTTTAAATGCTCCGTAAGATCGGCGGCACTCAGCTCATGCTCAAGCGTATCGCCTAGATGCGCATCAAGAAGCGCCTTAGCTTCCTCGACGTCGTCCAGCTGCTCTTTATTTTCCATTTTTGGCCTTAATTTATCGTGATAAGCGACTCGTAGTTTTCAAATTTAGCAGGGTTTTTCGAGCCGTCTTTAGCCGCAGCCATTCTGGCGTCCATATCTTTGACGAAAGCTTTAAATTTAAGTTCTTCGGCGCTTATGACGTTAGTTTTTTCAATCTTGACTACCTTAAGCGGATCTATAGCCTGCTTATTTTTATAAAGTCCGAAGTGCAGATGCGGTCCCGAACTAAGCCCGGTCGAGCCTACGTAGGCGATTAACTGACCTTGCTTGACACTAACGCCTGCTTTTGTGCCACTAGCAAAGCCGCTAAGATGTGCATAAAGCGTACTGATACCGCCGCCGTGGTTGATCTCTACGGTGTTGCCGTAGCCGTTTTTACGCCCTACGAAGCTAATCTTGCCCGCTCCTGCGGCATTTACCCTAGTGCCTTTGGGAGCTGCGTAATCCACACCCAGATGCGCGCGATATCGCTTTAAAATCGGATGAAATCTTTTAGGAGTAAAATAAGATGAAATTCTGGTATAAACAAGCGGCGTGATAAGTAGAAAAGATTCGACCTTTTTACCGCTTCGGTCGTAGTATTTATCATCGAAAAAATATAGCGATTTGGGCTTTTTATTTTCCTCGATCATTCCTGCGGTGATATTTACTCCGCCAAAAGGCTTGCCAAGGCGCGTTTTTTGCTCGTATAGGATCACGAGCCGATCGCCTTTTTGTAGCTTTTTAAAATTTACCTCATTTTTAAAAACAAGCATAAACTCATTCGCTAAAGCCGCATTGCCCGTAGCTTTGATGATATCTTGATAGGGTGAGCTTTCGATCTGAATTCCTAAAGAGTAGCTGTTTTCCTCATAAACTATCGGAGTATAAACGAATCTAAAAGTGCCGAATTTATCGCGGTATATGTGAATCTGAAGCTCCTCGCTGACGGGGATTAACAGCTGGGAGACGCGACCTGCTGGATCACGCAAAATTTGACACTCCACGCCCGCTCGCACCTCAGCGGCAAGCTCCTGATCCTCTTTATCCAGGTCGTAATATACAGATGCGGGGATGCCCGCGGTTTCCATAAACTGCAGCAGACTCACGCCATCGGGCCAGGCAAACTTCTCTACGCTGGGGTTGTTCGCAAAAACTACGCCTATCCACAGAAAAAGCAATATAAAAATTCTAGTCATATAAAACCGCTTTGAAATATTATTTTAAGGCGGGATTGTAACGAAAAAACGCTTATATTTCGTAAATACCGCGGAATTTTATCGCTAATTTCAAAGTTTTATGTATAATTAGCCGAAATTTTATTCAGGAGCAGAATTTTGAAAAAAGCTTTACTTATTTTAGGTCTATTTTTAAGTGCGGCGATAGGGGCGGAATTTAACATGCCGCGATACGAAACCGCCCTACTTAGCGTAAAGGATGGTTCGGGCGAGATCACAGATAGCCCTACGATTGCCGTAGGCAGCAGTGGAGTGGTGATGCATAATTTCGGTAGCGGCGCGAGCTCCATCATCGCGCGCGCAGTCGTGACGCAAAAAAGCGCAGGCAAGGCAAAGGTGCGATTTGAGGTCTTTGATATGTTAGCTCAAGAGGCACTGCCACTGCCTAAAATTTTACCCTCAAGCGGCGATAAAGTGATCTTAAATTTCCTCTATGACCGCGCCATAATCGTCGCGCCTAACGCTGAAATTTACGAGCAGGTTATCAAGGCTTTTCCAAATATAAATTTTATCCACCCAGATCTTGGCGGCGCCTATCTTAGCTACAACCACAAGCCAAATCCCAGCCGTGACGATTTTCGTAAAATTTGCGCGCAAAACAGCGCCGGACTGATTTTTATCGCGATGGATAAACAGGGCGTATTTGCCGACTGCGGCAGCTTCAAGCCTTTGCGCACGTTCGCTAGCGGCAGCGTGGCTTATTATCAGCTGCCATTTTACTCACGCGTGGGCGAGATAAAGACCGTCATTTGGGACTTTACTAACGGCCCGATCAGCGATTACGACAAACACTACCGCTATTTGCTGGGCTTAGATGGCGACAAATAGCGCTGCGCAAGCGTTTTTTATAAATCTATTAGGCGCGGATAATGCCTATTTTGACGAGGCTCATCGCACGGCATACTGCTACGACGCGACGAAAAGACGCTGCCTGCCGGACGGCGTACTTTTCCCGCGAAGCGAGGACGATGTCAGTCAAATTTTAAAATTCTGCAACGAAAATTTAATCCCCATAGTTCCAAGAGGCGCAGGTAGCGGTTTTACTGGTGGATCTTTAGCCGCAAACGGCGGAGTGATTTTGGCATTTGAAAAACATATGAATAAAATTCTAGAAATCGACATGCAAAATCTACTCGCCGTAGTCCAACCCGGCTGCATAAATATCGATCTGCAAAAAGCAGCCGCAGCGCGCGGGCTTTTTTATCCGCCCGATCCCGCAAGCCAGGATTATTCCACGCTAGGAGGCAATGTCGCCGAAAACTCCGGCGGTATGCGCGCCGCAAAATACGGCATCACCAAAGACTATGTAATGGCACTGCGTGCGGTACTGCCTAATGGAGAGGTGATCCGAGCAGGCAAACGCACTATCAAAGACGTCGCAGGCTTCAACGTGGCAGGAATTTTAATCGCAAGCGAAGGCGCGCTTGCCGTCATCACCGAAATCACGCTCAAACTAATCCCGATGCCAAAGCTTAAAAAGACCGCGATGGGCGTCTTTCCTAGCGTAGATGCAGCAATGAATG
The DNA here is from genome assembly GCF_937981295.1 of uncultured Campylobacter sp. Lineage (GTDB taxonomy): Bacteria > Campylobacterota > Campylobacteria > Campylobacterales > Campylobacteraceae > Campylobacter_B. The sequence continues at coordinate 40,759 of NZ_CALJPC010000087.1, forward strand.
CCGTGTATAAAACAATGGCAGCCGGTATCACGCCCGTGGCGATGGAATTTTTAGACGCACTGTGCATAGCCGCGGTTGAGGAGAAATTTCATAAAGGCTTGCCAAGGGATGCGGGCGCGATTTTGATCTGCGAAACCGACGGCAATTTAGAAGCAATGCTTTTGGAGGAGCTAGCGCTCATAAAAGAAATTTTCGTTCAAAACGGCGCGAGCGACTTCCGCATCGCAGAAAGCGAAGAGGAGCGTGCGGGCATTTGGTTTGCGAGACGCAACTGCTCGCAGGCGATCAATATCTACGGCACGCTTAAGCTAAATGAGGACATCACCGTCCCGCGCTCGCAGCTGCCCGAGCTACTGCGCCATATCGCGCGCATCGGCGATAAATACGGCGTGCGCGTGCCCTGCTTCGGGCACACGGGCGATGGCAATGTCCACACCAACGTCATGGTCGCCGACAAAAAAGATGAAGCTCAGGTGCGACGCGGACATGACGCAATCACCGAAATTTTCAAAGCTGCAGTTGATCTTGGCGGTACGCTCAGCGGCGAGCACGGCATCGGACTAAGTAAGGCGGAATTTATGCCACTAGCTTTTAGCGCAGCAGAGATGGAGCTATTTCGCGCAATCAAAAGGGCGTTCGATCCAAAAGGCATCTTAAATCCCGGAAAAATGGGGCTTTAAATTAGGATCGTCATCCAACTTCTACGGTGATTTGAAATCGATTTATCCCACTTATCTCATCTAAAATTTTACTTTCTTACAATATGCCTGCTTAAAATTTATCTTGCTTGCAATTTAGCTTATTTACAGGCTACTTCGAGTTAGTTTTAAGCTTGATCTACCCACTTACAGATCGATTTTGCTTACTTTGCAATTAATTTTATTTGCCTTGCAATGAATAATTTTACTTGTTTATTGATAGATTTCATCCACTTGATAATTGATTTTACTTACTTCGCAGATTGATTACCTTGTGCGATCTTTTTCGGATATTTTTGCCATATCAGCTGTGATTACATAGCTACTCGCTAGTTTGCGCAATTTTTTCTCTTTCAGGGATGCACTAAGATTATGATGAAATCCCTATATCGCGATGGATAAGTCTATGACAAGTCAAAATTCTGTCAATAAAATCCATAGCATAGATTAAATTCTAAACTTCCAAGATACTGAAATTTTAAAATCGCTATCTATCGATATTATCGCAATATACGGAATTTCAGCGATAAAATTTAAAGACGAAATTTCACGAAATTTCATAAAATCCTATAAAGCTCCGAGAAATTTCTATGCTAATTTCGATCTCGCCATGTTATCATCTAGCTAGCCCTGCCATCTATTTAGTAGCATTAGCCTCGCTTGCATTTATTTTATTCATCGCGGCTACTACGTTGCAGCTAAACTCCGCTCCCAGCTTGCAGGCCTTGTCGTAGTAGATCATCGCCTTATCCAGATCCGGCTCGCCAAATTCCTTTTTTGAATACGCTAGCCCAACCCTTTGGCATCCCTCTGCCAAAGCAGCATCGCAAGATTTGAGGAAAAACTTAAGAGCGCCCTGATAGTCTTTTTCTTCGTAGCTAGCGACCGCAGCGTTTAAGCAGCCCTCGCCTAATCCCAAATCGCATGATTTGGCAAAAAACGCAAATGTATTTTTCTTATCGGCATTTTTATAAGAGATTATCGCGGCGTTGTAGCAAGCTTTGGCGGCTCCCAGCTCGCACGCTTTGGAATAAAACCGCGCGGACTTGCCCTTATCTTTCGTAGTTTTATATAAATTTTGCTCGTCGTAATACAAATCCCCCGCGATAGCACAGCTATTTTCTAGCCCTGCTTCACAAGCTTTTTCAAACGGCTTTTTTGCTGCCTCATAATCGCGCTCCTCAAGCAAATACGCTCCGTAGTCTTCGCACGAATTAGCCCTACCGACGCCGCATCCGACAAACGAGACCCCTTGCGGGAAAAATATCTGCGCGAGCAAGTAGGCTGCTACTATTAGAGCGGTAATCGACGCTAAAATTTTCATTTTTGCTCCTTTTAAATTTTAAAAATAATTATAGCAAAAAGCGAGGGATAAAATTTTAATTTTTGATAATAGCTGTGAAATTTACGGCGAATTCTTGCAAAATTCCTATCAAAATCCCAAGCAAAATTTTAAATAAAATTTTAAACGGAGCTTTGAGCTGAATTTCAAAAAGACAAATTAAAATTTTACTTGCAAGATTATTTTTATGGCTGGCTATCCCACTTTTTTACTCGCACGTCTATGCGGCATCCACGGCGCCTGCAGTATTTATAATAACTAAAGCATTTAATCCTGAGGTATGAAACGCCTATAGCCTTTACAATGACAATTTATCAGGGCGATAATCTAGTGTGTAAAATATTTTGTTGCATACTAAGCCCATGGTGAGCATCTTGCCGCGCCATAGAAAATTTTTGAAAATTTCGCATTGCTGCTTAGAAATTTTAAAAAATTTTACGCCGCCAGCCTTTAAATTTTATCTTAGAAATCGGCTTGCCTATGCCAAAATCGCAAGCGTAATGCGTCTTTAGGCGTTTTGGCTCCAATACCCAGGCTTCTTAGATCTACACCACTTAGATATATGAGCCTTAAAATAATTTAGGCCGCGCAGTATCTGTATCGCGCATGTAAATTTCATCTATGTAAACTGCGATTGCGATTTCAGCCGCGCAAGCCCAGCTCGTAAAATTCTGCTAGTTTTAAAACCCAAATGCCACGTAGAATTCTATCCATTTAAAGAGCTTTACTTCAAAATTTATTCACTGCAAGCCGCGCTCCCTAGCGCTCAAACTCTATCACAACCTCCTCCTCGCCGAACCACATCACGGAGTTTTTCATATCGCAAAACCGCGCCTCATCCGCCATCAGCTCCGCTAACACCGCTCGCGCTACCTCGCTGTTTCGTGCGTCCGCAAACGCCTGCACGCTTTCATACCATAGCTCGCCCATCGCGTCGTAGCCAAACGCCGCCGTCTCACGCTTGGTGCTCTGACCCTCGGGAAAGACGGGAATAGTTTTTGCGTAACGGATAATATTTAGCTCTTTTTGATTATCCAAAACCTTTTGCGAATGCGCCTCCCAGTGCGCCAAAAACTCCTGCTGCGTGATGTTCGGCGCCTTTTTTACTAACATCGTGATCTTAAACATAACCGCTCCCTAAATGAAATTTATCGCAAAATTTGCACCCTATTCTATGATGCATCCGCATTTTTGCAATTTTGCTTAGTATTCTTTGCGTCTAAATAGACCTTGAAAAAACTTAAATAGCAGCCGTGCGCGCGAGCACAAATCGCCAAAAATGCATAAACCTCGCCGTTTACAACTTAAATCGCTGTCAATCTCACTTAGTTTAACTACCTAAAGCGCCATTTACGGCTGCAGTCGAAATAAATTCCGCAGGCTCTTTGCGGGCAAAGCAAAATTTCGCCAAGCTTTAGCGAACGATAAAAATTTTACTGACTTTCGGCGCGCATAAATTCCGTCTATTTTAGGCGAGCGAGTAAAATTCCGCGGCCTTTCAAACGGCGACAAAACAGACGAGCGGCGATTTTCTCTTGCGCCGCCGCGGGCAAATTACGTTGCTACGCACGCGCTAACCCTTGCTCGACAAAAACCTCTGCAAAATTATCGTCGCGGCGATACTATCAAAGCGCGGATCCTTGCCGCCCCCCTTAGCGCCTTTGCTCGCAAACTCTGCCGCTTCGGCGCTCGAAAAGCTCTCGTCTTGAAATTTTATCTCGCCGTCAAAATCCAGCAGCGAGGCGAAGTGGCGTATGCGCCTGCTCATCTCCTCCTCGCTCGCCCCGCCGCGCGGCACGCCAAGCACCAGCATGCTGGCGCCCTTTTCGCGCAGCAGCTCGCTTAGCTCGCGCGCGGCTTGGGTGCGGTTTTTGCGCAGGATCGGCTCGCACGGAAGCGGCGTCTTATCATCAGGTGCCGCCGCCACGCCGATACGTTTAAGCCCAAGATCGATCGCAACTATCAAATTTCATCCTTTACTTACATTAAATTTTATGGAATTTTACGTTTCGCCATTAAAATATGCCACCAAAATTCCGCGATCGAAATTTCATAGCTAAATTTCATCGCAGAATTTCGCTACGGAATTTTATGAAATTTCATACAAAATAGGCATAATAAATTTCACTCGCTCGCGCCGCTTGCGAGATATTAAATTTAGCGTGCCACGAGCTTCAAATTCCAAAATTTCGATCGCCACGCCCGGCTCAGTACATCCGCACTGAGTCCGCGTGAGCTGCACGTAAGCGACACCCAAACTCACGGCGTGCATAAATCCTGCCATGCAGGTGCCGGACGTGCAACCAACCCACCCCACGTAAAATCAAAATTTTAAAGCAAACCCGCACTCACGCGGCGGAGCAGATACAAGCCCCCCCTACGCTTTATAACTCGTAAAATTTTGCCGCCGTGACCAAAATTTTCTCTTGCAACAAATTCAGCCTACCACACTCGCGCTGAAATCCGCAGCCAAATTTACCCGCAAAAATTTAGCACGATAGGCAAACAAACATTTAAACGCTATTTCAGAAAATTTCATGCATTTTAACACTTAAATTCCGCGCCGCAAAGTATTTACAAATTGCGCGCGGCATTCACAAACCGATCATTACCGCAAGCGGAGGCGAGCGGCGCTGTACAAACAAACCGCGCCAATTTGTTTTTAGTTCTAGTGCGACCTGCGGAAGGTAAAATTTTACCGAGCCGCCTTTTTTCTAAATTTAAACACCGACCGCGCAGACTACGCGCCATGCAAACACGCTATGCCGGCAGGCGGCGCCGATCAAACCGCGACGAGCAAGCGCCCGCCGGCTACTTTGCCACGATCTTCGCGCCTAAAATTTCAATCCTGCCTTCAAGCTCGTATTCGTAAATTTTATCGCCGAAGCGCTCGATCGCCGCTTGCAGATCGGAATTTAAAGCCAAAAATTCCATCACCTCATCCTGCGCGCGTTCGGTGCTTTGCGGCATCTGCGGAGCCAAAGACGCAACAAACTCGCCCAAATCCGCAATCAGTCGCGCCTGAGATTTTGCGAGCAGATCGTTCGTGCCCGCGCTCTCATCCATTCGGTGCGGCAGCACATACACTGGCACGCCCATCTCACGAGCCAGGCGCGCGCTTTGCAACGAACCGCTGCGGGGTTCGGCTTGAGCGACGATGAGCGCCTCGGACAGCGCCACGACGATGCGGTTGCGCTGCAAAAACTGAAATCCGCGCGCGCTCACGCCGTCCTCATACTCGCTAAGCGCGAGGCTATGCTCGTAAATTTTGCCGATCATAGCGGCGTTTTGCGCGGGATAAATTTGATCAAGGCCGTTTCCAAAAACCGCGATCGTGTTTGGGAACGCCCCTTCGTGCGCGGCTATGTCGCAGCCGATCGCCGCGCCGCTTACGACGCAAAAGTCCGCATCGCTCAAAGCGCGCGCGAGGCGCAGGATCAAATTTTTGCTATAAACGCTCATCTTGCGCGAGCCCACGATCGAGATGCGGCGCTTTTGTAACATCGCCGGCTCGCCCCTAAAATACAGCCGCGCGGGCTCGCTCGCACCGAGTATTCTTAAGCTTGGAATTTTAAAACTAAGCTCACTCGTAGTACTCATAAATTTCGTCCAAATAGACCAAATCGACCTCGCCTAGGATGTCGGCGCTGTTTGCAAGCGCGCGAAGAGTGGAGCTTTTGGGATGGCCGATAGCGATGGCGTAACCCTGCTTTTTAGCAAGCGCGACGGCTTCGCGCAGCTTTTTGCGCACCGCGGCGACGCTGTTTTGATTATCTAAAAACACATCGCGATGCACGTATCGCATGCCGAGCCCATTCATCGCCGCCTTGGCCTTGGTAGCGGGGCTTGTGCGCGAGTCGATAAATAAAAATCCATGCTCGTTCATAGCGCGCAGCAGATTTTGCATCGCGCGTTCGTCGGCGGTAAATTTGGAACCGGTGTGGTTATTTATAAATTTAGCGTTCGGAAAGTCCGCGCGCAGCTTGGCTATGACGCCGTTTAGCTTCTCGTAATTATCCGAAGTCCGCAGCGTCGCGGAGTTATTTTTGGCAGAGCTCGCCTCCATCGGCAGGTGGATCGCGTAATGCTCAAAGCCGCGAGCGAGCGAGCGCGTGTCCTTGCGCTGATACTCGGGCGGGAAGATGGACGGCGTCACGCGCACGGGCAGAGCGGCGATCTTTTGCGCCTGCTCGCCGGTGCCTACGTCGTCGATGATGATCGCAAGCTTTGCGCGAGAGCCTGCGGGCAAAGCCTTGCGCGGCGATTTAGAAAGATCGTCCGCGTTGCCGGAAGCGTGGCTTTGCGCGGTAGAATTTATGGAATTTTCTAAAGCGGAATTTGCCGCGGTAAAATTTACGTCCGATCCGTCATCTGCCGAATTTGCGACGGCGGAATTTGAGGAAGCGATAGAATTTGCGGAATTTTGCAAATCGCCGTTTGTAGAATTTTGTTTTGCGGAATTTTGCGAGGCAGGCTCTACGGGAAGCTTCGGCGCGGTTACGTTTTGCTCGGCGATCTTATCAAGCTCCTTTTGAATCAATGCTTCCTTCTGTGCAGCGCTTAAACGCGGCTTTTTTCCGCGAGAATCGGAAGTGCTTTCGGGAGTTTGTTTGCGCGAGCTCTGCTGCAATGCGGCTTTATTGCCCGAAAATACGAGATCCAAAACCGCGTAGGTAACCGCACCGCTTAAAAAGCATAAGATTATGACAAAGGCGATCGTTGCGTAGTTGATCAAGCGCTTTTTGCGGCGCCCGCGTGGATTTCTATTAGCCAAAGCTCAGCCGAAATCAGTTTTTATCTTTATTTACGAGCTTACCCTTAGCGATCCACGGCATCATTGCGCGAAGCTTCTCGCCGGTTTTGGTAAGCAAGCTGTTTGCCGTGATGTTGCGCTCGGCGTTCATCCGTACATAGCCCGCCTTGCGCTCGAGGATGAAGTCTTTTGCAAATTTACCGTTTTGGATCTCCTTTAGCACCTCTTTCATCGCCGCTTTGCTGCTTTCATTTACGACGCGGTTGCCGCTTACATAATCGCCGTATTCTGCGGTGTTTGAGATCGAATAGCGCATATCTGCCATGCCGCCTTGATAGATGAGATCCACGATCAGCTTCATCTCGTGCTGACACTCGAAATACGCCATCTCAGGCTCGTATCCAGCCTCTACGAGGGTCTCAAAGCCCGCGTTGATGAGCGCGCAAAGTCCGCCGCAAAGCACAGCCTGCTCGCCGAAAAGATCGGTCTCGGTCTCTGCTTTGAAAGTAGTTTCGATGATGCCGGTGCGGCCGCCGCCGATCGCGCTTGCGTAGCTTAGAGCAAGCTCTTTGGCTCTGCCGCTTTCGTTTTGCGAAACGGCGATCAGCATAGGCACGCCGCCGCCGCTTACAAACTCGTTGCGGACGGTGTGGCCCGGGGCTTTCGGAGCGATCATAATGCAGTCGATGCCCTTTGGAGGGACGATCTGTCCGAAGTGGATATTAAAGCCGTGCGCGAACGCGATCGCGTCGCCCTCGCTTAAATTTGGCTCGATCTCCGCTTTGAAAATGTCGCTTTGAAACTCATCAGGCGTTAGGATCATCACAAGATCCGCAGCCTTCGTAGCTTCGCCGACGCTCATTACTTTAAAGCCCTTTGCCTCAGCCTTACTCCAGCTCGCGCCGCCCTTTTTAAGACCCACGATAACTTCTACGCCGCTATCTCGCAAATTTTCGGCGTGAGCGTGCCCCTGCGAGCCAAAGCCGATCATAGCGACCTTTTTAGCCTTAATCAAACCTAAATCGCAATCTTTGTCGTAAAAAACGTTTATTGCCATAATGCATCCTTTTTTAAAAATTTAGGCGAGATTGTAGCTAAAATTTGCTTTTACGTAGATAAACCGCGCGCCGCAAGGGCGGATAAAGAAATTTTGAGCTATCATTGAGGCATAATTTAGCTTTAAAAGGAGCGAAAATGAAAGTGGGATTTATCGGCGGCGGAAATATGGGCGAGGCGATGATCGCCGCACTTTGCAGAGCTGGCGGGCGAGATTGCACGGCGGGCGGAGAAAATTCCGCGCACGACGGGCGGAATTTTATGCCCGATACTCAAAATTTTACCGCTTGCGAGCGGAATTTCGCAAATTTAGAGCAGAATTTTGCGAGCCGCGAACGTGATTTCGCCTGTGTGCAGCCCCGCTCCGAGACAAAACTAGAAGTCCTAGCCTACGCCAGAAGCAAAAACGAAGCCTTGCGCAAGCGCTACGGCGTGCAAATTTTACAAGACGAAATGCGGCTGGCGCACGAAGCGGATATAATCGTGCTCGCGACCAAGCCCGCTAGCTACGAGGGGATTTTGCACCTGATCGCGCCCGAGCTCGCGGGCAAAATCCTGCTTCTTTTAGCGCCGAATTTCAAGCTAGAGCGCGCCCAAAATATCGTAGGTGCGGACGTTTTCGTGGCCCGCGCGATGCCAAACGTCGCTGCGGGTATCGGCGCGTCGGCTACTGCGCTGTGCTACGGCGAGTATTTTGATGAGGCCAGTCGGGAGATCGTACGAGCGCTAGCCGCCAAAATCGGCAAATTTTACGAGATAGATGAGGCTGGCTTTGCTGCATTTACGGGGATTGCAGGTAGCCTGCCTGCGTATGTGTGCGCCTTTATCGAGGCGGCGGCGGACGCGGGCGTGCGGGGCGGACTACCGCGGGCGCTGTGCTACGACGCGGTAGCGGCGGCGGTAGAGGGCACGGCGCGCCTGGTGCAAAGCGGCAAGCGCCCATCGGAGCTTAAAGACGCGGTCTGCTCGCCTGCGGGCACGACGATAGAGGGGCTCGCGGCGCTCGAGGCGGCGGGGTTTCGCGCAGCGGTGATGGCGGCGATCGAGGCGTGCATCGCCAAAGCTCGCGGCTAGCCTCGCCGCACCTCGTCGGTTTCGGATTTCAAATACGGCGCGTTTTTGGGCGCGCTAACATTGGGATTTTGTGCGGGCACTCTCTAGCAAAAATTTTGCCTTATCTTTAAATCGAATGAGTTCGCTGTTTCTGTAGCGGGGGAGTTTACTAGCCTTATGGCAAATAAGCCGGCAAGCTCATATTGCATTTAAAATTTTAAAATTTAGAGATTTTAGAAATTTTAGTTCAAAATTTTACGCTTAAAATTTTAAATTTAGAGATTGTAAATTTAGCGCCCGCAGCAGGGCAAAATTTTGATTTTTATCGGCGCGAGCCTACGTCCACAACTATTAAAATCAAAATTTAGCGCAACATGAACGGATATGTCCGCGACTACGAACTTGAGAGGCAAGAACATAAAAGCGTAACGTAAGCGCTAAAAGAGGGCGTCCTGTACTGCGGTCTTGCGAGATACAAACGCAAGCCGCGAATTTCGCCGCTCACGCAAACAGCAAAGCAAAACTAGCCGCGCCGAGCAGTATTTTACTACCAAAGCGGGCCGTATAGAAACATATTCTGCCGCCAAAGCGAGCTGTAAATTTAAACTGCGTTTCGCCGCCTAACCACAAACCAAATCCACGCGCCAAATCCTACCGAGCTGCGCAATAAAATTTGACTTTCATTTAGCCAAAACTTCGCACGCAAAGCCACGATAAGCAAGATCAGATAAATTCCTTTTCCAAAGGCTGCATCGCGTTGCCGTCTGCGTCGAAAAGTACCCGCCCGCAGACCTCGCAAACCTCGTCTCTAGGAGAGGGCTCGTCCGCGTCCAGCTGCCACGCCGACATCTCGCCGCACTCGCAGTTTATGACGTAAAGGATCTGCCTCTTGCGGCGCTTGCCCCATGGCGCGATGCCCCAAAATAGCTCCTCGTGCTTTGCTAGCTTTTTAAAATCTTTCTCGGCGTCCTTGTGCGCGACGAGCAGATAATAAGCGTCGCTATGAAGATCCAAAGTAAAGAGCCTAAAATCGCTCTTTTTGAGCGCCTTTTGAAACTCGTTCATCAAAAATAGGCTCGCATCACCGCGCTCGAAACCCTCTTTTTTCGCTTTTTTTTCGAGCCTTGCGTAAATTTTATCGCACTTTATAGCCACACCGCTTTGCAGCGCACCTAGCCTAGAGCTGATAAATTTGCCTACATCGCCCGTCTCGTCCTCGCCTGCCCAATCAAGCACCCGCACGAGCCCTTTTGCGATAAGCGCATCCAAAAACTCGCCGTCATTCATCTCGCCCGTTTTCTCAAAACCGCCCGTATCGCCCGCCGTCAAATGCTTTAGGACGTAGCACTGATCTTTCGTCATTTTCGCTCCTTTGATTAAATTTACCGCCTACGTGGGTCTGTTTAAATTTTACTCTCAAAAAGCTTTAAGCTCACTTTTCGCAACTCCTTACACTGCAAATTTAGCTCGCGGCGGCGGGTAAAATTTACGCTATAATTTCACAAAAGCGCTAAAATTCCAACCGAAAAGGACGCAAATGCAAACGCATCTGCAAGAAAAGATTAAGGAGCTGCAACGCAAGATCGCGCGCAAGATCACCTATTTTCAGACGGGCGGCGTGAGGCCGCGAGGCGCGATCGATGAGTGCTGGATCGGCCGCGTGCTCGCTTACGCGGCGGATGAGGAGCTGCCGACGGATCAAAACGGCGCGCCGATGCTCCCTCTAGCGCAGTTCTACCTGCCCGCGCTGCCCTACGTACCGCAGGTCTTGGACGGCGTCAAGCTGCTTGTGGTCTTTATCTCACAGGATCTCATCGGCAAATTTGATGAGGATATGGACGGCCCGTGGAAGATCCGCGAGCATAAAAACGAAAAGGAGCTCGTCATAAAAGAGCTTGCAAATCCGCGCTCGCAGATAAAGCCCTTTCCTTTGCAACCCAAATTTGCCGCGGACGATACGCCCGTTTGGGACGGCGGCGGGCTGGAGCCTGACGTCGTGCACGAAATTTTGGAGCTTAAAAGGTCGGTCGGGCTTTATTATTCCGACGTCACGGCTGGGCTGGAATATTACAACTGCACGAAGCTCGGCGGCCACCCTCCTTTTGCCAGTCCGGAGTGAGCTTCGGCGAGGGCTTTCAGTTCGCTTTTCAGGTCTCTTCAGACGAGAAGGCGGGCTTTAACGTCATTGACAGCGGTAGCTTGATGTTTGCTAAAAACCAGCAGAGCGGCGCGTGGAGCCTGTATTATGATTTCGATTAGGCGCGCGAAAGGCTTTAGCTTGCTTGCAAGATTCCGCCGCTTTAAATAGACGCTCGTGCCGAGTAGATTTACGATGGAATTTTATCGGTGCGCGGCTTTAAGCCCGCTCAGTGCGGATTAAATTTAAACGGCGGCGCGTCCCGATCGAGATTAAATTTAAACCGCCGAAGGACGAGCCGTATAGTTACAGGCGAGCCGAATACGGCGAGCGAGCCGTGAAAAATTCGGCACCGTAAAATTTTAAAATTTTATAGCCTGAGATTTCGGCTTCGAGCTTAAAATTTAAGGCATGCTTGAAATTTTAACCCGCAAATTTAAAGGAGCGAAAATGAACGCAAACGAACTTGCAAACATCTGGCGCAGGCCGATCTACCTGCCCTATCTACAAGATCCGCTCACTCCAGAGGCGCTGAGGGCCGCAGAAGAGGAGCTAGGTCGCGCTCTGCCACGCGAGCTAGTCATGATGCTAAGCGTGCAAAACGGCGGCTACCTGCGCTACGAGCTGGAGAGCTACCCGCTGGACGCCGTCAGCGGCATCGGCGAGGCGCATCCGTCGCTTACGCGCTTTAGCTGGGGCGAGGAGCGCGAGTGCGTGAGCTTCGAGCTTGACGGGCTGGTGCCATTCAGCGGCGACGGGCATTGGTATCTGTGCCTGGACTACCGCGCGAGCGAACAGCCTGCGGTCACCTACATCGACGTCGAGTGCGACGAGCAAAGCATCATCGCGCAGGACTTCGCTTCGTTTTTAGCGCTTTTGCGGCTCGACACTAGCGGCAAGATCGCGCTGCAAACGGGGCTCGATCTAGACGGCACGAAGGCGCGGCTGGAGGAAATTTTGAGCGTGCGCGCTAGAGCCGCCGATCCGCAGCTTTACGGCTTTAGCGTGTATAATTTCACTCGCAATAGCGGTATGCTGAGCCTTAGTCCGAACGAGGTTCGGCTCGGATTTGCCAGGCGGGGCGAGCGGCGGTTTAAAGAGCTTAAAAACTTCAGCGAGCCCGCCCTACGCCATGCTGAGCTGGACGCCGGCGCGATGATACTTGACGTTTTCAAAGAGGAGTTGATGGGTGAAATTTTGCGCGAGCTCAAGAGCGCAGGCTTGTGCGCACAGAGCCTAAAAGACGCAGTCGGCGCGTAAGCTTTTGCGATTATTAGTGAGTTTTGTGACGGCTGCGGCGCACGCTTGTGCAACCAGCAACGCGGGCTTGCACGCGTAAATTTAGCTCGCCGTGGCGGGTAAAATTTCGCTATAATTTTGCCGTTTCAATAAGGAGAAAACGATGAGCGTAGAATTCCGCATCAAAAACAAAAAGCGACCGCTATTTATGGGGTATTCGGACGCCATGAGCGTTAGCAAGGCATTGGATCTGCTGCCCGATCTATCGGTGTTTGGCATAAACGAGAGCGCCGAGGATTTCGACGAAAGGGCGTTTTTAAAATCGCTTTTGAGCGAGTATGAGTGTCTGATTTTGGGCGTGCGGGGCAAGAGCGGGCGCGGAATGGAGCTAAGATATGACGAGGAGCAGCAAAGCTACGCCGTGCGCGTAAATACGCCCGCGACGATCTTTGATTGGGTTTTGGCGATCTCGTATCTGCAGGCGCTATCTAAGCAGCTGGAGGGCGAGATCACGGATGAAAACGGCGAAATTTACACTCACGACAGGATAGAGCAATTCGACTACGAGCGCGATATAGCGGCGGGGCTACATTCGATAGATCAGCACTTAAGCGGCGATACGGAGGTAAATTTTTGCTATGGGGTGCAGAGGCCTTTTGCGATAAACCGCGCGATGATGGATGAAATTTTAGCCTCATACAACCCCGCCGCCGAGTTTAGCAAGCGGCTAACCGAAGTGCAATATCTCGACGCTTACGACGCGCACCAGAGGTTTTACCGAAATGGGGATGACGGCACGATAATGGGCTCATACGCGCTCACGCAAGACCTACCCACTATCCTGCCCTACAAGCCGTTTGTGGAGTGGCAAAACGCGGAGATGCTGAAAAATAGCGACGTCGCGCGCTGGCAGATCGCGCTCATAGGCATAGAGGGCGACGAAAACGACGCAGGTAACTACCGCGCCATCGTCGAGCTGGAATACGGCGAGTTTATCGCGCGGCTGCCGAAGCGAAACTACCGCTTCATCGATGCGAGCTATATTTTGGTTGACGGGCTAAACGTCAATCAGCTAAAGGCGCTAGCGAGCTAAATTTTACTTGCGGTGAAATTCTGCAGAATTTTATCGAGGATTGACGCCGCAAAATTTAAAGACGCGGAATTCGCGGTAAATTTCGCGGCGCACAAAATTCTAAAAGATGGAATTTTATCGCGATGCAAATTTAAGAATTCCACCACGATAAAATTCCGTCGCGGTAAAATTTAGAAAGGTTAAAATGAAAAGGACCTACTACGATCTAAAAATTTACGATAACGGCATGATGCGAGGCGTGCTGCAAGAGGAGATCGAGGCGCTGCCGTTTTTCGGCTACTGGCAAAAGATGGGTTCCGCAGGGCATATACATAGACGAAAGCGGCAAAGAGCACAGGCTCGTCTATCTGCACGACTGGGAGAAATTTTGCAGATTATTCGCTCGCGAACAGGAGCTGCTTAAGCGCGCCCCGGCCGGTAGCGAAAATGAGCAATCCGAGCCATAGCGTATCTCGGTCGGCAGCGGAGAATAGCGGCGATCCTGGCGCAGCGCAAGTAAATTTTAGCCGATAAATAGCGGCGCGCATTAATCAGCCAAAATCGCCGCCCCGCTTAAATCCGGGTTTAAATTTAACTCGTCTATGATAGATAAAAGCTCTGAAATTTCCTTTTTAATTTCAGTGGCGTCCTCTAAGCTCGGCGGCGGCGAAAAAAGCGTCGTCTCAAATTTGTTTTTCGCTCCGTTTAAAAATAGATAAAGCTTATCGTCCATAAACGCCGCGCTCACTCCCATTTTCCCCGCGAATTTTTCCTTTAGCTCGCGCAGGCGCTCCATAAACGCGGGCGTCAAAAGATACCTCGCCTCAACCTTATCGTCCGCAAAGACCCGAAATTCTTTGCTAAAAAACACGTCGTCCATCTGTTCTTTTTCGCCTATAAATTTAGTATTTAACGTGCGACTCGCGACTATCGTTTGCCCGTTAAATTTCTTGTAAAACTCGCAGACCAAGACCGAGCCGCTAAACGCCTGCATATCTTTCATCGTTGACCAAGCAAAAACTATCGCAGATAGCAAATTTAGCGCCGCCGAGTCGCCGATTTCCAGCGTCGCGCCGTTTGGGATGCGGATCGCTTCGCTGAGGTTAAATTTGACGCCGTTATAAATGCCGCTGATTTGATCTTCGGCGCGAAACTCATCGGGCGAATAGATGCCGATTTTGCGAAATTCTTTACGGCTGATGCCGGCATTCGGATCGTAGCTAAAATTTGGATCTGTGCCCCGAATAGCGGCGCGGACGAAAACGTCTTTATAAAACGCTTTGTAATCCCCCAGCTCGCTGGTCACTCGGCTCGCGTTAGCCATTAGTGCGGCTTGAAAAAACGGAATATAGATAATGATGAAAAATAGCGGTGCAAGGCGATTTTCAAAAAGATGCCATACGGCAAATCCGCCGCCTACGGGCAGCGCTATTATAAATAAAATTCCCAAAAACAGATACTTTATAAATGCTAGCCGGCACTCTTTTTGCTTTTTGGCGGTGGCAACTATTGCTTCGTTTATGTTCAAATTTTGCCTTTTTCTAAATTTACGCAGCGGATTTCGCGCCTGGAGCGAATTTTAGCAAAATTTACGCCGCAAAGATACGACGGCGCGAGTAAATTTTATTCGGCGAATTTATAAGTCTATAAAATTTACGTCGCGGCGGCGATCTACTCGGACGTGCGCTGATTTAGCCACATTTTAAGATTGCCCGCGCCCTCTTTTAGCACCCCAAAT
Source organism: uncultured Campylobacter sp. (assembly GCF_937981295.1). Classification (GTDB taxonomy): domain Bacteria; phylum Campylobacterota; class Campylobacteria; order Campylobacterales; family Campylobacteraceae; genus Campylobacter_B. The sequence goes on from NZ_CALJPC010000087.1 coordinate 55,847, forward strand.
CCTGCCGCGGCAATACAGACAAAATTAATTAGCGAGCCCCTCCCGCCGACGTTTAAAATCCCAAAGCCTACAATCCACAGCGCCGCGCCGAAGCCCAGCGTGCACACGGCGGTCGCGATCCCCAGCTTGCGGCGCAAAGGGCTTGGTTTGCGCGCTGTCTGAACTCGAGTGATCACGTAGCTACCCGCATATCCTCCGCGGATGAAATACGCGCGCGCAAGCTCGCCCTCCTCCACGGGAATATCGTTAAACTCGCCGCGCAGCTTCACGCCGTCTATCTCGAAAAATACCCAAATTTTGCTATTTCCTCTTGCAGCGTGGACGCGGAGATTTCGAACCTCGCCCGTGATCTCATATTCCATTTTATCTCCTCAAATAGCTCGCGCTTTGCTTCCACGCTAAATTCCGCACCGTAAAATTTTAAAATCAAAATTTATGCCTTGCTCGCAGCGCCGCCCGTAAAATTTTAAAGTTGAGATTCTGCGAGTCCTGAATTTAGAGCTAAGCCTTAAAATTTCATAGCGATAGAATTTTAAGTAAAGCTCCGCCGCTAAATTTAACTAATCGCATGCATGGGCTATCTACGCCTTGCCGAATTTCGCACGTCGTAAAATCTCGGCGAAATTGCGCGCGCTACAAAAGCTCACAAACCCATCGCGGTAGTATCGCAGAAGCCGCCGCAAAATTAATACCACGCGGCAAGCAGGGCAAACAGGCGGTGCAAGACGCGAGCAGTGCAAAACAAACAGCGTACGGCAAACAGCACAAAACAGAAACTCGCGACGGACAGCGCACGGCGAGCAGTGAAAAACAGATGGCGTGCACGGCAGGCAGTGCAAATCGGCAAATGTGCGCCGGGCTACCAAGCGCCTACTTCTTTAAAATTTGGTTTTTCATGAATTCGTAGAGCTGGCAGGATTTTTTATTGCCCGCGTCGCAGCCCTTTTTGACCCATCCAAGCCCCTTGGAAAATCCGCGCAGATCCCCCTTGCTCACATACAAATAGCCTAAATTATTGCAGGCATCGCCGAAGCCCAGCTCGCAGGATTTGGTGTAAAGCTTCTCCGCCTTGTCGCGATCCTGCGGCGCGCCGAGGCCCTTATCATACGCAACGCCGGCATTATAGCAGCTATCCGCTAGCCCGCCGTCACAGCCTCGCTCGAAAAAGCTCACCGCCTTTGCCGGATCCGCCGCAAGCCCGAAACCGCCCGTGTAATAGACCACGCCCGCATTGTGGCAACTCTTGGCATAGCCCAAATCGCAGGCCTTAACGTAACGCTGCGCGGCGGCAACGAAGTCCCTGCTTAGGCGCCCTCGCTGATACAGGTTGCCTAGCTTGTGGCAGGCTATGGCGACGTTTTTATCGCACGCTGCGGCATAAAATACGCCCGCTTGCGTCGCATTGCCCTCGCCGTCGTATAGAGCTCCCAAATCAAAGCAGCTATCTTTCTCGCCCGCCTCGCAAGCCTTGGCAAAAGCGAGCCTGGCGCCATCGTAATCTCCGCGGGAAAGCTTGTCGCGCCCCAGCTGCGCACAGCTTACGCCATCGCCGCGGTAGCATTTGAACGACAAAACGGGTGACGGCAAAAAAAGTACCATAACCAAGATGCAAACGGCAATCGAAAGCGCCGCTATGTCGATGATCTTTCTCATATCTATCCTTTTTGCGGCGATGCGCCGCGGGGCTCAAGGAGTACTCTTGCAGGCAAATCCCGCCAAGGAGAATTTTACGAATTAATTTCGTCGCATGAAATTTAATCTGCACAAAAATTTTAGTACCTTAAGCCTTGTTTTAAAATTTTACTTAAAACTTCCACGCCGCAAAATTTTAAAATTTCAAAATTCCGCAAGCGGTAAATTTGCAGCCGAATTTAAATTTTACGAACGGCGCAGTAGCGATACCGCGAAACCGCTCGTAAAATTCTAAAATCGAAATTTTACGAGCTGTAAATTTAGAACTAGCCTTAAAATTTCATAGAAGTAAAATTTCGCTTTGTATTTTAAATCATAAAATTTCGTTCGTGAGATTTAGGGCTATCGGCGCGAAATGTAGCCCGCGCGGCTACATCTTCTCTTTCGCGCTTAGGCCCATCAGAGCAAACGCCGTGCGGATGCTGAGCGCCACGAGCGCGAACAGCTTGAGTTTCGCATCCTCGTTCTCGCTGCCTACGACGCGGTTTTCGTTGTAGTATTTGTGAAAGTCCGCCGCGAGCGCCTTTAGGAAATCTGGCAGCTTCTGCAAGCCGCGCGAATTAAATGCATCGTTTAAAATTTCATTCAAGCTAAGCGCCGCAAAAGCTAGGCCGAGCCCCGCTTCATCCAGCGCGCCGAAGTCCGCACCTAGGACGTCCGCCTCACGCTTGCCCGCTTTGGTAAAAATTTGATTGACCCGCGCGTGGGCGTAGTTGATGTAAAAGATCGGATTGCTGCTGTCCTCGCGCGCGAGCTCGTCCACGTCGAACTCAAGCGGCGTCTCGCCCTTTTTGCTGATGAAGATAAATCGCATCGCGTCTCTACCGATCGCGGCGAGCACGTCGCTCATCAAGATCGCGTTGCCCGCGCGCTTACTCATCTTGTAGGTCTGACCGTCTTTGAGCAAATTTACCATCTGCATTAGGATGATCTCGAGCCTGCTTTCGTCATAGCCCAGAAAATGCACGGCAGCCTTTAGACGCGCGATGTAGCCGTGATGATCGGCTCCCCAGATGTTGATGCAGCGCTCATATCCGCGCTCAAATTTGTTGTTGTGATAGACGATGTCGCCCGCAAGATAGGTCGGACGCGCATCCTCGCGGATGACGACGCGATCCTTTTCGTCGCCGAGCTGCGATGAGCGGATCCAAATTTTACCCTCCGCCTCATACATCTTGCCGCTGCGCTCAAGCTTCTTAATCGTAGGCTCAAGCTCGCCGTAGAGACTCTTTTCGCTAGCCCAGTTTTGGATGTGAATGCCCGCGTCTGCGAGATCTTTTTGGATGATCTTTAGCACTTCGTCCTTAGCAAACTCCGCAAGGATCAAAACGCGCGATTCGTCGCGGAAAATTTCATCGCCGAATTGGACGCGCGCAAGAGGGATGATCTCGTCGATATACTCGCCGCGGTAGTATTTCTCGGGGTAGTTCACATCCTCGCCCGCAAGCTCGCGCGCACGAAGCGCGATCGAAGTGCCCAAAAGTTCGATCTGATTGCCCGCGTCGTTGATGTAGTACTCGGTATCGACGCGGTGCCCCAGATAGCGCCCGATGCGCGCGAATGTATCGCCGTAAACGGCGCCGCGCACATGCCCGATATGAAGCGGGCCTGTAGGATTAGCGCTGATGTATTCAAGTAAAATTTTTTGCGGCATAGCGGCGGAATTCTGCGCCTCATCGTAATTTGATGCTACGACGGAATTTGACGCCTCTTCGGAATTCTGCGAAATAAAATTTTGGCTAGCGACGGAATTCTGCGATTTGGCGGCGTCATTGCCGCTCGCAGCTAGATTTGCAGCGGAGTCTTTGCAAGCAGGCTCACTCGCGCAAATCCTTTCCGAAGCCGGTAAAATTCCGCGTCCGAGCTCGGCGTCGTTTTTCGCAAAATCGCCGCCCAAGCTAAGAGCATTTTTAGCAAGAGCGCCCAACACGGCAGGCTTTAGGTGAAAATTTAGATAGCCGTTCACCGCCGTAGCACTTAGAATTTCGCTATCTTTAAATTTAGCTGCAAGCTCCTCGGCGATAAGCTTTGGCGCCTTTCGCAGCTCCTTAGCCAGCGCAAAAGCCTCGGGCGAAGCGTAATGAGCCAAACTTTTATCTTTGGGTTTTTCTAAAACGACTTCGCGAGATAAAATTTTAAAAATTTCGTTTAAGACTAAATTTTTCAAATCCCTTACGCCTTTTTAGTATCGCTGATTTCGGCGTCTTTAACCTCTTGCTCCATCTTTTTCTCGACCTTTTGCGGTTCGTCGTCCTCTTCCATCTCTTTTTTGAAAGTCTTTATGCCCTTGCCCACGCCCTTTGCGAGCTCAGGGATCTTTTTAGCTCCGAAAAGTAACACGATGATCGCTAAGATAATTAGCAATTGTTGAACGCTTACGCCCATTTTTTCTCCTTTAAATTTTCCAAATTTCGATTAGCTTGCCTATGTCGCGGCTCGCCGTTTCTAGTTTGATAGTTTTGTAGATTGATCTTAAATTTTCATACGCCGCTTCAAGGCGATCGTTTATTATGAAATAATCATATTCGCCTAGGCGCTCCATCTCCTCTTGCGCGTTTTGTAGGCGCAAAGCAATATCGGCAGGATCATTATCGCCACGAGCACGCAACCTATCTCTAAGCTCCGACAAGCTCGGCGTAGTAATAAATACGCTAGTAAGCCCGCTTTTAGGCACTTTGCTACGCACGATCTCATATCCTTGCACATCGATGTCAAAAATCACGATCTTACCCCGCTCAAGCTCGCTCGTAGCGGCTTTTAGCGAAGTACCGTAATATTTGCCGTGGACCAACGCCCACTCTAAAAACTCTCCGCGCTCGATGCCTGCGCGAAACTCGCTCTCGCTTATGAAATGATAATTTACGCCGTCCGCTTCGCCCGCACGCATTTCACGCGTCGTAGAGGAGATCGAGAAGTATATTTGCCCGCCGAATTCTGCGATAAGACGCTTTATGAGCGTGCTTTTGCCGCTACCGCTTGGACCGGAAACGAGCAAAATTTTGCCTTTCACTATCTATCTCCAAACGATATGTCAATATTGATCTTAAAGTCCTTCAGCGCGTCTTTGGCGTCCTTATTGCCCGCAAATTTCTCGATCGTGTTTGCGATGCCCGCTTCTAGATCATCGCGCAATTTGGTTTTCAGCTCCTCTGCGCTCGGTTTTTTACCGTGCTCGTTACGCAGTGGCTCGCTTTTGGCGCTAGGCTCTAACTCGCTTGCCATAAGGCTGGCAAACTCCGCCGCAGCCGAAGCGGCAAGCTCATTCGGCATAGCTTGTGCGCCAAATTTCATCTCATTTACCTGCTCGGATGCATCAAATTTATGCGCTTTAAACTCGGTGCGCTCCGAAGGCTTTGAAGCATTAAATTTTATCTGCTGCGCGGCGCTCTTTGCGGGCTTGCCGGATTTAAATTGCTCGCTATCTGCGGAGCTTGTGGCAAACGAGTTTGCGAAATCGCCCTCCATAGCGCGCAAAAATCCGTCCGCAAACCCGCCGGCAACGCTATTGGCTTGCTCGCTTTGCTTCGGTAAATCTGAGGCATCTAATATGTGCGGCAAGTTTAGCTCCGAAAAGTTCGGCGCAGAAGTGGAATTTGTAGTCCCGGTATTGCTAGAATTTGCAGAAGCTGCGAAATTCGCGGAAGCCACAAAATTTGCGCCAATTGAATCCCCCGCTTCATTATGAGCAGACATAGGCGTATTCTGTGCAAGTCCACCAGTAAATTCCATACTTTGAAACGGAACGGCGTTATAAAGATTTTCGCGAGGTATATCGCCCGCGCCCGCTAACGCAATCGGCGTATCTGAAGTGACCTCGTATTGAGACGAAATTTGCGTTTTTTGAAAATCCGTAGCCGCTTTATTTTTATCATGCGCAGATTTTTTATCCTCTTTTTCATCGGAAGCAAATGCAGCCGCGGCGAAATTATCATATCCGCCAAACTCCTCCACGGGCATGCCAGCACTATCAAAAAGCCTGGAAAAATCCATATCAAATCCACTGTTAACAGACGCGCCAGCTGCATCTTGCACTACTTGCGAAGCAGATTTTTTTTCATCTGTTTTATAGGCAAATGAGCCGTCTGACTCATGCTGTTTAAGCGTAACGTCCGCAGAGTCTTTCGCTTCCTCTAGATTAGGCGCAGCGTCTGCCTTTTTTTCAACAGCAGTTTCATTAGAGCTGCCAGCTCTTTGCGACTCGTCTTGCTGCGCAAGCGGTAAAGTTTCGCTTGCCCATGTGGTGGAAATTTCATCTTCTATTTGCGATTTATTTGTTTTGAAATTCTTGGGATTTTCATCATCTAGCGCCGCTAGAGCTATCGGAGCGTCATCCTTTGCGAGCGAAATTTCATCTTGAGGCGCGTGATTACTTTCGGTGGGTTCGCTTGTGCCGATACTATTTAGCGGTACATCCTCAGGGATATCGCTAGCAACTAAGTTTAGAGGCATATCATCTGCGATATTATCCGCAATCTTTTCTGCGACGGCGTTAAGCGGCGTATCATCGGCGATGGTGTCCGCAAGAGCTGCTTCATCTGCAAGCTGCGAGAGCGGAATATCATCTGCGATCTCGTCCGTGCGCGGCATATCACCTAGCAACTGCGAAAGCGGCACATCATCTGCAATCTCGGGCGCTATATCGTTTGCCAGTTGTGAAAGCGGTATATCCTTGCCGGAGTCATAAAAGCTATCCACAAGCTCTTCAAAATTACTGCCCGAAGCGGAATTTGCCTGGTCAATCGCATCGATCTCTTTCATCACAGAGCTTGCATCGGCAAATTCTTTCGCCATTTTTTCTTTCGCCTGCACACTCATGTTTTGAACCGAAAATTCGCTAATAAACGTGATGAGCTCAAGCGGCGAAAAAGGCTTGGTAAGGGTGTATCGCGCTCCTGGCACCGAGACATTTTTAGGCGTCAGAAACAGCGTTTTATTAAGATCAAATTTTGAAATATCATCGCCATCTTCATAATTTTTTATCGTCAAATCATATTCACTCTCGTCTGCACTATATGCTACCAGGTCCGCACCGATGCGCTCGCAGCAAATATTTACGACACTTGCAACCTGCTCATTGTGATTGTCAAGTAGAATTTTCATTTATGACCTTTTAGAAAGAATTTGGACTATTGTAAGATATTTTTGGTTATTAATTGCTTATATTTGCGCTAAATTTCGGTTATTTAGGCGATAAACTTTGCAGCATTTTTGCGCTAAATTCTCATCGTGGGTCACGAGCACGAGCGCGCCACGACTGGATTTTACGTAATCAAAAATCACGCTCATGACCTCGTTTGCGGTATCCTTGTCTAAATTTCCAGTAGGCTCGTCGGCAAAGATTATGCGCGGCTTTTTGCAAAGTATGCGAGCGATGCTCACGCGCTGCTGCTGTCCGCCGCTAAGCTCGCCCACGCCTTGCTTTAAAGTATGTTCGATCTGAAGCTTTTTTAAAATTTCATCATCTATCGCATTATTCGTAAGTTTGGCGGCAAGTTCAATATTTTCGCCAGAGGAGAAGCCCTTAAAAAGGTAGTGGGATTGAAATATTATGCCAAAGTCGTTGCGGCGGATTTTAAGTCTCTCATCGGAGCTTAGCTCGTAAATACTGCGCCCGCCGTAGATCACTTCGCCCGAGTTCGGCTTTAAAAGCGTGCATAAAATATGAAGCAGAGTCGATTTGCCGCAGCCGCTAACGCCTAAAATAGCGATGCTCTCGCTCTCCCCAACGCTTAAGCTTACATTTTCAAAGAGCGTATAATCATACGCGTGAGTAAGATTTACGCCCTTTAAAAGTTCCATATTTAGCCGATTTGAGCCGCTACTTCGGCTGCGAAGTCTTCGCTCTTTTTCTCTAGACCCTCGCCCACTTCGAAGCGGACGTATTTTACGATCTCGATCTTGCCGCCTAGTTTTTTAGCTTCTTCGTCAATCACCTGCTCGACGGTTTTCTTATCGTCCATTACGTAAAATTGCCCTAGCAGCGTGAGGCGCTGATCGATTTGAGTATTATCGGCAATGAAGCGATCGATCTGACCCGGTAAAATTTTATCCCAAATTTTTTCAGGCTTATTTTGCTTGCGAAGCTCGTCTTTTAAAGCTTCGATCTCTTTGGCTAAAATTTCATCGCTTAGATGCGCGCGCGAGCCAAACTGCGGGATCTTATGAAGGGGCTTACCTAAGCGCACAAACTCCTCGTTTTCCTTCTCAAACTCGCCTTTAAGAGCTAAGAATTCTTTTTCGATAAAATCGGGATCAAGCTCTTTATAGCTGATAACCTGAGGTTTCATCGCGGCTGCGTGCATGCAGAGATTTTTTATAAGCTCCTTCGCACCCTCCGCAGTCTGCTCGCTATCGCAAGCTGCGGCGATGATGACGCCTACGCGACCGTTTGAGTGTAGGTAGCCGTTTACCACGCCGTTTGCGCCTGCCTTAATCGTCTCAAATCTTCTAACGACCAAATTTTCGCCGATCGTAGCGATCTGGCTTTTTAGATGCTCATCAAATTTAACGCCGTTAATGACGCTGGAATTTAGCTCATCAATGCTGCTAATGCCCTTGCTTTGGATATGTAGAGTGGTATTTTTAACTAAATTTATAAAATTTTGATTTTTAGCCACGAAGTCGGTTTCGGAATTTATCTCGCTTATCGTGGCGATCTTATGATCCGCACCCACTTCGACGCTCACTAGACCCTCGCTAGCTAGACGGTCGGCTTTTTTAGCAGCCTTTCCGAGACCCTTCTCGCGAAGCAGATCGACAGCTTTATCCATATCGCCGTCTGTTTCAACTAAAGCCTTCTTGCAGTCCATCATCCCCGCTCCGGTGCTTTCGCGGAGCTCTTTTACCATTTGCGCGCTGATTTCCATTACTCTTCGTCCTCGCTTACGTCAAAATCCTCTTCGCTCATCGCCTCGGCTACGACTTCCTCTTTCTCCTCGTCGCTGACGGCTTCGCTCTGCTCGACATCCTCGCTTGCGTCTTGATCGCGAAGCGCCTTGCCTTCGTTGATCGCCTCGGCCATCTCTTGGCAGAAAAGCTGAACCGAGCGGATCGCATCGTCGTTGCCAGGTATCGGGAAATCGACTACGTCCGGATCGCAGTTCGTATCCAAAGGCGCGATAACCGGCATTTTTAGGCGGTTAGCTTCCGCTACGGCGATCTTTTCTTTTACAACGTCGATGACGAAGATCATATCAGGAAGGCCTTTCATATTGCGAATGCCGCCTAGATAAAGCTCAAGCTTCTCTTTTTTGCGGCGAAGCATTAACGCCTCTTTTTTAGTTAGTAAATTTATCGAGCCATCCTCTTCCATAGTCTCGATTACTTCGAGCTTGCGGATCGATTGCTTGATAGTGGAAAAATTCGTCAGCATGCCGCCTAGCCATCTGTGGCTTACATAAGGCATGCCGCATTTTTCGGCGTACTCTTTTAGCGTCGCGCCGGCTTGTTTTTTGGTGCCTACGAAAAGTATCGTCTTGCCCTCAGCAGCCGCGTCGCGCACGATATTATAAGTGTAGCGGAAGTAGCGGATAGTTTTTTGTAGATCTATGATGTAGATACCTTTTCTCTCGCCGAAAATGAATTTTTTCATCTTCGGATTCCATCTGCGCGTTTGGTGTCCGAAATGAACGCCGCACTCTAGCAAATCTCTCATTGTTACCATGAGTTTTCTCCTTGTGGGTTGCCCCGAAATTTAGGTTTCTCCTCCACACCCATTAACATTTGTTTTTAACAAACGCAACCAAATTTTAGGATTGGTGTGTGTGAATTGAAGCTGGGATTATATTTAAAAATAGCTAAATTAAAGCTAAATTTAATATAATCCAATACCTCGGCGCGGTTAAATTTTACGCCGCAAAGATGAGACGGCTGCAAAGGTAGAGAGCAAGATTATTCGTCAAATTTAAATTCGCCGAATTTAAAAAGCGGCATCTGCTTCAAATTTCACTCGAAAAATCCCTTTTTCACGAGCTTGCCCTCTTTCACGCAAAACTCCCCTTTCGCGATCACGCTATCTAGGTTTAGAGCTTCGTCAAATACCGCAAAATCGGCATCAAAGCCTACTTTTATCTCGCCCTTGCCGCTTAGATTTAGGTATTTTGCGACGTTTTTGCCCATCATGCTTAGCGCTTGCGGGACGGTTAGGATTTTATTTTTCACGCAGGCTTGCAAGACCTCTAAATTCGTCTCGCACGAAGCACAGCCGTAGCCAACCAGCGCACCGTTTTCGTCAAATCTAGGCACGCTGCCGTTGCCATCCGAGCTCATCGTTAGACGCTCTAAATTTAGCCCGTTAGCAAGCCCGTAGGCGATAGCTTCGTGAAGCGGGGCGAATTTACTTCCGCCGCTCGTGATATCGATGTAGCCACCCATTTTTTGAAATTTGATCGCCTCGTCAAAGAGCTCCTTCGTCCGCGCGCAGTGCGTCGGCGAAAAGTAATTAATCGGGAACGAATAATCCTTGATCACGCTAAAAATCAGGTCAAATTTATCCGCAAGCCCGCCCATATGCATATGCAGCACGCCGCCTTTTTTCGAGATCATGCCACCGATGCGGATCTGCGTCAGGGTCTTGATGAGCTCCTGATAGGTCGGGTAGCTGCCGCGGTTGTCGCTCATCGCGATCTTACAGCCGATGACCTTGTCGATGAGGACCAGATCGCGCGTGACGGAGCCCGTAAATGTGACGCTAGGCAGCGCGTAAGAGCCCGTATGGATGAAGGTCGAGATGCCCTCGTATTCGAGCGCCTTGGCCTTTGAATAGAGATTCTCTAAGCTCCTCGTGCACCCGTCTGTGCCCAGCGTGCCTACGACCGTCGTCGTGCCGTAGCGGATGATCCCAGATAGCGTTATTTCGGGCGTGCGCGAGTGATAACCCGCCTCGCCACCACCGCCCGTGATGTGCACGTGTTGGTCAATGAGACCGGGTGCTAAAATTTTGCCCTCTAGATCGTAAATTTCAAGCCCATCGACTCGAAAATCAAGCCCCTTAGAAACGGCCAAAATTTTACCTCCGCCGAGCAAAACGTCGCTCCTGCCGATGTGCTCCGGCGCGTATAGATCGGCATTTTTAAGTAACAGCATATTTTCTACTTTGCTTTGGATTTTTTGTAAATTTTACGTTTTTTGGCTTTCTTGACCGCGATGTCACGCCGCAATCTCACCTCTTTTTCGCCGCTTCGTTTTACAGCGCCTCTACGTCAAATTTTATAGAGTTTCATAAAATTCAGGTAACCTCGCGCAGAAATTTTATATCCTATTTCTGCTTTTCATCGGCATAGTTTATTCATCACAAATTCATCACAAAGCCGCAGAAGCGCCCCGTGATGCCATCTCTGCGGTAAGAAAAATGCCGCTCGCTCTCGAAGGTGCAGCGTGGATCAAATTTTACCTCTCGCACCCCCGCAGCTGCGAGCTCGTCGCGCAGCGCGGCGTTCATATCGAAATGTCCCTGTGTTTTGTAGCGCTCAAACTCGCCCAGATCAAGCCCGTCTAGTTCGTAATTTCGCGCTTTAATATTCGCGCCCACGAATACCTTCAGCTCCGCAGCGACGCAGCTGAAGCGCTCGCTCATCAAATTTATCGCATTCGTGCAGATCCGCCCTATCACGCCCGCGCGCCCCGCATGCACCGCAGCGACCACGCTGCGCCGCTCGTCCGCGATCAGCACGGGCGAGCAGTCCGCTACCAGCACGCACAGCGCCACGCCGCGCAGATCGGTCACGAGCCCGTCGCAGGGCGGGATTTCATCGTTACCTGCGCGTAAAATTTCAACGCGGTCTGAGTGTATCTGGCGCATAAATTTTAAATTTCGCGGCGCAATACCGAGCGCGGCGGCTAAAATTTCGCGGTTTTGCGCGACGTTTTGCGAATCGTCACCCACGCGATCTCCTAAATTTAGGCTTGCGTAGGCTCCGCCGCTTACGCCTCCTTCGCGCGTGCTAAAGCCGGCTAGCACGCCGTGCCCGTCCAATACAAGCTCAAGATTTTCTCTGTAAATTTCGGTGTTAGTCATCGTGCGCTACTTGGCGCCCTAATACAGGCTCAAAATTTTATCTACCGCGTCCCACGAAAGCCCCTCTTTTTCGCCCTCGGCGCTCTCATCGCGCGCCGCAACAATGCCGCGACCGACGAGCTGCGTGCTCGCAAAGCCCAGCTGCGCCGCGACGTATCGCGCGAGCAGATCGGTCTCGATATTTACGCGGCGCCCGATTTTGTAGGTTCCAAAGAGCGTATCCTTAAGCGTGAGCGGGATGATCGTAAGGCGAATGGCGCAGCTTCGCGCTTCGCTCTTTAGATTTACGCCTAAGGAGTTTGGATCGCGAACGGAATTTGCGCCGCTAAAATTTTGCCCGCGCAAGCTTGAGTCGCTAAAATTTGCGCCGAGCGGGCCTTTGCGATCTTTGTGAGTAAAATTTCCACCCTCAAGCACTTCGTTGATCGTTAGGCTCACGCCGTCGATCGCTACCGAGCCCTTCGGCGCTAGCAGCGGCGCTATATGCAGCGGCGCGCGGATAAAAAAATCGACGCCGCTTGCAAGCTTTGAAATTTTATAAATTTCACCCACGGCATCGACATGTCCTTGGATCAAATGCCCGTCTATGCGATCTCCAATCCGCATCGCTGGCTCGATATGCACAGAGCCGCGCAGGTTTTGTGCGACGATGACGCGCGCCGTTTCGCTCGAAAGCTGCACCGTAAATCCGTCCGCAAAAAGCCGCGTCACACTCAGGCACGCGCCGTTTACCGCGACGCTATCGCCGAGCGCGGGGCGGTATCTCGCGCGCAGTCGCAGCAAATCGCCGCTAAAGCTCGCAACCTGCGCGATCTCCCTGATCAGTCCGTTAAACATTATGAGCCTTTGGAATTTTTACGTGATATTAGCGTAGAATTTTGAAATTTTAAATTAAGCGAAGTTCGGCGAGCGCAAAGCCCGCCAAATGAAGTTTGAAATTATTTTTTAGAGACGATGAAATCGGCTAGCGCTTCGATCGATTCGTCGTTAAGCGAAGCTGCTTGACCTTTCATAACGCCCATCATGCCGAATTTTCCCTTACCCTCGCCTAGACTACCGTCTTTGTAGCCTTTTAGGCTAGCGATGATATCTTCCTTGCTTAGGGTGTTTAGCGCAGGTACTTTGCCGCCAAGATAAGGCTTCTCGGCGTTGGCTCCGTGACAGGCCACGCATTTTTTATACAATGTAGCGCCGTCTGCGGCAAACGCTGCCGAACTAAACGCCGCCAACGCAGCGCATGCGATTAAAACTTTTCTCATTTTTCATCCTTTACGATTAAGTTGTGGCGCGCATTATAGTTGAAATTCTTAAATTTGCGTTTAAAAATTTGGATTAATTTCTCGCGAGCGTGAGCGCAAAAAAACATTTTCCGCAAGCCGCGCGCGGCGGAATTTCAAGGGCATTGATTAAATTTAAAGCAGGATCGGCAAGCGCAGCTTAAAACATTACGCGAGCTGCAAGACACTGTGTTTATGAAGCAAACCCGCGGCAGTGAAATTTTATTTGATCCGCGAGATTTCGCCGCCTTGCATTTTATAAATTTTATCTGCGGCGCCGAAGTATTTATCATCGTGCGAGATCGCAAAGATCGTGTATCCACGCGATTTCAGCTCGGGCAAAATCCGCTCGTAAAACTCCGCGCGAAACTGCGGATCGAGATCGGCCGCAAACTCATCGAGCATCAAAAATTTTCGCCCGTCCATCAGCACGCTTACGAGCGCCAAACGCTTGCGCTGCCCGCTAGATAGGCTCGTGGTGCTAAATTTAGCCCTCTTTAGCTCAACCTTATCCTTCAGGTGCGTAAGCGCCAACCACTCGCGCGCGATGTCCGCATCGCCAGTAGCGTAGTCGAAGAGATAAAAATCGCTGAAAACCGCGCTTATGTTATTGCTGTAGGCGCGCAGATCGGAGGGTTTAAGGGCCGCGCCGTCGGCTAAAATTTCGCCCGTTTGCGGCGTATAAAGGCCCGCTAAAATCATAAAAAGCGTCGATTTTCCGCTGCCGTTTTCGCCGATTAAAAACACCGTCTCGCCCGCATTTAGCTGCAAGCTTACCCCTTTGATGCCGAATTTCCCGCCCGGATACGAAAAGCCCACGCCTTTAAGCTCCAGGCTGCGCCACGGCTGCATTTGCGCAAGCTCGAAGCCCTGCACGAACGGGTCTAAATTTAACTCTTTGATCTTTGCGTAGGCGATCTTTGCGCGCAACACGCTAGGAAGCGAGAATATGAGCATCATCAAAGGCGCGCGCAAAAAAAGCACCGTAAGCGCGATCGTTACGGCGTTTGCAAGTTCCGCTTTGCCGCCGCTAAGCCCAAAATAAAGCACAAAGCCTACGGCGCCGAGCATCATCACGTTCATAAAATTACTCGCAAACGCGCCGTAGACCTCGGCTCGCAGCGAGCTTTGGCGTAAATTTTGCGCGTTGGGCAAAAAGTCGTTTTCGTATAGGCTCTTTGCTTTGGCTAGGCTTAGCGACAGCTCCTTGTGCCCCTCAATCGCCGCGGCGTAGTTTTTATACAAAACGTCCTCGTTTTGGCGGTACAGATCGTAATTTTGCATGACCTTTTTCATCAAAAAACGGTTGAAAATCATCAGCGCGCCGATCCAGACGAACAAAAACGCAAACATCATAGGCGCGATGTATAGCACGTAGATGCCGCAAAACAGCACGATCATCGCGCCTTGGATGAGCTCGGAGATGCGCATAAAGCCTTCGGTCAGGCGCGAAATATCGCTGGAAAGGGACGCAAGCAGGTTCGCCTTCGACGCAGCCTCGATGCGCTCGAACTTCGTATCGATGATCTGCTTGATGATTTTGGTGCGCAGATCGAATACGAAGTCGTTTTCCATCTTGCAAAGCATGATGCGGCTTAGCACCGAAAGCAGCAGAAATAGCGCCAAGAGCGCGAAAAATAGCGCGATGATGCGCCCACCTCTTTCGGCGCCGTCAAGTAGATATTTATTGATAAAGCTTAAAATCAAAATCCCTGAGCCGCTGTAAATCGCGTTTAGCGCGAGCATCGCGAGGATTTGTTTGGTATATTTTTTCATCTTTCGCCCCAATGAAATTTGAGCGCAATTGTGGCAAAATTCGCTTGAAAAAACGGTTAAATTTTAAATCCGTTCTCATTTCATCGGCTAAATTTCACCTTAATTTACGCAAAATTTTATCGCGAATCACATCGTTTACGGGGCATGCTACTATTTATATGTATCACGCACTAATTTCATCCGCATTCTTATTTTAATCGCTTAGTTTATATGCAACACTTGCCAATCGCCGCTACGTCGATATACCGCCAAATACCCATACATTATACCTCGCCGACAGAACGCGCTGTCGTTAAATTTCACCCACGCCAAAATCAAAATTTTAAAACTACTCATCGCCACAGTCTTACCAAGCAGCATAAAATTTAACGCCGCGCATCAACCAAAACGATCACGTTTAAATTCAGACGCCCTCATGCCGTACTCTACTAAAATTTTATCTTTTCTACACGACGAAAGAGCCGTTAAATTTTAGCGTGCGCGTGCGAATTCTTCTTCAGCTACCTTATTGTGGCTTCTACGGAGTGACTAAATATCTAAAAAATCTCGGAATTATCATAAACCAAAAAATATAGTGGATGTCGCAGGGGTGTCATTGTACTATTAATAACAGATTTGTTAGGCTTTATAAATGAATTAATCAGCGCAAATAACGAGCTTAAAATGGTTTATAAGTATTAATAATCAAGTTGTTTTTAGATCAAGTGTTTATGAAACATATTAGAAAATTATTTTTACCCTCTTCATGCTTGTATTTTAAGGTATGACCGTGTTTTTTGAAAATTTGATTTGCTATATAAAGTCCAAGGCCAAGTCCTGAATTTGACGTCTCTACCTTTCTGTTAAAAGCTCTTTCAAAATCAAGTCTTTCCGGTTCAAGCTCGTCTCCCGTGCTGCTTATGCAGACGGCGTTTTTATCTATATTTACAAGGACTTTGCCGCTAGAGTATTTTAAGGCGTTATCGATCAAATTTTTAATTCCGGTTGCATAAAGTTCAAAATCAACTTCAACCGTGCTTATTTCCCCATCTGCTCGCACTTCTATGCGGCTCATGTCTTTTAGTAAAAGCATATCTACCGAGTGATCGACGATGTCTATAACTCGGTGTTTATTTTTCTTAAGCTCCCATTCATTGGATACGAGTTTTTCGACCTTGACAACCTCGCCAAGTATCATTTCTAGCCTTATAAAAATTTGTTTTAATCTACTTTTAAATTTATCGTCTTGTAAGATTTCGGCTATCATATCCGCCATGATCCGCCCTTTCATTATCGGGTTGCGAAATTCGTGCAAGATGTTGCGTAAAAATAGTGCTCTAGCCTGTTTTATCGCATCTATTTTTTGCATCGTCGTATTAAATTCGCCCGCGATTTGGCCTATTTCGTCATCTGCTTCTACTTTTAGCAGTCTAAATTTGTCTTCTTCTCCAGCTCTTCTTATCATATTTTTTAAATTTCTGAGTCTCAGCAATTTTTTTAAGACGACTATGAAAAATGCGGCCATTACGATATTTACTATAAGCCAAAGTATCCAAATGCCATTTGAAGAAATTTCTTCTAAATTTTCTAAAGGCACATCGTTTTTTGCAATGTCGTCTTTGCCTGATAGCTCAAGCCCTGCCGCATCCATAATGCGTGAAAACATCTTAGGATCAATGGAAGAAAATCTAGGTACAAAATAAAGCTTTTTATTGTACCTTATCATATCAGCATACGAATCGCTAAAAATTTTTTCACCACCCTGCCTGATCTCATCTGGATCAAGGACACTATTCTTAAGTCCTATTTGTGCTAGCTGCTTGGTTGTATTATCGTCTTCTTGCCCGCGTATACGCATACCCAGCATAAAGCGCTCATAAGTAAGGTACTCTGCGTCTCTTACCTGCCTTTTTGATTCGATGAAGAATGCTAAATTTACCGTAATGAGCGCGGCAAAAAAGAAAAAAGATATGAGTTTGATGATAGATATATTACGCATTGATAAATTTATACCCTATACCGCGCACGGGGTGAATGAATCGCGGATTTTTAGGATCGTCTCCTATTTTCTGACGCAAGCGCCCTATGGCGACATCGATGCTTTTTAGTCCGCTTTGAAATTTCGCCTGACCCAAATTTATCAAAATATCCTCTCTTGGTATAACCATCCCCTCTTTTTCATAAAGGTAGATAAAGATGTCAAATTCCGCCTTTGTAAGCGCTATTTCCTCTTTGTTTTTTATGACGATACGCCTTTGTTTATCGACGCAAAAGGTTTTGGAGTCGTTGCCCGCTTGTTCCCTCGGCGAAGTAGCGTGAGCCAGTTCTGATAAATCCAGAAAATGCTAAACAAAAAGGCATTGAAAATGGTGATCTAGTCGTTGTTTCATCAAAACGTGGCAAAATTTTATGTGGTGCTGTTGTAACAGATGATGTCAGAAAAGATGTAGTTTGCGTAGCAGAGGGTGCGTGGTATGATCCACAAAATCCTGGTGAGATAGGATCTATGTGTGTTCATGGCGATGTAAATGTCCTAACTATTGATAAGGGCACATCAAAGCTTGCACAAGGCAATATATCTCACACAGCTCTTGTAAATATCGAGAAATTTACAGGCAATGCTCCAAGAGTAAAGGTGTTTTCAAAAACCTAACGCATAAAACTTATAGTGTCCGAGCTCTTCGGGCATTTTTTTACAAATTTTTTAAAATTATACTTTTATTATACTTTTTATTTAAAATTACATTTATATTTTAAACTAACCACAAAATTTCACAAAGGAGAAAAGATGCAAAGACGAGATTTTTTAAAAGCTGCAGCAGCTACAGCCGCTGGCGCAAGTAGCTTAAACGCAACAAGTCTCATAAGTGACAACCTAATGAGCGACACGCCTGCAAAGATGAGCGCAAGCCATTTTGGTGCTATCAAAGGGCTAGTTAAAAACGGCAAATTTGAAGGTGTATTAGATGCCAGCGAGATTGACTTTTACCCAGTTAGTCTAACTCAAGGCGTGGTTGCTAGAACCTACGATCAAACTCGTATCGCACGTCCAAGCGTGCGCAAAGGATACCTTGAAAAAGGCTATCAAAGCGATAAATCAATGCGCGGTAAGGACGAGTGGGTCGAGATAAGCTGGGAGCAGGCTTTTAAACTAGTAGCCGACGAACTAAAACGCGTTAATAAAGAATATGGCGGTAGCGCGATCTATGGCGGTAGCTATGGTTGGTATAGCGTTGGTAGCATTAACAATCCGCAAACGCTTCTTGGCCGTATGCTAAATATTATTGGCGGCTACACTACTCGTACGCTAAACTATTCGCAGCATGCTATCAGTGCGATCACGCCACACGTTGCAGGCTCTGACGAGGGCAACTCTCTTGTTACTGCGTGGCCAGTGATACTTAAAAACACCGAAGTTGTCGTCATATGGGGAGCTGACCCGATCAATACAAACCAGATCGCATGGGGAGTGCCAGATCACGAGAGCTACATTTATTTTCGTAAGTTAAAAGAGCAGATGAAAAAGCGTGGCATCAAAGTCATTACAATCGATCCAGTTTATAACAACACTGCAAACTATCTAAATTCAGAGCACATTTTCGTCAATCCAACAACCGACGTTGCCATGATGATGGCGATATGCTACGAGATGATGAGCGCTGGCGTGGCTGATGAGAAATTTCTAAAAAAATATACAAGCGGCTCAGAGCAATTTATCGCTTATCTAAAAGGCGAAGCCGAGGATAAAGTTGTAAAAAATGCGGCTTGGGCGGCAAAAATTTGCGGCGTAAGCGAGGCAGAGATTGTAAATTTAGCTAAAATTTTTGGCTCAAAACGCACCATGCTAATGGGTGGCTGGGGACCACAGCGCGCACATCATGGTGAGCAGTTTCACTGGATGATGATAACTCTTGCTGCGTTTATTGGACAGATCGGCTTGCCTGGTGGCGGATATGGCTTTGGTTACCACTACTCTGACGGCGGTTGCCCAAGCCCAGCTGCGCCAAACGGCAGCGCACTTGCACTTGCAAGCGGCTCTGCTACGACATCTACAGCTTTCCCTGGACTAGGAGCTATCGGCATCGTACCATCAACTGAGGGCGAGTGGAAAAACCGCAGCAATATTGCTATTCCTGTTTCAAGAATACTTGATTGTATAAACAACCCTGGCAAAGAGGTTGATTTTAACTGCAAAAAGATCACCTACCCAACTATAAAGATGGCATACTGGGCTGGCGGCAATCCATTCCACCATGCACCAGATACAAATTTAATGGCAAAAACATTTGAAAAGCTTGATACGTTTATCGTGCAAGATTGCTTCTGGACGGCTTCAGCTCGTATGGCTGACATAGTTTTGCCGGCTACTACCGAGCAAGAGAGAGATGACATCACAAAATCTCATACAAACAAATTTATTATAGCTATGCATAAGATCGCTGAGCCATACGAGCAAGCTAAAAACGACTACCAAATTTACTGCGGCATTTTAAAAGAATTTGGCGATAAAGAGTACATGGCATTTAGCGAGGGCAAGAGCGAAATGGACTGGATCAAGCAGTTTTATAATGCCTCAAAGAAAAAGGGCGATGATGCAAAACTAGGTATGCCAAATTTTGATGAGTTTTGGGCGAAAGGTTATGTTGAGTTTAAAGTCCCGCCTCACGCTCACGAATACGTAACTATGGCTGAGTATAGAAAAAATCCTATCATCAACCGCCTAGGAACGCCATCTGGCAAGTTTGAAATTTTGTCTAAAAAGATCGCAAAAGCAGCTTATGATGACTGCAAGGCGCACCCAACTTGGATGGAGCCGATGGAGTGGCTAGGAGATGTGGAAAAAACAAAAAAATATCCATTAAATTTAGTAACCCCGCACCCAAAATATCGCCTTCACAGCCAACTAAACAACACATGGCTTAGAAACCTTGAAGAAGTTCAAGGCAGAGAGCCTGTATGGATGCATCCAGACGATGCAAAAGCTAGAGGTCTTGAAAACGGTGATGTGGTAAGAATTTTTAACGATCGCGGTCAAACTTTAGCAGGAGTTATCGTAACTAAAAACGTAAAACAAGGCGTTGTTAGAATGCAAGAGGGTAGCTGGTGGGACCCAGATAAAAACGGACTTTGCAGACACGGAAACGTAAACGTCCTAATACCAAACGAGCCAACCTCAAGCCTTGCTATGGGAAATCAAGCAACTGCACTCGTGCAAATCGAGAAATTTGAGGGTGAATTGCCAAACCTAGAGGTCTTTTCTCAGCCAAAATTTACGAAAAAGGATAAGAAGTGAAAAAAATAGTTATGTTTTTAGGGCTTAGTGCTGCGCTTTTTGCTAACGATGCCTATGTCGGTACGCCAGCTAAAATTTTAGATAAGGTTGGCGGCAAAGAGATCGGTCAGCTTTTCGTGGGCGCAAAAGTCAAGGTATTAAAAGATAGCGGCAATTTTGCCGAAGTCGAATATAACGGCTTTGTGCCTGGCGAGGGTAATACAGCTTATGCTAGACTAGGTGTCCTAGAGAGCGATATAAGTGTTAAAAACGATAAAAATTTCAAGAAAAATGGCGTCCAAAAAGATGACTATGACAATGAATGGATCAAAGTTAGCGTTAAGGGAGCGGTCGAAAAAAAGGCCTTAAAGCCAAATTTAGACGAGGTTTATAAGCCTGGCGAAGAGTTGTTTAAAGAGCGATGTGGGGCGTGCCATGCACTACACGGATATGATGAGTTTA
>NZ_CALJPC010000088.1 GCF_937981295.1 uncultured Campylobacter sp.
TGCAAGAGAAGCTAAAATCACGCGACATCAAGGCTTACGAGCGAAATTTAAGCGTAAAAAATATAGAAATTGCGAGCATTTTTAAAGAGGTTGCAGGCGGGATTGAGCCGTGGGAGAAGGTTAAAATTTAGCTCTGTTTCGCGCAGGATTTTTGGCTTACCTAGGAAAATTTGATCAATAAAAACGCCAAAATACATTACGCCGATTTTCCCCTAAATTTGACGTAAAAATCTCAAATTTACGATTAGTGGCGATTTGCCAAAAAGGCAAGCAATTTTATCCGCTTTGGCGAGAAATTATGGGCAATTCGTCAAATTTTAAAAGGCGAACCTAACGTCAAATTCTCCTCAAATTCGCCTCTGTTTTAAAAATCAAAGCCGATCCGCAAAATCCCGCGCTTAAAATTTATCCGCAAGCGAGCAAATTCAGCCAAATTTTGCAAATCGGTAACTCTACTCCGCTCTCGTCTGAGTACCTACGAATGCTAAGCTTAAGTCGCGACTAGGCCGGTGAGCTAAGCTTAAACCCCAATGCGGGCACGCAAAAAAATGGACGCGCGGAAAATAAAATTTCAATCACGCCAACCCGCTTATAACGCCATCGCTAGTGATCTTCATATTTAGCGCGTTAGGAACCTTCGGTAGCCCCGGCATAAGCATTATCTTGCCGCAGACGGCTACGATGAAGCCTGCTCCCGTGCGGATCTGAAGGTCTTTGACGCTGAGCTTAAAGTCGCGCGCTCGCCCGAGCGCCTTAGCATCGTCGCTGAAGCTATACTGCGTCTTTGCGATGCAGACGTTTAGCCGCTCAAGCCCCAAAGTCTTGATGTGCTGCAGCGCCTTTTGCGCCTCGGGCTCGAAAACCACCTCGCTCGCGCCGTAAATTTTAGTAGCGATCTTTTCGATCTTGCTCGCCGTATCGTCGCTAAGCTCGTAGGCAAACTTCAGCTCCTTGGCGCGCTCGCACTCATCTATGACGAGGCGGGCTAGCTCAAGCGCGCCCTCGCCTCCTTTGGCGAAATTTTCGCAAATCGCCATCTGCACGCCGCGCTGCTTGCAGTAATCGCGCACGAAAGCGATCTCGTCGTCGCTATCGAAGCTAAAGCGGTTAAGCGCCACGACCGGATTTAGCCCGAAGTTTTGTAAAATTTCAATATGCCCGCCTAAATTTACGATGCCTTTTTGAAGCGCGGCAAGATCAGGGCTCGCGATATTTTCTTTATCCGCGCCGCCGTTGTATTTAAGCGAGCGGATCGTGCTAACCAGCACCGCAGCATCCGGAGCGATGCCCGCGCGGCGACACTTGATGTCGATAAATTTCTCAGCCCCGAGCTCACTTCCGAAGCCCGCCTCCGTCACGGCGTAATCTGCTAGCGAGAGCGCTAACTTACTCGCCATGATGGAGTTGCAACCGTGCGCGATATTTGCAAAGGGTCCTCCGTGCACAAGCGCGGGCGTATGCTCAAGGCTTTGGATGAGATTTGGCTTCATCGCGTCTTTTAGCAGGATCGCCACGGCATCCGCGCAGCCCAGATCGCGCACATATATCGGCTCTCCCTGCGTATCGTAGGCAACCATGATGTTTGCGATGTTTTCCTTAAGCTCGGCAAGATCGTTTGAGAGGCACAGCACCGCCATTATCTCGCTAGCCGCGGTGATATTAAAGCCGTCCTCGCGCTGCACTCCGTCAGTGCGCCCGCCCTGTCCTACGGTGATGTGGCGCAGCGCGCGGTCGTTCATATCCATGCAGCGCTTCCATAAAATTTTCTCGATCTTTAGCGGGTTTTCTTGATACAGCGAGTTATCGATAACCGCCGAAATGAGATTATTCGCGGAGGTGATCGCGTGAAAATCGCCGTTGAAGTGCAAATTTAGATCATCCATCGGCACCAGCTGCGAATACCCGCCGCCGGCAGCTCCGCCTTTGATACCGAAAACCGGCCCCAGCGACGGCTCGCGCAGCGCAAGGCAGACGCTTTTGCCAAGGCGTTTTAGCGCGTCGGCTAGACCGATGGAGGTCGTAGTTTTGCCCTCGCCAAACGGCGTCGGATTGGTCGCCGTGACCAAGATAAGCTTCGAAGCGCGCGAGCGCGGCTTGATGTTTAGCTTGGCTTTGTAGTGGCCGTACAGCTCGATCTCATCCTCGCTAAGCCCCAAATTTTTCGCAACGTTTGAAATTTTATCCGGCTTCGCCGCATTTGCTATTTCGATATCGCTCAACATTTTCTCTCCTTAAATTTAAAATTTTATCGCGCAGCGTTTACGCACGGCCTCTTTAAATCCGCGCATTAGCCGCTGCTATGCGCACCTTGCCCACAAGCCGCGCAAGATCAAAGCTCGCGCTCCGAAATTTGCCCCGGCTAAATTTCGATCTCGATACCCACGGGGCAGTGGTCGCTGCCCATTACGTCGCTTAGGATGAAAGCGTCCTTTAGCCGCGAGCGCAAATTTGCCGAGATGAAAAAATAATCGATCCGCCAGCCGACGTTTTTGGCGCGCGCGTTAAAGCGGTAGCTCCACCACGAGTAGGCGTCCCGCAGCTCGCCGCGCACGGCACGGAAGGTATCGACGAAGCCCGCCGCCTCCACCTCATCGAGCCACGCCCGCTCGATCGGCAAAAAGCCCGAGGTTTTGGAGTTTGCTTTGGGGTTCGCAAGATCGATCTCGCGGTGCGCGGTATTTACGTCGCCGCAAAATATCACCCCGAGCTCCTGCTCCGCGAGGCTGCGCGCGTAGGCTAGGAATTTTGCGTAAAATTCCATCTTGTAGGCTAGCCGCGCCTCGTCCTTTTGGCCGTTGGGAAAGTAGATGTTAAAAAGCACGACATCGCCGAAGCGGTGCTGCAGCACGCGCCCTTCGTCGTCAGGGAAAAACAGCGCCTTGCTCGTCTCGCTTTTAAATTTAGCTAGGCTCGCCACGCCCGAATATCCCGCTCGAGCAGCGGAATTTAGATCGATCTGAGAAAATCCGAGCTCGTAAAGCCCTTTTGGAGCGTCCTTTTCGCTCACCTTGATCTCTTGCAAGCCCAAAAAATCGGGGTTTTGCTCCGCAAGCCACGCAAAGCCGTCTTTGCCGAGCACTGCGCGCAGCCCGTTTACGTTCCAACTAATCAGTTTCAAATTTAGCCTTTGGCGCAAAAATTTTGGTATGATTATACGAAATTTTGACTAAATTTAAAGGAAAATTATGCGCAATCAGCCCAAATACCGATTTTTTGCCAACTGGGGCTACGCTATGGCGGGTCTTGCCGAGATGCTGCGCAGCGAGCGTAGTTTTAGACTCGAGCTTTGCGTGTTCGTCCCGCTTCTGCTGTCGCTATTTTTTTGGAATTTCGGCGCGGTGCTAAATCTATTTTTGATCTTCGGCGCGGTCTTTACGCTCACAACCGAGTGCATAAACTCCGCCATAGAGCGCGCGGTCGATCTTGCCACGAGCGAAATCCACCCGCTAGCCAAGGGCGCCAAAGACACCGCAAGCACGGCGGTGATGATGAGCCTATTTCTCAACGCCGCGCTGTGGGGATATGCGCTTATCGGTAAATTCTTTTAATCGCGTGATTGCAAATTTCGCGATAAAAGATTTAAATCGCTGCAACGCAGAGTTTTTTTGGCGAGTGCGGAATTTGCAAGCCACTTGAGTCGTTGATCGTCCACGCCTGCAACCCAAACACGACCCTGCGTGATATTGAAATTTTAAAATCCGAAATTTGCTTTAAATTTAAACTCTCCTGTGCGCGAAAATTTTAATATTCGCTCGGCTCTTAAAATTTTAAAATAGCTTTTAAAAATTTCTATAGATAAATCATTCAAGCAAATTTTACGCCGTAAAATTTTAGCTATAAAATTATAACGACTTTCAAGATGCTTTAATACAATTTTCACTAAAATCACGCCGTCTTCAAAAAAAGGAAAATTTTGTCTAAATCCTTTCGCAAAATCTCGCGCAAATTTCATTTGTGGCTATCTTTGATATTTTGCATACCCCTTATAATCATTTCTATAAGCGGCTCGGTTTTAGTTTACGCGGAGCAGATCAATGAAGTTTTGCTAAAAGACAAGGTGTTTAGGACGCAAGAAAGCATAGCGAAATTCCCCGTTAGAATGAAATTCAGCGCTTTGCAATCCGAGATAAAATCCAAATTTAAAGAGTACGCGATCATGGGCTGGAGCATCGCGCAAGATCCTTTAAAGACCGATAAAATCAGACTTTCCTCTCAGAAACTGCAAAAGCGGATCATAATTTACTTAGACGCTTTTAGCGGCGAGATAAAAGGCGCACCCATGCCGCGAGATGAGGGCTTTATCGGCGTAATAAATAAACTGCACGCGGAGCTGTTTTTAGGTTGCGGCGGTAGAATTTTTGCAGGTGTTGTGGGGCTTAGCGCGCTACTTATCGGCATTAGCGGCTTTTTTATCTACAAAAAATTTTGGCAAAACTTATTCTCGCTGAGGCTAGATCGGACCATATATTTTATGCGCGGCACTCACCGCCTAATCGGAGTCGCGAGCACTCCCGTAATGTTTGCTATAGCTATAAGCGGAGCATGGTGGGAGCTAAGGGCGGTAACTTACAAGCCGCTCGCAAATCCATGCGGCGCGGTCTTGCAGAATTTTAAGACCGAGCAAAATTCCACCGTCGCAGCATCAAACGGGGCGGTAAGCATGAAAACGGCGCAAAATCTTGCGACGCTAGATGAGGCTTTAGCGCGGATAGCGGTTAAATTTAAAGAATTTCGCTCCACCTATATCGCCTTTCCGCTCTGTCCGGGCGGCGCTTTTACCGTATACGGCTTCGAGGCGGGGCAAAACCCGCTTCAAAGCCCTTACGCGAGCCGTATCACGATATCGGATGCAGGCGAGATTTTAAAAGCGGACTTTATAAACGATGCGGATTTTTCGGACAAACTTCAAGACGGCTTTCGTCGCGCCCATGCGGGCTCATACGGCGCAATAACGAAGCTTATATGGTTTTTAGCGGGGCTTGCGCCCCTATTTTTAAGCATTTGCGGATTTTACATAACCCTAAAAAATAGAAATTCTAAAAGGAGAAAGTTATGAAGAAAGTATCTCTTTCGCTCGTAGTCGCATTAAATATGCTAACTTCGCTTTATGCGGAAAATAACGCCACTGCGAGCACCCCGGAGGACTTAGGCACCATAGAAGTGCAAGATACCCAAAAGCTCCGTCGCGACGACAGAGATTATGAGGCTAGAAAGCTCGTTAAAAGTACCACCAGGCTCGATCTTACGGCAAGAGAAATGCCCCAGTCTCTTACCGTGGTGACCGAAGCCAAACTAAAAGATATGGGGATAACCGATTATCAGGTGCTGATGCGAAATATCGCGGGCATTACGAGCGGGCGTTGGGATGAGAGGCTCTATCCTACGGCGCGCGGATTTAGCATAGATTATTATCTGCTTGATTCGATGCCTAGCTTCGGAGGTTTTAGCCTCGGGGCGAACGATTTAAATTTACTGCCATATGAGCGCGTTGAGGTAGTAAAGGGTGCGAACGGATTATTAGCAGGCGCAGGAAATCCTGCCGCGAGTTTAAATTTTATTCGTAAGCACGCGGATTCCGCCGTTCCGAAAGGATACATCAGCCTAAACGGCGGCTCATACGACAAATACGGGCTTAAAACCGATGTGCAAAGCCCGCTCAATCAAAGCGGTTCGGTGCGCGGACGCCTAGCGTTTATGCATGAACGATCGCACTCCTATATGGACTATTACAATCGTCGCAATACTGCCGTTTATGGCGTATTAGATATCGATGTAACGGACGATTCAAGGCTGAGCTTTGGCTCATTTTATCAGACCCTACGCCGACATAACACACGCTGGGGCGGAATGCCCGCGTTTAAATCGGACGGCACGCGCACGAACTTCGGCAAAAACAAAATTTTCTCTCAGCCTTGGACGCGATACGACATCTCTACGCTTGATTTTTATGCCGATTTTAAACAATATTTCTCAAACGAGGCGAGTTTAAGCTTGAGTTATTCGTTTCGTCGCGCTCATACCGATTCAAATTTGCTCTATTATGGCGGCAGGGTAGGCCCTGGCGGCATCGGAAACGTCGCCGATCTTAGCGTTTATGCTAACAAGCGCGAAGAGAATATCCACAATATCGACGCCTACGCAAATATCCCGTATGAGCTTTTCGGACAAGATCATGAATTCGTATTTGGTGTGATGTATAATCTTTACAAAAAAGGATCTGATAACGTAAGTAGCTACTGGAATAACCGAAATACTCCAGCAGGCCTTGCTTATGCCGCGCGCACTAGAATAAATTTTAACGACCTTCATATTGAAGATCCACGCTTACCGTATGTAGATCAAAATAATGCCGATCGAACTATTCAAAAAGCAATTTATGCCGCGAATAAACTCTCAATCACCGAGGATTTAAAGCTCTTATTAGGAACGCGGATGAGTTACTATAAATATAAAATTACAGGTGGAGCAGATAATAGAAATTTTACCCGCGAAATTACTCCATATGCAGGGATCACCTATGATTTAGACGATCATCATACCCTTTATGCAAGTTATACGAGTATTTTTAAACCTCAAACCTACAAGGACAAAAACAATAAATATCTTGATCCCATCCAAGGCAAGGACTACGAAGCGGGCATCAAAGGCGAGTATTTTGACGGCGATCTGCAAGCAAGCCTGGGCGTTTTTAAGATCATCCAAGATAAACTCGGCATCCGCACCGACGAGTATATCACGGGCACAAATTCTTACGCTTACAGGCAGGGCCGCGGAGTAACCAGTAGGGGCTTTGAAGCGGACGTAAACGGTAAAATCACCGATGCGCTAAGCCTAAGCATGGGGCTAGCACACTACAAAGCCAAAGACGCTGACGGCAATATCTACGCCAGCGACTCCTCCCGCACCAGCGCAAATCTTTTTGCAAAATATGAGATCGGCACATTTAGAATAGGCGCAGGCACGATGTATCGCTCAAAGATTTATTCCGACTCGCCATACGGCAGGATCGAGCAGAAAGCTTACACGATTGCAAACGTAATGCTAGGCTACAAAGCGAGTAAAAACCTAGATGTGCAGCTAAACGTCGATAACATAACCGATAAGCGCTATTTTGAGGGTATTGGTTCTAATCGAATGATCTACGGCGATCCGCGCACCTTCAATCTAAGCCTTACGTATAACTTTTGACCCAAATAGTCGCGGCGGAATTTATCTAGTGCTTAGCTCTAATAGAATTCCATCGCGACGCCATAGATAAATGGCAAATTAAGCCTAAATTTCGTAAAATCACGGCTAAGACGCGAGGTCGCGTAATACGTTATAAAGGCAAACGATGCAAAGTTCAACCTCATAAATCCCGCTAAATTTAAACCAAATCAACCAACAAATTTAAATTTAACGGAGAAAAACCATGAAAAGACGAGACTTTCTAAAACTAGGTGCGCTAGCTGCGGCTTCAGCGCAAGCAAAACAATTAGGTGCGGCGGCGCAGGCGATATTTGACGAGCAGATGGGGCTTTGCGCGAATAAATTTGGCGCATTTTACGTCCAAACCATCGGCGGCAGGGTCGTTGGTACCGAGCCATTTGAGGGCGACGCGATGCCAACGGTGCTAAACAACGCCCTAAGCGATCACATCCAAAACGAAACGCGCGTGAAATACCCCTACGTGCGCAAAAGCTTCCTAGCAGACCCGTCAAATCCAAAGCCAGAGCTTCGCGGTAAAGAGCCCTTCGTGCGGGTTAGTTGGGACGAGGCGATAAAGCTAAGCGCTAAAATTTTAAAACAAAACTTCGACAAATACGGCTCAGAGGCTATTTACGGGCAGCTTTATCAGTGGGGCAGCCTAGGCAAAGTCGGCCACTCGCAGCGCACTGCAAAGCGCATGCTAAACGCGCTAGGAGGCTACGTGAGCGAGCTTGGCGGCTACTCATACGGCGCGGCGACGGCGTTTTTGCCTCACGTGACGGGCTCTATCGATCCGACGCATAATCCTACGCGCTGGGAGGGCGTGATAAAGGAGGCCAAAACGATCGTGTTTTGGGGCACGAATCCCGTCGTCTCAAATAAGATCGCTATCGGCGTTCCGATGCACAACTCCTACGCCTACTACGAGATTATGAAGGATAAATTTAAAAAAGGCGAGATGAAAATTTACAGCGTCGATGTCTACCGCAACGAAACGGCGGAGTATTTCGGCGCGCAGTATCTTGCCGTGCGCCCTTGCACCGATACGGCGATGCTGATCGGACTTTGCGATTATCTTTACGAAAACGGCCTTTACGACAAGGAATTTATAGAGCGCTATACGGTCGGGTTCGATAAATTTAAGGATTATTTCACGGGCGCGAAAGACGGCGTGAAAAAGGATCTAAAATGGGCGAGTAAAATTTGCGGCGTGAGCGAAAAGGAGCTAAAAAATTTAGCTGATACGCTGTCTAAAAAAGACACGCTCATCGTCACGGGCTACTCTATCCAGCGTCAGCACCACGGCGAGATGGCGTACTGGGCGCTCATCACGCTAGCTGCGATGCTAGGCGACATCGGCAAGACGGGGCGCGGCTACGTGATGAACGATCAGATGCATAAAAACGCCGATATCAGCTTCGTCGCGCCAAAGCTTCAGGCCTTTAACCCGGCAGTAAACGAAAAATACATCGCCCCGCAAGGCAAGCTAGCCAAAGCCAAATACCACGAGATACCAAACAGCAGGCTCATAGACGCGATCATGGAGCCTGGCAAGCAGATCGAGCGCAACGGCAAAAAATACGTCATGCCGCACATCCGCGTGATGTTTAACGCCAACGGCTCGACCTTCACCCGCCATCCCGATACCAACCGCGCGGTCGAAGCGATGCGCAAGATCGAAGCGATCATCACCACAGAGCCCTTTTGGACGAGTACGGCGAGGCTCAGCGATATCGTACTACCGGCAGCGCTAGAATGCGAGCGCACGGACATAGAGTTTGCAAACTCCACTAGCGAGTACCTTTTTGCGATTAAGCCGCTAGTAAAGCCTGCGGGCGAGAGCAAGAGCGACTTTGAGATCGCGCGGCTCATCTGCGCGCAGTGGGGCGAGGAGTACGATCAGGCCTTTAGCGAGGGCAAAACGGAACTTGAGTGGGTGAAGGAAATCTACGAAAACGCCGCAAAGCAAGCCGAGGGCATGGGAGTGGCGATGCCTAAATTTGAGGAGTTTTGGCAAAAAGGCTACGTCAAATTTGATAAGATCGACGAGAAAAAGAGGTACTTTACAAACTACGCGGACTTCCGCGCCGACCCCGAGAAGAACGCGCTAAAAACGCCGTCGGGCAAGATCGAGCTATACTCAGAAGCGGTCGAAAAGCTAGGTTACGCCGACTGCCCGCCGCACGCGACGTGGATGGAGCCGTTTGAGTGGCTGGACGGCGACGTGAGCAAGTATCCTATCGCCATCAGCGGCGCGCACTCTAAATTTAGGCTCCACTCGCAGCTAAACAACTCGCTCATCCGCAACTACGCCGAGATCGCAAACCGCGAACCAGCACTCATCAGCCCCGCCACGGCAAAGGCACGCGGTATAAAAACGGGCGACGTAGTTAGGATCTATAACGACCGAGGCGAGATCCTCTGCGGCGCGCTGGTGAGCGATACGGCGCAAGATAACGTCGTGATCGTAAGCGAAGGCGCGTGGTACGACCCCGCCGTCTGGGGCGAGAAAAGCCTGTGCAAACACGGCAACATAAACGTGCTAACCAAGGACGTGCCTAGCTCGCAGCTCTCGCAAAGCAACACCGCGCACACGAGCATGGTGCAGATCGAGAAATTTAAAGGCGAACTGCCGAGCGTAACGGCGTTTGATAGACCTGTGACGATAGAGGCTTAGCGCGCTTTCTAACTCTTGTGCCAAAGCCCTACCAGCCATTTATCGCAAACAAAATCGCTAAGTTTTTCTGCGCCAAGAGCTCGTCCGAGAGGCGGTCGTATTCGTCCCCAAGCCCTATTTCTTGCGCCATAGACGGCGGCTCGTCATTCCAAGAGCCCATTGCACCGAATACATCGGCGATCCCCGCCGCGGCAAACGCCCTCAAGCTCGGCTGCGGCAGCGCCGCAAACGAAACGGCGTAATACTCGCTCGCGGCGACTTCGCCCCGCAGCGTCTTAAGCGCATTATCAAACGTCTGCGCGAAGTTTTCGCAGCCTATCTTGCTCGCAAAATCTCTGATTTGCACTAAAACATTCTCGAATTCCGCGCTGTTATCGCGCGCGTTTAGCGCATCCCACGGCATCCCGCGCCAAAGGCACTCGACGTATTTCACGCGCCAAGCCTTTTTGTCGCGATCGTATTTCCACTGCGGCACAAAAATGCTGTCAAAGCCCTCAAAGCGACATACGATGCCGTTTGCATTCGCGCCGCTAAATCCTAAAAGCGACCTATCTTTTGCGAAAGTTGAAATACTAAGCCCCGCGTCCTTCAGACCGAGCTTTAAGCACTGCTCTATCCAACGCCGCCGTGCGGAGATCGGCTCGTCCTCGCGCCCTTTTTGCGCGAGCCGTCTGGTGAAAAACTCGCACGCTTTTTGCAAAAGTGGCGAGCCCGTGCTTTCGTCGGCGCCTTTTTTACTAGCCGCTTTTTCATTTGCCGCTTCTTTTCTGTTCGTGCGCTTTTGTTTCACCGCCTCGACACTTTCTCTGGCTTTGTCCGTCGCACTGCTCTGCACTGCGCCGTACGCATCTTTTTGCTCCGCAGCTTTACTTACGTCGTTTACGCCGTCCTGCGCTGCGCGGCTCGAGCCCTCTGCGGTGCGGAAATGCTCCTTTGCAAACTCAAAATTTAAATATTTTATATATTTTTGATCTTGCGGCAGCGGCTTAGGATTGCCGTGCAGAGCCGATTTTAGCGCGACGCACAGCGCACACGAGAGATATATTTCGCCGTTCATAGATATCCTTTAAATTTAGATCGCTCCCGTTCATGCAGCGGATTATTTATGCTCCGCGCCAAAAGCTAGCGGCGGCAAAATTTTAAAATTTTGCGCCTTAGCGACAAATTTAATCACGATAAAATTTACGCGCGAGGCAAAAACAAATCTACGCAAAGATAGAATTCCCAACCGCCGCGAACATAAAATTTTAAAAGCAGCGACCATATCGAAAAAGGTGCCGTTATAAATTTAGAGCAGCTCGCGCACGGGCACGGATAAAATTCCGAAGCCAAAATATACAAATGCCACAAACAAGGCAGCGTACGTTAAATTTACGCGCACTTTAAAAATGACAAACCACTTTAAAAAAATTTCAATCGCGCTCGCGCTATGAAATTTTAAAAGCAAGTTACCACACGAGCTACCGATAAATTTAAGCAGGGCAGTCACGCTGCGAGATCAAGGGTCGCGCCGGTACCGAGCAAAACGCACTATGAAATTTTAAAGACAAGTCGCCACGCCTACGCTGCCACCAAATTTAAAATGAACCGATCGCACCGCAAAATTTTAAAAGCGAGTCGTTGCGCCCAAGCTAGCTAAATTTAAAATGAAGCAATCTCTCCGTTTATGCTACGAATGCCGATCATCCGCAAACTGAGCCTTCCAAGCCGCTGATCGCAATCCCTACGCCGCGAGCGTGCTACGCTACGACGTTTGGAAACTCATAAACTACGCGGCCGCTTTTGATCGTGCAAACCGCAGCGCCCGTAAGCTGCTTGCCGAAAAGCGGCGAGTTTCGCGATTTGGATTTATTTAGCGCCTCGTCGTAAACGTAGGAAATCCGCGGATCGATGATCGCGACGTCGGCCAAAAAGCCCTCTTTGACCTCGCCCTTGTCCTTTAAATTTAGAATTTTAGCCGGGTTAAACGAGCACAGCCGCACCATGTCTTCAAGGCTGATGACGCCCTGCTTTACGAGCCGCAGCGTAAGCGGCACGAGGGTTTGAAGCCCCAAAATTCCAAACGGCGCGTGATCAAATTCTACGAATTTATCATCTGTGTTGTGCGGCGCGTGATCGGTTACGATGGCGTCGATCAGACCGCTTTTAAGCGCCTCTCTGATCGCCTGCACGTCGCTTTGAGTGCGAAGCGGCGGCGACATTTTAAAATTCGTATCGTATCCCATCAGCTCGCGCTCGTCGAAGGTAAAATGATGCGGCGTAGCTTCGCAAGTGACGCGGATGCCCTCGCGCTTAGCCTGCTCGATGAGCTTTAGCGACCACGCCGAGCTTACGTGCGCGACGTGGATGTGCCCGCCCGTCTTTTTGGCAAGTAGCAGATCGCGCGCTATCATAATCTCCTCTTTTTCGCTCGCCATCCCCTTTAGACCTAGGATCGCGCTAACCTTGCCCTCGTTCATTACGCCGCCGTGGCAAAGCGAGCAATCCTCGCTGTGATTTATCACGAACGAGCCGAAGTGCGCGGAGTATTCGAGCGCCTGTCGCATCACGGAGCTGTCGGTCACGGGTAGCCCGTCGTCGCTGAAAGCCACGCAGCCGGCTTCCAGCATATCGCCCATCTCGACGATCTTTGCGCCCTTGCAATCCTGCGAGATCGCGCCTATGGGTAGCAGATCGATAAGCCCGCGCCCCTTAGCCTTAGCGATCATCGCGCGAGTGATGCTGGAGTTGTCGTTCACAGGCTTAGTGTTCGCCATCGGGAGGCAGGTCGTCACGCCGCCTGCGACCGCAGTTTCGCTGCCGCTGATGACGTCGTCTTTGTATTCGAGCCCCGGGTCTCTAAAATGCACGTGCATATCAATGAGCCCAGGCATCACGAGCTTGCCCGCAGCGTCTATGACGCGGTCTGCGGCTGGGCACTCGCGTGTGATCTTTGAAATTTTATCGCCCTCGATCAGGACGTTTGCCTCCTCGCTGCCGTTATGATTAACGATCGTGCCGTTTTTTATTAAAATTTTCATCGTGCGCTCCTGTTTAAATTTATCGTATGAAGTATCGCCATTCGCATCGCCTCGCCGTTTTCTACCTGATCTAAAACGCAGCTATAGCGCGGATCGTCGGCTACGTCGGAGTTGATCTCCACGCCGCGGTTGATCGGGCCGGGATGCATTATCATGACGCCCTCTTTCGCCGCCTGCATCCGCTTAGCTGTAAGTCCGAAAAATTTCGAGTACTCGCGCACGCTCGGGAAGCTCGGCTCGCCGTCTTGCCGCTCAAGCTGGATTCTAAGCATGATGATGACGTCGGCGCCCTCTATCGCCTCCTCCACGCTTTTGCATATCGGGCAGCCGAACGCGTCGCAGTCGCGCAGCATCATCGGAGGGCCAAAGAGCCGCACGTTTATGCCGAGCTTTTTCATCGCCCAGATGTCGCTTCTAGCCACGCGCGAGCGAAATATATCGCCGATGATCGCGACGTTTAAATTCTCGATCCTGCCTTTGTGCTCGCTGATCGTAAAAAGATCCAATAGCGCCTGGCTCGGGTGCTCGTTCAGCCCGTCGCCCGCATTTACGATCGATGCATCGCAGTTGGCCGCTACGAATTTTGCCGCGCCCGAGCAGCTGTGGCGCAGTACGAAGATATCCGTGCGCATC
The DNA here is from genome assembly GCF_937981295.1 of uncultured Campylobacter sp. Lineage (GTDB taxonomy): Bacteria > Campylobacterota > Campylobacteria > Campylobacterales > Campylobacteraceae > Campylobacter_B. Next base: position 13,519 of record NZ_CALJPC010000088.1, read on the forward strand.
GCCTGCATATTTCTGATAGTGTCGATCAGCGTCTCGCCCTTTTTCGTGCTGCTGTCCGCAGCCGTGAAATTTACGCTGTCCGCGCCCAGGCGCTTGGCTGCGATCTCAAAGCTCGTGCGGGTGCGGGTGGAGTTTTCAAAAAACGCGTTGATGACCGTCTTGCCGCGAAGCGAGTCGGATTTTTTGACGTCAGAGCGGTTGAGCGCTTTAAACTCGCGCGCTAGATCTATAAAGTCGTAGATGTCCTCGCGGCTCAGATCCTGCGCGCTAAGAAGATGCTTTAGCTTATACATTCCCTCTCCTTTTTTGGGCCGAATTTCAGCCGTAATTGTATAAAAAAATCTCTGATAAAATTTTAAAATTTAAGAGCGAGGCTCAAATTTAGACGCGGAATTTTGCTTGGAATTTCATTTTAGATCGCATACGAAGCGCGAGCGGAATTTTGGGGTAAAATTTAAAAATTTTAGGATTAAATTTGAGCTTTTTGAGCGAAAATTTTAAAAAATCAGCCACGCCACTTACATAAAATTTTAAAATTTTACGCGCAGTTGGCGGCTAGAAAAGCAAAGAATTTAAAGCTTATTTAAATACTTTATATAATTTTTCGCGCTATTTTCTACGGCTTGCTCACTTTTATCGTAAGTAAAGCCGTATGAGACGAAATTTGGTAGCGTAACTGCGCCGACGAAATTAAACGTAGCCTTAAATGGCGCTAGCACCTCATCTACGCTAAAGCCCACAATGCCGTTTTTAGAGTAGTTTGCCTCGGTCGCGCCAAGTGAGATCGCAAGCGCGAATTTTTTGCCCTTAAGTTTGCCGCCATCCTCTCCGCCATAAGCCCAGCCGCGCGTAAAAACATCCTCAAACCACTGCTTAAGAAGCGGCGTGCAGTTTGAAAAACGAAACGGAAACTGAAGCACGATTTTATCGTGGCTTTCGAGCAGTTTTTGCTCCTTTTCCACATCGATTTTAAAATCCGCATAAAGCGCGTAAAGATCATGAAGCTCGAACTTATCAGGATGGGCTAGCACAGCATCCCTCCAGTGGCGGTTTACGAGCGAGTTTGCGATATTTGGATGAGCTAAAATAATGAGAGTTTTCATTTTTATCCTTTAAATTTGAAATTGCGGGGCGCATTATAGCCCTACTTCGTAAAATTTTTCTTGTTTTATCATAAGCAGCCTTAAATTCTAAAGCTTTACCAGCCGCTGCCTGCTTATCTTTGACAGCGGCTTCAAAGGGCGTGATCTTTGAATTCCAAACTTCATCCGTTACTCGCGCTTTATTTTATAAATGCTCGCCCTCTGGGCACTCGTTGCGTTTTACAAAGGTTTACTGCTTCTTTGCAAATATTCATATTCCATTGCGGAAGCTCGCGCGAGTAAAATTTTAACGAAACCGCCGCGCAGGGGAAATTTTAATAAAATTTAGCATCATTTCTCTGCGAGCATTTGCCACAACAAATAAAATTTAGATGAAATCTAGCCGCGCTTTAAACTATAAAACCTTGCCATCGGTTCCGTCGTCGGGCTGCGGGTGCTCATCGCGCTCTTATGAGTGTCCGTCACGCTTTCGTGCAGGCTCGTTACGCTCCTGCGAAGACTTGCCACTTTCCTGCGGGTGGTAGTTGCAACAAAAAATTTTGAGTAGAATTTAGCGTAATTTAAATTCTAAAGCTTTGCCTACCAGCCGCCTCTTCAGGATCTGAATTATCATCGCGCTCCTGCGAGCGCCCGCCGCGCGGCTCCTGTCTAGGCTCCACGCCAAAGCCCTCCAAGACCTTGCCTAGGCTTTCATTAGCGTCCTTGATGATACCTTGCAGGCTTTCGCCCATCTTATCAAGGTTTTTGCCCGCCTCGCGTGCCGCCGCCTCGCCCTGCTTTAGCAGATCCTCTATCCTATCGGCGTTGCGAGCGGCGAAATCGTTCAAGACTTCGGGCGCTTTTTTCTGCAAATTTTGCAAGGCCTCGCCCAAAACTTTAGCATCGTTTGCAAACTCGTCTATCGTGGAGTTCAGATCGGAGCTTTGCTTGCTCTCAAAGCCCTGCGACACGGAGTTTTGCATAGAATTTTGCGCGGAGCTTTGAGCGGAATTTTGCTCCGAGCTATCCGCGCTTTTATTAAAATTTTGCCCTTGATTACCCGCGCTAAAATTCTGTTCCGAACGCGTGCTTTGCTCGCGATCTTGCCCGTCCGATCCGCCGTCGCAGCCGCTCAAAATACATGCCGCAGCTAGCGTCAAAGTAAAATTTCGCGCCGCGCTTATAAAGCTAAAATCGTTTATAAAATTAAAATTTCTAGCGCGACTCCCTGAGATAAAATTTAGTCCGTCGCTAGCCCGAGTAAAATTCCGCTCGCCGTATACCGAAGTAAAATTTCGCGCACTGCCTGCCGAAACGAAATTTCGCTCTCGTTCAAAGCCCCGCTCACCGCTCGCTCGGATAAAATTCTGCGCCGAATCGCCTCCGCACCCTTTCAAAATTCGTCTTTTCAAAATTTACTCCTTTAAATTTCATCTCTCGCAGGCGCGCTCGGAAGCCGCCCGAAAAACAGATCGCTTCTAAGCTTCAAAAGCAAGCAGATAGCGATATCGGCGCTTTGTTCGCGGATGTAGTTTCGATCGCCTTTTAGATGAAATTCCCCGACGATCTGTTTGCCGCCCTGCTCCTTTGCGCCGATAAAGACCGTCCCTACGGGCTTTTGCGCGCTTCCGCCGCCGGGGCCTGCGATACCGCTTACCGCAAGAGCGAAGCTCGCCCCGCTGCTTTGCAGCGCGCCCTCCAGCATCTCGCCCACGGTCTGCGCGCTGACCGCGCCGTAGCGCGCGAGCGTATCTTCGCTCACGTTGAGCCAGAGATTTTTTATCTCGTTGGCGTAGCTTACGAGCGAACCGTCGAAAACGTCGCTCACGCCCGCGACCGCGCCGAATTTTGCGGCGATGAGCCCTGCGGTGCAACTTTCGGCAAAGGTGATCTTAGCGCCTATTTCGCGCAGTCTATCCACCACGAAGCCCATAAAATCGCCGCCTTCGATGTAGCAGCTCTCATAATACTTGCCGACGCTTTGCAAAAACGCGTCCAGCGCTCCGAATTTCATCGCACTGGCGCGCACTAGCAGCAAAAAGGAGCTGGGTCTGCTGATCGTAAGCGAAATTTTATAGCTGATCGCGAGGCTCTCTAGGCGCTGCTTTACGCTTTCGTATTCGCAATCGAATAGATAAAAGCTCTCGCCCGCGCTCGGCGCGTCTTGAAGGATCGGCGGCAAGCTCTGTAAGCAAAGTGCCTTGATCACGTTTACCGAGCAGCCTCTGACGTTTAGCAGGAAGCTGTTTTTCGCCACCGTGCGCGCCATCGAGGGCGCTAGGGTTTCTCCGTTTTTTAGCTCGAGCGAATCGAAAGAGAGCGTCGATAAAATTTTACCCACGACCGCGTAGGCGGAGTTTGCCGCAAAGATCGTGATAAAATCGTACGAATCGATCATCTTTTCAAGCGCGAAGGGCAAAACCTTATCGTTTTCGCTTAAGAATTTCAAATCGTCGATCCGCCCAAAAACTCGTTCGTAGCTGCGAGATATATAGCTCATCAAAGCCGCGTCGTAGCGGATCTCCTCGCCGATTACAAGGATGATATTTTTCATAAAGACCCTCATTAAATTTTCGCACATTATAGCATAAACGCGGACTGCTCTTTCAGAGCTTTTTAATGGCGTTTTGGATAAACTTCACAAATTTTTTAAGACACGAAAAGGTACAAATATGGACTACAAAGATACTCTCTTTCTTCCTACGACGGACTTTGCGATGCGAGGCGCGCTACCGCAAAACGAACCTGCGCGGTTTAAGGCATGGTATGACGAGCGTAAAATTTACGAAAAGATGAAAGCTAGGCGCAAGGGCGCAAGCGTCAGCTTCAATATCCACGACGGCCCGCCGTATGCCAACGGACACCTCCACATCGGCCACGCGCTGAATAAAATTTTAAAAGACATCATCACCAAAACCCATTATTTTTTCGGCGAGGATATCCGCTACGTGCCGGGCTGGGACTGCCACGGTCTGCCGATCGAACAGCAAGTAGAGATCAAGCTAGGCGAGCGGAAAAAATCGCTTTCAAAAGTGCAGATCCGCGAGCTTTGCAGACAGCACGCCAAAGAGTTCATCGACGTGCAGCGCAATGAATTTAAAGATATGGGAATTTTAGGCGACTGGGACGATCCGTATCTGACGCTAAAATTTGAGTTTGAGGCTGAAATTTACAAAGCGCTCTGCCAGATCGCGAAAAAAGGAATTTTAATCGAGCGAAGTAAGCCCGTGTTTTGGAGCTGGGCGGCAAAAAGCGCGCTCGCAGAAGCCGAGGTCGAGTACAAAGACAAAGAGGACTACTCGATCTTCGTGGCGTTTGATCTAAGCGGTGAAGCGAACGCTAAAATCGGCGCGAAAGGCGCTAAAGCGGTCGTCTGGACGACCACGCCTTGGACGCTGCCTGCAAACGGCGCAATATCTTTGAACCCGAATGAAATTTACGCGCTGACAAGCGAAAATTTGATCCTTGCAAAACCTCTGGTCGAAAGCCTCGTAAGCCTGGGCATCACCAAGGGTGAGATTGTAAAAGAATTTAAAGCCGCCGAGCTTGAGGGCCTAAACGCGATCAATCCGCTAAACGATAGAATTTCAAAATTTATCCTCGGCGAGCACGTCCTGATGGACGGCGGCACCGGGCTCGTGCATACGGCTCCGGGACACGGCGAGGACGATTATTTCGTAGGGCTTAAATACGGCATCGAGGTGCTGATGCCGGTAGATGAGGGCGGCTGTTTCGATCAAACTCTTAAAACTAAAAAACTCTTCCGCGCAGACGTCGTAGATGAGCTCGTGGGGATGCATATTTTCAAAGCAAACGAGAAAATTTTAGAGCTTCTAGGCCCCGCGCTTATCAAATCCGGCAAATTCGTCCACTCCTATCCACACTGCTGGCGTACGCACAAGCCGGTGATCTACCGTGCGACGAAGCAGTGGTTTATCGCGATGGACGAGCCCAAGCTCAGCGGCAAAACGCTACGCCAAGTAGCACTTGAAGAGATCGGCAAGGTTAAATTTTACCCGCAAAGCGGCATCAACCGCCTTACCTCGATGATAGAAAACCGCCCCGATTGGTGTATCTCGCGCCAGAGAGATTGGGGCGTACCGATAGCGTTTTTCCGTGATAAAAGTACCAAAGAGCCGATTTTTGATGAGAAAATTTTAAATAATATCTACGAAATTTTTAAGGCTAAGGGCGCGGATGCTTGGTGGCAGATGGAAATTTCGGAGCTCTTGCCGCAGGACAGCGGCTATAAGCCTGAAAATTTAGAAAAGGTGATGGATATTTTAGACGTTTGGTTCGATAGCGGCTCGACGTGGAAAGCGGTGCTACAAAGCGGCGCCTACGATGCGGGCAAATTCCCTGCGGATATGTATCTTGAGGGCAGCGACCAACACCGCGGCTGGTTTCAAAGCTCACTGCTTCTAAGCTGCGCGATCAACGAATGCGCGCCGTACAAGAGCATCCTCACGCACGGATTTACCGTCGATGAGAAGGGTCAGAAGATGAGTAAGTCCGTCGGAAACGTCGTCTATCCGCAAGAGGTCGCAAAGAGCCACGGCGTTGAAATTTTACGCCTGTGGGTCGCGATGAGCGACTACTCGACCGATCTAAAGATCAGCGACAATATCCTTAAGCAGGTAAGCGAGCAGTACCGCAAGATTCGAAATACTATAAGATTTCTGCTCGCAAGCACCAGCGATCTGGGCGAGATCGAGACGAGTAATTTTACGCGGCTTGATCGCTGGATCCTAACGCGCGCGGTAAACGCCTTTGCGGGCGCGGAAGCGGCGTTTAAAAACTACGATTTTTCAAAGGGCTTCAATCAGCTACTAAATTTCTTAAGCGCCGATCTGAGCGGAATTTATCTTGATATCTGCAAAGACAGGCTTTACTGCGACGCACCCGACGAACCGCGCCGCAGAAGCGCGCAAAGCGCGATCGCTCTGATTACACGAGCTCTGCTGCCTCTAATCGCGCCTACGCTAACCTACACGATCGACGAAGTAATGCAGTTTGCGCCGCGTATCATCAAAGATGGTAAGGAAGATGCTTTTGATCTGATCTACAAGCAGGTAGAATTTGACGATTTCATAGAATTCGACGAAATTTTAATCAAATCGAGGGAGAAATTTTTCGAACTCATTGACGCGCTGAAAAAGGACAAGATTATCAAGTCGACGCTTGAGCTGGTTTTGCAGACGAGCTCGAACGAAATTTTATCAAACGACATCCTAGGCGTGGCGGATTGGTTCATGGTAAGCGACGTGGACACTCTGCAAAGCGAGGAGGCTCTAGCGGAGTTTAAGATAAACGATGAAATTTTCCGCCTCGTAAAATCCTCTAAACACAAATGCCCTAGATGCTGGAAATTTAACGCAAAAGAGCCCGATGAGCTCTGCCCGCGCTGCGCAAAGGTCATGCATGCTAAGTAATCCCATAAGTCTTGGCTTCGTATTTTTTACGATCGCGCTGATCTGCGTAGCGACGGGCGTGGGGATCTATTTCGTGAATAAATTTAAGGATGGCAGATGATAAGTTTGAAAGAGGCTCTAAAGCTGAGCGCGGATGAAATTTCGGCGCTTAGAGCGGAGCTAAAGGATAAAATTTTAAAAACCAAAGAGCTCGGCGCCTACGTCGAGCAGCTCACGGGCGAGGCTCTAAATATCAGCGGCGAGGGCGTACCGATCGCGATCAAAGATAACATTCAGGTAAAAGATTGGAGCGTCACCTCGGCGAGTAAAATTTTGCAAGGCTACGTTGCGCCATACGACGCGACGGTGATCAAAAAGCTACGCGAGCGCGGCCTGGCGCCGTTTGGACGAACGAATATGGATGAGTTTGCGATGGGAAGCACGACCGAGAGCTCATTCTATGGCAAAACGCTCAATCCGACCGATCACTCGCGCGTACCAGGCGGCAGTAGCGGCGGAAGCGCGGCTGCCGTAGCGGCAAATATCGCCATAGCCGCACTCGGAAGCGATACGGGCGGCTCTATCCGCCAGCCGGCGGCATTTTGCGGCTGCGTAGGCTTTAAGCCGAGCTACGGCAGGGTCAGCCGCTACGGGCTCGCGGCGTATTCGAGCAGCCTAGATCAGATAGGACCGATTACGCGCAGCGTCGAGGACGCGGCGATTTTATACGACATTATCGCAGGGCGCGACGAGATGGACAGCACGAGCTACACGGGCGCTTACGAAAGCACCGCGGATAAGCTAAACGCCGATCGCAAGCTTAAGATCGCCGTTATAAAAAACTACGTGGACGAGGCCTCGCAGCAGGTCAAAGAGGCTCTAAATTTAACTATAGAAAAGCTAAAATCATTTGGACACGAGATCGTTTACCGCGATCTTTGCAGCTCCAAATACGACATCGCGACCTACTACATCATCGCAACCGCCGAGGCTAGCGCAAATTTAAGCCGCTACGACGGCGTGCGCTACGGAAACCGCGCGAAGGCTCTAAATTTAAAAGAGCTCTACGCCAACACTCGCGGCGAAGGCTTCGGCGACGAGGTCAAGCGCCGTATGCTTCTAGGCACCTTCGTGCTAAGCAGCGGCTATTACGACGCGTATTACATCAAAGCACAGAAAGCAAGGGCTTTCATCAAAAGCGAATATGAGGAAATTTTAAAAGACGCCGATTTGATCTTTATGCCGATCGCGCCTGGAGTGGCGTATAAATTCGGCGAGCTTAGCAATCCGCTTCGCGCGTATCTTAGCGACATCTACACGATCGGCGTAAATTTAGCGGGGCTTCCCGCAATCTCCGTGCCGGTAGCGAAAAACAAAGAGGCTCTTAATATCAGCGCGCAGCTCATCGGGCGCGCCTACGACGAACAAGCGGTGCTGGACGGCGGCTTGAGTTTAGAAAAAATCGTGAAAGGATAAGTATGAAGATCGTCAAAAAGGCTCTGACCTTCGAGGATGTTTTGTTGGTACCGCAATACTCTGAAATTTTACCCAAAGAGGTTGATATCAGCACGAGTTTTACGAAAAATATCACGCTAAATACCCCTCTCGTGAGTGCTGCGATGGATACGGTCACCGAGTACCGCACCGCGATAATGATGGCGCGCCTCGGCGGCATCGGCGTGATCCATAAAAATATGGATGAAGACTCCCAAGCCAAGATGGTTCGCCGCGTAAAAAAGAGCGAAAGTGGCGTCATTATAGACCCTATCTCGATCAAGGCGGACGCCACGATCAAAGACGCGCTCGATCTGATGAGCGAGTACCACATCAGCGGCATTCCCGTTATTGACGATAACGGCGTGTTAATTGGAATTTTGACCAATCGCGACCTGCGCTTTGAAACAGACACCGCCGCGCTAGTAGGCGAAAAGATGACCAAAGCTCCGCTAATTACCGCCCCAAAGGGCTGCACTCTGGATGATGCGGAGAAAATTTTTAGAAACAATAAGGTAGAAAAGCTTCCGATAATCGACGCAAACGGCCACTTAGAGGGGCTTATTACGATCAAAGACCTTAAAAAGCGTATCGAATATCCAAGCGCCAATAAAGACAAATTCGGCCGCCTTCGCGTCGCCGCGGCAATCAGCGTAGGCCATCTGCAAAGAGCCGAAGCTCTCGTCAAAGCGGGCGTAGATGCACTTGTGATGGACTCCGCGCACGGACACTCCAAAGGTATTATCGACACGCTTAAGGAGCTGAAGCGAAATTTTGATGTCGACGTAGTAGTAGGAAACGTCGCAAACCCCGCTAGCATAAAGGATATCGCAAACGCAGGAGCCGACGCGATTAAAGTAGGCATCGGTCCCGGCTCGATCTGCACTACCCGCATCGTAGCTGGCGTGGGCGTGCCGCAATTCACCGCGATCAACGATTGCGCGATCGAGGCGGCTAAATTTGGAATTCCGATCATCGCAGACGGCGGCATCAAATACTCGGGCGACATCGCCAAAGCCCTAGCCGCGGGCGCAAGCTCGGTGATGATGGGAAGCTTGCTCGCAGGCTGCTACGAAACCCCGGGCGAACTCATTACGTTTCAGGGCCGCCAGTACAAAACCTACCGCGGCATGGGCTCTTTGGCAGCGATGCAAAAGGGAAGCTCGGATCGCTACTTTCAAGACGGCACCGCAAAAGAAAAGCTCGTGCCCGAGGGCGTCGAGGGGCGCGTACCTTACGCGGGCATGCTAAAAGACGTAATCTTTCAGCTGCTAGGCGGCTTGCGAAGCTCGATGGGATACTGCGGCAGCAAGGATATCGCGACCTTTCAGCAAAAGGCGGAATTCGTCGAGATCACGAGCGCAGGTCTTAAAGAAAGCCACGTCCACGACGTCATCATTACGCAGGAAGCGCCGAATTACCGAGTAAATCAGTGATCCTTAAAAGCAAAATTCAAAATTTCGACGAGCCGCTCTATCTGGAGAGCGGCCGCGTCTTTTCCAACTTCAAGCTCGCCTATGAAACCTACGGCGAGCTAAATTCCGATAAATCAAACGTCATCGTCATCTGCCACGCCTTAACCGGCTCCGCGCACGCCGCGGGACTTTACGAAGGCGACGTTAAGCCGGGCTGGTGGGACGGGCTCATCGGCGATCATAAAGCGGTCGATACAACGAAATTTTTCGTCATCTGCATAAACATCCTGGCTTCGCCTTTCGGCTCCACCTGCCCGCTCGATGTCGATGAAAGCAGCGGCCGCGAGTACCGCTTGCGCTTTCCGGTAGTGGTCGTTTCAGACGTCGTGCGCGCGCAGATGATGCTTTTAAAGCGCCTAGGTATTTCGCGCGCCCGCGCCGTTATCGGCGGCAGTCTGGGCGGCATGCAGGCGCTGTGCTATGCGATCGAATATCCGGAATTTGCGGATGAAATTTTCGTACTCGCAAGCACCTACGCCACGCAGCCTTGGGCGATCGCGTTTAATAAGATCGCGACCGAGGCCATCTTGCGCGATCCGAGCTTCAAAAACGGCAACTACGATAAAGGCTTAATCGCCGAACGCGGGCTTGACGGCATGGCGGTGGGGCGCATGGCGGGGCATATAAGTTTTTTGAGCCCAAGCTCGATGCAGGATAAATTCGGGCGCAACTACGTCGAAACCGATGGTCTTTACGAGATTAACGGGCGCTTTCAGGTGGATCGCTACCTTGAATACAACGGCGAAAATTTCGCGCGCAGGTTCGATCCACTGTGCTATCTCTACATCGCCAAGATGATGAATATATTTGATTGCACGCGCCACTACGGCAATCTTAAAAACGCCTGCGCGCAGATCAGATCGCGCCTGCACCTCATCTCTTTCAAAGGCGACGTGCTCTTTCCGCCGGGGCTGATGAAAGAAATTTACGATGCGATGAGCGATCTGGGCAAAAAGGATCGCGCGAGCTACGCGCAGATCGACAGCGACTACGGACACGACGCGTTTTTGGTCGAGATAGAAAAATTTGATTACATCATAAAAAGGATTTTGGATGAGTGAGAGTTTCGAGGAAAAAATGGAAAAGATCAACGCGCTTTTAAAGAGCCTAAACGACAAGGATCTAAGCCTAGAGGAGAGTGTGAAGCTGTATAAACAGGGCGTGGCGCTGCTAAAGGAAGCGAAGGAAATTTTAGAAAACGCCAAGCTCGAGGTTGCCGAAATAAACGCACCCGAGCAGGCTTAGGAGGCGACGATGATAAACGTATGCGTTTTACAACTACCGACGCTTTCGATGAGCGAAAATCGGATCGATTACTATATGAAGGTCGCCAAAGACAACGGCGCGCGGATCGTGCTGCTGGGCGAATATGAGCTAAATTCCTTCTTTAGCGAGCTTAAAAAGATGCCCCGCTCCATCGCGTGCGAACAGAGCGAGCACAAGCAGGAGCTGATGGCGCGGCTGGCCGCCAAATACGACCTACATATCGTAGCGCCGATAATCAGAGCCGCAAGTGGCGCAATTTTGAGGCAGGCGGGCATCTTCGGCGGCGCGGCTCAAAAAAGCGCGCGCTGCGACGGCGAAAATTCCGCAAGCCTTAAAAGCGAGCATGGTTGCAAGGGCGAGCTAAATTCCAAAAGCGCTTTAAATTCCAACGATGGTTCAAATTCCAAAGGCGCTTTAAATTCCTCAAGCGAGCAGAGTTCCAAAGGCGGCTTAAATTCCTGCGGCGCGCACGCTTTAAATTTCAAAGCCACAAATTCCGCAGACGGTTTAAATTTAAGCGCTTCGATCCAAAGTAACTCGAACGCTTCAAATTTAAAAGCCGAAAGCCAAAAAGACGCGAGCGAAGAGGAGATCTTTTGCGCGAGCGAAAACGAGCCTATCTGGATAAAATCATGCGCGAAATTTTCGCCCTCGGAAGTGAAATTTTACGATCAAAATATCCTGATGGACTATCCGCACTGGAACGAGGAGGGCTTTTTCGCCAACCGCAAAAGCCGCAAAATCGGTAAAATTTCGCCGATGATCTTTAGCGAGGGCGGCGTGAAATTCGGCGTGTGTTTCGGCTATGAGGCGCATTTTGACGTGTTTTGGCGCTATTTTATGCAAAAAAACGTCGGCTGCGTGCTCGTGCCCTGCGCCTCGACCTTTGAAAGCGGCGGGCGCTGGCGCGAGCTTTTGAAGATGCGCGCGTTTACGAACTCGCTCTACGTCATCCGCGCCAACCGCATCGGCGAGGCGAAATTCGGCGAAAGCGAGTTTAAATTTTACGGCGAGAGCTTCGTCGTAACCCCCGGCGGCGAGATCGCAAACGAGCTGAAAAACGAAGAGGGCGTGCTGATGTGCGAAGTGGACGCGGACGAGATCGCTGCGGCGCGCGGGCTGTGGAAATTCCGCAAAAATCTAGTCAGCAGGGGGCTTTTATGAACTACTTTCACAGACAGATCCAGCTTTGGGGCGAGCAGACGCAGCGCGCGCTTGCGGACAAGCGCATCCTGATCATCGGCGCGGGCGGGCTTGGGAGCAGCCTTTCTTACGCTCTGGGCGCAAGCGGCATCGGGCGGATCAGCGTCGTGGATTTCGACACGGTGGCGCTTCACAATATCCACAGGCAAATTTTATTCACTCTCGAAGACGAGGGTAAATTTAAAGCGGACGTCTTTAAAAGCCGCACGGAAAGCCGCTACGACGGCGTGAGCGTGGAGGTGCATAAGAGCCGCGCGGAGGAATTTTTCGCTAACGTGATAGGCTCGGGCGAGAAATTTAATCTCATTTTGGATGCGACCGATAATCTCGCCACGCGCGCGCAGATTGATGCCTTTGCTAAGCAAATAGGCGTGCCGTGGGTGTTCGCGTCGGTGGACAGCTGGCAGTGCCAAGTCTGCTTCGTGCAGAATGCGGATTTTAAATTTTTCCCGAGCCTAAACGCGACGCCTGCGGGCATAACGGCTGCTATAGTGATGTTTGCGGCAAGCTTTGAGGCAAACCTCGCTCTGCGCTACCTAGCGGGGCTTGAGGTCGAAAAAGACCTGCTTTACTACGCGAACTTTTTTGGTGGCGAGCTGGAAGTAAGGAAGATAAAATTGTAAATTTTAAATTTGGGCTTTGGCATTTATAACCGTCAAAGCCCGAATTTTTTAAAATTTAATTTCATCGGTATCAATAAAATCAAAGTACTCGAAGAATATATTTGCTATTTTGGAATTTATAAGCCCATTTTTGACGATTTCCGAAATAAGAATTTCGCTAGAAATATCATCCTTAATACCTTTTTCGGAACAAAGTATTTTATCAGGCGATAGCATATCACAAGGAAGCATCATAGAATACGCAAGAGCTTTAAAACAAGAATCTCTATTACCGATGCTTTTTACATAATCTTTATTTATTTTGATCTTACCACTCATAATATCGAACCATTTTATAAGCGACCTACAATCTTCAAGCTCTTTTTTAAAGACATCTGAAAGATAAAACAATGCCCCTTTGTCATCAAGCTCGGAAGTTTTATTAATAAGCTCTAAACTTAAATTACTAAATTCTTTTGCAGAAAATTTCATCGGCGAATTTGCAGAATAATATCCGATATATGCCCTTGCTTTTAAAACATCTCTTTTTACCCCTAGTCCAAAAGCATAATGAATTCCCAGATCTCCGCACGCCTCCGGAAGCCCTTCTTCACAATATAATTTATCGAAAGCGGCCGCTTTGTCAAACTTATGAGCTTCAAAATCTTGCAGAAATTCTTTCTCTGAATTGAGGTATTTTTTTAAAACCCGCTCAAACTCCTCTCCCTTTAGTGGCTCCGGTAGATCCAGTGCAGATAGCTTTCCCGGTAATAACACGCATATTACCGATACTCCGATCAATTTCAAGATAAAATTTCTCATCTTTATCTCCTTAATGCTTATTACATTAAAATTTTAAATTTACTTTATACCGCAGTCAAAAACCTGCGCATTTATCCTATATGATTGGACGTAACCGATGACATTTCCCGAGCAATCAACCCGCTGTCCGTTTAACAAACAAACCGCCTTTTCACTTACTATGTTTATCATCGCGCGTTTTCCCTCTCCGATCACGTATGCAGCATTATTTTTAGCGTCATTGACCGCACTATCGCGCATTAGCTGTAAATTTGCACCATAGCCGTTATTTTCGCTTCTGCCCTCGACCTCGCCCAAGACAGTGCAATTATAAGGCGTGCTTCTTGCCACCGTGATACCGCGTGCGTTTTCTTGTAATTGAACTACCTGAAACGGCGGCGTTACGTCGCATCCGTTAAAGAATATCGCCGCAAAAGCGCCGAAAACTAAAATTTTGAAATTTTTCATATTGGATCCTCCCAAAAAATATTCTCACATTATATTGCAAGGTAGTTAAAGAAAAATTGAAATATTATATGAAAAATACTAAAAACATAAAAATATTCAAGTGTTAGTTTATCAGAATAAAAGCTATACAATTTTATTGATTTCAAATTTAAGGAAAATTTTGAAGCTGACTAAACGCGATATGGCATATCATCTAGGCATTGATGTCGCAACGCTGTATAATTGGCGCAAAAACAAGCCGAATTTATACCGTATCGTCATGCTCGGTTTTAAATTTGACGACGCCATACGAAAAAGCAAAGAAAATTACGAAAACCTTCTACAAGCCGATGAATCGATAAAATCCGAGATGAGCGATAAAAAGTCCACTTAAAGCCACGCTATACAAATCTCATTCTAAATCCCGCAGCAAATCCGCCAAGCTCACGCTTGATAGGGATTTTTTAAAATCATTCTGAATGCGAGCAAAGCGCGGCGCGAGTACCGCCTCGATCTTGCCGCCCACGGGGCAGGCGCTAGGCGAGCCTTTGTGCAGGCGAAACATCGCGTCCTCCTCGCTCACCGCCTCGTAAATGTCTAAAAGCGTGATGAGCCGCGCGTCGCGAGCCAGCGTGATGCCGCCCACGCCCGCAGTCGTGAGCACCAAGGCTGCGTTTTTCAGCTGCGAGATCAGCTTGCGCGCGATGGCGGGGTTTATCCCCGAGCTTGCAGCGACGAAATCGCCCGTGACCTTCTCCTCGCGAAAATACGCGACGCAGAGCATGATGTGAACGGCGAGTGAAAATTTTATACCTACTTGCATAGCCAGCCTTGATTTAAATTTAAAAACCGCACGTTAGTTCCGTGCGGCGTTATTTTAGCTAAATTAAGCAAAATTTTAAACTCACGCCCTCTCGCCGACTGCGGTAAAGCGCTTTTGCACGAAATTTCTATTTTTTAGCTCGTCAATGATCGCGATCGCAAGATCGGCGTAGCTGATATAGCTCTCGTTTTGCGAGTTTAGTATGACGTGATCGTTACCGAGCACGTATTTGCCGGTGCGAGCGCCATTTGCGTCGTAGTCTCCGGCAGGCGAGACGTATGTCCAGAGCACGCCCGTTCTACCTTTTAGCTCGAAAAACGACTCCGCCGTAGCCTTTGCGACGCCCATATACTCAGGCGGGAAGTCAGGCGTATCCATAGCCATAGTGCCTTTATCGTCCACGTATAGCGTACCCGCGCCGCCGATGACGAGCAGTCTCGTTTTCGTACCGCTAAGCGCGTCTGCGAGGTGTTTTGCTACCTTTTTATGAAGGGGGAACGTTTCGGGCGTCCATGCCGCAAATGCGCTGATAACGGCGTCAAAGCTAGCTAGATCGGTCTTTGTTAGTTCAAAAATATCTTTGTAGACTACTTTAACGTCGCCGTTTTTATACTCTTTGTTTCGCACGATAGCCGTTACGTCATGCCCTTGTTTTAGGGCTTCTTGCACCAAATTTGAACCTGATTTTCCGTTTGCTCCGATGATTGCTACTTTCATTGTTACTCCTTTAAATTTGATTTGTTTTTATTGCCGCGTAAATTTACAGCCAGCTTAGCTTTACATCGTCGTTTATCACGCCATCATCCATCGTGTACTGCTCCAGGCTGCCGCGTTTGGTCTGGATACAGATAAACTTCATCCCCTGCGCGTCCGCCTTGAAGCATCTTTTGCCCGCGGGATTGATGCGGATCGCGTCGCCCTCGCCCACCGCCTTTTCCTCGCCGTCGATAAAAAGCGTGCCGCCGCCTTTTAGCACCAAGTAAAGCTCCTCGTTTTGCTTGTGCGAATGCACGAAAGGCACGCTCGCGTTTGCCGGAAGCTCGTTGATAGAGAGCTCACAGCCGCTTAAGCCTAGAGCTTCTTTTAGCTCGACTCTCAGTTCGCTTTTCGTTGAAACGATCTTGTAGTTTGACATCTTCGTCTCCTTGGATTTTTTGTTGTAATGCTATAACTTACAACCGATGAGCGAAGTATAATAAAATTTTGTTGTAATGTCAAGAGTTACAGCAAAAATTTTCAAAAAAATTTGACGCGAATTTTAAAATCAGCTAAAATCCGCGCGATTTTAACCGAAGGAATTTTATGCAAAATAGCGCATTTAAGGCGTTTGCGATCAGCCCCAGCGACGCACCGAGGCTGATAAAGGAGTTTAGCAAACTAAAAGACATCGGCAAGCGCGTAGATGCCGGACTAGAAGGCGATATAGATAAAATTTAAGCGCTTTTTGGGGTATAATTTAACTAAAATTTGCCGAAAAATGAGGTCAAAATGCACGAAAATCACGCCCATTGCGCGCATTCGCACACGTCAAACAAGGTCGTTTTGAGAAATTCCTTTTTTATAATCTCCGCTTTTATGCTGGTCGAGGTCGCGGGCGGTTTCGCGACGAACTCGCTCGCCCTGCTCTCGGACGCCGGGCATATGCTATCAGACGCCGCAGCGCTCGGGCTTTCGCTGTTTGCGTTTAAATTCGGCGAACGCAAAGGCAATCTGCAAAAGACCTTCGGCTACAGGCGGATCGAAATTTTAGCCGCGACGATAAACGCCCTCGCCCTCGTCGCGATCGCCGTTTTGATCGTCATCGAGGCGACGCGGCGCTTCCAAAACCCGCCCGAAGTAGCCACCGCGGGCATGCTCGCCATCAGCACGCTGGGTCTTGCCGTAAACATCGTCGTGGCGCTTTATATGCTGCGCGGCGGCGACGTGAGAGAAAACGTCAATATGCGCGGCGCCTACCTGCACGTGCTGGGCGACGCCCTGGGCTCGGTGGGCGCGATCACGGCGGCACTGCTGATGATGTGCTTTGGCTGGGGCTGGGCGGACGCGGCGGCTAGCGTGCTCGTGGCCGCGCTCATCGTAAAAAGCGGCTGGGGCGTGCTAAAAGACAGCCTAAACATCCTGATGGAGGGCTCGCCAAAGGGCGTGTGCCTGGACGGGCTCGTCGCGCGGATCAGGGGCGTCGACGGCGTGCTTTCGGTGCACGACCTGCACGTCTGGAGCATAACAAGCGGCGCAAACGCGCTCACGGCGCACATCGTGGTCAGTGGCGAGCTGAGCGTGCGCGAAGCGGAGCGGATCTTGCGCGAAATATCGCACGAGATGGAGCATCTGGGCATCACGCACACGACGCTGCAGCTTGAAAGTAGCGACAACGAATGCGCTGACGAGCTAATCTGCGAAGTAAGATCAAACGATGCGGGCGGGCATTTGGGACATAGTCATTAAATTTTTGGATTTGAAATTCCGCTCAATTTAGAATTTAGAATTCCGCTAGGTTTGAAATTTAAAATTTGGCTTGAGTTTTAAATTTTAAATTTGCCCGCGCCGCGAGATTTCGGAATTTTAGAATTTTGAGGTTTTAAATTTTAAGATTTTGCGCTCGTTATGGAATTTTAAATCCCTACGCGTGGTGGAATTTTAAAATTTCGCCCCGCAGACGCCGTTTCAAAATCGGGCGCCGTGCGCGCAAAATAGTAGAATTTTACACAGCGGATCGTCGCATCATTCAAAACGGCGCCTATGCGCGTTTGTAGAATTTTAAATTTGACCGAAGCGGCAGGCTAGCAATCATGGCGAAATTTATCGAACGCACGGAGTGGTTTTAAATTTAGCTAAGCGCTTTCTGTTTTAATAGCACGGAGATGACACAGCGCGCGCTACATTTTTAAATTTAGCCAGCATACCGCGCTTCTAAATTTTAAAATTCCGTGCCGCGAATTGAGCTGTAAATAAAACCGTAAATTTAAATTACGCTCAAAATTTTGGCTAAATTTCACTCATCAAATTTTCCTGCCGATTTGAGCCTGTTAAAAGCAAATTTGACGTATAATCTCGCGAAATTTCAGGGAGCCAAGGTGCGCAAAAACATAAAATACCTAATTTACAAGTTTCTTTTAGGCAATGTCTTTTTGGCAGTTTTCTTGATTTCATTTTACGTTGCTTCATTGCATCTCTCAAAACTTTTAAATGTTGATATTATAGACCTTTTGAAGGGATATTTTTTATTTCCGGGCGATATTCGTCTGCCTTTTACGACGGTAATTCTTGAGTTATTTTCCTTCTATATCAGTAGCAGTTTAAGCGATTTTTATGTCAAAGGCATCGATCGCAAACTTAATGTTATATTTTTCATCGCCTTTGCGACGATAGGAATTTTAGCTCTTACCGCCATTATTCTTATCGCGACATTTGGTTTTATGATATATGGTATGGATTTAGATAAAAAACTAATGGCAATTTTATCCGCCGCGGCATTATTCATGGGCATCTGCTCAACGGTATATTTATTTCGCAAAAGCGATTACGAGCTCGGTAAATTTTTGCAAATTATCAGCCGAAAAAGAAGCGGGGAGATCGATAAAAAGCTATTTCCTATCTTGCTGCTTATTATATCTGCAATTTGGTTGGGTCTTATCTTTTTTGCATCTAGATAAAGCCAAGCGCCCAGTTTAAATTTCGTCCGTATGCGCTAAATTTCATAGGCGTAGATCGCCCGCACGGCGCGACAAAATTTTAAGCACGGAATACTTTTTTATCAAAATTTAAACCTATGCACTATAATTGCAAGAATTGAAAAGGACGGCAATTGGATATGAAAAGAGATATATTAATCGCGATTTTAGGCTTACTTTGCGCCTTTATAGATATTTAATTACATAGGTTTTCTTATTGCATTAAATTTGATGGTAGTCTTGGTTTGCGCCGCTTTTCCTTTTATGAAAAAGAACTATATATTTTTTCTACTGCTTATCGTAAATTTAGCTTTGTATTTGAATAATATCTACACCCCTTTTGAAAAGCCCGAGCTTTGGACTTATAGCATACCTGCGCTGGCAAATGCGACATATGTGCTAATCTCTCTAGTTTATGCTTCGGGGTTTCTTGCTTTTCTTCCGCTTATGGCATATATCTGTTTTTTATATTCGCTCTGTGTCGTTGCCTGCGGCATACGTGAGAAATTTCAAAGCTTACGCTAAATTTACGATTAAAGTTTTAAGCCATCGTTTCGTATAATTTCGCAAAATTTTAAGGATTGCGTATGAAAATATATCTCTATAAATTACTTCTAGGCATCTTACTGACGGGCGTATTCTCATTCTCGCTCGGCTTTACTTTATCGCACGTAGGCATCATATCAAATGCGGTTTTTGGCGTACCGCTATTGCCTTACGCTTCCTTGGGCGCCGAGGTCGCAAAAGCTATCCTAACGATAATATCCGCATTTTATATCGCAAATAAAATTATTAATTTTCGCATTTTAGGCATCGATTGCAAGCTAAATTTTATATTTTTTATCGCCTTTGCGACGATAGGTGTGATTATCGTTAGTCTGCTATCTTTATTTATGATCGTCGGCATAATGATATTAAATAAATCAGAAATTGCATTTGCGGCGATGTGTCTATCCCTCGGGCCGATTTGGACCGCTTGGTTATTTCATATCAGCGGATATAGGCTCGGGGCTTTCTTGCAAAATTGCAGCCCAACGACAAAATCTACGGCAAGAAAATACAACATAGACAAGGCGCTATTGGTCGTTATAATAATAGTAGCACTGCTGATCCTTATACCGATAATAACGAAGCTTTTGTGATTTTTATTTTAAAATTTTAAACCAGCCGTAGAATTCGTTCGCCTCTAGGTGCGGATCGCCTGCGCGGGAGATGAAAAGCGGTCGTAGCGCAGCATTTGTTCTAAAATTTCCCGCGTCCTTCATCTGCGCGCTGTAAAAAATAAGCGCGTGGCTCGCAAACTGCGCAAACTCGTCAAACGAACTCGCCCCCGCCTCTATCATCGTGATTTTTGCGTCCGCAGGCAGCGAGCGCGAAACTTCCACCTTGCGCCCTGCGACGCCGAAAAGCGGAATGCTCGCATCAAAATCCGAAAGTGCGCGGCGCGAACGAATCCAAACATCGGGCGCGCGCGGCTTTAGGTTTTGCGGCGCAACGCGCACGTCCAGCGTCGGTCTGTCGGCGCGCACGGTCTGCCCGCCTACGCCTACGTAATCGCACACACCGCGCAGCTCGTGCACGAACGCGCGCTGCTTCTCGCTGCCGATCCGCCCATGCACCGCGCCGTTTAGCGTGGCGTTGATTTTGATGAAGCAAAAGCCGCCCTCGCGCGCCAGATAAAACGGCTCCGCAAGCTCCGTCGCCGCGGCACGGCAAACGTCAAATTTCACCTCTATGCCCCCGCGGCGTAAAATTTCCGCGCCGCCCGCAGCCTGCGCGTTCGTATCGCGCGCGCCGATTACCACGCGCGACAGCCCAAGCTCCGCCAAAAGCTCGGCGCAAGACGGGGTCCTGCCGCGGTGCGCGCAGGGCTCGAGCGTGACGTAGGCGCAAGCGCCGCGTAAAAGCCCGCCGTGGCGGTTTAAGATGAAATCGTAGGTAAAGCTCGGCTGCAAAAGCGCGCTTTTTAGGGCTTTTGTGTTTTGAAATTTAACGCCGAATTTGCGGGCGTATTCGCTAGCGAAATCCTGCGCGAAATTTGCGTCCAGATCGCACAGCGCGGCGAAAACGGCATTTGCCTCGGCGTGCAAAAAGCCCGCCTTTTTGTGCGCGCCTATACTTAGAACTCTGCCGCTCTTATCCAGCAGCGCGCAGCCCACGGCGGGGTTGGGTAGCGTCAAGGCCTGATAGCGCCACGCAGCCCGCAGCGCCAAATCCATATAAAATTCGTCGTTCATAAAAGATCCAAAATTTAAATTGTCCCGCTCCGCCGCGATTGTTTAGCCGAATTGCGACGAGCGAGCAACCTCGTCTGTTCACAAGAGATTGCACCTCGAGCGCAAACCGACTAGCTCACCTACGCTCATCCTTGCTGTACCGGATAGCGCCGGCTCGCACTTAGCCCACTTGCGAGAGCCAAGCTTGCTTTAAGCGCCAAATTTACCAGAGTGCAAGTCGCGCGCCGTATGCGCCTGAGAGAAATTCCGCGCAGATACGAAACTGCGAAATCTTACCACAGGTTTTAGAATTTTATCCTAAATCGCAAATTTTGCGGCGTCCGTTTCGCGCGCGAACGGCACAAAATTTTACGCTTATCGCGCAAAAGAGCGTCTGCCGATAGCGCGGAGGAGCCGGCTTTGCGAAGTAAAATTTTAATAGGCGCATGGCAGAACCGCAATCGAGCGTGAATATACAGCCTCAAAAGGCACGGCTTAATTTCAGCTCAAATTCAGGGGGGGGTATAATTACACGAATTTTCTTCAAAGGATTAAAATGTCTGAACAACCGACCGTTCAACCCCAATCAAACGTGCTTGGGATACTCTCCATAGTCTTTGCGATTTTAGGGATATTTTTTCTAGGGATCGTCTTTGTTCCGCTTGCGTTTTTGTGCGCGATCGCCGCGACCTATCAAGCCGTCAAAAAGCAAGCCTCGCTCGTAATAGCAATATTAGCGTGGATCCTTACGATCGTGGGGCTCATGACCTCGCCAGCGCTGCTAGCCACAATCGGCATTTCCGCTTCGTAGTCGCAAACATTCGCGCCGCTTGGCCGGCAATCAAAATTTCGCTAAGCGGCGCGCAAATCTCTGCTCGTGGAATTGTAAAGTTAAATTTATCGATAAAAGTTAACCGCCTAAAATTCTGCGGCGAAATTTAACGCGGGAATTTGTATTAAAAATTATGGGCGGAATTTCGGCGCGAAATTTTACTGCAGCAAAACAGCGCGTAAATTTTAAATTTAGCCGCTTTCAGGCGCGAGATAAAATTCCAAAGCAACGCGCAAGCGTCGCGCAAAACTTATCATTTAGCGACGCAGCGTGAAATTTCAAAGCGCCGCCCGGTGGCGTGAAAATTATCTTTTATCGGCGCGATCTGAAATTTCAAAACAAACAAGCGCACCGGAATTTTAAAATTTTGCACCGCGCGCCATGAGAGATCAAGAGCGACCGGTAGCGGCAAATTTTAAAGAAATCTAAAAATTTAACGTACTCGCGTGCCCATGCGACGCAACAAGGCGGTGCTGCAAATCATCACGCGCGAGCCACACGGTCTATTTTGCCAAATCTTCGCTCTATCCGCAGCTCGTGGGTTTATACCGCATGCCGACAATCGCAAACCTAAGCCGCAAAAAGCTTGGCAACGGCGTTTCGCCGCGGTGCGCATTCGAACAATTGCAACGCGAAAATGCTTTCGTGCGATACGATCAAGCTCAATACTAAAGACTTGCGCGCGGCATGTGTTTTTGAAAGCCACACCGAATATCGCGCGCTAAATTAAAAAGCGAGGCGAGATGCCGCGAGCCGTGCATCGCTTGCGATAGGAGTGATACTTAAAGCATGCAAGTAAAACAAATTCAAATTAGCCTCGCCGCTTTAGCTTAAAAATTTAAGTTCGCGCTTCTTAGGCGCCGCACCCCAAAGCCCTACATGCAAAATTTTAAAAATCTCCACCGCTACCACTGCACGTAGGTTCGCGCCTTTTTGATCTCGTCAAGTCGCACGCTTACCTCGCCGCCGTCCGTGTGCAGCCTAAGCACGCCGCCTTCGCAGTCTAGCACCTCGCCGCTTAGCTTCTGCCCGTCCGTGCGGCTTAGGCGCACCAGCTCGCCCACAGAGTTTGCGAAATGCTGCGGTTTGCTTAGCTTGCGCTCAAGCCCAGGTGAGCCGACCTCCAGCGTCCATTCGCCCTCAAGCGGCGGCTCCACGTCAAAAATCGGCGAAAGCAGCCGTGATAGCCGCTCGCAGTCGTCTAGGCCCACGCCGCCCGCTTTCGTGATACTGATGCGATAGATCGTTTTGCCGTTTTCGCTCACCGTCTCCACGTCGTAAAGCTGCACGCCGCACTCGCGCGCCAAAGCCTCTAAATCAACCATTTTTGCGCAGCTCCTCCTCTATTTTGTCAAAAAGATCGTCCATTTTGTTTTGATACTCCAAGCGGTCGTCAAATTTGAAGTGAAACGCGGGGCAGCGGTACCAGCCCTCCGCCTCGGCGCAGAAGTTTTGCAAATATCTCGCCACGCGGCCGAGCTTTTCGAGCACAAATTCCTGCTCGCGCTCGTCGAAGGCGTTTTTATCCAGATACACAAACGCGTCGTAGCGCCCGCGCTTGCACTCCACGTCGGTCACGCACAGCCCGCGCAAAAGCTCGTCCTCAAGGCTCGCGAGCGCTTCGGGGATGAGCTGCTTTAGCACGCTTTGCGTGCGAAGTCTTCTGAGTTCGGTCGGATTCATCTTTACCTCGCTATCTTAAATCGCCGCAGATTACGCGGCGATGGAATTTTATTTTGCGTCTTGCGATGACGGAATTTTATTGCTTTGTCGCAGCGGAGCATCCGTCTCGCGACGACAACGCAGAATTTTATCTCGCGTCTTTCAGCGACGAGAAATTTTATTTCGCTTGGGCATGACGATGCGGAATTCTATTTCACTTCGGCGCGGCGGCAACGCAGAATTTTATCTCGCTTCGGAATGGCGAAATATCCGTCCTGCGGCGAAGCGGTTTGTTTAAATTTGACGCGGCTTGCGATGCGTCGGAGCATCCGTTTAAATTCTGAGCGGTTTGCTGCGCGCAGGTATTGCGGACAGCGACTGCGCCTTTTAGAATTTCGTCTTTAAATTTTAAAAAGTGCGAGCTCGGCTTTAAAATTTTGCTCTTAAATTCAGCCCGGTGCTCCACGCTTAAATTTCAAACGCAGATCGCGTAGAATTTAATGGCTCGCGCACGGAAGCTTGTCGCGTAATTACGCCGCTACCGCAGAAATATTTACGCACTGAGGCTCAATGCTATTCTGCGCCATGCTCTGCTCGCCACGGCGCTATATTGCTGCCGCACTGCCCGTCTTGGCGCCGCAATAATACAGCGCGCGGCGACACCCTCTTTGCGCCACGCTCGCTTACTGCGTCGCTTTTGCGATATCCGCGCTGCCGTCTTTTGGCAGCGCCGCGATGGCACCACGCGCCGTTTCGGTCTTATTTTGCGCCGCTTACACAGCGCCGTCCTCCGCGCTGCTGTTTTGCCGCACACTGCGCCGCTTCGAAATTTATCTTAAATTTTAAAAACGCTTCGATGCTGCGCGAAATCTAAATTTTGCCGCTTTAAAATTTCAACTTTGCGATTAAATTTAAAATTTAAGTCGCGCGGAAAATTCGTAACCTGTAAGCAGCGTAAATTTAAAATTTGATCGCAAAGTCGCGCCGTAAAAAAATCCAAACATTAAAATTTTAAAACTAGCGCTACGCGGCAGAGCCTCGCGCAGAAACCGACAAAATTTAAAGCCTTGCCCGCACGCTACGCTGCTAAATTTAAAAGGCGAAATTTCACGCTCAAATTCTGCGAGCATAAAATTTCAAAGCGCGATCAAGGCTTAAAATTTAGCCGCAAGCCGTGCAAACGAAGCGAATGCCCGCGCGGAATTCCGCGAGCATTAATCAATCGTAGCCTGCTCCTCTTTTTGCTTGTAGCTTTCGATAAAATCGCCCACGCGCATATCGTCGTAGCCCTCGATGCCTACGCCGCACTCGAAGCCTTTGGCGACTTCCTTGGCGTCGTCTTTGAAGCGCTTGAGCGAGCTGACGTTGCCCTCGAAAACGATGACGCCCTCTCTGATGACGCGGATCTTCGCGCCGCGAGCGATGAGCCCGTCGGTAACCATACAGCCCGCGATCTGCCCGATCTTAGGCACGTTGATGACCTGCCTGATCTCGGCTTGGCCCAAGGCCTCCTCGCTGATGATCGGGCTCATAAGACCGCCCAAAAGCGCCTTGATATCATCGATTAGATTGTAGATGACGTTGTAGGTCTTAATCTGCGCGCCGCGCTCCTTGGCAAGCTCTTTGATCTCGCCCGTAGGACGGACGTTGAAGCCCAAGATCACGCAGTTTTCGCTGGCGCTTGCTAAGGCGATGTCGTTTTGCGTGATACCGCCGATGCCGCTGTGGATGATATCGACCTTAACTTCGTCGTTGCGAAGCTTCTCAAGGCTTGCTTTGATAGCTTCCAACGAGCCCGCGACGTCGGCCTTGACGATCACGGGTAGGCTTTTTAGCGAGCCTTCGGCGATCTTGGCGCTTAGCTCGTCGATGGTGACCTTGGTCGATTTGCTAAGCTCTTTTTGGCGCTGATGCTCGTAAATTTTACTTGCATACTCGCGCGCTTCCTTATCGCTTGAAACGCCAATTAGTGTCTCGCCGGCGCCCGGAACCTCGCTAAGGCCTATGATAACGCCGCATTCGCCCGGTAAAATTTGCTTTAGCGCCCTGCCCTTATCGTCGCTAAGCGCACGCACCTTGCCGTATGCGATACCAGCTACGACGGTGTCTCCGACGTGTAGAGTGCCGTTTTGCACGATGACAGTAGCAACCGCGCCGCGCCCCTTTTGAAGGGAGCTTTCGATGATGGTTGCCTTAGCTTGCTTGCTAGGATCTGCTTTGAGCTCCAAAAGATCGGCCTGCAAAAGCACGATCTCTAATAAATTTTCAATTCCCTCGCCCGTCTTTGCGGAGATCGGCACGAACTCGTAGCTACCGCCCCACTCGGTAGGCATTATATCAAGCTCTGCAAGCCCAGTTTTTACGAGATCGGGATTAGCATTAGGCTTGTCCATTTTATTTATCGCGATGATGATCGGAACGTTTGCGGCCTTGGCGTGCGCTATAGCCTCCTTGGTCTGAGGCTTGACGCCGTCGTCTGCGGCCACTACGATGATTACGATATCGGTGACCTCGGCTCCGCGCGCGCGCATCGAAGTAAAGGCCTCGTGGCCCGGAGTGTCTATGAAGGTGATCTTCCTGCCGTTTTTCTCGACCATATACGCGCCTACGTGCTGCGTGATGCCGCCCGCTTCACCGCTTGCTACGCGAGAGTTTCGAATGTAATCGAGCAGGCTCGTTTTGCCGTGATCAACGTGTCCCATTATGGTAATGACAGGCGCTCTAGCGATTAAATTTTCTTCGCCTTCGCTATCCTCGTAAGCTTTGATGTAATCAAACTCCTGCGCCTCATCGATGATATTTACCTCAATGCCAAATTCGCTTGCTAAAATTTCTATCGCGTCCTCGTCCAAAAAGTCGTTTTTCGTCGTCATCATCCCGAGCGCAAATAACTTGCCGATGATCTCGCTAGGCTGCTTTTTGATCTTATCGGCGAACTCATAGACGCGGATCTCTTTTGGGATATTTACAGAGCTTACGATTTCGCTACCCTGCTCGCGAGGGGCTTTTTTATGCTTTTTGCGACCGCCGCGACTTATGCTGCCTTCGCTACTAAAAATTTGATTCTGCGAGGCGCGATAAATATTAGGTTGGTTTTTACTTTTGGTGCGGTTTTCGGTTTGGATCGGTTTGACGGTGAAATCGGGCATTACCACGACGTCTTCGTCCTCGATGACGATATCCGCCATCTCGTGATCAGGAATGATGTCGATTTTAAGGGCATCCTCTTTTTTGGCAGCGGGAGCTTTTTTCTTTTCGATCTTTTTCTTTTTCAAATTTAGTTCAGCGTTTGAGAAGATCGCCTCTAGGCTCGCACTTATCTTTTCGCGCCTAGGCTCGGTTCTATCTTGTGCCGCCGGGGCTTGAACTTCCTTTTTCTTTTTTACGATGACTAAGCCGCGGCGCTTTTGCAAGCTCTCGCTAGCGATACTATCGCCGCTGTTTATCTGCACCGGCGCAGGCTTTGAGGCGGCGTTTTGCTTCTCCTCTTTATCCTGCGGGGCGGAGAAAATTTCTTCTTTTTGATTTTGAGATTTTTCGGTTTTTACCTCGGGCTCTTGCGTACGCGCTTTTTCGTTGCTAGGCTCTTTGGCGATCTGCGAGGACTCTTTGGATTCGGAAGCTTTTAAGCTTTCCGCCTTTTTAGGGCTCTCTTTTTTAGCGGTTTTTTTAGTTTCGCTCTGTTTTTTAGCGGGCTTATTCTCGTCCTCTTGCGCTTTTTCGGAACTTTTCTTCGCGGGCTTTGACTTTTTCCCCGGCAAAATTCCCGTCTGGATATAATCGTAAATAGCGGCAGCTTCCTCTTCGCTTACTTTATTCGACGCGGTTTTTACCTTTTTAAAGCCCATCTCCTGCGCTTTTTCGATTATCTCTTTGCTTGCGTATCCAAGCTCGTCCGCGATATCTTTAATCAGAACACCCATTTAAAACCCTCTCCTTGATATGTCCCAAATCTGCGCTAGACGCAAATTTAGATAGATATTTTGAAATTTTCTCTTTTTGATTTATGCAACCGTCGCAAATATAAAATTGTCTGTTTGAGCTTATATTTTTAAAATTTTGCAAAAAGGCGTGGAGTTCGCGCTTGGCGAAGCGCCCCTTGCAAATAACGCACATCCTAATCGGTTCGCTCATGCGATTATATCTTTATTTTTCTTAGTCAATATTAAAGCCGCCGTTGTCGATATCTAAAATTTCGACGCGGAAGTTTTGAAAATTTTCGCTAAGGCAGGCTTTAAGCTTTGCGGCGTCGGATCTGTAGGCTAAATTTAAAAAGCTTGAGCCGCTACCGGAGAGCGAGCTCATAAGCGCGCCGTTATCATAGGCGATCTCGCGCACCTTAAAAAGCTGCGGAAGCACGCCCATGCGCATCTGCTCGTGCATCTTATCGATACAGGCATAGCGCAAGCTGTCGTAGTCGCGTCGCATAAAGCAAGCACTCAGAAACGCCGCGTGCGAGAGGTTGCTAACGCAATCTTTGATCGAAAAGCTCTTAGGCAGCTTGCCGCGAGATTCGTTCGTAGGCATCGGCGTATCGGGAATGACAACGACCGCTTGCAGATCTTGCGAAATTTCGCATTTTTGCGTGCGAACCGTCTTGCCGTCCACGACGCTGCTGACAAAGCCGCCGAGCGTTGCGGGCGCGATATTATCCGGGTGGTTTTCATATTCCAGCGCCGTGTTTAAAATTTTAGCGCGATCGATCTCAAAACCGCAAATTTTATAAGCGCTTGCGATAGCGCCTACGATCACGGCCGAGCTACTGCCTAGCCCGCGCGAAAACGGGATGTTATTGTGAAAGGCAAATTTAAAATTTGCCTCTTGCCCGCCGCCTAGTTTTCTGTAAATTTCATTGAAAATGTTCAAAAAAGCGTTGCCCTTCTTAAGCCACGCTCTGTCGCTGCCCTCGCCGCTAAGCGATACGCAAAAAAACTTCTGCTCGGTAATCTCTACTTCGTTAAATAGCCCTAGGCTAAGGCCGAGCGCGTCGAAACCGGGGCCTAAATTTGCGCTCGTCGCAGGAATTCTTATAATCAAGCTCTCTCCTAAACCGCTTCTATGATGTAATTTGGAAGTATATCATCGCTTTTATTTAAAACCGATAAATCCTGCGGCAAAGATAGCGGGGCGGGGGTGCATTTTTTCATTTTGATTTCGCCGCGATCGTAAACGTAGCTGAAGTTTTTATTCGCCCTGATCGGCCCGAAGCCGCTTAGCTCAAAGCCGCTGATCGCGTACAGCGGCACATCAAGGGCGATGCTAAGCGTGCGCAAAATCACGTAACTTACCTTCATGCCCATAAAGCTGCCGGGAGTATTTGCGTAGATGAGCTCTTTGATTTTATAAGTTTTTAGAATTTCGCTAAATTTAGCAATCAGAAATTTATCGGCTTTTTCGCCTTCAGCGCTTGAAAATTCCGCTATCTTAGCGCCGTTTTCATACACGCCGAGCAAGCATGGAGCGCTAAGAGCAGCGATTAGAATTTCAACCTCTTTGATTTTGCAGCCTTAAGCAAAGACTTTTTGATATTCGCGCACAACCTCGGCGGTAAGATCTACAAGCTCGAAATTTTTAGCGTCAGCTAGAACTGCCAAAGTTAGTTTATGATTTAGATCGTGGCTTCCCGCAAACGCTGTATAATCGCCCAAAATCGGAGCGCCCACCAGCGCAAGATCGCCGATTGCATCTAAAATTTTATGACGGACGAACTCGTTTTCAAAACGCAAGCCCTCTGGATTTAAAATTTTATTCTCATCGATTACGACGGCGTTTTCTAAGCTGCCGCCTAGAGCTAACCCCATTGAGCGTAGCGCCTGCACGTCTTTCAAAAACCCAAACGTACGCGCTCGCGAAATTTCTTTAAGATAGGCTTTTTTGCTAAATTCAAAAACGTAGTGCTGAGTGCCGATGAGCGGATGGCTAAATTTAATCGTATAATCAAATTTCGGGCTCTTGCTCGGGCTTAGCCGTACAAGCTTATCTCCCTCGCGAATCTCCACGGCACGCTTGATGATGAGAGCTTTTTTATTTGCGTCGAGCTCTCTTACGCCCGCTTCGTCCAAAAGCATACAAAAGCTCGCCGAACTTCCGTCCATTACAGGAATTTCATTAGCATCGACGATGATACGGATATTATCGATACCATAGGCATTAATGGCGCTCATTAGATGCTCTATTGTTGATATATAGCCCTTCTCATTTCCTACGACGGTCGCCATTTGCGTATTTATGACGTTTTTCGGCTCGGCTTTAAAACTAACGCCAAGATCACTTCTATAAAATACGATTCCACTGCCCGCCTCTAAAGGCTCTAACGTAAGTCTGATAGGCTCACCTTTGTGCAGCCCGATGCCGACGTTATGGACTTTCTTAGCTATCGTTGTCTGTCTCATTTCTATCCTCGTTTTCATTAACCCGCGCATTATAGCGAAAATTTTAAAATTTACTTACCTTTTTCTATTACTTTTTTGGACGATTCTAAGACGTCGGTAATGTTATCTTTCATCCACTTAGGATCCATCCACTCCTCGGGTCTTACGTCCACACCCTGAACTACGATGCCAAAATGCAGATGATCTCCGAAAGCAAAGCCGCTTGAACCCGTTTGCGCTAGAATGTCGCCCGGCTTTACATCGCTGCCCACACTTAACTGCGTCGCCGAGCAGTGTCCGTATATGCCGTATAAGCCGAAGCCGTAGTAAATTCCTAAATTTAATCCGAAAATTCCGTTTTCCTGCGCAAAAACTACCTTGCCGTAGTTGCTCTCTTTAATATCGGCGTTTGCGACGCTTGCTAGATCGAGCCCCATATGCCACGACTCGCTTACCTGTTCGTCGTTCATAAAAAATATCCGATGATCGGCAAAGCTTGCTACCGCTGCGCCTTTAGCAAGCGGATAAAAAGGCTTTAGCTCAAATCCATTTATTTTATCCTCGTGCACCGCGCTAGTAGCGGCGTGCAGATCATCTCCGTTTTTCTTACGCAGAGTTTCGTTTACGAATTTAAATTTCTCCAGATCGCTCATCGAGTTAAAATTCTGCGCATATTGGCTAGCCAGATCGCTTACCTTACCGTTAATAAAGCCCGGATTTAGCTTGATAGTAGAGACTTTATATTTTTTGTCCTGATAAAAATATTTTATTTGCGAAATGCTTTCGTTGCCTGCACGATCGGTGGCGACCGCTTCTGCGCGAAATTCCTCTAAATTTGCAGGCCACGCTACGAGAGACGCATAATAGCCCTCTTTTACAAAAGGAATTGCTTTAAAAATTTTGCCATAGTTGGTTTTGACATAGACTTCGCTTAGGCGCTCGTCTTTTGCCGAAAATACGACTACAGCGCTACCGCCTTTAGTGATTTTATAGGATTGATTGATGATATTGATGATGGGCTTTTTGTCATCTATTATTATATTTGCCGTTTTTGCGCTCTTATTTCCTTGCGCAAAATTCCACGAGCTAATGTCATTTGCGAAAACCTCGAGCTTGTAGTTTTTATCTTTATTAAGCATCAAATTTTTAGGAAATTGCACGGCAAGCTCTAGCGTAGTTTGCGGAACGTTCAGCTCCTCATTTAGTAGCGGTATCGTGCTGGCTCCGTCGTTTAAATTAACGCGAACGAGCTTAATGCCAGTATCATCTGAAATTTTAATCTTCAAGGGCGAGGTTAAATTCCAATAAATTTCATTTTCCAGCGCAATTTGCGGAGGATTTTTTTCAAATTTCGGCGAGGTAAAAATTCTAAAGATTCCATAAACCAAAGCGCATATTATAATAAGAAATATTAAAATTTTAAGCTTCGTTCCATTGCCATTTCTACGCATAAAAGAGCCTTTGATATGATTTTAGAGCGCGATTTTACAAGCTTAACTTAAATTATCGGTAAAGCGAGGCAAAATTTAACGCAAATGTTTAGCGATTTACGAGGCGATTTAAAATTTTAAATTCTAGCGATTTTAGAATCTCAAAATTTATGAGCTTTAAAATTCAGTGGCGCGCTAAATCCTATGCAGCGAAATTCCGTGCGCGACAAAGCGGCGTTTATCATCTATATCGTAACCTTTAAAATTTCAATATAAAATTTCTTTAAATTATGCTAATGGCTTGTATTGATTTTTTAGAACTCTTATGCTTAAAATTTTACCATACGAATGAAATTCTAAACTATCTTGATAAATAAAATTCTAAAAAATTCAAAGCAAGCTACGCGTTTAAATTTCATCCTAAGCCGAGCGGAATTCCAATTAAAATTTAGCTCAACCCGCTTACAATAATTCGGCTGCAAATTAGCGCGACAAGAAAAGTCAAAATTGCAGCGTTACTAAATTTTAAGGCGTGCGGTAGAAAATTCTACGCACGCCTTAATGTTCGCAATTGCCGCGTTTAATTAAATCTAGCGCCGATACTAAATTCGAAGCTATTTGTGTCGTCGTGCGGCTTTTTATTAAGCGGCTTAACGAAGTATAGTTGCAAAGGCCCCATTGGCGTCATCCACTCGATACCAGCACCCGTGCTGTAGCGCTCCTCCTCATTCCAGTCATGATCGCCGATCATTCCGTAGTCAAAAAACGTTACAAAGCGCATTTTAAGCCTATCAACTACCGGAAAGCTTAGCTCAAAGGAGTTATTGAAGCTCTGCATGCCGCCCGTCTCAATATAGCGGCAATTATTTGCATTTAAGCAGATCTCTTTTTTCGGGATACTGCGACCTTCGTAGCCTCTAATACTTTTCATTCCGCCTAGGAATAGCTTTTCGTTGATTGGGATTTTTTTATTACCTTCCCACATATAGCCCGTTGCAGCTTTGTATCTAAAGATAATGTCGTGATCGATATAATCTCGCAAGCCAAAGTAGTAGTTAAACGATCCTCGCGCCTTGGTGTAGTCCATATCGCCGCCAAGACCCGCGTATTCTAAGCTAGCACTTGCGATCATACCGCTTCTTGGCAAGTAATAATCATCTGTGCTATTATATGTAATAGACGGGATAATCGAGCTTTTTAAATTCTTGCCATCTAGATAGCCTGCTTTGGCGTAATATTCGTTTAAGCCCTTGATTTCGCTTTTTTCGAGATAATACGTAAGACTTACATCGGTATTGCGCCCGATTTTGCGACCGCCCGTGATTGAAAATCCGTAAGATTTCTCATCGTAATCGTCCCAGTCGTAATCGTTGGCAAAGATTGATCCGCCCAAGCTATACTCAGAATCAAATACTCTAGGATTGGTTAAGCTCAAGCGTCCGCTTAACTGATCGTCGCTCTTTTCAACCGAGAATGCGCCGTGAAGACCGGTACCGAATACGTTACGATCACTGATACCGCCGCTAAGTAAAATTCCATCCTCGCTGCCATATCCGATACCGCCTGTGATAGAGCCTGTAGGAGCTTCTTTGACTGCGACTTCAAGATCGATCTGATCGTTAGAAACGCGGTTTTCTTTAATCTCCACATCATCGAAATATCCCGTGCGTTTTAAAGAATTTAACGAATCGTTGTAGTCGGTTTTGCTATATAAATTTCCCTCGGTCAGATACATCTCGCGGCGGATGACCTTATCCTCGGTCTTATCGTTGCCTGAGATCGTTACGTTTCTAATATAGACTTTATCCTCAGGGATGACTTGATACGTGATAGCGACCGTGCGAGCTTCTTTGTCCTGCTTAGTCTTAGGCACGATACGCACATAGGCGTATCCCTGATCCGCGACTAAAGTCTCTAGCGTATTCATATCGCGGCGCAAACGCTCGGAATTCATTGTATCGCCCTTCTGAAGCTTGAAATCGTCCAAAACCTTTTCTTTATCAAGCTTGATTATATCTGCAGGATATTCGATATCTACGGAGCTTACGGTGTATTGCTCGCCCTCGCTGATATAGTAGGTAAGATCAGCAGTGTAATTATCCATATCGGCATTAAGTAGCGGCGCAGAAACCTGCGCATCTAAGTAGCCTTTTTTATAATATTCTTCTTGAATTCTATTTGCGTCGTTAGGAAGCTCGGCGGTTTTTACCTTGCCGTCGTTAAAGCCCCACATCCAGCCCAGCATCTCGCGTTCTTTATTGGCAACGGATGGCTCTATATCGTCATAGTCAAGCTTGCCTGCGCCTACTAAATTTACCTTATCTATAATGATATTTTCGCCGCGATTTACCTCGATCGTTAGCAAGATGACCGATTTATCGTCGTTTATCGGCTTTGGATAAAATTCCACCACGGTGTCAAAAAAGCCCTTGACTTCGTAGTATTGCTTGATGCGGGTCTCCGCTTTTTTAGCAGCCACCTCATCGTAAACCTGACCCGGACGCAAGCCGATGAGCTCATTGATCTTGTCGCGGTCGTTGGTAACTACGTTTTTGATCTCGACCTTAGCGATAGTCGGTTTTTCGGTTACGTTGATAGTGACCGCGCCGCCTTGTTCGCTGATATAAACGTCGCTGAAATAGCCCTGCTCAAATAGCTTTGAAATCGCAGCATTGGTGTTTTCGCCGTTAAGCTCATCGCCTACTTTAAGTCCTGAAATTTGCTGCGCAACCTGTGGAGAAAGATGCCTTAGCCCTTCAAATTTAATGGATTTGATCTGTGCGGCGCACGCCACGGAAATCCCGCCTACTAAGAGTAAAAAAACGCTTTTTTTCATAAAATTTTACCTAAAAACGAAAATAATTTGCGTATAATACCACATTAAAATTAAAACTTGCATATATCAAAAAGGAATTTTATGAAGATAGGAATTATCGGCCTTGGTCTCATCGGCGGCTCTCTTGGGCTATGTCTAAAAAGCACCAAAATCATCAGCGCCGTCTATGGCTGCGACATCAACCGCGAAAACGAAAAAGAAGCTCTGAGACTTGGGCTCGTGCATGAAATTTTAAGTCTAGAGCAGATGAAGCAAAGCTGCGACGCGATCTTTCTTGCAATCCCCGTGGAAGCAATTATTGAGACGTTGCAAAAACTAAGCGACTGCAGAAGTGAAACGACAATCATCGATCTGGGAAGCACGAAATTTAAAATTTTGCAAAACTGTCCTCCACAGATCAGACGAAATTTCATCGCAGCTCACCCAATGGCTGGTACCGAAAACTCCGGTCCGCAAGCGGCGTTTAAAGAGCTTTTAAACGGCGCAGTAGTCGTTATCTGCGACGATCACGGCGCAGACGAAGTGCATATCAAACGAGCGGTCGAAATTTTTTCATTTGCAGGGATGAAGATCGTATTTATGGACGCAAAAAGCCACGATCACCACGTAGCGCTCATCTCGCACCTACCGCATGCGATCAGCTACTCGCTCGTAAACAGCGTACTAAAAGAGGAAAATCGCCGCAATATCATAAATTTAGCCGGCGGCAGCTTCTCGGGCATGAGCCGTATCGCCAAAAGCTCGCCGCAGATGTGGGTCGATATTTTCAAGCAAAACCGCACGAACCTACTGGGCGCGATCGACGCTTTTAAAAACGAGCTTGAAATTTGCGTACAGATGATTGAGGGCGAGCGCTGGGATGAGCTTGAGGCGTGGATGTATGAAGCGCGCAAGCTAAGGGATATTATTTAAAATTTCACGCGACCTGACTGCGCGACGGACGCTTTAAGAACGCGCCTTTAAATTCTAAAATTTCGCCTTCAAATAGCCTACGCAAATTTAAATTTTAATCCGCGCTATCCCGACACAAACTCAAAAATCTATGCATTCCTGCGTGAAAATTTTCTTTGAGGGAAACTCCAGCGCGCAAAGCCTCGCCTTCTCGCCCCAGTGCTTTTTATAAACACAGCCCAGATCGATATTTGCGCTAAATTCCGTAATGACGGGCTTTTTTACCGGCGTGTGCCCGTAGACATTAAAAATTCCATCATTCGCGCTATCATCTCCGCGCCCGCTTAGCACATGAGCGGCGAAGCTTTTCGCACGCTCTGCATCGTGTCTAATCCCCCACGCGCGACCCACTGCGGAGTGCGATACGACGAGGGCGCGACCGCTTTCATCACGCAAATCATACTCCAAGTAAATCGGCAGCCGCGAGACAAACCGCAGATGCTCCTTGCATTGTTTCACGCCTCCGTGACGATAATACGACGCTAGCGTCGCTTCACCGCCGTTATTAAACAGCCAGCTTTCGTCCAGGCTAAAAAATGCGTAGAGGTCATTTGAGCTCGTAAATTTGCCCGTCTTTGCGCACCTTAGTGCAGTTTTTGCGTTGCTTACAAAGCGCTTTTCGTGATTGCCCATCACCGCGTCATATCCGCGAGTGCGCACTAGCTCCACCACATCCGAGCTCGCAGGGCCTCGGTCAATCAGATCGCCCACAAAGCAAATTTTGCTATCAAATTTATGCGGCAGCTGCTCTATTAACGCCAAAAGCGATCTGTAGCAGCCGTGCACGTCGCCGATGATGTAGATATTTTCCATAATTTCTCCTTAAATTTTAACGCCCTCGCCTTTTAACGCGCGAGCTGTGATATAAGCGGTAGATAAAAGCTCTGCACTAAATTTTAAAATTCCGCGCGTTAGGACTTGGGCGGATAAATCTGCTTTAGGACCTCGGCTACGACGATCATAAAAAGAACGATAAATATTAATGCGCTAAGCAATGAGGAATAAAACGTGGCAAGATGCAAATCTGAAACAATCAGCGCCACAATCATCATCCCCAAAAATGGCGATAGTATCCAAACCGCTGCTGTAGGCAAAAATAAATTTACGAAAAAATCCGTGAGCTTACCAAAATCCTTTAACTTTGCGGCAAGTATTGCGCAAATCCCGCAGAAAAATATCCACAAAAATAGGAAATATACGCACTTCTGCTGTAGCCATTCTAAGGGATCGTCAAACCGGACGCTAGATGTGTCAAAAATCTGCCCTATAAAAAAACCCATTAAACTTGAAATGCACATCAAGCAAAAACCCATCGAAAACGCGCAGGCTATAATTTTTAAAATAATCATCAGAGTTCCTAAAATTCTAAATTTAGGCGAAAAATTCCTCGATCAGCCGAGTCATTTCGCTCTCAGCGGCGACGTGGTTGATCTGCTCGCGAAAGCTTGCAGCGTTTTCGCGCCCCTTAGAGTATTCGTGCAGATGCTTGCGGAATATCGCTACGCCGTGGCTGCCGTAGTGGCTTAGCATTTGAGCGAAATGATAGAGCACGACTTCCCTTTTTAGCGCGTCACTTGCCTGTTCGCCCGTTTTGATCTCGCGAAAGATCCACGGCCTGCCAATTACCGCGCGACCGATCATCAGCGCGTCCGCGCCGCTAAGATCTCGCACTGCGGGCGCATTGGCAGAGTTTATGTCGCCGTTTGCGATCACGGGGATTTGCAGCGCGCGTTTGGCTCTTGCGATCGCGCTGTAATCCACCGCCGCGCTGTATCCGCCCGCTCTGGTGCGACCGTGAATAGCAATAAAATCGGCTCCTGCGCCTTGTACGGCGCGAGCGATATTTTCGATATCCACGGCGCCGAAGCCCAGCCGCACCTTCGCGCTCGTAAATTTTTTATTCGAATACTTTTTGATCGTCTCAACCAGGCGCGACAAGCGGGGCAGATCAAGCAGCAGCGCCGAGCCGGCGCCTTGCTTTACGACCTTGGGGACGGGGCAGCCGCAGTTTAGATCGATACCGTCGATGCCGTCAAATTTATTGATGAGCAAAACCGCCTTTTTGATAATTTCCGCATCGCTGCCTGCGATCTGCACAAAAAATGGGGTTTCGGCGGCATTTTTTTCGAGCATCTTTAGCGTCTTTTCGCCCTCAAAAACAAGGGCGTTTGCGCTTATCATCTCGCTTACGGTAGCGTCGCAGCCGAATTTTTTCACTACGCCCCGTAGTGGCGGATCTGAAAAGCCCGCCAAAGGCGCCAAAAATAAAGGGTCCCTTTTAAAAAAATCTTTCGTCATTTTAAATTTCTCATTTTGATTTCGTTTGAATTTAAACCTTTAAATTTAACGCCGCAGCGCTTGCAGCGGGTTTTGCCGCGAGCTTTAAATTTTAAATTTCATAGGCTACGTATTCGCATTTAGGCGCGAATTTTATTTTTAAGCTTAGCTAATTTACGTGGCGGTAAAACGGCAGCAAGGATTATCACCGCTAAATTTTATTTGCGCGGCGAACCCAGCAAGTAGCTTGCAAAACGCCGCACGGATTTTAAAATTTCAGCACTTTATTCAGCTAGCAAGTCTTGTGCTTTATGTTTAAATTTTAAATTTAATCGCGTAAATGAAAAACCCGTTTACACGCGCACTACGCAAACAAATCTTTTAAATTTTACCGCTTGCGCGCATTGATTTTTCGATAAATTTTGAAATTTCAAATTTGCGCGAGTTGGAATTTTATCCGCACTTTAAATTTTATCGCGCAGGCTGTGTTTAATAGCCGCAAAGAGCGTAAAAGCAGTCTCTCTTACCCGCATAAAACGAACTCATAAAATTACCGAGCTAAAATAACAGCGACGCAGGGACGTTTTTGCCGTTGTCGCGCAAAAATAGCAGAATTTTAAACTTCTCAAACTCGTCGCCGTCGGCAAGACTTAGCTGCTCTCTAAACTCGTCGATCATGCCAAGCTCATATAGCGCGTACAGATATGCCTCAGTCGCTTCTTGATTCTCGTTTTTGAGCCGCTCGAAAAAGGCTTTGTATTGCTCTGGAGCAAGATGATTTTTTAGCTTTTTGGCAAAGCCGATAAAATCCTGCTCGCTAAATTCTTCATTATTTACGAGATCGAAAAGCTCCTCGCTACTGATCTCAAAGCTCGTGTCATTTACCGCGCGATTCACTAAAATATTTACCTCGGCTATATCTTGAGGAATTTTATAGGCCTTGATCTTATCGTAGCTTCCTTTGGCAAGCGCTACGGCATAGGCTTTTTTAGTGATATTTTCGCTATAAACGCCCTTGGTTTTTAAAATTTCATACGCATACGCAGGCTCGGCGTCGAGGCGGTTGAGCTCATTTTGCAAAAATAGTCCGTTATCTTTAGGAAGTTTATATTTTCGCAGATCCGCCACTTCGCCGTTTTTAACCTTCTCAATAACACCTATGACCTCTTTTAGATCCTCATTTTTGACATCTATGCCGGTGCTATCGTACCACGGAGATAAAATTTTAGTAAGCTCGCTTGGGTCTTTAAAATACTCGGTTTTAAAGTCTTTATTGGTATCAAGACCCAGCAAAACCTCTTTACTCATCGCATCGTATGCGCTTAGATCCTTTGCAATCGCCCTTTTTGTGCGGTAAAAAGCAAAGCTATGAAAAACGATATGAAAAATCGCCAAAATCATATATAAAATTAACGGCAGTACGATCCACACCGCCACAGGAAGCGTAAGCGTAAAACCGAAAAGCCCCAGTGTATAGCTACTGCTTTGCTGCGTAAAAACTAAAATCGCGACGATTGCGATATAGACGATCGAATATAAAAAGAATTGCTTGGTTTTCATAGCTAACTCCTATTTTGCTTTTCCGCCTGTTCCTTGCACGAAATGCACAATCTCGCCTCTGGATTTACCTTAAGACGCTCTAAACTTATCTGCTCGCCGCAGCTCTCGCAAAGCCCATAAGTGCCGTTTTCGATGCGTTTAAGCGCGCTTTCGATCTCTAAAAATGCCTTTTGTTGATTAACATTGAGCGAGTATTCGATGCTTAAATCCGTATTCATGCTCGCTACGTCAAAATCATCCGCAGCTTTATTTTCGCGCAATTCCGAAATTTCATTTACAGAGCTATTAATATTGGCGATGAGTTGCTCTCTTTTTTCTTCTAAAATTTTCTTGTAAAATTTCAACTCGTTTTTCTTCATTACTTCCCTTTATTTGTGATATGGATGGTTTGCGTTAATGCACAATGCGCGAAAAATTTGCTCAAAGAGCAAAAGTTTAGCGATTTTGTGCGCTAACGTAAGCCTGCTAAGACTGATTATTTTATCGGCTTTTGCCTTAAAATTTTCACTAAGCCCGTAAGCGCCACCGATGAAAAATGACACGCTACTTTTATCCTTTAGCATACTCGCAAATTCCATGCTATCTAGCTCCTGTCCGCGCTCATCCAAAGCTACGACGTATCCGCTAAGGCGCGGTAGATAAGCTTCATCATACGCCATAAGTGCGAGCTCGCGAGACGCGCTCTGGGCACGAGCGATATTAGCATTAAAAAACGTCTCATCTCGCACCGCGGCAAATTTAGCCGCCATCTTTTTATAATCACTTATCGCGCCTGCGAACTCGTCCGTGCCCTTTTGGATGGAATTTACCGTTATCTGCACTACTCTTCGCTTCCCTCTTCGTGCAGCGATTTGTCACTCGTGTCGTCAATCTGCACAGCGTTTTTGCTCAGCACGTTGATTATATCGCTTAAATACTGTCTCATCTCAGCTCTAGGCACGATCGCATCAATTAATCCGTGCTCAAGCAGAAATTCCGATCTCTGAAAGCCCTCCGGCAGATCCGCGCCGATAGTTTGCTTGATGACGCGCTGTCCGGCAAAGCCGATAAGAGCGCCCGGCTCTGCGATGATGATATCTCCTAGCCACGCAAAGGACGCACTCACGCCGCCCATCGTAGGATCGGTAAGAACGGAGATGAAAGGAATTTTATGCTCTGATAAAATTTTAAGCGCGGCGGAGGTTTTGCTCATCTGCATCAGTGAAAAGGTACTTTCCTGCATCCTTGCGCCGCCGCTTGCGCTTACGATGATTAGCGGCTCGTTTTTATCCAGGCTACGTTTTACGGCACGTACGATCTTCTCGCCCTCAACGGAGCCCAGGCTTCCGCCCATAAAACTAAAATCAAATACCACGAGCTGAATCTTTTGGCGACTTAT
Source organism: uncultured Campylobacter sp. (assembly GCF_937981295.1). Lineage (GTDB taxonomy): Bacteria > Campylobacterota > Campylobacteria > Campylobacterales > Campylobacteraceae > Campylobacter_B. The sequence goes on from NZ_CALJPC010000088.1 coordinate 53,307, forward strand.
GGCGCCCTCGCCCGCAATCACCGCGCTAAGCCTGCCCGTTTTTTCTTTACTCTCAGAGATGCGCTTTTTGTAGGATTTTTTATCTACGAATTTTAGCGGATCGACGGGCTGCAAATTTTTATCAAACTCCACAAACGAGCCTTCGTCGCAGAGCAGATCGATACGAGCCTGCGCATCAAAGCGAAGATGATAGTTGCACTTTGGGCAAACGCTGTGGTTTTGCTCAACCTCCTTGCTATACATCAGCGCGCCGCATCCCGGGCATTTGATCCAGTGCGTAGGAGCTTCGCTCGGTGCGGGCTGGGTTCTGCGTATTTTTGAAAACAAATCTCCGAAATTCATATGATTTCCTTTAAATTCTATGAAATGTAACTTCTGATTATAACCTAAAATTCTTTATTTAAATTTATATGTGAATTTCGCTAAAATAGGAAAATGCAAGGATTTATATTAAAAACGACCAAAGTTAGGGACGAGGACTGCATCGTGGACGTGCTGAGCGAAAGTGCGCTCGTGCGTGCGTATCGCTTTTACGGCGCGCGCCATTCAAACATCATCCAGGGCTATAAAATAGACTTCGAGCTCTCGCAAAATCAAAACTTCCTCCCTCGTCTTAGCGGTGTGATGCATCTAGGATACGCGTGGCTCGGAAACCGCGAGAAGCTTTTGTTTTGGCAGCAATTTATGCGGCTTTTACACGCGCATCTAAAAGATGCCGAGCATCTGGATAAATTTTATTACGAGCTGCTAAACCACGCTGCTATGCGCTTTGGCAAACAAAATCCGCGTCGCATAATCGTAGAAAGCTACGCCGAAATTTTAAAATTTGAGGGGCGATTGCACGACGAGCCATATTGTTTTTTATGCGACGAAGAAATTTTAGAAAATATCGCGCTATGCCGCGGCTTTTTGCCCGCGCACGAGCTTTGCGCGCAAAGAGCGGGCTTTGCGCAGGATGAAATTTTAGAATTTTTACGAAGCAAAAAGACGCTAAATTTAAACGACGAAACGGTAGAGAGGCTCTACGACATAACGCTTGAGGGGCTTTGATCTGTAGCGCGTTTGATGAAGACGTGAAATTTCAAAACTCAAGCGCTAAATTTAAAATTTCGTAGAATTTCAAAATTTCATGAACGGGCGGTTTTGTACTTTATCTGCCTTTTCTCGCGCAAAGCCAAACAATCGCATTGCGCAGGGTTTGCATTAAATTTTAACTGGACTAGCTAAAAAGCTTTTTCATCGCCTTAAAAAACATTGCGGTGAGCGGATTTGATTTGCCTGAGACCTTTGCGATCCAGCTCTCGTAGGTCTCGCCTTTGCTTTTTAAAAAGTCCACGAGCGCCTTTTGGCTAGCCTGCATACCGCCGTTTCTTTCGGCATCCAGTAGCGCCCTATAAATTGGCTCTATAGTTTCAATCGCGGATCTTGGCGGAGCCTTGCGAAATGCCGTGTATTCGGTGATCTGCCCTGTCACGGGATCTTTTTTAGAAGTAAATTCGGTAATGACCCAATAAAAGCGCCCATCTTTGGCTAAATTTTTAACCACGGCGGTAAAATCCTTGCCCTGCTGTATCGTATCCCACATAAGCTTAAACGCTATGCGCGGCATATCCGGATGTCGGATGATGTTATGCGGCTGCCCCAAAAGCTCAAGCTCACTATAGCCACAAATCATACAAAAATACGGATTTGCAAACGTGATAATGCCCTTCGGATCGGTTTTGGAAACGATATAGCGCTTCTCATCTAGTTTGATTTCCTGATTAATCGGAGTTGGTCTTTGCATTTTTAATCCTTTGCTTAAAAATTTATTGCAGAGTATATAAAATTTTTCTTTTCAGAAATATTAAATTTTCGTTAAATTTTTATAAATGTTAAATCTTTAAGTGAATTCTTAAAATTTAATGTATAATCTCAAATCAAAATTTCAAAAGGCGGCGCGTTGAAAAATCCCTTCCTATCGCTTAAATACTCAAATTTTAGAATTTATTGGATCGGGATGAACCTCTCGCTGATCGGCTCTTGGATGCAAAGCGTCGCGCTACCGTGGCTAGTGCTAAGCATCACCGCAGACGCTTTTAAGGTCAGCCTCGTAGCTGCGGCGAGGTTCTTGCCCGCGCTACTTTTCACGCCGTTTTCCGGTGTACTGCTCGATAAGTTTAATCGCAAAAAGATCCTTTTGCTCGCTCAAATAGGCATGGCAGTGACCGCCTCAATTTTCGCGGTTATGAGCTTTTGCGAGCTATATTCTTTCGGCAAAATTTTATTTTGCGCTTTTGCAAGTGGCATCTTTACCAGCATGGACGCCCCGAGCCGTCAGTCGATGGTAAAAGACCTCATCGACTCGCCCCGCGATCTAGCCAACGCCATAGCGTTAAATTCTATGTCCTTCAACGTCGCTCGTATTGCAGGACCCGCACTTGCGGGGATCGTGATGGCGCTGTGGGGCGTGGGCTTTTGCTTTTTATTCAATGCACTTAGCTTTTTAGGCATCATCGTTTCGCTGTTTTTCATAAAAATTCCGCCATCCGTTACTACGCTATCTAGCAGAAGCGGAGGCGTTTTTGCCTCGATCGGTGCTGGAATTTCGTATGTATCGCACAAAAAAACTCTAAGCGAGCTAATGATAATAGTGCTTATCGTAGCGACGCTGGTGCCAAATTACAACGTAACAATCTCGGCGCTTGTTAAGCTTAGCCTAGATGCGGATGAGCGAAGCTTTGGATATTTGATGTCGGCTCTGGGCGTGGGAGCCTTTTGCGGCGCGCTTTTCGTAGCAGTTTTTGATAAACTTGGCATCCGCAAAATCAGATCGTGCGCGATCGCTATGGGGGTAAGCTTAGCTCTTACTGGGGCTGCGAATTCCTTCGCATGGGCTGCGGCAGGGCTTGCCGTAACTGGATTTCTTTTCGTAATCACAAACTCAAGCATTAACTCCACCGTGCAGATGCACGTAAGCAACGAATTTCGCGGACGCGTGCTTAGCTTATACGCGCTATTTTTAATAGGTAGTACGCCATTTGGAGCGCTCATATCGGGCTTTTTTACCGAGCTACTGGGCGCTCGCGTAGCCCTTGCGATCTGCGGCGCAATTAGCATTTTGCTACTGCTGGCGCTATTTTACGGCTTTAAAATACGGCGCAGGACGCATTTTATCTTTCGAGATAAAGTCTAAGCCAAAAGCTGCATTATCAAAATTAACCTTATTTTTACGATGAAGCCTTAGAATTCCTACCGAAATTTAAAGGTAAGGAGTTTTTATGAATAGACGAAATTTCTTAAAAAGCACCGCCGCGATCGGCACGCTAGCGACACTAAATCTAAATTTAAACGCTAGCGCGGTCACCGGCGGGACGGAAAAGAAAGTCGCCAGCGTCTGCGAGATGTGCTCCTCGCGCTGTCCTATCGAGGTGACCGTCAAAGACGGCCGCGGCGCTTTAATCGAGGGCAACCACAGGTTTGCAAACAAAACCTCCGTCTGCGCTCGCGGCGGAGCGGGCATCAATCAGCTCTACGACGATCAAAGACTCATTAAGCCGCTCATTCGCGTAGGCGAGCGCGGCGAGGGCAAATTTAAAGAGGCGAGCTGGGACGAGGCGCTTAAAATTTGCGCGCAGAGGCTAGACGAGATTTCGCAAAAATACGGCCCGCAAAGCGTAGTTTTTACCTCTAAAACGGGCGAGCACCACACTCAGATGATGAATTTCGCCTGTGCCTACGGTAGCCCGAACATCTACTCGCACTGGTCCTGTTGTCCGATCACCTACAATATCGCCGTGCCGCATACCTTCGGCGCTAATATGCAAAGAGACTACGGTGACGCAAAATATATCGTAAATTTCGGCCACAATCTCTTTGAGGGCATCGACATCTCAAAAACCAAAAAGCTTGCAAAAGCCGCAAGCAGAGAGGACGTAAAGCTTTTGGTTCTCGATCCGCGCTTTAGCGTCGTAGCTTCCAAAGCTGACGAGTGGCTGCCGATAAAACCGGGAACCGACGCGGCGTTTTTGATGGCGCTAATCCACGTCTGGCTGCGCGATAACAAATACGACAAAAAATTTATCGAACAATACGCCGTGGGGCTAGAGGAGCTAAAGCAGTCCGTTAAGGATACGACGCCGCTTTGGCAAGAGGGCATTACGGGGATCAAAGCGGACAAGATCGAGCGCATCGCAAATGAAATTTACGCTGCGGCTCCCGCAGTCGTAATCGATTGGGGTCATAAAACCACGACCGCCAAATCCGAATATATCCGCACGCGCGCCATCGCGATCGCAAACGCGCTGATGGGAAACGTCGAGAAAAAGGGCGGAATTTACTTTTCTAAAGACTCTAAAACCTTCAACACGCTTTGCAAAGAGGATCTATTCCCTACCATCTCAAACCCGGATAAAAATTTTAAAATTCCAAAGACCGCGCGTATCGACGGCTGCGGCGAAGAAGGTAGCGAAAATTTCTTCGTGCCGCGCAAACACGGTGTTTTGATGCAGATCGCGCCTACGATTTTAAGCGAAAAACCGTATCCTGTAAAAGGCTGGGTCAGCACGCGCTTTAACCACCTCATCAACGTTGCGGGCGTGGATAAGAGCGTAGAGGCGATCAAAAAGCTAGACTTCGTGCTCGCAATCGACGTGTATATGAGCGACTTCGCGTGCCTAGCCGACGTGATCTTGCCCGAATCCACCTATTTGGAGCGCGACGAGTCGATTCAAAACAAAGGCGGCACCGCGCCTGGATTTGTGATGCGAAACAAAGCCGTTGAGCCGGTGGGCGATACGAAGTGCGGCTATGAAATTTTTAGAGAGCTTGCGAGGGTGATGAAGATCGATAAAGACTACACCTGGAACAACATCGACGAATACCGCATGCAGCAAGCCAAAGGTAACGCCGAGCTGATCGCAAATTTAATCAAAAACGGCTACGTAAGCTACAAGGTGCCGAAGCTATACTACCGAGAGCCGAAGCTCGTGGCTAAATTTATCGATAAATATCCTGCCGCGGCGGAGTTCGTGGACGAAAACGGCGAGATGAGCTCGCAGATGAAATTTAAAACCCCGAGCGGCAAGATCGAGCTTTTCGCGCCGAAAGTGGAGGAGCTTTTCGCGGGATACGGCTGCTTAAACACCGAGGGTATGGACGTATTCGGCGGGCACAAATACTGCCTAATGACCGGCAAGACCGCGCTTCATACCAACGGTCACACGCAAAATATCAAAATTTTAAACGATATGATGAGCGAATCGCCGGTTTGGATCAGCCCAGCTTCTGCAAAAGCGGAGGGGCTAAAGACTGGCGATATCGTGAAGCTTAAAAATAAATTCGGCGAGCAAAAAGCTAAAATTTTCGTCACGCAAGGCATCAGAGACGACTGCCTGTTTTTATACCACGGCTTTGGGCACGTAAGCCCGGGGCTAAAGCGCACGAACGGCATAGGCACGAACCAAAGCGTCCTTCTCGATCCGGCTGCGGGTCCTGTGGTAAGCACGATGGTAACCAACGTCGGCGTCGATATAGTTAAAATTTGAAAGGGGCGGTTATGAAAAAACTCATAATGATTCACGACGAAAATTTATGTATAGGTTGCCAAGCCTGTTCGGTTGCGTGCAGGAACGAAAACGGCGTGCCTAGCGGCGTTTATAGGCTGCAAGTGCACGGCAAAACAAGCGGCGTTTTTCCAAATTTAAAGCTAGATTATTCGCGCGCCAGCTGCGTTATGTGCGAGGATAGCCCCTGCGTGGATGTCTGCCCTACGGGAGCGAGCTTTAAAACCAAAGACGGCGTAACGCTCATAGACGAGAGGCTTTGCGTCAGCTGCAAATACTGCATCCTGGCCTGTCCTTACGACGCTAGATTTGTCGATCCTATCACGCACGCTATCGGCAAATGCACCTTTTGCTACACTAACCGCACTAGCAAAGGCTTACAGCCCGCCTGCGTAAGCGTGTGCCCAACAGATGCTTTAACTTTCGGCGACGTAAATGACGTAAATTCCGAGGTAAGCAAGCTGCTAGCCAAAACAAGCGTAGAATATCCAAAAGCATATCTAAACACCAAGCCGCGTCTAGCGAATATCAAAAACAAAAAAGGAGGACGCTATGAATAATATGTGGGGCGATATGAGCCAATACTCTGAAATTTACTGGCCTTGGCCGATTGCGATTTATCTATTTTTGGCGGGTCTTAGCGCGGGGGCGACGATGGTGGCGCTTTTGGTTAAATGGAACCGCCACGAAAGTGAGCAAAATTCCATCTGGGATGCGATGATTAGAGCGGGTGCGATCACGGCGCCGATCACGATCTGCGCGGGGCTTTTGCTTTTGATCTTTGATCTTGGCAAGCCGCTTAGCTTTTATCTTTTGCTGATCAAATTTAACTTCGGCTCTGTAATGAGCCTCGGTGTGGCGGTTCTTTTAATCTACGTGCCGCTTAGCTTTGTATTTGCGCTGTGCGTCTTCGGCGAGGAAATTTGCAAATTTAAACTACTTGCGTTCCTGCGACCTATCGTAAATTTACTAAGCTCGTTTGCCAAAGCATCCAAACTATTCGAGCGGGTTTTATTTATCCTTGCTCTTTGCGTGGGCGCATATACGGGCTTTTTACTAAGCGCGGTGATGAAAATTCCGCTTTGGAATACTCCGGTGCTGCCGATTTTATTTTTGCTATCCGGCTTTTCCAGCGGCATCGCGGCGAGCATTTTAGTGGGACTTCTGTTTTTTAAAGGCTCGTTAAACAAAGATAGCATAAAATACCTTTTGGTGCTTGATCTGCGCGCGATACTCTTTGAGATCCCGCTTTTATTCATTCTATTTGTCGGGATGTATTTCGAGGGCGGCACGAGCGCGCTTGCGGCACAGCAGGCTTTGACGCACGAGGTTTACGGTAAAATTTTCTGGATCGGCGTTTTAGGCACGGGGCTCATCGCTCCGATCATCATCGCCTTTACGGCGCTGAAAAACCACGCCTACAAGCCTGCGTTTATAGTTTTAAATTCTTTCGTCGTGCTTTGCGGCGTCATTCTGCTTCGCTACTACATCGTATATGCGGGGCAAATTTGCACGGGAGCGTAGTTTCGCTCCCGATTTAGGGAGTGAGTTTGAAAATTTTACTTTTAGAGGACGATTTTGAATACAGAAGCAGCGTAAGCGAGTATCTGCAGGAGCTTGGCTACGAGGTGGACGAATGCGAAAGCGGCGACGCGGCCTGTGATAAGATCGCCGCAAATACCTACCACTTGCTGATTTTAGACATCAAGGTGCCGGAGGTTTCGGGCGAAGAGGTGCTAAAATATGCGCGAAACCTCGGTCTTAACACCCCCGTGATGATGATGACCTCACTCGGCGACATTGACGATTTAAGTCAGTGCTACGAGCTTGGTTGCAACGAATATCTAAAAAAGCCCTTCCACCTAGCCGAGCTTAAATTTAGAGTAAGCGAGCTGATGCGAAAGTATTTCGGCGACGAAAAGGGCGCCGTCAAGATCGCGGATAAATTTCACTACTTCGCAAATTTAAAAATTTTAAAGCGCGCGGACGAAGAGATATCGCTAAGCGCCAAAGAGATTAAAATCATAGAATTTCTGCTCGCCAATATCAAAAGATTCGTAAGCGTCGATGAACTCATCGCCGACGTATGGGACGGCGAAGCGGGCAGCGTCGATGTGCGCGTGCATATCAGCAACCTCCGCGCCAAAACGAGCAACGACTTCATCCTCTCCAGCCGCGGACTCGGATATAAGATCAATGCTTAAAGGGTTTAAATTTACGCTTTTTAGCGCGATTTTCATCATCGGCGCCTTTATAAGCGAGAGCCTTTATATCATCTATTTAAATTCCAAAATCGAGGAGAGCGCCGATGTCGCCGAGCTGATACAAAAAAGCAGCGAAGCCCTAGCCGGCGCGGATCTGAATCTAAAAGACGAGCTAATCTACGACTACGCGATCCTAAACGCAAACGGCGAAATTTTAAGATCAAACTTAAGCGTCCAGCCGCCCGATTTTGCATTTATTACGCTGAAATTCGGCGGGCGGGTATTTTTTAAGCGCCACTTTCTGCATGAGGGCAAGCTGTATTTTTTCGTCATCTCAAAAAAGATAAGCTACGCAAAGATAGAATTTATCGCGATCTCTACGATCTTTATCACGATTTTCGTAGCGCTCATCATCGCGCTGTTTAACTACAAAATCATAAAAAATTTCTACGCGCAGCAAAGCAACCTCATCAAGGCGTTTTTCAACGACGCGATGCATGAGCTAAAGACCCCTCTGGGCGTCGCACTCATTAATACCGAGATGCTTGGGCTGCGCGACAAACACACTGCGCGTATCAAATCCGCACTCAAGCAGATGGTAATTACTTACGAGGACGTGGAGTACTTCATCAAAAGCGGCAAGATGAGCTTAAAGAGCCGCCGCATCAATATGAGCGAGTTTTTGGGCGCTAGGATAAATTTCATCTATCTGGTCGCAAAAAGCAAAAACATAAGCCTACAATCGCGAATAGCGCCCGACGTGAGCATTTTTATGGACGAGACCTCGCTTATGCGCCTCATCGATAACACCCTAAGCAACGCCATAAAATACTCGCGCCCCGGCGGCAAGATCATCATCGGGCTGGAAAAAGGGGTGAGCATAGCGGTCTTTAGCGTGCAGGATTCGGCATCGGCATAAAGGATACGAGCGCGATCTGGGATAGATACTCGCGCGAAAACGCGGCTCTTGGCGGATTCGGCCTCGGGTTAAACATAATCGATAAAATTTGCAAGCGCTACGGCATCGCAAAAAGCGTCAGCTCGAAGCTCGGCGAGGGCAGCACCTTTTGCTACAAAATCCCGCTGTTTAAGCAGAAACTTTTGGATTAAAACGGGCGCGCTAAATTTAGACGCAAATTTTAAAATTTAGAAGTAGAATTCGCGCGGCTAGGGCTTTTTAAAATTTTGTTTTAGCGTGGCCTTTCAGCCACCTTTTGCTTCTCTGCTGCGTAAATAATATTTTTCCAATGGATAATTTAGATTTCCGCAGTTGTCAAATTCCGTACCCTCTTTTTTTGTATCAAATAATATTACTTTACTCCTATCTTCATAATATTTTTTAGTAATAACATCGATTTTTGCTCTATTATATAAGTATTCGCTGTGATTATAACGCAAGTAATTTTTATTAATTAGAACAAATTTATCTAATAATAAATCGGCTATAACTGTTTTATCATCACCATCAATAAGCACTATCGGCCTATCAAATCCGAAACCTGCGCCATCTGAAGATATTTTTAGATATTTTTTAGGATCGGTTTTTTTGGCTTTTAGCTCTTTTATGAGTATCTCCTCGGTCGTTTTCCCCTCTTTATAATACTTTTGCAATACCTCAAACCAATTCGATAAATTTATATTTTCTAATTCATAATATGCGATTTCATATGAGCTACGCCAAGGACTACCATAATTATAAGCCCTATAATCATCGATCATTTGATCTAGTTTTAGATCATAATCCAAATACTGCCCTATCGCCCTTTTATACAGCTCCTCTTTCGGCAAAATTCTATCCTCTTTTAGGCAGTATCCTTGCTTGTATTTGTTGTAGTCAGGGAGGGAAACTATCGCAAAGCCTCGCGAAGTAGAGTAATCGGGGGTTGTGCGGATAAATACGGCGCAGAGTATCGCCGCCAGAAGTAGCACTCCAGCTAGCATTTTAAATTTAACGGATTTATAAAATTTCATACCGACGCTCCTTTTAAAATTTAAAATTTCAGTTGTTTACTCAGCTTTTCAGCCGCCTTTAAACAAATCCTCTCTTACCAAACGATCCGCTATTTCTTCGACATTGTTTTTATAAATTTTAAAATCGCTATTGCCGCATGTATCGATTTTTAAATAATAATTCTTTTCGCGCGATTCATTTTCTATGGTGTTGTCATAATATTGTTTTCCTTCTGACAAATCTTTTATGGTATCTCCTTCGTATATCGTAATCGTGGCATATCTAAATTCAAAATTATCATACAATATAAAGCTTTTATCGAAGTATAAAATATACTCGCGCAAACCGCCGTATTCTACTATAGGCTCCTCAAAACCGGCTGATCTGCCATCTAAATTTATTTTTAACTTTTCTGCGATATTTACCGGCTTCATTTGAAATTTCTCGACAAAAATACTTCTATACGGCCAAGCGGCTTGATTTTTGCGTTTTTCTATATCGTATTCTTTAGACAGAACCTCTAACCAATCATCGTTATTAAATTTATCCGTCTCATAAAAACCTACTTTAACGGCAGATTCTCTATTGCCGTAATTACAATTATCGAAGTGGTATACATAGTAGCATTTGTCAGTAACGACGGCTTGAAACAGCATGCGCCTATTTAAAAGATCTAAAATTCCGCGCTTAAATCGCTCCTCTTTAGGTAAAATTCTATCCTCTTTGAGGCAGTATCCTTGCTTGTATTTGTTGTAGCCAAAGATAGTAACTAAAGCGAAGCCTCGCGAGGTGGAGTAGTCGGGGATTATGCGGATAAATACGGCACAAAGTATTATTATAAGAAGCAGCACGCCAGCTAGCGCTTTAAATTTAAGAGATTTATAAAATTTCATACCGACGCTCCTTTTAAAATTTAAAATTTCAGCGTAAATTTCCGCGATCTTGCGATTAAATTTAAAACGCTCGCTCGCCGCGCTGCCGCTACGAAACAAACAAGCGACAGGCGCCTAAATTTAATCCCGCCGCTAGCCTTCGCGGTGCAAAATTATATAGCCCAGCTTCGTGCCGTTTTCGTCCGAAAATGCTCGCACGTAAAAATAATGCCCGTCCTTTTTGATAAAACTCTGCGCCCTAAAATCAAGCGTCGCCAAAATCGACAAAACGTCGTAATCCGGCGCGCTGTTTACGACGATAAAGTCCTTGATAACGCCTATTTTATCGTAGAAGCAGTCGGTCTCGAACCTCTTATCTACGAGGATAAAAATATCGTTTCCCATACGGTTGATCTGCGCGATGACGTGCTCGAAATCGAGCATTATCTCGGCGCTTCCGATAAATTTACCGTCGCTAAAAACCGGCGAAATTCCGCGCATAAAAACCCCGCACCGCCCCATCTCCACAAGCGCTTTGGGAAGCAAGCTCTGGCGGATCTGCAAAAGCGAATGGCGAAAGGAGCTCAGATCGTCGTTGTAAAATTCGTCGCTCCAGCTTCTGGCTAGACTTCTGATGTTTTGCGTGTGAAAATGTATCTTCACGCCCGTGTAGAAGGGCACCGCGCTTAAAATGTCTTTGTATTTTTTCGTCACGTCCATGCACTCGCCGTGTTTGCCGCTCTCAAAGCAGCGCACCACGTCGCTGTTTTGAGACAAAATCAGCGAGATCGCAAAGGCGTTTAGCTTCTCTTCGTCCACGATCTTTTCAAACAAGCTCGCGCTGAAATCGAACTGCTGCTTGATTTTTATCTCGTTTTCCTCGCTTTTAAAGCGCAGGTAAAATGCAAAGGTGGCGACGCAGCAAGCAAGCGCGAAAAGGCTTAGGTATTTTTTGGAGCGCGCGCCTATCATCTGAATTCCATCTTTAAATTTGCCGCTAGAACTTCTGCGAATTGGCTAAATTCTGGCAGATCGAGTTTGCCGTTTCGCATCTTTTTTCCCCAGACGGACTCCGGGAAAAAGCTGTCGTTTTTAAAGCGCGCTTGGACGTGAAAATGCACGCGCGGCACGTAGTTTGCGAAGCTTGCGATGTTGATCTTATCAGGCGCGTAAAACTCCCGCAGGCTCTTTTCGCACTGAAGCACGGCGCGCCACAGATGCGCCAGCGTCGCCTCGTCGCAGTCGCTAAGCTCTTTAAATTTTGCCTTCGTAAAGACCTTCACCCACGGCACTTCATGCTCCTCACGCTCCACGTAAATCATCTCGTCTTCGTAAATCATCGCTTCTCCTTGAAAATGGAATTTTAATGCAAAGCCCATTAAAGCTCGGTAAATTCCTCTTACATAAATAATATACTAAAATACATTAATTAAATATATCTATAAAATCTCGATATATTCGTGATTTTTATGCTATAATTCTATTTTTTAAAAGGAATATATATGAAATCAGTTTGGACAATGATCCTATGCGCCGCGGCGATTTTGATGATTACGATGGGCATTCGTATGTCATTAGGTCTTTTCGTACAGCCCATAATGCAAGCAAATTCCCTATCCATCGCACAAGTAAGCTTTGCGATGGCAACTACGCAGCTGGTATGGGGCTTTTCGCAACCGCTTAGCGGGATACTTGCAGACAAGCTCGGTGCCTACGTCGTGCTGTTTTGGGGCAGCGTGCTTTTGGCGATTAGTTGCACTCTTGTGCCGTTATTTAGTAGTGAAAGCGCGCTTGTATTAACGATGGGTTTTGGGCTTGCATTGGGGCTTGGCGCGGGTAGTTTTCCGATTCTAATGAGCCTAATGGCAAAGCGCCTGCCATTTTCTATCCGCTCGGTTGCTAGCGGAGTATTAAATGCAGGCGGCTCGTTCGGGCAGTTTTTATTTGCACCGATGATAGGGTTTTGTATCGCAACGCCTGCTTTGGGATACGGTGGCGCATTTTTTACGCTCGCAGGGCTAAGTCTGTTAATTCTGCCTCTTGCGAGACTTTTAGCAGGCAGTAAAATTCTACTTGGCGAGCAAACCAGCCTGCATGAAGAAGATAAGCGCAGCTTAGGCGAAGTTCTGCGTTTGGCACTGCGCGATAAAAGCTATATTTTGATAAATTTAAGCTTTGCTACGTGCGGTTTTCACGTAGCATTTTTAGTGACGCACCTGCCTAGCGAAGTAGCACTAAGCGGGCATGGCGCGCAGGTAGCGTCCTTTTCGCTCGCACTGATTGGTATCGCTAACATCGTAGGCAGCTTATTCGTAGGTTGGTGTGTTTCCAAAGTGCGCTGTAAAGCCATTTTATTTTGCATATATGCCCTGCGTATCGCTCTTATTGGTGCTTATGTGCTCTCGCCAAAAGATAGCCTTACGTTTTATATCTTCAGCGTGGGATTAGGATTTACCTGGCTAGCGACCGTACCGCCTACTGCAGCTGCCGTAGGTAAGCTATTAGGGACGCGATATTTAGCAAGCCTATTTGGATTTACGATGCTTTCGCATCAAATCGGCGGATTTTTTGGCGCATATATCGGAGGTCTTGCGGTGCGAGCATACGGCGCGTATGATTATATGTGGTATTTGGATATGACGCTAGCGGCTATTGCGGCTCTGCTAAGCCTGCCTGTGCGTGAAGCTAAGATGAAGCACGTGAAATTTTAAAAATTTTATGGGATTTTGAAATTTACGGACGGAATTTTTGCGAAATTTTGCAAGCTAAATTACGACGAAATTTTGAAATTCTTAAAATTTTAAAATTTATCGGATTTTATGTTTCGCACGATGAAATTTCACTTTAGCTTTAAAATTCCGCTGTGATAAAATACAAAATCCGCTTATGTTTTCAAATTTAGCCGGGGAGAGATTTTAAATTTTATAGAATTTTGAAATTTTAAAATTTCGGCTCGTGCAGCATTTTAAAGGCCGGCGCGAGAGCATCTGCAAAGCCTTTAAAATTTTCAAATTCCTCCGCGCTAAGCTCTGCACTAAACTCCGCTCCCGCATCGCCGAAGCTCGCTTCATAAACAAAACTTGATTTTTTAAAAAAATGTTCAAATTTAGCCACCGCTGCAAACGGCACGAAAAATATGCACTTCTTACGCAGCACGAATTCCACTAGCTCTGCGGCGTCCGCAGCGGCGTCTATCGCGGCATTTGCACTACTAGCGTATGCCCGCACGAGCCCGCCGGTGCCTAGCTTGATGCCGCCGAAGTAGCGCACCACGAGCACTGCGGCATTAATTAGCTCGGCGCCGCGAAGCGCGTTTAGGCACGGCGCGCCCGCGGTCGATTTGGGCTCGCCGTCGTCGCTTGAGTTTTCTACGATCTGCCCGGGCTCATTCAGCGCGCGATACGCCCAGACGATATGGCGCGCCTTTGGGTGTTGCTGTCGCAGCCTCGCACGCAGCGCCTCAAAGCTCGCTAGCGGCGCTAGATAGGCGATGAAGCTTGATTTTTTGATCTCCTGTGCGGCGCTGATCTCTTTTTCAATCGTTTTCAAGGCTTTCCTTTGCGGAATTTTATCTTTTTTGCATTATAATAAAAGTTCAAAAAAAGATCAAAGGAGCTTTATGATCCAGACCTGTTTATTTCCCGCGGCGGGCTACGGCACGCGCTTTTTGCCCGCGACCAAATCGCTACCAAAAGAGATGCTTCCGATACTTACCAAGCCGCTCATTCACTACGGCGTGGACGAGGCGCTGGAAGCGGGTATGGATAATATGGCGTTCGTCACGGGTCGCGGCAAGCGCGCGCTGGAGGATTATTTCGACCGCAGTTACGAGCTGGAGGATCAAATTTCAGGCAGCAGTAAAGAGTATCTACTCGACGAGATCAGGACGCTTATGAAGCGCTGCACCTTCTCTTTCACGCGCCAAGAGCAGATGAAGGGGCTCGGCAACGCGATTTATACGGGTAAAATTTTAATCCGCGACGAGCCTTTCGGCGTGGTGCTAGCAGATGATCTGTGCGTGAACGAAAACGGCGAGGGCGTGCTTGCGCAGATGGTTAAAATTTACGAAAAATACCGCTGCAGCGTCGTTGCAGTGATGGAGGTGCCGCCGCAGGACGTAAACAAATACGGCATCATCGCCGGCAAAAGCATCAGCGACGATCTAATAATGGTCTCGGATATGATCGAAAAACCTGAACCTAGCGAGGCTCCGTCAAGCTTAGCCATCATCGGGCGCTACATCCTAACGCCCAATATTTTCGATCTCATCGAGCAGACGGCGCCCGGTAAAAACGGCGAGGTGCAGATCACCGACGCGCTTTTGAAACAGGCTCAAAACGGCGTGGTGATCGCATATAAATTTAAAGGCACTCGCTTCGACTGCGGCTCGGTGAAAGGCTACGTGGACGCGATCAAATATTTCTACGAGCGAGAATTCGGCGATGGTAAAAAATGAGCTGTTTTTCCCGCCGGCAAAAGAGGGTGCGCTAGAAGAGGTAGCGGCAAAGATCCGCGCCGAATACGAAAGCGGCGAGATAGGCTACTACCGCCTGCCGCAGCAAGGCGCGGGCGTAATAGCGCAGGCGAAGGAATTTTTTAGCGCGCGAAGCTACGACGGGGTCGTGCTTTTAGGCATCGGCGGCTCCAGCGTGGGCGTGCGAGCGCTTTATGAGATGCTGCGTCCGCGCGTAAGAAAGAATTTGCGCTTTGAAATTTTAGACAATCTCGACGGGCACAGTGTAAACCGCGCGCTTGAAGGGTTAAATTTTGCTCGCACGATTTTCATAGTATCCTCTAAATCGGGCGGCACGATTGAAACGATCTCGCTTTTTAAGGTCGTTTTGCAGCGTTTTGGAATTTCAAATTTAAAGACGCTAGCAAAAAATTTCATCTTTATCACCGATGCGGGCTCGCCGCTTGATATCTTCGCGCGTGAGCACGGCGCCTGCGTGATAAATATGCCTGCTAACGTAGGCGGTCGTTTTAGCGTGTTAAGTGCAGTAGGGCTAGTGCCCGCAGTTGGGTTAGGTCTTGATGCAAGCGCGATGTTGCGCGGGGCTGCCGCCGCAAAAGAACGGTATCTGGATGAAATTTTAGCAGGCGATCCCGCTAAAATCGCGGAGAATAAAATTCTGCGAAAAGCCCATCACTACGCCACGCACAAAAGTGCGAAAATCAATGTCCTTTTTAGCTACGGCGACGCGCTGCGCGCATTGGGCGAGTGGTACGTACAGCTCTGGGCGGAGAGCCTAGGTAAAAAGATCGGCTTTAGCCGCGAGGGGCTTACTCCTGTAGGGCTTGTAGGCTCGCGCGATCAGCACAGCTTCCTTCAGCTCATAATGGACGGCGTAAAGGATAAGACCGTGACTTTCTTAAAGCTCACGGACAACGGCACTACGGACGCGGTACCTGGTATCAGTCTGCAAGGTCTTGAGGGCTGCGACTTCGTAAACGGCATGCGACTAGATGAGGTACTAAATCTTCAGTGCGATGCTACGCTGCAAGCTGTGCTAAATGAGGGTATCAGCGTCGATCTAATCGAGGTTTCGCAGCTTTGTGAGCAGAGCGTGGGCGAGCTATTTTACTACTTCGAGCTGCTAACCAGCGCTACCGGAGCAATACTAGGCGTCAGCACTTACGATCAGCCCGGCGTCGAGGTAGGCAAGAGAATTTTAAAATCGCTAGTTTTGAAATCGCGGGATTAGAATTTGCGGCGCTAGCTAGACGGAATTTCGTCGGGTCAAATTTTACTAAAGCCAGGCTCTACTCGCGCTCCATTTTTACTTAGGCTAAATTTTAGAATTTTAAAATTTACGTCGCGGAATTTTGATTTTTTGCTACGAGCATTTGAAATTTAGTTGCGAATTTCACGGCAGAATTCCAAGATTGCACCGCGAGGCGTAAAAATTTTGCGACTTGCAAGCGCACAGGGAGATGAAATGAAAATCAAAGGGATCGATCACTTCGTCCTAGTTACGGAGGATCTGCAAAAATGCGTGCAATTTTACGAAGGAATTTTGGGCTTAGAGCATGTTTGCGAGGGCGGCAAACACAGCCTGCGCTTCGGCTCCTCAAAGATCAATATTCACACTCGTGCGGGCGAGTTTGCGCCGTTTGCAGCGCGTCCTAGCGCAGGCTCGGCGGACTTTTGCCTCATCTGCGAGGGGCAAAGCGCGCAGCAGCTCAAAACGGAGCTTGAAAGCAAAGGGGCGCAAATAGAGCTTGGCGTCGTGCCTCGCACAGGCGCGCGTGGAGCTATGCAAAGTATCTATCTGCGCGATCCTGACGGCAATCTCGTAGAGCTCGGCGCATATGAAAGCGGCAATGATTAGAGCGTAAATTTTAAAGGCAAAATTTCAAGCGGAGCATTAGAATTTAAATTTTCTAAATTTTACCTTTTTGCTAAATACCGACAAGGTGCGTGGGACGGTATCTAAATCTATATGCGTTTTGCGCATAAAATACTCTCTTAATTCCAGATACTCTTTTTCGCTATAAATCAAAACATTTATAATTCTAAGATCGCCCGTTTCGCCGTATATCACAAGTCGGTCATAGACGCCTAAGCATCTGAAACTGCCATTTTTAAGATGCATCAATATACCCGCTCCGAATAGGCTAATTGCTATCATCGAAATTAGCGCGATCATCGCATGCATTCCGCGCATAACGTATGCGCCCAAAGGCCAAAGCGACAAAAATAGCATTTCAGGTATGCTTATCCTCTGCTGCCGGTCCCAGCGCGGATCAAAACTGACCGCAACGGCGCCGATTTGTTCAAGCTTCAAAGATTTATAAGCTTTATCTTCTTTGTAATATTTGATATCCGAATCGTTAAATACGAAATAGACGCCCTTTTGTTGCTTTTGCCTGGTAAAAAATATTACCAAAGCGAAAGGGAGTAGTCTAAAATTTTTGGGCTCAATGGGGTTTACTACGGTAACGACCGAGATGAAGAATAAGCATCCTATAAGCGTAGCAATCGTGGAATATTTCATATAGTCGTAAAAAGCATAGTCTTTTATTATTATCGGATTTTTGTCGTAATCTCTAAACTCAACCTCTTTGTTTCTTGTATCCATAACCGCTCGCTTTAGCTAAGATAATATTTTTCTATTTTATCAATATCGATATGTTTTCTAATTAAAAACCATTCTTTTATCTCGTTTAGCCTTTCCGCATCATATACGCAAACTAAATAATTTTTTGCCGATAAAATAGAGCTTAAATAATAAGTATTTTCCTGCTCATAGTACGGATAATCTACTACGATTGCAGAAAAGAATGAAAAATTCTTAAAATTGCCTACAATTAAAAAGTGAAAAAATATTTTCAAAAAGATTGCAGAAAGTATTGAAAAAATAAAGAATAATAAAATTTGCGATGATAAAAACGATAGTGCTGCAATAGAAAAAATTATAATAATATTATAAATGAAGCGGCGAATTTTATCATCGTTGCAATATCCCCAAAATGGTCTGCCTATCACATCATTTAAATGAAGATTGTTGGTCCTTCTCTCAAGCTCGCCGTTGTTATAGAAATCTATAGAATTATTCATAAAGTAGATTTTGCAATTATTGTTGCTAACGCAGCTGCTATAAATAAGTCTCAATACTATCGCTATAAAAATTCCAAATATAACGCTAGAGCCTATTTCCATCATCGATATATGGTGTTTTGAAAAAATTAAATCCCATATACTTAGGATATATCCACCTAAAATCATAGGCGCGTATAAAAATGTAATTGTAGATATTAGCAGCCTCTCATAATTTTTTACTATTATTGGATATTTGTCGTAATCCCTGGCTTTGGGGCTCTGCTGCAAAGAGCCGCTATCATCCGAGATAAAATTTTGCGGCTCTGCGTTGTTATCACAGGCAGAATTCTGATCCGCTTCGGCTTCTAAATTTAAAGCATCAGTAGCGGAATTCGGTGCTTTGGAATTCGGAGGTTCAGAATTCAGGATTTCAAAATTCGAGGCTTCGAAATTCAAGGTTCTAGAATTCGAAACTTCAAAATTAAAGGCTTCGGAATTCTGGATTTCAGAATTCGGGACTTTAAAATTTTCGCCGTTAGAATTTTGTTCCAAACCTCGCTTCGGCTCTTGATGTCGCTTTTGTAGTGGCTTTTTTAATTCATCTAGCCTGCTTTGATCCATTTGCCGCCTTTAATTTGATGGACGCGCCATTTTATAGCGCCGCCACTTAAAGCTCATTAAATTTTACCGCGCGTCCGTCGCGCGCAGGCAAGCCCGACGAACCGAAACGATGCCGACGGATCAGGCGCCGCGAAACCGCCTTTTTGTACAAAGCTTTAAACTGATCTGCGGGCCAAATTTCATCTCAAATCGCACAACCGCCTTCTGTGCCGGCGCTTGTCGCGTGAGATCACGCCCGAATAAGTATCATATCCGCCGCGGGCCGCACCGAGGCTTCAACGCCGTGCGGAAAAAAAGGCTCGGACGACAAAAGCCGCGCCTAGCCGTACAAATTTAGCGCGAGCTCGGCTGCTCAAGGCACTTGCAAATTTCATCTATACTTTAGCGTCTGTTTGCAAGCTCGCACAGTTCTTGCGCAGTGCGCCGAAATGGGGTGTCGCCCAATCCGATACAAAATCTAAAACGCGCCAAATCCGGACGATCTAGGCCTTAAAAATGCACTTTAAATTTCGCCCAAAAGCTTCTGCCGGGCTCATAAAGCCTCGTGCCGTTGGGGATAGTCTCGTAGCCTGCGATACCGCCGCCGTAGCCGCCTTTTGAGTTATGATAGGCATATTTGGCGTCGTTTAGGTTTTCCGCCGCTAGCAAAAATTGATAATTTTTGTATTTATAGCCCGCGCTTAGCCCCAGCGTCCAAAAGCTATCGCTCTTGCCCAGGTCCATGCCGCCTACGTCGCCGTAGCCTTTTTGCGCGCGGTTTTGCGACGCGTTAGTGTAGAAGTCGGCTTTGACGAACCAGTCTGGCTTTTCTAAACCGGCGCTTAGTTTAAACGCTAGAGGCGAAACCTTAGGCAGCGCGTCGCCATCTTTTAAGCCGCCCGCGTTTTTAGTCACCTTGCCGTAGACGTAGGATACTCCCGCCCCCAGCCTAAACATATCGGCTAGCAGCGTAGTGCCCTCGATCTCGCCGCCGTATAGCAGGGCGTCGGTATTAAAGGCGTCTGAGGACATGCCCATAGGACTATATTTTATCATTATGTAATCATCCATCTTTGAGACGAAAAAATTTGCGTTTATTTCGTAATTTTGATCTTTCAGTACGGCGCCAAAATCCAGCTGAGTATTTCTTTCTTTACGTAGCTCTAAGTTCGCGTCCTTGTTCGTTTCCCAGTGATCAGGTAGTCTTTGTGCGTGCCCTAACCCAGCATAAAGCGTTAAATTTTGCAGATATTTTTCGTATCTAAAAAATCCTGAAAATAAATTTTCTTTCCTGCTCTTATGCGTTTTTAACAGTTTTCTCTCGCCCGCGTCCAGCCTAAGTCCGCCAAAAAGCCCGTAGTCGTTTTCAAGGACGTATTCGTTTTGAGTGTAGATCGTTTTATACGTTACCTTGCGCTCTTTTACGTGCGGCTTTGATACGGCTGCGTCCATTTCGGCTTTAGATACGCCGGCTCCGCCCGTTCCGGCGCCTCTCCACTTAAATACATCCTCAGAGTACCCAGTGCCAAGATAGCTTGTTAGATTGTCGAAATTTAGCTCGCCTTCTAGCTTAAAGCCATACATATCGCGTATCGGGTGGCTGATGCTATATCCCTTGCCGCGCCCCGTGCCCGGTACCACCGGACGCATGGTGAAGTTGTCCATTATGTGATCGATCTGATGATAGTACGAACTTAGCCTGATCTTGTGCTCGCCGACGTCTTGTTCAAATTTGAGTCCGAAAGACTTACGGTCAAACTGCACGCCGTCCCTCATCCTGTCCGCATACGCCGCTTCGCCCTCGCCCAGATCCGTGCTAAGCTGAATGGCGGTAGAATCGGTAGGCGTGATCGTGCCTACGAGTGAGACGCTGTTACGTTTATAGTGTGTATGCATTTTCTGTCCGCCGCCGCTTTTATAGTCGCCGCTTTCATAATGCCCGCCCGAGATCTGCAAGCTGCCCCATTCATTGCCCACGACGGCGTCGGCTACGGTTTCGAAGCGTCTAAAGCTTCCGCCTAGCACGCTAAAATTCCCGCCGAATTGCGTTTTATCTAGTCTTAAAATATCTCGATCGAAGAAAATACCGCCGCTGATGAGCGCTCCATATCTGACGTCCTGCGGACCTTTGACGATGCGCACGGAGTTGTAGTTTTGCGCCGAGATGTAGGTGATGGGCGTATCCATACGCATGCCGCAGCCGCCGTTTAGCGTGCTGCCGTCGATGAGCACGGGCAGTCTGGACGCCGTCTGCGAGCGGTAATAAACCTCGCTGCCGCCTCCGCCCTTGCGCTCCATCGAAAAGCCGCTTAAGTTCAAAAGCGATTTTGCGATGTCGCCGTTTTCTAAAATAGTGTCTTTACCCGCGATCTCCACCTTCGTGGGCTCTTGCAAGATAGATTTTTTAAAATTCGACGATACGATTATCGTGCCTAAATTTACGTCCTTGCTCGCAGCATCGTCTGCGATCAAGGCGCCCCATAGCAAACCCCCCGCCACAACGTAAGATAACTTCATTTTTGATCCTTTGGATATTATGATAAACGATTGCGAAATTTAATCACAAAAAATATTAAATTTATATTAAATTTAATATTTTAAAAAGTTAAAATTTTACGCCGTAAATCCCAAGCCGAAGGGCGCTTCGGAAAAATATATAGCGATCCTTTAATCGCTAGAATTTAAATTTTCTAAATTCTATCTTTTCGTTGAAAATCGACATCGTGCGCTGAAGATTGTTTATATCTTTTTGCATCGTTTGCATAAAATAATCTCTCAGCTGCAGATACTCCTCTTTATTTGCCATCAAGATATTTAGTATCTCGACCTCAGCGTTTTCTTTATAAAGCACAAGCTGATCGTGAAGACCGAAAAAACCGAGGCTGCCGTTGCGTAGGTGTATAATAGCCTTTGCTCCGAAAATTCCTGATGCGGCTAAAACAAAAATACACAATATATCAGTTATGCTTTCGCCGATTGTCATATCGTATGCATCGGCGGCAAAAATTAATAAAATCCAAAGAAGTAGTGCTATTTTTATAAACCAATTTATCCTTTGCCGCATACTGTGTCTGCAATCAAAGCTAATTATCATCGCACCTATACTATTTAATTCGAAAATTTTACGGATCTTGTTTTTGTAATAATACAGAATTTTATCATTTTTAAACTCAAAATACATGCCGTCTTTATCCCTAATTACGGTCAACAATGAAATCAATATAGACGGAAGCATTCGAAAAGTCTTAAGACTAACGGGATTTACTATGGTAGCAAAAGTCAAAAATATAATAAAACCTATCAGTAGCGCCGGAAATTGATAAATCATAAATTCATAATATGTATGGTCTTTGATGATTATCGGTTCTTTATCGTAATCTCTAGCCTTGGAATTCTGCTGCAAAGAGCCGCTGTCATCCAAGATAAAATTTTGCTGCTCTGCGCTGTTTTCACAGGCGGAATTCAGAGCCGCTTCGGTTTCTAAATTTAAAGCGTCAGGATCGGAATTTAGGGTTTCAGAATTTGAAGCTTCGAAATTTGAAGGCTTAGAATTTGAGACTTCAGAATCCTGGGATTCAAAATTTGAAACTTCAAAATTAGAGGCTTCGGAATTCTGGATTTCAGAATTCGGGACTTTAAAATTTTCGCCGTTAGA
>NZ_CALJPC010000089.1 GCF_937981295.1 uncultured Campylobacter sp.
ATCCTATATAAAATTTCAGGGGCGGGAGATTTCTCGCCCCTTTTTAAATTTAGATACTACGCAGATAATCTCGTTTGCGGCGCATAAAGAGACCATCAATCTTACAATGCAAAACGGGATAAATTTAGTAGCTCTGCTCTTATGCGATAACGATCTTATTAAATGCGCGCAGTATCCGCTCGCGTGAAATTTTATCACACCGCGGGCTCACTCTTTCTCGTGCTTGCTTGCTTGGGGTATGCAGACGCAGTCTGGATCGGGCTTTGAAAAGGCTACGTTAAATTTAAACCTAGCCGCCAGGCATAAAATGCACGCCGTAATGATCCCCACTACGGCAAAGGCATTTATACCGCTAATAGCCGCGGCTAGCCCCAAGGCGCCGCCTAGGTACATGGCGCACAAAACGAGATCCTTATCGATCTTGCCGCGAAAGATGATGGCGAAAAATAGCGCCGTCGCCACGCCGCTTACGAAGATGTTGCTCGCCGCGAAGAGATAGTTTAAAATTTCGCCGCCGAAGCTTGCCAAAAGTAGCGCGATCGCGCCGAAGCCTAGCGTAGCGATGCGGTAAATTTTTAGATCCTCGCTTCGCAAAATATCGTGCGCGAAGATGCTAGAAGCCGTGATCAAGCAGGTGTCCGCAGAGGATATGATCGCCGCCAATAGCCCCAGCATCAAAACCGAGCCCAACGATGCAGGCAGCGCGTTAAAAAGGCTTACGTTAAGCAGATTTTCGCCGCTCGTGCCGTCGGCCGCAAGGCTCATCGCGCCAAAACCTATAAAAGCGATCATTATGCTGCTGATTGCGATTCCAACAGCACCGAAGATAGAGCCTAGGATCGCCGCGCGCTCGTCCTTTGCGCTTAAAATTCTAGAAAACAGCATCGGATCGATCACGTAGCTAGTACCGATAACCAGCAGATAATATCCGATCTTATCGTATCCGAAGGCGTCATTTTTGAGCGTAAAATTTACATTTTCAAATACCTGCGGCGAATTAAAATTTAGCCAGAGCAAAACTGCCAAAAACGCCGCGATCACGATAGCGTATTGATATACATCGCTTCTAATGACCGCTCTTTGCCCGCCCAAAATCGTATAAACGATGATGACCGCTCCTCCGATGAGCAGTGAGGAGTTGAAATTTAGATCAAACGTCGAGAGTATGCGTGCGCTAGCGCTAAACTGCGCCGCTAAGATAGCGCACCACGCCACGCAAATGATAACCGCGCTAACGAGCCTGGCTCTTTTGTCGATAAAAATTTCTGCTATCTGCGCGAATGTCAGCGCCTTGCTCGCGCGTAGAATTTTTGCAATAAAAATCGCTAAAATCATCAGTCCGATCGCGCCGCTTAAAAGCCACCAAACCGCGGCAAACCCGTACTTTTGCATATTCGATACCACGCCGATCGTAGCTGCGCCGCCCACGCAGGTAGCTACTATAGAAAATGCAATCTCAAAAGCGCTCGCCTTTCTGTCTGCGACCAAAAAACCCTCAAGGGCGGTCTTTTTGCGAAATTCCAAGAAGCCTAGCAAAAGTAGAAATATTATAAATGCGATTAAAATTTGCACATTTATCCTTTATAAATTTTTAATTTTACCGCATCGCAGATCGCTTCGCAAAGCGCTTGCGTATCGCTTCTGGGCGTGATGAACGGCGGCATGAGATAGATATTTTTGCCAAACGGTCTGATCCAAACGCCCCTTTTTACGAAAAACTCCTGCAGCGCCTCTACGTCCACCGCCTCCTTCATCTCTACGACGCCGATAGCGCCCAAGGTGCGAACGTCCGCCACGCCGTCTAAGCTCCTGCACTCTTTCAAGCCCTCTTGCAGGTCGGAGTGGATTTGCGCGACTTTTTGCGCTGTGTCCTGCGCGCATAAAATTTCTAAATTTTTAAGCGAAACGGCACAAGCTAGAGGATTTGCCATGAAGGTCGGTCCGTGCATCAAAACGCCGCCGTTTCTGCTCACGCCGTGTGCGATCTTTTCGTTCGTCAAAACAGCCGCAAAGCTCATAAATCCGCCGCTTAACGCCTTGCCTATGCAGATTATGTCGGGCGCCGCGCCGCAGTATTCGTATGCAAATACCCTGCCCGTACGCCAAAAGCCGGTGGCGATCTCGTCAAAGATGAGCACCGCGTCCGCTTCGTTGCACAGCTCGCGGAGATGGTCCAAAAATTTCGGATGGTAAAACCACATCCCGCCGGCTCCCTGGACGACGGGCTCGATGATGATGGCCGCGATCTCATCTTTGTTTTCTTTAAAAATTTTAGAAATTTCATCCGTGCTAGATGGGTCAAACGGCGCGTCGAAGCGGCAGCTCGGGCGCGGTGCAAAAATTTGACGCGCCAAGATACCACTAAATAGCGAATGCATGCCGGTGACCGGATCGCAAACGCTCATCGCGCCGAACGTATCGCCGTGATACCCGCCTCTGACGGTTAAAATTTTATTCTTTTTAGGCGATACGTTTTGCTGATAGCAGATCGCCGCTTTCAACGCCACCTCGACCGCTACTGAGCCGCTGTCCGCGTAAAAGATACGATCAAATTGCGGCAACATCGAGAGTAGCTTTTTGCCTAAATTTATCGCGGGCGCGTGAGTAAGCCCGCCGAACATCACATGAGAAAATTCCTTCATCTGCGCGGTCGCCGCGGCATTTAACGCCTCGCTGCCGTATCCTTGAACGGCGCACCACCAAGAGCTCATCCCGTCGATCAGCGCGCCCTGCGTCGTGTAAATTTTATTGCCTTCGGCGCGTAGCACGCCGTGCGCCTTAAGCGGATGCGTCGCGGAAGTGTAGGGGTGCCAAAGATGCTTCGCATCGAAGTTTAGATCAATGGGGCCCGTGTTTGAAATGCTCATGAGCGGCGGCGCGGCGCGGCTACTTTTAATTTCGCTCTCTTGTTTACGGATCTGCGCTGCGCCTAAAGTGCAGTGAGCCTCGCGATCTTTGGAATTTTCATCTAAATTTGCACCCTTCTGACCGCTTTGCGCCGCATCCAAGGCTACCGCAGCAGTTTCGTTTAAATTTGCCGCACTCGCGTCCATCTGCGACGGATCGTTAAAATTTAGCGAGGCGATAAAATTTTCAAAAGAGCGCGCTGCTGCTGTAAAGTCGTCCTTTTGGAATTTGCGTAGCGATATTACGGGTATGCCTTTGAGCTTGCTTTTCAGATACGCTGCGTTTGATATGCAAATTTCGTCCTTTTCGTCGGTAAAATTTAGAACCAGTGCCGCGATTTTAAGCCCGTGCGAGCGCAGGACATAGACGCTGCAAAGCGCGCTGTTTATAGCGCCCAGCTCGTTTTTACAGACCAGAACGATCGGCGCATCTACCGCTCTCATCACGTCCAAAAAGCTCTCGCGCGGATTTAGCGGCACGAAAATACCGCCTGCGCCTTCGATCAGCGTGATTTCACACTGCGCCGAATGAGCGTCGATAAATTTTAAAATTTCATCCGTCTTGATCTCGCGGCACTCTAGACTCGCGCTGTAGTGCGGCGAAGCGGGAAATTTAAACGCATAAATCGGCGCAATGTCGCTATCTGCGCTTACTTTAGCATACTCGCTCACATCCGGCGCAACCGGCACGCCACTGCGCATCTCGCATCCCGTCTGCACGGGCTTTAGCGCGATTGCGGTGCGACCGCTTTGCAAAAACGCCCGCAGAAGCGAAGCCGTAACGAATGTCTTTCCTACCTCCGTATTCACGGCGGTTACAAAAAATTTCAATCTCGCTCCTTTAAAGCCCATCATAGCTGAAATCAAATAGCGGCGTTGAAAAGAGGTACCGCACTAAACCCAAGCGAATGTCGATCGCAAGTAAAGTAGGGCGGTCGACAAAAAGGACAAAAACATACAAAAGAAGAGATTCCGCAAAGTAAGGCATAGCGTAGGAAGCGCAAATTTGGACGCATTATAGAATTTTAGCCTTTGCGGTTACGGATTTTATTTTAAGCTCATACACTTTCGTGCGTTTTAGGGATGCTCTGGAGGCAAATTCCACGCGCGACATGTAGTTTGGGGTGTATTTTTCGCATAGTATCCGCAGGGCGTAAATTTTACGCTCGTCATCTAACACTTCGTTTGCTTCGCAAACGGCGATCGCACTGCGGTACTCTGTCGTATAAACTCTAGAGCCTAAAGCGGCAGCGTCGTTTGCGATAGATCGGTATTCTTCGTCGCTTGGGGTAGGAACGCGGTTGTAGCTAACAAAAACCGCCGTTACCGCGCGTCCGTTTTGAAAGAGTTTCGCCTTTGTGCCGGCAGGCGCGCCGTGGATATAAATAACGTCTGCATCGCGCACCGGCGAGATAGGCACGCTAAAAATTTCGCCACTATCGTCTATGCAGCTAAGCGTAGCGTATTCGCTCTCGTCGATGATTTTTAACGCCTCATCTTCGCTTAGCTGCCTATCTCGTCTGCGCATTTAGTCCATCTGGTTTCGTAGGAATGCGGGCTCGTCGAGCTCGTCGTAGGTTTCGTCTCCGTTAAAATCGCCGCTACTTACCTTTTGTCTAGAAAAGATAGAATTTCGACCCATGCTCTCTAAAAGTGCCTTCCTGCGATCGGCTACGTTATCGCTGGCGACCTGCTTTTTTTCCTCGATGCTCCTTTCAAAGCCGGTGGCGATGAGAGTAACTTCGACGCGGTTGTTTTCCATCTTAGGATCGGTGGTGGTGCCCCAAGTAACGTCGGCATCCTTATCCACGGTATCTTCGATGATATTCATCGCGGATTCAATCTCAAGCAAGGAGCAATCAGGCGACATCTTAAAATGCACTAACACGCCCATAGCGCCGTGGATGGAGGTATTATCCAAAAGCGGAGATTGTATCGCACTTTTTAGCGCTTCCTCTGCCGCGCCGTCGCCTTCGCTAACGCCGATACCCATCAATGCCAAACCGCGGTGAGTCATTACCTTTTTAACGTCGGCATAATCGACGTTGATATCGCTATCGCCGGACTCTAAGATCACGGAGATCATACCGTTTACGGCTTGGAATAGGACATTATCTACGATCTTAAAGGCATCTTTTAGGCCGGTTTTTTTATCGATGATCTTCAATAAATTTTGATTTGGGATAACGATTATGGAATCGCACTCTTTTTTAAGCTCTTCAAGGCCTTCCTGCGCTAGTCGCATGCGCTTTTTACCCTCAAAACCGAAAGGGGTAGTAACGACGCCGATAGTTAGCGCTTTTTTCTCTTTCGCAGCTTTAGCGACGATAGGCGCAGCGCCCGTACCGGTGCCGCCGCCTAGACCGGAGCCAACGAAAACGATGTCGGAGTAGTCCAAGCGGTCTTTAAGATCGTCGTAGTTCTCCTCCGCAGCCATCTTAGCAAGCGCTGGATCCATACCGCAGCCAAGGCCTTTGGTGGTGCTTTCGCCGAGTAAAATTCTAGTATTTGCGATCGATTTTTCTAAAGCCTGCGCATCGGTGTTAGCCACCATTAGTTCGACGTCTGTTTTAGTAAAACCCTCGCGGATCATATGATTTATCATGTTGCATCCGCCGCCGCCGACGCCGATAACCTTCATCTTGGCACCGTAGATGCCCTTTCTTTCTTCCATGCTGTATCCTTTCACGAGTATCTCCTTAGCTTAAAATTTAAAACCAATTTTTCATAGACGACCAAATTTTACTGAAAAAATTCTGTCCGTCTTTTTTGGGAAGTTGGATATTTAGATCCTCCTTCTTAGCCGCACCGCTATCCGCTCTGATGCCCTCTTTTTCTATCGCCTTACTGACCTCTTTTTCATAATATTCGTTCACATTTCGTTTCGGAGCCTTGTTTATAACTTCGTCTTTGTAGCGGAGTTTGCCGTTAGAGTCCATCTCGTAAGGGGTGAATTCGCCGAAACCATACATGCAAAGTCCTAGTGCGCAAGAATTTGAAATATCATCGGCGATCTCGTGCAGACCGCCCACGCTCTTTGCTCTTGCAACCCTAACGGAAGTGTTATCAAAAACTATCGCCGCTAAATCGCGCACATCGTCTAGCTTCGCCATACCGCCGGTGATCACGATACCTGCGCCTATGCGGTCTTTATAGCCGCTTCTTTCGATCTTATCGGCTATCATATCGAAAGTCTCTTTAACGCGAGCAAGGATTACTTGCGAAATGATCTCAAGGCTTATTATGTGATTTTCCGATTCGCTATCGCCTAAAGCAGGCAATTCAACTTCGCTATTGCCTTGATTAATTAGATCGTTGTAGGTGATCTTTATGTTTTCCGCATATGGAAGCGGCGTGTGCAGAGCGCGCGATAGATCGTTAGTAACGTTATTAGAGCCGAACATCACAACATCGTTATAACGCAAGGAATTCCCTAGGTGGATGACTATATCGCACGTAGCGCCGCCCATATCGATCAGCACGACGCCGAGTTCTTTTTCGTCTTTACTGAGCGTGGATATGGATGATGCGTAGCCCGAAAGGACGATGTTATCGACCTTTACGCCCGCCATCTCTACGGATTTTTTCAAATTTTTAATCGAGCTTTCAGGGGCGATAACGATATGCGTGGATACCTCTAAGCGAGTTCCGCTCATACCGAGCGGATCTTCGATGTGTTCCTGCTCGTTGACTCTGAAATCATACGGGAGCACATGTAAAATCACGCTATCGCTAGGCACGTTAGCCTGAGCTTCGGCAACCTGCATGGCACGCTTTATTTCATCCAACCCGATCTCATTTTCCATGGTTATGACACCGCGAGATTTAACGCTTTTGGCGTATGAGCCAGAGATCGATATAATAGCTTTATCATAGCTTCTGCCAGCGCCTTTTACCGCTGCTTTTACCGCCTGTTTTATTGAGCCCGCAGCTTGCTCTATGTTTGTTATAACACCCTTTTTGATACCTAAAGTATCGGCTCCGCCAACGCCTAAGACCGTAAAAATGCCGTCATTTTTAGCGATTATCGCGCGAATTTTAGTTGAGCCTATATCTAGACCTAAAATATACTCACTCACTGTCTTTACCTTTAAAATATCTTTCGGTTTTATAGCGCTTTTCTAGCATTTTGGTTAGATCGTCTTGTAGATTGGAATTTAATAACGCGGTTATCCTATCGGCTACGATCGCTTTTTCTTTATCTATCTCTTCGCTGCTGCCTAGGCTCTGCTGTAAAATTTTATACACTACGGCTTTGTTATCAAACATCACTATCCCTTCTTTCGCAGGCTTATTAAACATATCAATAAGAAATTTATAAAATTCGTCATCGCTTAGCTTGGTATTGTTTTTACTACTTAGAGATAAGGTGCCGAAATCTTCGCCTTTGAAATTTTTAAGCGCATCTTGGGCTCTTTTTTCAAGTAGCTCTTTGCGTTTCTTCGTTTTAAATTCTTTAGAAGCTAAAGACTTAGCCTCTTCAAAGCTCATCTGCCTAGGCTGCTCTACGCCGTTCAGTTTAGCAATCAGATATCCGCCTTTGTACTCGAAAGGCTTGATGACATCTCCTGGCTTTGCCACCTCAATCTCAGATATTGGAAAATTGCTAGCCGTAGCAACTATGGTTTCATTAGTATCGATTTTGCCTTTTTTAATATCTGGAAAATCTTTTTTTGCAATTTTTTTAGCCTGATCCATTCGGTAATCTTTTAAGACATTAGGTTTGGCTTCTGCAAAATCCAATAATTTATCATCCAGGCTTCTATACTCGCCTCTGTGCTCTTCATAAAATTTACTTAGTTCCGTCTCATTCACGTCGGCTTTACTAGGCGCCACGAAATAGGCCCCTAGATTATATTTTTTCTCGGTCATAAAGTGCGATTTCTCGCCTTCCCAAAATTTCTTTAGCTCGTCGTCGTTAAACGTAACGTTAGTGTCTGCGTAGATAATCTCGGCCGATACTTTATCTTGCATCAGCTGTGATGCTGCAAATACTTCTACGATCTTAGGGCTAGGCGTTATTTTTAGTGCTTTGCCGAGCTTTTCTAAAGTTAGGACCTTTTGTAGATTGCGCTCAAATTCCTTTTTAGTAAGTCCTGAATTCCTTACGACATTATCGTAAAGTTCCTTACTAAATGCGCCATTTTCTTGGAAATTCGGCGAGCTTACTACAAACTCCGCGACATCTTTATCACTAGCCTGAATGCCTAAATCTTTAGCAAAATTTAGAAAATATGCCTCGCCGATTAGCTGATCTACTGCGATCTGATCTAGATGCATATTTTTGGCTTGTTCTTGAGTAAATTGCCCATCGCTCATAGCGTTTAATCTATTGTATAACTCGGTTGATTTTATCTTATATTCTTGATTGGTTATGGAAATCTGCCCTACTCTAGCGATTGAGCCTGCGCGGTTAGCGTTCATATCATATGCGCCCCAGCCGACGAAGCCTGCGCCCACGAAAGCTATCGTGCTTATCCAAATAGTCGGTATAAGCGACTTCTTATGCTTTTGCATCCATTCTATCATCTAAATCCTTAAATAGCTAACTAAAGAAAATTTTTGTTAGTAATTATACAGATAAAACCTTATGTAAGGCTGAAAAATAGGCATTTTTAGCGAATTATAACGCGTTAGTAAATGATTTGGTATACATTAATCTTAGCTTAGCAAAAGCAGCTTTGAACTCATTTCTAAAATCGCTATTTTTTTTGCCATTTGCTGCGCGCTCCTTGCATGGGCAAAAACCCCATAACCGCGAATCACCATTATATCGCTATTTTCATTTATCATATAGTTACAAATTTCGTACGGCGCGCGCTCGTGCCAGTCGTCGTAGTTCTTAGGATCGTAAATTTCAATGCGCTTAAATTTGCTCACCCCAAAGTAATCTCGTGGCAAAATAAAATCATGCTCCAGCGTATATGCGACGAGATACGGCGGTGTCGCGTAGGTTACGAATTTCGCCTCTTTTATATTTTTGTAGATATTTATATGTATGTCGCTATCGATGCTAGCATCCTGCCAGCGGTAGTCTTTTTTTGAAAACAGCGTTATAAAATCATCTCTATCCAGGCTATCGAAAATCGCATCTTTTTTGTTGATCAAAAATTGATTTTCTTTAATTTTTGCTGAAATCGAGCCGTGAAAGATCCCAAAAAGCCTATCTCTAAACATCGAAAGCGAAATTTTGCGTAAAATTTCATAATAATACTCGTCCATCTCTCGCCTTTGTAAAAAATTTCGCTATTATATAGGATTAGAAATTTCAAAAGGATAAATTCAGGTGCAAGCTCCACATATTCCGGTGCTTTTTTCGCAAACGATCGCAGCATTTTCGCAGATTGAGGACGGCTACGTTATCGACTGCACGCTAGGCTACGGAGGGCATAGCGATGGCATTTTGACCGCTAATCCGCGCCTTAAGCTTATCGCTTGCGACAGAGATGCCGAAGCGATAGAATTTTCGCGCGAGCGGCTCAGTAAATTTAAAGATCGCATAGAAATCCACAAAGCAAAATTTAGCGAAATTTTAGAAATTCTGCCCGAGCAAAAGCTCCGCGCAGTTCGTGGGATCTTAGCCGACATTGGCGTTTCATCTCTTCAGCTGGATAAAAACTCGCGCGGCTTTTCCACCAAAAGCGATGCGCTGGATATGCGAATGGACGAGAGCACAGCTCTAGATGCGGCGTATGTCGTAAACAGCTACTCGCAAGCGGATCTGGCGCGCATTTTCCGCGAATACGGCGAGCTAACAAACGCTAACGCAATCGCTGCTAAAATAGCTACTGCACGGGCTAACGCACCACTAACAAGCGCCAAAGCTTTGGTAAATTTAATCGGAACGAAGCCCGTTAAAGGGCGCAGCATCAGCACGGCTACGCTAGCATTTCAGGCGATCCGCATCGAGGTAAACGACGAGCTTGGCGAGCTAAGACGCCTGCTCGCGCTCATTGAGCAAAAATCGCGCGATTCAATTCTAACTAATGCAACTGTCGCTATAATTTCATTCCATTCGCTTGAAGACCGCATAGTAAAGGAGCGATTTAGGGCGTGGGAGCGCGATTGCGTCTGTCCTAGAGAATTTATGCGCTGCGAATGCGGCGGCGGGCATTCGTTAGGTAAAATCCTAACCAAAAGCCCTATAATAGCGGACGCGCAAGAGCTTGCGCAAAACTCGCGAGCAGCGAGCGCAAAGCTAAGAATTTTTCGACTGAAATAACCGTCTTTGCTTGCTATGAATTTTAAATTTTGACGAAATTTTGTAAAATTTATAGATTTGCAGGCATTAAATTTTAAAATTTTATGGAATTTTAAAATTCAGCTTTCAAAGATTCGCTTTAGAATTTATGATATTTTCAGCGTTATTTCAAACGCGCAATGTCTAAATCATAAAATTTAACGTTTAATTTTACGCTAAATTTAATGTATAATTTTATGAGATTTATTGACTGCTGCATATTTTAAAAACTAAGTGGCAGCATAGATACAAAACAGAGTGAGAGTTAAAATTTGGCGCCTAAAGCAAGCGGCGTAACGTCGAATCTCATTCTTTGCTTTAAAGAAATTTTGTAGGCGAGCCGTTGATTTCATCGCCATTTTAGGCGATAGAGCTTATCTTGCAAATAAATATCTATACTTAACGTTTTAAGTTGTGTAAAAGATGTGATAAAAATTTTAAGCGGTTTTTCAGATTATTTGACAAAATTTTATAAATAGTCAATCTTGGTAAAGTGAGCTCGATTTTTACCCACCAAAGCGAATTTTCCCAAGCAGGCGGTGCAAAAGGCGAGCAAAATTAACGCGATGCTTCTTTTGAAGCTTCTGCTGCTATACAATATCGTGCAAAGAGCTAGCAAAATTAACGAAATAGCCCGCTAAAGTAAAATTTTGTTTTTGCTGGCCAAGATAGAATTTGGCAAGTTAAGATAAAATTCCATTTACCGAGGTAAAATTGCAAAGAAGAATTTTGCCCGTAACTTTGACTTTTAAATTTTACCTTAACGGCTCATTGCTGGGTACACGCGAGCTGCGGGCTTCGAGCAGAATTTATCTTGACGCAGGCGCCTCGGCGGCGAGTAAAGATAAGATTGTGGTTTTAAATTTATGGAGATTTTAGATGAATAAATATGAATATTTTGCCGACGACGATGACGGGCACGACTTCGCAGGGACATCTGATCTAGCGGGCATAGAGCTTGCGAAAAGACGAGCTATGGAGGATCTGACGGATGAGGAGCTAGAGGATAAGCTTGCCGCGGATCTTGCCGTAAAACGAAACTATGCGGGCGCAGCGGGCGGTTACGACGATTTTGCTGGCTTAGAATTCGAAAGTTCAGGCTTTACAAATACCCAAAACTATCTAAATTCCGAAAGCGGCGGAACAAAATTTAATAAAAGCAACAAAGTAAAATTAAAAGGACGCGACGACGCAAATCTTTCAGCCAATCGCGGCAGCGATAATTCCAGCGGAGCGAGCTACGGCGATTTTGTAGGTGCCAATTTTACCGGCAAGGTGGATTATGCGGCGTTTGCAGATGCAAGCTTTACAGGCACGCAAAATCAAAATTACGCGGATCTGGGCGCACATGATTATGCAAGCCTTGCTGCAGGGCGCGGCTACGGCGGCTTTGCTGGCGCACAAGACGAGCTACTACGCAACTACGATGCCGAGAAAAAAAAGGAGAAAAATCTCACGCTTTATCAGCTTTTAGTCGTTTATCTGTTGATCGGATTTGCATTTTTACTGACGGTGCCGGCGATTTATATCCGCAACGAAATTTATTACATCAGCCGCGACATCGCCGCGCTTCGTACCAAGCACGAGGTTTTACTTGAGGAAAATCGCGCGCTTAACAACGACATCGAATATCTGCGCTACAAAAATGAAATTTTAGATCCGCAAAGCGTGCAAGAAAATGGGCACTGATGGGATTTTGCTCGCGGCGTTTGCGTTTTTTGCTGCGCTAGTGCTTGCCCTGCTGATCGCGCTCGTGCTGCAAAACCGCCGCATAAGCGATGCAAACTCCGCGCTTAGTGAGCTTTTAAGCGAAAGGCTCACAGCTCAAAGTGCGAGAGCAAATGCCGAGCTTTTTAAGCTAAATCAAAGCCTAAATGACGGCTTTAGTGATAAATTCTATTATCTTAATAGATCCCTGGACGAGGGCTTGCAACGCCAAAATAGCGCACTTAGCGAGAATTTAAGCTCGCTGGATCGCGGCTTTAAGGACATAGCGGAAAATCTAGCGCGAATGAGCGAGCAAAATAAAACTTCACTTCAGGTGCGTGACGAAATCGCAAGGCTAAACTCGA
Organism: uncultured Campylobacter sp.; assembly: GCF_937981295.1. GTDB lineage: Bacteria > Campylobacterota > Campylobacteria > Campylobacterales > Campylobacteraceae > Campylobacter_B. The sequence goes on from NZ_CALJPC010000089.1 coordinate 12,219, forward strand.
TTTTAGGTAATGTCAAACTACGCGGCAACTTCGGCGAGTACCGATTAGAGAGAATTTTATCGATGATTTATGGGCAAAACGCCGCGTTTTACGAGCTGCAAAAGCACCTACCAAACGGCAGAATCGCAGACTGCGCGCTACATATCGCAAAAGAAAAAATTCTTTGCATCGACTCAAAATTCCCACTTCAAAGCTATGAAAAAATTATCGCCGCCTCCGCCTCAAACGACGCCGCAGCGCTTGCTAGTGCGGATAAGCAACTCGCCTCCGATATGAAAAAGCACGCCGCAGATATCGCGGAAAAATACATCATACCGCCTCTTAGCACGGAGTTTGCGGTGCTATTTGTACCCAGCGAAGCAGTTTTTGTATATGTCTGCGAGAAGCTGCCGCAGGTACTTGAATACTGCGCGCAAATCGGCATTTTTACGGCATCACCCACGACGCTGCTGGCGCTTTTAGGCACGATCCGCACCTTCGTAAAAGACGAGGCGCTCGCGCAAAATATAAAATCGGTAAAAGATGAAATTTACGCGCTAAAATCGGACTTTGAGGCGCATGCTAAGTATGCGACGTCGCTTCAAACATACGCAGATAAGCTCGCCGCGCAAGCGGAGCTTTTAAACAAAAATGCAAAATCTCTAAAAGCCCGCTTTGAGCGTTTTAGCGAACTGTGATGAGGGAAACCGTAGCACAATGCGGCGCTTCGGGTGCCTTAGCACGCCGTAACGCGGCGGAATTTCACAGGCAGGCGAGCGGCATTCAATTCAATTTACGCCTCGCCTATTTTGCAGATAAAATTTCCATTTGAGGCAGATAGACAGAATTTAAAACTCAGCTTAATGGATTTGTTACGCGAGCGAGCAGAATTCGAAGGCTGTCTGACGCGCATAAAATTTGATCGGCTAAATTTCATGGACGCGCGAGCTAATTCAATCCGCTCAAGCATTAAACGCACGCCCTCATCACGATGTGACAAGATCAATCGATACGCTTTCCGCCCAAGAAATTCAGCGCTGCTATACCGAAACAAAATTTGACGCCACATTATTGCGTACGTAAATTTGCAATTGCAGGCAAAATTCTACATTTCAGAGGCGGAATCCATGATTCATGAGCGAAATTTCGTATTTTGGCAAAACTTTAAAAAGCGGCTTATAGGCACTACGAATTTAAGACAATAGCGCTGCGAGCGGGATTATCCGTTTAGCGCTGAGAAATTTATGGGCGTTGCGCAGATATAATTTCATATTTTGATAAAATTTCAAAAACGATCTGCAAGCGCGCAAAATTAATCTGCAATCCCGAAAGCTCATAAATTTGTATTTTACGGCGACACAAAAACCTCGCGCATTAAAGCGTATCCAAGATAAACATCGCGCTAATACGCAGTGGTGCTTTGGACGGTTGGTACGAGCGTAAAGCAAAAACCGCGGTTACTTGCAAGCTTAAACCCTCGCTCCGCATAAGCAAGCCAAATAAAATTCTACGCCGAATATTTTTTGTCGCCGTTCGTAAAATTTCAACGCAATTTAGCTTGCGAAATTTTATCAGCCGCAGCAAGTGGCGTAAATTTTAAATTTAACTCGCGAAATTTTAAAGTCGTAGCATTCTGAGCGGCTAAATTATCGACAAAGGCCTTAAACTCTGCCTCTCATAAGGCTTTAGCTTTTGCATTGCAGGCTTGCAGGCTTTTTAAAATTATCCACCGGGCGGCTGGTGTTTATTCGGAGTAAAATTTTAAAAACGGACGCGAATCTCAAAACATACGCCGTATTTAAAAATACAAAAAGATTAGGCGCGCAATCTTACGCGGCGGCAAGATGAAATTTTAAGTTCGACGCGGCGCCAAAACACACAAAATTCTCCTGCAAAATAATAAAATTCTAAAATTTCTCGACAAAAATCAAAGCCATAGCACCGCAAACCCGCCGAAAACCTTCGCACTAAAAACCCAAAATCCCGCTGCTATGGTCTCAAAAAACCGCACATCTTAAAACTCTGCGAGTAAACTGAAATTACCAAGCGCCTTAAACCGTATACGCAAGCGAAAAAATCGCTGCACCTTAAAGCTACCCTAACGATCTCGTTTTACCGCCCTTATACGCCGCGAAAATCGCGCAGTAGGTCAAAACCGAGCAACAGGATTTTTGAGGCCTGATTTTACGATCGATCCAAGCGCCTAGGCGCCAATTTAAATCCAATCGATGAAAAATATATTATATTGAGGCTGCGAGGCTTTGACAGACGCATAAACGGGCACAGCAACCAACTCCACTTGATGGAATCTTTGGTGTGACTTTACGCCGATCCGATTAATAAATCGTTCATCGACCGCCTCGCGGCTAAATTTTGGGGTATTGCTTTGCCACTTTAAGCCACTAATTCAAATTCACACGGTGAAATTTTTGGTGCGACTTCGCAACTTCAAAGCTTAGCGCCGATTTGATTAATAAATTGCGCGCTCCTTAGCCAATGCGCGAGTATGTGGCACCTTCATATGATTCTGCAACTTGACGCGCTGATACACCAAGCTAAATACGGGCATGAATAGGCATCGTGCCCATGCTTCACACCGCGACTTTGTATCGCTAGATCCAAACGTACGTAATAAATTTTAGATATTTTTTTGCTTCGCGCAAAATTTTCAATAGTTTTTAGAGATTTTATAAAATTTTAAGTGCTTTGCGCTGCTGCGTCACGCCACACTTATACCAAATCACGCTCAGTCTGCGCCGTTTATTTATCGGTCGCGCAATTTTTATTGTAGTAGGCGATGGTGCGCTCGTACTCGTCGTAAGCCTGTATATAATCGTTCGCGACGCTTGGGTTTGCGTATCGATCCTCGACCGCTAAAAGCTCCGCTTCGAGCTCTTTGTAGCGCTCATAAACCTCTGCGCAAGCGCGATCGTGAGCGTCGCCTTGCAAGATTATAGCTTTATCAGCGCCTGCACTCGCGCAGCCTTCGAGCCCTAAAACGACAGCGCAAAGCGTACCGCATAAAATTAAGCTTTTCAAAATTCTATCCTTATTCTATAAGTAAATTCGGCGTAAAAATAGGTGTGGTTATAAGCCGAGTTCCGTTACAGCGGTCATTTATCTAGACCGATTTTTGCAAATCGGTTCGAGCGAACGGTTCGAATATAAGACGAAACCACCCGTTCTTGCTGCAGGTTGGGTTTGCATTGCCGCCCGTGTCTCCACGCGCGCGGTGGGCTCTTACCCCGCCCTTTCACCCTTACCGCTTGCGCGGCGGTTTGCTTTCTGTTGTACTTTCCCTAGGGTTGCCCCCGGCGTCCGTTAGACGCAACCTTGTCTTATCGCAGCTCGGACTTTCCTCTTCCTTACGGAGCGACCGCACGCCACACCCGAGTGCAATTATAGCTTTTTTGGCTTAAACTTCAGGGCTTGAGGAATTTAAAAGAGAAATTTTACGGAGTGAACATGAACAAAGTACAAGCTCCAGCCTGCACCATTACCTCCGGAGGATGACGACGATAAAGAAGTTAATAAATTAAATCATATCTTTAACAAAAAAGGGCATAAATTAGATGATTTTTTAAATAAATTTGAAAATAATCAACAACAAGCTTATAATGCTATAATTAAAGAACTTGAAAAAGATATGGCAAATGGTAAGTTGCCAAATAATTTTACTAATGGTCATAAAGTTAATATTAAAGGCTATGAAATTACTGTACGTGGAGTTATAAAAAATGGAAAACCAAGAATCGGAACGATGTTTATCCCTCGATAATTTTACAGATATTGCAAATATCGAAGCTGAAATTATTAAGCTAATAAGTGACGATTTAAGCGATTATGCGCTTTATAGGCAGTTTGAAAATTCAAAAATTACAAAAAGAGAGGTTTCGACAGCCGGATATTATTGCCATTTCGAGTGTAAAAAAATATTAGAAAAAAGCAAAAATAACGGTTTCGTCGGCAATGTAAATTTAACGCTTTCTGGTGAAAATATTGGAGGAGCAATGGTTCTTTTAGAAAATGGAATTTTAAAAATGTTAGAATGCTATTTTTGGGAAGAGAATAATTTTTTTGAAAATATGGCAAACGAGCGATAGTAGATAAAAGACTTAAGCGATTTTAAGCTTAATAAAATATTTTGCTGGTTATTGGCGAAAATGAATTTGGGCAACTATAAAAAGGTGAAATTTAGCAAATTTTACCTACGGCCGAGCCGAATAAAATTTTAAATTCTATGGCTTAGACAAAGCGGCGCGCTTACTGTGATGAAATTTTACGAAATTTCATAAAATTTCATCGCCGCATAAATTTAAATCCACGCAGCAAGCTCTAAAATTCCGTAAAATTTCGCGCGGCATGGCGAGGTTTGACGTGGGGCGTGGCGTGACGTGAGCCCTATTCTGCGGTGCGGCGCGGTGCTACGTAGCGCAAGTGCGGCGTGAACCCTACCCTACGGCGCGGTTTGACGTAGCATGAGCCCTAATCCGAGGCGCGGCGCGGCTCAATCCTCGTTTGTCGCGGCGCCCTCGAATATATCTCGGTGCAAAATTTCTTCCAAAACGACCGTCGCGTAAGAACCTTTCGGTAGGTAAAAACTGAAGCTAAAATGCGCATTTTGCGCATCGTAGGCGTGCTGCACGCGCTCCATAAAGCTCCACGCAAATCTGCGCGAGCCGTTCATCTGTGCCTCAAACTCGCGAGCAGGCGCGAAAATTTCATCTTCAAATCTGCCGCCAAGCCCGCTAGCTCGCAGCTTCGCTCGCCCCGCGATAAGGCCTGCGCTCGTGATTTCTCGCCTCGCAAACCGCTCGCACTCCGCGCCAAGATCGTCGCAGCTAAAAAACGCGCCGTGCGGAAAATGTCCTAAAATCTCGCCCCTTAGCAGCTTAAAAAACTGCGGTTGAGCCGCGATCTCGCGTGCCTCATCTTTGCTTAGTTCGTAAATTTTAGCAAACTCGCCAAGGCTAAATTCAGCCGCAAATTTTGAAATTTCGACCCGCTTGCTGAGCCAGCGGTTGAAAAGCTCGCTCTGATAGGCGCTGATTAGAAAGTCGCGCATTTTGGGGTTTTTAAGCCGCCTCTGTCCGCGCAGCACCTCCTCGCCCTGCGCTGCGTTGTCGCCAAACTTGCCGAAGCGCTGATAGCCGAAGTAGTTCGCAAAGCCCTCGCGCCCTAGCGTATCTAGCGCGGCTGCGAGCTTAACGGCGTCGGGCGGCAGGACCTTTTTTAGGCGGATGAAAAAGTCGTTCCCCTTTAGATGCCCGATTTTAAGCTTGTTTTTGTGCCTTTGCACGCTTAAAATTTTAAGGCTCTCGTGCGAAAATCCGTCCAGCGCGGGCTCAAATTTAGCGGGCATACTAACGTGCTGCGTCGTAAGGCCTTGCTTGTCCTTAAGCCCCGCGTAGCCGAACTCGCGCATCTTAGCGCCCGTGTGTTCGCTTAAAATCCGCAACGCCTCGTGCGTGCTAATGCCCTTTTTTTGCAGCAGCAAAATGCAGTGCTCGCCCTCATTGCTAGGCTCGTAAAGCGGCACTTCGCGCACGACGAAATCGCTGGAGTTTTTACTAAAATGCGCATTTATCGGCGCGTGATTTAGGGTGTATAAATTTTTCATAGCCGGCCTTTGCGTTAATCTAAGGCGCAATTTTATAAAATTGAGCCTAAAAAACTCATTATTAAGGCAAATTCTAGTATCATTCGCCATAAAAAAAGGATGAAAAATGCTAATCAGGCTCTTTCGCTTCGATCCTCGCTGCGACGTCGCAAGCTACTTCAAGCCCTATGTTTATGAAAGCGCGCCCTTTGCCGATCTTGCGGCACTGCTTGACGACATCTGCGCGCACGATCCCTATTTCAGCGCGCAGGGAGTGGAATTTGTAAAAATCGGCGGCACGACGGTGAGCGTAAAAGAGCCGCTAGATACGCTTATAGCGCACTTTGGAAGCGAGCTAACCATCTCGCCTCTTAGCGAAAAAGAGGCGATTAAAGATTTGCGCTGCGAGCCGCGAGCGTTTTTGGATAAATTTAAAGCCTTTGAGAGCATCGCGGACGCCTCTGATTTCGAGTTTTACAAAAGCCTCGCGCCCTATTTTTACTCGACGAAAATCCCCGCATGCTCACGGGAGTTTTTGGGCAACAGCGCCTTTATCTTCGCGCACCGCCTGATGCAGACGCATCCGAGCGAGCGCATGAGGATTTTGGAGATCATCGAGCCGCAGATGGCGTATTTTACGAAGTGCGACGCCGTGGGGATGGAGTTTGACGACCGTGCGGCATACAGGGCGTTTTGCGACATTTTAAAATTTGAACCCGCGCGCAGCAATAAAATTTTAAGCGCGCAGAGCATGGCGGAATTTGACGCAGCGGGCACGAAGCACGATTTTAGCGGCTTTAACGTCGCCGTGTGGTACGACGAGGCTGCGGAGGAGCTCGCTAGCAGGTTGGGCGCGCAGATCGTGCACTTTGGCTGCGAAGGCGCGCCGCTTGGAGCGCAGATATACGAGCGCGAGCGGGAGTGCGCGCTGCGGCTGGGGGGCGAAATTTTATTTGACGCGTTTGACAGCGGAAGCGATTTTTTGCTAGTAAATTCCAAGCTCGCGCTTGATTTTTTAGACGGCAGAAGCAATGAAATTCAAAGGCTTTTCGGCAGAGATCTCGCGGGGTTTTATCTAATTACGACAGATGAGCTCATCGCTCTAGCTCGCGGCGAGAGGCCCGACTTTTCGGCACGCAAGCTAAAGCCGACGCTGATTTAAGCGGACGGGAGTTAAATTTTACTTATATTGCGACGTTGAAATTTTAAACGGGCTGTGTACTTATGGACGTCAGAAGCTAAATAGCTTCCTAAATCGCAGGCAACTTTCCCTCTACTATTTTTCTTAATTCAGCATTTGCTTGTTTTGCCGTATAGCTCATATTTCATCCTCTTCTTTAAATTTTAGATCTGAAAATTACTTGAATATTCTCTCTAGGAATAGAAATTATAGCACCTATCTTATACTCATTTAAAATTTCTTTTAAAATATCTACAATCTCCTGCTTTGGTATATCCCCAAGATCGCTTCTTATAGATTCCAGTTCATATATTAATATAAACGGATTATCCGTATCTTTTTTGCCAGTATATTCATTATATATCTTCCTTAAATCAATCTCTATATCTTTGCCCTTGTAGTGCAAGATCCATATATCTTCACCGCTAAATTCCATATCTCTCGGATCTCCGATAGTGATACTGCACACTGAAAAAAGCCAAATACCTCTTTCTCGATCTATGCACCAGCTTCTTGAATTTAGAATAGCCCATTCCAGCTTAACTTGATGATACTTTTCACATATCTCATTGCATGGTTTTAGCAAGTCGTATTTCTCGATATCCTCTTTTGAAATACGCTCTGTAACAAACGCCATTCTCCACTCCTTAAGAATTTAAAATTTTAGACTGCTTACGGGTTGCCGCCGTCTTTTGCTCTTGCGGCAAATCGTTTAGCCATTTGCGCAAATGGCTAAATATACGCTAAATTTCATCTTTCCGCGCCGCGTAAATTTTAAAATTTCGCCGTCCGCGCGCACGAACGAAATTTTAAAATTCCACGCCGCAAATCAAAGCGACGAATGAACGCGCTAGCGCACAGAAATCGCGCGGATTAACAAAAGTCGCGTTTGAATTTCATCGGTAAATTTATAAATTCCGCCTACGCTTCGGCGGTTTCGTTTTCGTCGATTACGGCTTGCATCGTATCTCTGGCGTGCTGTAGCCAATCTTTATCGCTCGTATCGAGCAGGTCTAGGTAGATGATTTTGACGTGTCCGCTGTGGACGGTGAAATCGTGAGAGTTTGCGATATGCTGCGTGCCGATGAGTACCACGGGCTGGACTCGCAGACCGAGCTTGCTAACGATCGCTTTAGCACCGCTTTGGAATTGCAAAAGCTGCGTGCCGCGATGCCTAGTGCCCTCGGGAAACATCGTGATGACGCGCCCTTCGCTCACGCGCTGCTGCACTTCATGCACGATCCGCACCAGATCGCGCGGATTTGAGCGATCGACCTGGATCATCTTCGGAAGCGTGATGATTTTGCCGATGATAGGGATGTCAGCGATCTCCTTTTTAGCGATCCAGCAGATATCGCCGGGATGGGTTTCTTCGAGCACGACGATATCCATTATGCTTTGGTGGTTGGCGATTACTAACTGCGCGCGCGGATCGGGAGTGCCTATGATCTCGATATCATATCCGACGCCGTAGCGCTGGAAGCGCCCCCAAATGCGGCGAAAGCGGCGATGAGAGGAGTTTTTCACCGCCATGGCGATCACGACGCAAACGACGGTAAAAATAAACCAAATCGCGTAAAATAGCGCTCTAATCCTTGACAAGCTCATCCTTTTTTACCCAGCCGATCTTGTTGCCGCCCAGCATGATTTTATAAAATTCCTTATTAGTGCCTAAAATTTCAACCTTTTCGGGATTTTTAGTCACGTAAAACACGGTGGAGCTTTGCATAGGCAGAATTCTAACCGGGGAATTTTGCGCGATACTGCCCGTGCCGTAAGGCCTTTGCGCGTAGAAATTTACCGCCAAAATCAGCACCGCAAAGATAAGCGGCGTGATATTTTTGCTAAGCAGAAACATCACCAAAAGCCCGGCTGCAAGGGTATAGATCGCGATCTGCTTGTAAGCTTCAAATTTACTCTCTTTCGGATTTAGCCCGATCTGCGTGCTAAGATCCTCGGCGCGCGGGTTGAGCTCAAGTCCGAAATTTTCAAATTTTTTCGTCTGGAGATTGAAGTAGCTGAAGTCTAAATTTGTGATATTTTTATCCACGACGGCGAAATAATATCCGCTCTGACTTGCGTATGTGCCGCGCACAGAGTCCACACCCTGCTTGATAATGGCGGGATTATCAATGCTAAAAGCGCTGATTGCGCCGTTTCGGATACCAAGATCGAGCGTAAGTAAATTCGATGCGTCGTCAAATTTTGTAGTTTTGTAGTTTTTAAGTTTCAACTCGTCGGCTACGATATGCGAAAAATTAGGCTTCGTATCAAGCTTCATAAATTCCGGATTATCAGGCTTAATAGAGCTTTTTTCAAAGAATTCTCCGTTGCGCTGCAGCGTCAAAACGAGCTCATTGATCTTGTCGCTCTTATCGCTTGCCGCAAACCACAGCGTCGTCTCAAACATCTCGTCGCCCTCAATCCACGTAAGATTATCGGCATTAAGCCACTTCATACCATTGGTGCGGCTGATCTCTAGCTTTGGCTTAACGGTGATTTTCTGCCCCAAATACACGGCGAAATCAATCTTAAAAATTTGATTGCAATACACCTTCCTAGGCATCCCGCTGGCTTTTAGTGTAAGTTCCTTGGGCTTAATGTCCTGATAGACCTTATCGTCGGATACGTCAAGATCGACTTCGTTAGTAGGCGCCAAAGCCTTAAGATCGTCGATGCTTAGATTATCCATCGACATAACCTCTTTTTTATTATACTTCAGCATCACCTTGGAATTATCACGCGTCTGCGGCTCATCCGGCTTATCCTCAGCTTTTTTCGGTGCATATTTACTTAGATCGTCAAGCGAATCGATCTCAATCTCTGGCGCCGCAAAAGCGATCGCGCACACGCCCAGAATGGCAAAAAATTTTTTTAGCAAATTAAGCCTTTTAGCATTTTCTCTCCGTCCGTGCCGCCCAAAATAGGCTCTATCGCGCGCTCAGGATGCGGCATCAGGCCGAAAATCTTTTTGTTTTTATCGCAAATCCCGGCGATTGCGTCCACTGAGCCGTTCGGATTTAGATCCGCGCCGTTTGCGTCGCAATATTTTAACAGCACGCAATCCTCGTCGTATAGCGACTTTAGCGTATCTGCAGGCGCATAGTAGTTGCCCTCGCCATGCGCGATCGGGATATTTAAAATTTCGCCCTTATCGCAACAGTGCAGAAATTTATTATCGTTTGAAACGACGCGCAGATGGTGGAATTTTGATATGAAGCTTAAATTTATATTTTTATTCATCGCGCCTGCGAGCAAGCCTAGCTCCAAAAGCATCTGAAAGCCATTACAGATGCCTAAGATATAGCCGCCGCGCGCAGCATGAGCGAGAACCGCCTTCATCACCGGGCTAAATTTGGCAATAGCCGCCGTCCGCAGATAATCTCCGTGGCTAAAGCCGCCGGGAAGCACGATCAGATCGGCGTTTATGTCGGTTTCTTTATGCCAGATTATCTGCGTTTCGCAACCCAGCGCGTCAAAGGCGTATTTGCTGTCGCGCTCGCAGTTGGTGCCGGGGAAATTTACGATCGCTACCTTCATATCACGATCTCGTAGTCTTCGATGACGGTATTTGCCAAAATTTCATCGCACATCTTGGCAACTTCGGCATAAATTTTATCCCTATCCTCGTCATCTAGCTCAAGGACAATCTGTTTGGCTACGCGCACATCTCGCACACCGCTAAATCCAAGCGAAGCGAGGGCGTGTTTGACCGCCTTGCCCTGCGGATCGAGCACGCCCTGCTTAAGCCTTACGTTTACGATCACCTTCATCGCTTATCCTAAAATTCTACGCAAGACCTCTTCGTAGGCCACTTTTACGCTACCGAGATCCTGTCTGAATACGTCCTTATCGAGCTTTTTGTCGGTTTGTTTGTCCCAAAAGCGGCAGCTATCGGGGCTGATCTCATCTGCAAGCAGGATATTGCCGTCCTTATCTCTGCCAAGCTCGATTTTGAAATCCACGAGCTTTAAATTTCGCTCATCGAAAAATTTAATCAAGATTTCATTGATCTTGCGCGCGATCTTTTTGAGCTCGTCAAGCTCGCTTTGGCTCTTTACGGCGCCAAGCAGCAAGCAATGCTCGTCGTTTAGGATCGGATCGCCCAGCTCGTCGTCTTTATAGCAAAACTCCACCAGCGTAAACGGAAGCTTCGTGCCCTCTTTGATGCCTAGGCGCTTTGTAAGCGAGCCGGTGGCGATATTGCGAGCGATGATCTCCAGAGGGAAAATTTTACATTTTTTCACGAGCTGCTCGGTCGGACTGATCGTATCAACAAGCGCGGTGGCGATGCCGTGCTTTTTAAGCAGATCAAAAATCAGCGTCGAAATTTTACAATTCAGCGCGCCTTTGCCGCTCTCTTCGGCTTTTTTGACGCCGTTAAACGCTGTCAGCGAATCTTTAAATTCCGAGATTAAAAGGTCGTCACTTTCGTTAACCGACCACATCTTTTTGCCCTTGCCTTCGTAGATAAGCTCTTTTTTGGTAGCTTGCATCACACTCTCCTTACTTGATGTTTAGAATTTTTATCGCGTCTATTGCGGTTTTTAACTGGATATCGTTATTAATCTGCTCCGCTGTGATGAAACTTTTCTCATCCTTTTTCTGAGCATCTTTTTTCTTGGTCTCGACCTTGGCTAACTCACCTTGCAGGTGCTTTTTAAGATCAGCTTCTTTTAGCGAAAATTCATCCTCGTCGCGGCTCGGCACCTTGCCCGGCGCCACTATGAGATCAGGCGTCACGCCCACCGCTTGGATAGTGCGGCCGCTTGATAGATAGTAACGCGCTATGGTTAGTCGCAAGGCTTCTTTATCCTCGATCGGGAGGATCACCTGCACGCTTCCCTTACCAAAAGTTTTTTCACCAACCAACACGGCGCGCTTTAGATCCTGAAGCGAGCCGCTTACGATCTCGCTCGCGCTTGCGCTGCCGCCATTAACCAAAACCACAAGCGGTAGATCGGTGATCTTCTTTTTAGGATCGGCGTTATGCGCCTCGGTTTCGTTTTTCGCACGCCCTTTTTGAGAGACGATAAGCCCTTTGCTGACGAATAAATTCACAAGCCCAATCGCCTGATCCAAAAGCCCGCCCGGGTTGTTTCGCAGATCCAAAATAATGCCCTTGGCGTCTCTATGCTCTTTTATAAATTTGCTCGCGTCCGCCACCACGTGCTGATCGAAATTTGTAACGCGCAGATATAAAATTTTATCATCCTCGATCATCTTAGCATAGACCGATTCTACTTTGATTATGTCGCGGATAATCTCGACGTCGAAAGGCTTGCTAACACCTTTGCGCACGATCGTTAGAGTGATTTTAGTTTTCGGCTTACCGCGCATTTTTGAGACCGCATCGTCGATCGTGATGCCGAAGGTCGCGTTACCGTCGATACGCAAGATCACATCGTTAGCCTGAATGCCCTTTTTATCGGCAGGAGTCCCCTCGATAGGCGAGATGACGGTCAGAGCGCCGTCTTTCATACCCACCTGAATTCCAAGCCCACCGAACTCGCCCTCAGTCTGGACTTTCGTATCGTTAAACGCCTTTTCGTCCATATAGCTTGAGTGCGCGTCGAGGTTATTCATAAGCCCCGAGATCGTCTTGTCCACAAGCTCCGAGAATGTCATCTCATCAACATAATTGTTTTCGACGATCGCAAGCGTTTTGGTAAGCTTAGCTAGCGCCTCCAGACGCGTTTTTTCGCTGTCTGGTTTTTTAGTCGCATTGACCTCTCTGGCTTGTAAATTTCCGGTAAAAAAACTAACGCCTAAAAATAGAGAAAATATGAATCCCAAGCCGAAGAAGAGGTGTTTTTGTCGCAAAGTTTATCCTTGAAAGTAAAATGGAGTGAATTTTATAGAAAATTGGCTAAAAATAAGGTAAATTTCATACGAAATTTGCGCGTTTACGAATAAATTTAAGCCGAAAATTTTAAAATCTCACTAAAAAACCTTGACATAAACACACTAAAGTTATATAATGCGATCAACTTCAACTTTAGGAGAAAATTTATGAACGAAACTATTGAAATTCTAACCGACAAAATGCGCTCTTTGCTCGAAAGCAGCGTTTCTTTGGCGATCCATTCCAAAAATAGCGAAGTGGGCGTATTGCACATGCTTTGGGCTTTGGTAGCCGACAGCGGCTCGGTGCTAAATCAAATTTTTAATAAATTTAGCATCGAAAAGACCGCGGTCGAGCTTGAGATCAAAAGCGAAATTTCAAATTTGCCTACGAGCTCAAACGTCACGAAGGAAAACGTGCGAATCTCGCGCGAGCTGATGAACTCGCTAGAGGTCGCAAAGGGGCTGATGACGAGCTCGGGCGATAAATTTATCGCCGTAGACACCTGGCTGATCGCAAATTTAAACGCCGATCCGCTAAAGAAAATTCTGTCTAAATTTGCAGATCTTAGCGAGATCAAAAAAGAGCTAGAGGCGCTTCGCGGCGGCAAAAGCATCGATTCGCAAACCGCCGACGAGACGCTTGAGGCGCTTAGTAAATTCGGCGTCGATCTCACCGCCAAGGCAATCGCGGGCGAGCTCGATCCGGTCATCGGTCGCGACGAGGTGATCTCGCGAATGATGCAAATTTTAATCCGCAAGACGAAAAATAACCCTATCCTACTCGGTGAGCCGGGCGTTGGAAAAACCGCGGTCGTTGAGGGTCTTGCGCAGCTAATCGCCAAAAAAGAGGTACCGCTCAGCCTGCAAAACAAACGCGTCATAGCGCTTGATATGAGCGCGCTGATCGCGGGCGCAAAGTACCGCGGCGAGTTTGAAGATAGGCTCAAAGCCGTCATCAACGAGGTCGTAAAAGCCGCTAACGTCGTGCTTTTTATCGACGAAATTCACACCATCGTAGGCGCGGGCGCAAGTGAAGGCTCGATGGATGCCGCAAACATCCTAAAACCCGCCCTTGCGCGTGGCGAATTACACGCGATCGGCGCTACGACGCTGAAAGAGTACAGAAAGTATTTTGAAAAAGACGCCGCGCTTCAGCGCCGTTTCCAGCCCGTAACGGTCGCGGAGCCTAGCGTGAGCGAGGCTACGGCGATCCTGCGCGGCATAAAGGAGCGGCTGGAGGTGCATCACAACGTCACCATCACCGATAGCGCGCTTGTGGCGGCCGCAAGGCTAAGCGACCGCTACATCAGCGATAGATTTCTACCTGATAAGGCGATCGATCTCATTGACGAAGCGGCGGCAGAGCTTAAAATGCAGATCGAAAGCGAGCCAAACGAGCTTGCCAAGGCTAAGCGCGACATCCTCACGCTTCAGGTCGAAAAGGAAGCCCTTAAGATGGAGGATGACGGCAAAAACGACGAGAGGCTCGCGCAGATCGACAAAGAGATCGAAAATTTAACCGAGCAGAAAAACGCGCTTCAGGCTAAATTTGAAAACGAAAAGTCCGTATTCGGCGGCATCAGCGAGGAGAAAAAAGCGATCGACAGCCTCAAAAACGAAGCTAGCCTTGCAAGACGCAACGGCGATCTTAGTAAGGCTGCCGAGATCGAATACGGCAAGATCCCCGCCGCGCAGGCGAAGGTCAAGGAACTTGAGGCGAAATGGGATGCGATGAAAGAAAACGGCGTGCTTTTGCGAAACCGCGTGGACGAGGAGAGCGTGGCTGAAATTTTAAGCAAATGGACGGGCATCTCGGTAAGCAAAATGCTCTCCTCCGAAAAGGAGAAATTCCTCCACATCGAGGAGCATTTAAAAGAAAGCGTCGTGGGGCAGGACGAGGCGCTGCATGCCATCGCTCGCGCCGTCAAGCGCAACAAAGCCGGTCTCGTGAACGAAAACCGCCCTATCGGAAGCTTTTTGTTTTTAGGCCCTACCGGCGTCGGCAAGACCGAGAGCGCAAAGAGCTTAGCTAGATTTTTATTCGACGATGAGCGAGCGATGATCCGCTTTGATATGAGCGAATATATGGAAAAACACAGCGTCTCGCGCCTGCTCGGCGCGCCTCCTGGATACGTGGGCTACGATGAGGGCGGACAGCTTACCGAAGCTGTGCGCAGAAGGCCCTACTCTGTGCTGCTTTTTGATGAGATCGAAAAGGCGCACAAGGACGTATTTAACATCCTGCTTGGAATTTTAGACGACGGGCGCGCGACCGATAACAAGGGCGTTACGGTCGATTTCAAAAACACGATCATCATCCTAACGAGCAATATCGGCTCGGCTAAGATTATGGAGCTTGACGCCAAAAATGCGAACAAGCCGCGCGAAATCGCGCTTGCCGAGCGAGAGGAGGCGGTAAAGAGCGAGCTGAAGAATTATTTCAAGCCCGAATTTATCAACCGCCTGGACGATATCGTGATCTTCAACGCCCTAAGCGAGGACGATCTTATAAAAATCGTGGGCATTATGTTTAAGAGCCTGCAAAAAACGCTCGCAAATCGCGGCATTAACGCAAGCCTAAGCGAAAATGCCAAAAAGCTCATCGCCTCGGCGGGCTTTGATATCGAATACGGCGCAAGACCGCTACGAAGGGCGCTCTACGATCTGGTGGAGGATAAGATCGCCGATATGATCCTAAGCGACGAGATCAAAACGGGTGATCGGATCGAAATCGGCGCGCGTGACAGCGAAATCGAGATAAAAAGGGTAAAGTAAAATCGGGCGGAATTTATCCTGCAGGGTAAATTCCGTGCTTCGATGGAGTAAAACCGGCTCGATAAATTTGGCGGGTAATCTTTCCCAAGAGAATTGAAACAAAAGTCTTTTTATTACTTTTAAAATTTTATAGTAGGCAGGATTCTATTCTACTGGGAATTGAAACATCATAATGCTATCTTTCGTGGATACGAGAGCCTTTAAGTAGAATTCCATCCCGTTGGGAATTGAAACTCAGCGTCGCATATTGCGCCTCATGCGTAGGAAAGTAGAATTCCATCCCGTTGGGAATTAAAATGCTCTATTTAAAATTTCATTTTTCCCTCTCACATATTAGCATTCTATAGAATTTATCGAGCCAAATCCTACCCGATAAAATTTTTACCAAATAAAATTCCGGCTTAGATTTTAAAATTTATCGAGTGAAATTCCGCATCTCAGAGCTTAGAATTTTAAATTTAAGAAGCAGCGACTTTGAACTGAGGATTCAAAAGCGCAAGGATTTTATATTATAAAATTTGAAATACCGACGAACTTTAAAATTTGAAATCAATGATCGAAATTCCAAACCGCGCAACTTAAAATTTTAAATCTGAAACGGAGGTAAATTTTAAGATCATTTCAAAATTTGCCCCTTTTAAATTTCCATTTCTCAAGCTCTATTCACAAAATTTTACGTATTAATTTACGCAAAATTTGGTCAAAAAAAAGATGATCCCATAAACTTATCCACATTAAATTTTATCTCTTCTTTTTAGAATAAAAACCGTTACAGATGCGATTATTAGCGACGATAAAACGCTTATCATCATTATATTAAAATTAAAATTTGAGCGATCAAACAGATGACCTAACCAGGTCAAATCGGCTCTTGCTAGGATTATCACAACTAGCGGATAGGCATAAAATAGACTTATAAAAAATATAGATGCGGCGGATATTTTATCCAGCAGAATAAAAGCTTTTATTTTAGAAAATACGAAGCAGCAGGTGATTAAAGGCAAAATTACCGTCGCGCAAAATAGATACAATACCATAGCGCCGAAAATATCGCTTTCGCTATCGCTCGCCTCTTCGTGCCACATTAGTTCAAAAGCTTTTAAAACGATAGAAAACGGATTCGCGATATCGTGACCGCTATACTCCGCCAAAAAAACCGCATCTATGCTGGCAAATATAACGCCCAAGCAGTCTATAGTAAAAAAGAGCAAGGCGATCCAGAATAAAATCCTCACCCCTTTTAGCTCAAAACATTTTTTAATGAACTCTTTTATCACCCTAGCCCCTAATTTATAGCTTTTAAGATCAATTTGGCTTTTATATTGCGTTTCATTTCGGCGTTTTTAAAAACACTTTGTCGTAATTTATCATCAAAATTTAAGCCTTTCGCTGCCATTGTCTATATTGCCCGTTGCGATCGTAATCTAAAATTTTCATTCTACTTATTCACCTAATTTGATACCGTTAAAATTAGAATTATTTTTTATCATCATCAAAAAATTTTGAATTGTAGTTAGTTAAAGATATCATCAAGGTTCGCTTATTAAAAGGAACTTTACCGAATCTATCAACAAGTAATTTATTCTGTTTTACTGATATCATAGTACCGTTATCATCAAAAATATAGTATTTTTTTATCCCTAAGAAATTTAAGCATTGAAAGATAATTATAAATATAAAGTTTATGATGATAGCCATTGCAAGATTTGTTATATACGTAATTTTATCCATCAAAGTTTTACTATCAAGTTTTGCAGTTTCTCCAAAACATGGAAAGTATGAATACGTTATCTTTGTATGCTCCGTAAGCTGGATTTTTAGAACCTTTAAATCCCCCGCGAAATCCACATAGTCGCATTCTATTATTTTCTCAAAAATTCTAATTTGTAAGTCATTTACCAGCATACCTTTTAGCATTGCAAAATCTCCAAAAATCGTTTTGAAAAATATAAATATGCAAAGAGCTAGCTCGCCTTTTCTAAAACTACTACTAAAGAAACTTTCAATAGGAAAAATAGATCTAATGGCGAACACTAATGCGAATATCAGGAAAAAAATTCCTACTGTTAATCTGCTTTTTAACAAATAGTCATTTTTTACTATTATCGGCTCTTTATCATAATCCCTCATAAAATTTCCCCATTTTTATAAAAAATATTTTGGCGTATTCTACCGCCTTATTCTTATGGTGCATTTAAAATTTAAAATCTGCGAAGTACGGGCACAAATCTAAATTTCAAAGCCTCCACACTGCGCTAAATTTTAAAATTTCAGGCTCACGGAAGCGGGGTAAATTTCAAAATTTAAAGCCCGCAAAGGCTTGCTAAATTTTAAAATTTAAAGCAAGCAAAGCACGAGTAGAATTCTAAAATTTTATAATTTTAAAATTCCATCCTACTTCGTCTTCTTTGCGCTGTCTTTGATGGTCGTTGCGTTGGCGTCGATGTAGCCCATCTGGGCAAGCTTTTCGTAGATTTGCATTATCACAGGTCCTGCCGCGCTTCCGCCTCCGCCGCCGTGTTCTACGAGCACGGTTACGGCGTATTGCGGCTTGTCGTACGGCCCAAAGCTCGTCATCCAGGCGTGCGAGCGGTGGAAGTAGTCCATATCGGCTTCTTTCATTCGCTTTTTGGCGGTCTGAGAGATGCCTACGACCTGCGCGGTGCCCGTCTTGACCGCTAGAGGCACTACTGCGGTATGGATGAGCTTGTAGGCGGTGCCTCCGTCGGGGTTGTTGCCGACCTCATACATTCCGCGTCGTACGAGCGGTAGCTGCGCCTTTTCTTTCGGCGTGAAAAGCTCGGTAGGGGCAAATTCCACCGGCTTGCCGTCGATGCTTTTTAAAAAATGCGGCGTGATAGCCTTGCCCGAGGCGATCTGCGCGGTGTTTTTCGCCACCTGCATAGGGGTGACAAGCACGTCGCCTTGACCGATCGAGGCATTGACCGTCTCACCCTGATACCACGCGCGCTTAAATTTCTGCATTTTCCAGGCCTTATTAGGCATCGTGCCTACAAACTCATTGGGCAGATCGACGCCCGTTTTGCTACCGAAACCCAGACGCTGCAGATACGCGGACATATAGTCGATCCCCACTAGCAGCGAGCCTTCGTAAAAATACACGTCGCAGCTGCCTTTAATCGCCTCTACTAGGTTCACGCGGCCGTGACCCCAACTCTTCCAGCAGCGAAATTTTCGCCCTCCAAGCTCTATCGCGCCGCTGCAAAACACGCTCCAATTTTCGTTGATCTTGCCGCTGTTTAAAAAGCTCATCCCCACCGCCATCTTGATTACAGAGCCCGGCGGATAGAGGCCGTTTACGAGCTTATTCGTAAAAGGATGGCGCGGATCTTTTATCAGCTCGTCCCACTGCGTCTGCGAAATTCCACCCACGAAGGTGTTTAGATCGTATTCGGGGAAGCTGCCCGCCGCGATGATGGCGCCGTCGCGCAGATCCATCACGATCGCTACGCCGTCTTTATCTTTAAAAATTTCCTCGAGGTATTTTTGCAGCTCAAGATCGATGGTAAGCGAAATTTCGCTGCTGCTGGGCTCTTGCATCGAGATCTCCTCCACGACCTGATTTAGCGCCGTAACCTTCGTCTTGCGCTCGCCCTTGCTGCCCTGCAAAAGCTCGTTATAATACCCCTCGACGCCGCTTCTGCCGTTGTATCCGGTAAGCGCGCTTAGGGGGTTACTTTGGATATCCTTTTTATTGGCACGGCCGACGTAGCCGATGATGTGCGAAGCAAGCGCGCCGTAAGGGTAGAAGCGCTGCGAAGCGGGCGAAATTTTAATATTTTCGTGCAGGCTCAAGCTCGCAAAATGCTGTATCGTGGCGTTGTAGTCCAAAAACGGCACGACTTCGATAAAATCTTGATTGTAAGCGGAATTTGCGTCCTTGTAGCTCTTGCTCATCGCGGTGACATTGAGATCTTTGAAGTAGCGCGAGATATTATTCAGCTCGCTTTGCAGCGCGGCGTCTTTTAGATGCGGCGCGATGGATAGCGAAAAGCCGAGATTATTTATCGCAAGCGGGCGGCCTTTGGCATCTAAAATTTGACCGCGCACCGGCGGGATGTATTCGGTAGAGATGACGTTGTTTTTAGCGACCTGCTCGTAGAATTCGTTTGATTTGATCGAAAGATAATAAATTCTCACCAAAAGCATGCTAAAAAATAGTATCACAAATACGAATACGAACTTTAGCCTCATACCAGCCGCCCCTTAAAAAAGAGCAGAGCAAGCAAAATTTCAATCACGATATAATTTAAATACTCGCCGCTTAGGGGCAGATACTCGCTCTTTTTGATCGCAGAGATCGCGTTGCTCGTGACAAAGACCAAAACATAGCTAATCATCACGTAAAAGCAGATCAAAAAATTTCTAAATTTAATATATTTAAATGAGTTTTCATAGACCACGAAATAAAATATACAATACGCGATAGCCACGCTAAATAGGTTAAATCCGTGGATCTGCTCGGCGCAAAACAGATAAAAAATAGAGAAAAACCAGGTAAAGCCGAACTTTTTAAATTTTACGTCGTTTTCATATTTTTGCACCACCATCGCCGTGAAAAAAAATCCGATCAGCGGCGGCAGCCCCCTATACACCGCACTTAGAAGCAGGTAGAAAAGAACCCCTGCGCTAAAAAGCGTGTCCGCTATAAGGTATAGATAAGTGCGATTTCGTTGCATACCGGAAACTTTTTGCATTTAATACAATCAGCCCAAATTTTTTGCGCGGGCAGCTCATCCTTTGGGATTTCGGTAAAACCGAGGCGCCCAAAAAATTCCTTTTGATAGGTGAGCGTAAATACGCTTTTTAGCCCGTAAAATCTCGCCTCGCCTAGCAGCTCGTTTACGATAGCTCTGGCAATGCCTCGCCTGCGAAACTGCGGAGCGACGATGAGCGAGCGCACCTCGGCAAGATCGGCGTTAAAAATTTTAAGCGAAGCAAAGCCCGCTAAAATTTCGGCTTCTTTTAAGCACTGCAATTCGTGGGGCTGCGAACGTTCGGTCTGAGAAACGCTTGCTTCTTGCGAATATTTGCTCCGTAAAATTTGCTCTTTGCCCGCTTGTGCGCGACCCGCCCCAGATACGGCTTGCGCTGCGTTATTTCGTGGCGCGCTATTTTGAGACGTATCTCGTTGCGACGTAAAACTATCTGCGGCATCTTCGACGGAATTTTCAGAAGTATTTTCGGCGGAATTTCGGATTAAATTTAAATCCGAGTCGTGCGCTAAATTTAAATCGGAATTTTCTTTAGAATCGAAACTCAAATTTTCCTTGAAATCAAAACTCCTATCCGCCTTAGAATCGCAACCGAACGCCAGCACGTATGAGCGGATATTAGCAGCGATCTCATCGCTTTCAAGCGGCAAGATCACGCCGTTTTGAACCTCCTCTTTTACGAGCTCCTGCATACGCGAAATGTCGCAAAGGCGCGCCTTTTTTAGCCGTATCATCTAAAATTTTCCCTAATCTTTGCGCGATCTTCGCGGCGCATTTTATATCCTCTAAATTTAATTATTTTGAAATTCTGCGCCGCAAAATTTAACGTATTGAAATTTAGAAATTTCATAATCCAAACGCCCCGCGCACGATGATCTCGCGCGCTTTTTGCAGCCCGCCGCCCTTTAGCGTAGAGACCAAAACAGCCTGCGGATCGTGCCTCAAAAGCTTTGCGCGCTCGCTTTGGTTGAGCTTGTCGGCTTTGGTGTAGAGCCTCACGATCTTTTGATCGCCGCGCAGAAAACTAGCGAGATAGTTTTGCAAATTTTTATCTATCGCGAGATCAAACTGCCTCGCGTCAATGAGATGGACGAAAAGCTTGATATTTAGGCGCTCTTTGATAAATTCGTCGAGATTTTTTTGCCAGATATAATGCAGTTTTTTAGAAACCTTAGCGTATCCAAACCCCGGCAGATCCACGAAGATCAAAGAGATATTTTCCCCCAAGCCCGCAAGATCCAAAAAAGAGGAGTTAGCCGCTAAGCTTAGCGCGGATCTGCCTATAAAATTTAATTCGGAGCTTTGCGCGGAATTCGGCGCGAAACCCGCCGCAAGATCTGTCTCGCGATCCGATCTAAAATCCGCCGAGGCGCTTTTTAAATTTAAAACGGATTTCTGTTTGGAATTTTGCTCAGACGCCGCAGCCTCCGCCTGATCTTGCGCACAATTTGCAGCCGAGCTTAAAGCCTCTTTGCTTGCTAGATCGAGCGACGTTTCATTTTGCGAGCCGTCCGAGTCTGCGGCAAGCTTTTGTTTAAATTTAACCTCAAAGAAATTTATCAGCTGCGTTTTTCCCGGCGTCGAGCTTGATTTGGCTAGATTTTTGCGCCCGACTAGAGCGTTTATCAGGCTGCTTTTGCCGACGTTGGAGCGCCCCAAAAACGCCACTTCGCTCATCGCAAACTCGGGCGCACCCGCGATATTTGCGGCGGAGGTGATAAACTGCGCGCTGCTAGGATAGATCATTTGTTTTGATCTTCGACCTGAAAGATCAGACGCACGGGCTTTTTCTCGCCGCCGCCGCTTTTTACTTCGTAGGTGCCCTTTTGGCGATTTACGATGATCTTATCGCCGTAAACCTCTTTTTTGGTCTCGGCCTCGTGCAGATAGGCGTTGTTTTCAAGCGTGTAAGCCTCGATAGTCGGATCGTAGGTCAGTACGCCGCCCTTGCCGTCGTAATGCTTCTGATTGAGTAAAATTTTAAAATTTGCGTTTCCCGTCGCGACGTATTTGGTAGGCTGGCGCTTGGCGTCGAAGTAGATCGTCACTTTGTCGGAATTTAGCGTATCGTAAGCGCCCTTTTTGATGCGAACGTTGCCCGTCAGCACGCTGATCTGCTTGATCTCGTCGGCGAAAAAATTATCCGCCGTGACCTCGACCTGCTCCTGCGCGGCGCTGAGAACGGACGCACTAAAGCCCGAAATTAGCGCGGCTGAAAGTATTAGTTTGTGGAGTTTTGATCTTTTATTAAATACCATGCGTGGATTCCTTTTGAGTTTGTTTGTTTGGTTTTAGTATCGTAGCTGATGCTTGCGCCCGTGATGCGGTCGCCGCCTTGGCGCAGCACGTACGGCACGTCGGAGCGGACGATCTTGCTGCTCGTATCGTAGATGATCTCCTGCGCAGTGTAATCAAAGCCTCTGCTATTTACGTAATGCGCGTCGCCGTTAAATTTTATCAGCTCGCCTGCGCGCGTCGCGGTTTTTGAAACCAAAGTGTGATTCAGATCCGCACTAATCTCCTCGGCTTTAAAATTTACAAACTCGTCGCGATCCTTATAGCGAGTGCCGCTATCCGCGGTAAATTTAGCATCCACGCGCTCGCCGATCTGATAATCGACGATTTTTTTCATCTCCATATTCGCAATGCTTAGATCCTGCCTAAACATATCGCTAAAATACGGCGTCTGCACGCTTAGAAACACCATCGCGACGCAAAAGATCGCAATCGCGACGTAGAAAATTTTTATCACCATCGCTCGGCTCCTTTTGATCTGCGCAGAATTTCGCCCCTCGCGCGCGCTTGCGAAACTACAGCCATTTGCTATTCCACTCTTCGCGCATGCCGTTTTTATCGACGAGCATTTCGATCATCTCGCGCACCGCGCCGCAGCCGCCGTTTTTGCTTAGCGTGACGTCCGCTTTTAGCGAGCTTAGCGCATCGGCAGGCTTGAAGCTGATCGCGACCGCATTTAAAAGCTTTGCATCATTTATATCATCGCCGATCGCAGCGGCCTCATCGAAGCTTAGGTTAAATTTTTTTAAAATTTGCTCCGCCCTTGAGAGCTTGTCTTTTTCGCCTTGAAAGAGCGTATCGATCTTTAGCTCGCGCGCACGGTTTGCGACGATCTGCGAGCTTTTGCCGGTGATGATCGCGACCTTTAGCCCCAGCCGCTGCCACTCCTGGATGCCAAACCCGTCTTTTACGTTAAATTTCTTCATCTCTTCGCCGCCGTTTGAATGGTACAGCCCGCCGTCGCTAAGGCAGCCGTCTACGTCTAAAAATATGATCTTTATCACTTCGTTTTCCGTTTTTTGAAATTTTGTGATTTTAACGAAATTTGGCTGAATTTTTGGCAAACGCCGTATAAATTTAAGCTGCGATCTTAGCCCTTAATCGGCACGTAGCCGCTATTTTCGATGATGCTTTGCCCCTGCGGCGAAAGGATCCAATCTATTAAGATTCGGATATTTTCGTTTTTGTTGTTTTCATCGTAAACCGCGTAAATTTCGGCTACGAGCGGGTATTTGCGGCTAGCGATATTTTCTTTATTCGGATACGCGCCGTTTAGGCTAAGCATCTTCACGCCGCCGTTTTGCACGATCCCCTCGACGTAGTAGCGAAACGAAAAGCCGATCGCGCTACCGAAAAAGCCCGTGATCTTGCGCTTAGGCTGCGTTTCACCCATAAATTTTAAAAACGCGCTCTGGCTGCCGCTGCCTGCGTTTCGCTGCACGGCATCTATTCGCATACGCTCGCCGCCGAGCTGCGACCAGTCACTATATTGCCCCGAATAAATTCCTCGCACCTGATCCACAGTTAAATTCGATACTTTATTATTCGCATTTACGATAAAGACGAACGCCTCCAGCCCGATCGGCACGAAGCGCAAGCGCACGCCCTTTTCCTGCGCATAATCAAGCTGCTGCTTCGAAGGGGCGGCGACAAAGATCAGATCCGCCTCGCCGTCGCTTATGGCCTTGTATGCGCCGCGGGTATTGCTAAATTTAAGCCTGCTAGCATTCGTGAAATTTTGCCCGTCAAATTCCACGCTTTCCTTCGGATAGCTCGCCGCGACGAATGCCGAAAAGACGGGATACAAAGCCGCTGCGCCGTCGATTATCGGCAGATCGCCGCTAAGTTTTAAGCTAGAGCTGGCGCGCACGATCTGCGAACCCTGCTCAAACGGCAGAAATTTATGCAGCTCGATCGATTTGGCCTGCATCTCGGCGCTGCTTTGATTTACGTATCGCTTCACGACGAGGCTGTAAAATGCAAAATCGAAAGCCGCAAAGCTAAGCAGTAGCAAAATGACGATAGATGTGCGCTTCATCTTAGTTGCCGTTCGCGATATAGGAGATGATCGAGCATTTGCTCTGCAGATACAGCGCCGCTGCGGTTAGTGCGCAAACGCTGATCGCCCAGGCCGTCAATATTACGGCGATCGTTTTTTGAAAAATTTCATCGCTCATTTTGCGCCTCACATATGCTCGATTGCGTGATTAAGTAGCCAAAAAAAGCTCATTAGGACGCTCAAAAAAATTATGAACGAAAACACAGAGAGGATCAAAAGATTTCTAATTCTTCTGCGGCGCTCGGGTGCACTTTTAGCCGATTTAATAAATTTTACTAAACTTGCGATTAGCCAAATGAGCGAAACTACCGGCAGCCCAGTAAAAACCAAGATAAACATGGAAAAAGGATCGAATAGCCACTGAGAATATATGAGTGGAGTAAAAGCGCATGCAAACGCAACTGCCGAAATAATTAGAAATTTTTTATCTCTTTTATGGCGCTCCGGCTCGTCTTTTGATCTGATAAATTTAATCAAGCACGCGATGAGCCAAACAAAGCAGATCAAAAACAGCACATTTAAAATCTCCATAAGCGATCCGAAATTATTCATCTTTTACCTTTAAATTTTAATATGCAAAGCGGCGGTTTAGCGCTCCGGCAGTGCGAAATTTCATATAGCATAGTTCGCGGTTTTCGCGGCGGGCGCAAATGCACCGCCAGCGTAAGCAGTCTTAATAAAGCGGCGCGCTTTGCCAGAGTAATGGCGAAATTTTGCAAATTTCAAGCAGCGGCAAGAGTAAAATTTCAAACGCCGATAAAATTTCAAAACCGCGAATTGCCAAATTTACTAAATTTAGCGCGCATTTACCGCTATAAAACGCCCTTCGTGCTAGGCACGCCGGCGCGCTCGTTGATACTTATCGCGCGACGGAATGCGACGGCAAACGCCTTAAACGCGGCCTCTGCGACGTGATGTAGATTTTCGCCGCGGATCTGGCATAGATGCAGCGTTAAATTTGCGTTGAAAGCCAGAGCGCGGAAAAATTCCTCCACGAGCTCGGCATCGAATTCGCCGATCTTGCCGCGCTTTAGGCTCGGACAATCAAATACCAAAAACGCGCGGTTGGAAAAATCAAGCGCGGCGCTTACGGCGGCTTCATCCATCACGACGACGCTATCGCCGAAGCGCTCGATGTTTTGCGCGGGATAGATCGCCTCTTTGATCGCGCTTCCGAGCACGATGCCGCAGTCCTCGACGCTGTGGTGAAAATCGACCTGTAAATCGCCCTCGCAGCGCAGGTTCAGATCAATCCACGCGTGCTTGGCAAATGCACTAAGCATATGATCGAAAAAACCGATGCCCGTTTGTATCTGCGCCGCGCCGCGCCCGTAAAGCTCAAAATCCAGCGAGATGTCCGTTTCTCGCGTCGTTCTGTTTTTACTTATCATCGCCAAATTCCTTCGAAGTGAAATTTAGCTGAAAATCTAGCGAAATTTCACTAAATTTGGGTTAAAATTTCAGCTAATTGTTCGGAATTTACGCTGCCGATCTGGCGCAGGTTCGCAATCTCGGCGCCCTCTTTAAAAAATAGAATCGTAGGCGGGCCGAATACGTTGAAATGCGCTTTTATCGCTCTGTTTTGCTCGCTATCTTCGCTAAGATCGATCTTTAAGAGGCTAAATTTATCAAGAGCGCCAGCAAGAGCGGGATCTGCAAACGCTCGCTCGCTCTGCTCGCAATTTTTACACCAGCTAGCCCAAAAATCCACTATCACGGGCTTTTTGGAATTTTCTATTTCGCCCTGTAGCTGTGCAAGATCGCGCACAAACGAAAAATGCACGCCGCCAAAATTTTGAGTGCTAGAAATTTCGCCCGCTTGCAAGCTCTCGCCGCCCAAGCCGCCGCTGGAATATCTCGTGCTTTGCAGGATTAGATTACCAAGCGGTCTGGAAAAATCTTTCGCGCCGCTGGCAAAGCCCGCGAGTAGCAGCGCCGAATATAGCGCGATCACAAGAGCCAAAGCGCGCTTTATCCCGCCCGCGCCGCCGTCAAATAGCCCCAAAAATCCTGCGAAGATCGCGCCCAAAACCGCATAAATCAGCAGGCTTAAATTTTCGCCGATGAGCGTGCGCGAAATCCACACTGCCGTAAAAAGCAACAAAAAGCCGAAAATTTTAGGCACCGCCTCCATCCAAGCTCCGGGTCTAGGCAGTGCGCCGCCGAGCCCCACCACAAGCAGTAGCGCGCCGCTTCCGAGCCCCAGCGCAAAAAGAGCCGCCGCGCCCAGCAAGACGTTGCCGCTGCCCGCAATATAAACGAGCGCGCCCGCAAGCGGAGCGGAGATGCACGGCGATACGACGAGCGCCGAGATAAGCCCCATCGAAAAAACTCCGATCAGGCCGTCAGCATTTTCGCTTTTGCTATTTAAGAAGCTTTGAAAGTGCGCAGGCAAGCGGATCTCATAAAATCCAAACATAGAAAACGCGAGCGCGGCGAATATGAGCGAGGTTAGGATCAGCGCGAGCGGAGTTTGTAGCAGGCCTTGTAAATTTTGCCCAAAAACCGCCACGAATGCCCCTAAAATCGCATACGAGCTCGCCATCCCGAAAATATACGCGAGGCTTACGGCTAGGCTTTTTTTCGCGCTCGGCTTCGAGGAAGTTTTCGCCACGATGATCGACGAGAGGATCGGGATAAGCGGATAGACGCAAGGGCTTAGCGAAAGCAGCACGCCGTAACCAAAAAACAGCGCGATCGCCGCGATGAAGCTTTTGCTGCCAAGAACGTTTAAAATTTTATCCTGTTCGGAGATGGGATTTGCGCCGCGAGAAGTTTTTTGCGCGGAGGTTTCGTCGGAATTTACCGCAGCGCTTTCCGCCGAGCTTGCCGCGGAATTTCCCGCTGCGTGCGAGTTTGCCAAGGAATTTGCCTCTGTGCCCGAAGCAACGGCATTGCTTTTAAAATTTACAGCCCCGCCTTGTGCGCTGTCTGCGGCAGAAATCTGCGCGGAATTTTCGCCTTTTCGATATTTTTTCAACTCGGAGTTTGAAATTTTGCTGATCTGATAGCCCTCCACCACGCGCTTGAAGCTAAAGCCGAACTGCTGCGGCTGGTAGCAAAAGCCCGATTTCGTGCAGCCCAAAAAATCGCCGTTAAGCACGAAATCATCGCTGTCTGCGGCATTTGCAAGTACGAGGCCTAAAGGCACGGTGATGCTAAATTTGCCCTCGTAAATTTTATAATCCTTGTATTCGGTCGCGGCGGGCAGATTTATTAAATTCGTCACCTCCGCGCCGCCAATGAAAATTTTTATCTCGTTTTGATAGAGATAGACCCCGTCCGCGATATCAAAGCTTAGCGTTACGCTATCGCTTTGCGCCGTCGCGTCAAGCTTGAACGCATCGGAGGGTTTCAGGGGCTCGGCGCCCAAGCCTAAAAGAAGAAACGCTGCCAAAATCAGTGATCTTATCAAATTTTATCCTTTGAAATTTTTTCCTACATTCTAACGTAATAAGTATGAATTTATAGTGTAATCTAAAGAACTTTTTTGTAAAATTCCTTAAAATTTTTAGGAGGCGATATGAGCAAAGAGATCAAAACCGAAACAGGCGAAATAGCACTGAAAGAGATAGAATTTAAAAGCTCAAAGTACGAAAAAATCTCGTTCAAAGACTACGAAACGCTGCTTGAAAGATATCAGATCGAGCTTTTGAAGCTGCAAAAATTCGTAAAAGAAAAGGGGCTAAAAATTTTGATTTTGATGGAGGGGCGCGACGCGGCGGGCAAAGGCGGTACGATCAAGCGTTTAACCGAGCATCTAAATCCGCGCGGATGCCGCATCGTGGCGCTCGAAAAGCCGAGCAACGTCGAAAAGACGCAGTGGTACTTCCAGCGCTACGTCGCGCACCTACCCAGCGGCGGCGAAATCACGATATTTGACCGCAGCTGGTACAACCGCGCGATGGTCGAGCCGGTGATGGGCTTTTGCACCCACGCCGAGCACAAAGATTTCCTGCGCCAAGTACCTAAATTTGAGGAGCTTTTGGTAAGTGCGGGGATAATTTTGTTTAAATTTTACTTTTCGGTCTCTAAAGAGGAGCAAAAAAGGCGCTTCGAATCGCGCCGCACCGACCCGCTGAAGCAGTATAAACTCTCGCCGGTGGATGCGAGATCGCAGGAGCTGTGGAATCAATACACGCTCGCAAAATACTCGATGCTGCTCGCTTCAAATACCGAGTTTGCGCCGTGGACGATCCTTGATAGCAACGACAAAAAGATCGCGCGACTAAACGCCTTCCGCTGCATACTCTCGCGCATAGACTATCCCGAAAAAATTGGTGCGAAGGAACTTGCGGTGGATCCAAACCTCGTGCGAAACGGCGCCAGGGAGATAGTGCTAATGGAGGATAGCCA
Organism: uncultured Campylobacter sp.; assembly: GCF_937981295.1. Lineage (GTDB taxonomy): Bacteria > Campylobacterota > Campylobacteria > Campylobacterales > Campylobacteraceae > Campylobacter_B. The sequence continues at coordinate 41,045 of NZ_CALJPC010000089.1, forward strand.
AAAAAGCGAGGCTTGGCGCAAGCTGGAAAGCCCCTCTCGCAAGAACAAGAAGGATAAGAAAAAGGGCTAAATTTTGCCAATGAAGATTACTTGCTAGGGAGGCTTACTGGGAATTGCTCATTAGGAATTTATGTCCTAATATATAGAAACGCATTGGATTTTACAGCTTTTCATTTAAAATCTTTAGCAAGATTCCATCCTGTTGGGAATTGAAACAACCCACGTCGCGATACTCGTATGAGCTAGTGACAGTAGAATTCCATCCCGTTGGGAATTGAAACTTTGATTTTTCGACTGCCGCCAATATTCAGCCTACGTAGAATTCCATCCCGTTGGGAATTGAAACGGCTTTCAGTCTGCAACCCCAAGGACTTCAAAAATCGGTAGAATTCCATCCCGTTGGGAATTGAAACGCTCTTTGCGTCGGCATATATGGCTCGGCATAGGGTAAAATTCCATCTTGTTTGTAATAGCTGCCAGAATCGATCAAAAAAATCAAATCCCAAAAGCTTCGATATTAAAATTTCATATATCCCGGTTTAAAAATTTAATGTGCCGTTCTATAAGATGCCTGTTTGCGTGGGCCGGTTCATCTTTACGGCATAATATGCAAAATTTTATAAAATTTTATGTTTATTTTATGCAGTATTCTGTATAATTCACACGGATAAACGAAGTGTTTTGCTATTTTTACTTATGAATGACACGATTTTTATTCATTTTATACGATTTTATGTATAATTAACGAATAAATTTGTATAATTTTCATATGTTAGAAACGAGCGATATATTCAACATTTTGCACAATGCCGTCGAAGCTAAAAACAACGGCAAAAAGATCTCGCACGCCGCGATGGCGCAGAGGTTAGGCGTGTCGATGCGGACGTATCAGGATTGGCGTTTAGGCACGACCAAGCCGCAGGCCGCGACCGCGATATGCCAGATGTTGTGCGAGCTCGATAGCGACGACGCTGCGTTTGTGCTGCATAAGATAAAAAAACTTATAGGAGAGTAGAGTGCAAAACATTACTTTGCAAGAAAAGCTGGATCTACAGGGCGTCTTTCGCGTGATTTATGAGAAAAAAGAGTCGAAATTCGCGATCTTTTACAAGGCGCTTTTGAAGAAATTTTTTAGAAATTTTAAAAAATAATTGGCGGAGGCATTTAATTATTATACTTTATGTAGCAAAGGCAGTAGTATCTATTAAATTTAGATGATTTTTCCTTTTTATGGACGACCGCGCCGATATTCTTTGCTTTGCAGCTTCAAAGGATGCTAGCAAATTCTGCTTTATAAAATTTTTTCCATCTTTCTGCCTCTTTGGTATCATCTAATTTAATTTTAAATTCTAACTTTGGCTCATGATCTTAAATTTGTAGCGTAAATTTAATTGAAATTAATGCGAAATTCTCACTTTAACTTAGCTTTTAAGATCCCTAGCGTGCATTTTTATAAATATTTTGAATTGCTATTAAATGAGTTGCATTTAAATCTATTTATATTGTGGCAAATATATAGTTCGTTAAAATTTTAATTTGTGAGTAACTCCAAAATTTCATTCGTAACTCATAAATTTAATATATTTGGTGGCAAATTGAAACCGAATGAATTTCGCATAAGTGCCCCATGCTGTATCATATCCCAGCCACAACTAATCTTTTTAAATTTTTCTATCAAGATGAGAATTCTACACATTTCCGCCGCGAAAGTCGTATCGCGTAAATCCGTTTTGATTTCAGCAAGATGAATCCTACCGCCTACGCAAATCATGCAATAAGCCCATTTAGGCGTTTCAATTCCCAAAGGATAGAATTATTCGACATTCCTGCGGGACGCTATAAAATGCAGTGGCAGAAGTTTTAATTCCCAACGAGATGGAATTCTACAGATACTAGGTCATGCTAGCCTAGATATGACGATGTTTCAATTCTCAACGGGATGGAATTCTACTTGTAGATACATACGGCAAGGTGCTAATGGATACGCTGTTTCAACTCTCAACGGGATGGAATTCTACTGTCGCTTAGCGGGATCGAGCTAAGCGCGCTTAGTGGTTTCAATTCCCAACGGGATGGAATTCTACGATGGGGGTGTATAGCGAGCTGGAGCGCGAGCGAAGTTTCAATTCCCAACGGGATGGAATTCTACATACCTATGTTTGATTAAATATTGGCACTAAATTTGTTTCAATTCCCAACGGGATGGAATTCTACAAAAACTTAAAATTTTAGAAAGGAGAAAGAGATGAGTTTCAATTCCCAACGGGATGGAATTCTACGTTAAGCTTTTGCTTCTGCTCGATAGGAAGAGATCGTTTCAATTCCCAACGGGATGGAATTCTACGAAAATTTACAGAGATGTATTCTATGCCCCTCAAAATTGTTTCAATTCCCAACGGGATGGAATTCTACAAAATCAAGGCTTTGGACGTTAATGATTTCAAATAGTTTCAATTCCCAACGGGATGGAATTCTACTAGCTTTTATAAATTGCCTTTGGACGGATAGCGGAGTTTCAATTCCCAACGGGATGGAATTCTACACGGGCGAATGGCGATGCGATGCTCCCTAATACAGTTTCAATTCCCAACGGGATGGAATTCTACTTTGTAAAGCTTGTTATTTTTTAGGAGAAACGTTGTTGTTTCAATTCCCAACGGGATGGAATTCTACGCGACCCTAGCACTAGGCTTCCCGGGAAAAATCAAGTTTCAATTCCCAACGGGATGGAATTCTACATTAGTAATAAGACGACGAGCAGGTTCTACAGCTCTAGTTTCAATTCCCAACGGGATGGAATTCTACCATCGTCGCCGTCCTTGGCTCTCGGATCTATTATGTTTCAATTCCCAACGGGATGGAATTCTACACTCGTAGCTGTTTTGAGTGGCGGTGCCGTTTTGAGTTTCAATTCCCAACGGGATGGAATTCTACAGTGTTTTATCGTTACGTCTGAATTCTTAGACGTAGTTTCAATTCCCAACGGGATGGAATTCTACTCTGCAACCAAACACCCATTACAAGGGCATTTGAGTTTCAATTCCCAACGGGATGGAATTCTACGCGCTATCAGCTTCATTTTCACAGATAGCTTTTAGTTTCAATTCCCAACGGGATGGAATTCTACTAAAAGAGCAAGAGCTCATCATTAGAATTCTGTGGTTTCAATTCCCAACGGGATGGAATTCTACAGGGCACTCTAACTCGCTCTTGGATAGATCCCAACTTCGTTTCAATTCCCAACGGGATGGAATTCTACTGAGATTTTTATAAGCTCTCTAGTTACCAAGCAGCCGTTTCAATTCCCAACGGGATGGAATTCTACTTGGTTTGAGTGGGTGTAGGCGTTGTATATGGTAGTTTCAATTCCCAACGGGATGGAATTCTACTAAAGCATGTTCGTAGCATAAGTATGGCGCATATTGGTTTCAATTCCCAACGGGATGGAATTCTACCCAAATCCCTCCCCTTTGTGCCGCAGAACAACGAGTTTCAATTCCCAACGGGATGGAATTCTACACTATCTTATCGGCGTCGTCGTAGGAGTTATTGGCGTTTCAATTCCCAACGGGATGGAATTCTACAATTTAGGGCGTTGTTCAAAGCGGATGAGCGAATTTGTTTCAATTCCCAACGGGATGGAATTCTACTAGCTGCTCGAGCTTTTTAAACGGCACAAATTCACGTTTCAATTCCCAACGGGATGGAATTCTACCCTCCTTTTGTTTCTTTGCTTCTCTCATAGCCTCGTTTCAATTCCCAACGGGATGGAATTCTACAGAGCGGGGGCAACTACACCGATACCCTCAAGCTCGTTTCAATTCCCAACGGGATGGAATTCTACTCGATTTATATTCGCAAATGAAATTCCTATCGCCGTTTCAATTCCCAACGGGATGGAATTCTACGACGGCGCGATAACCACGCACGTCGTAGAGGAGCGTTTCAATTCCCAACGGGATGGAATTCTACTCTCCTTTTGGGCTATGCCCTTTTGATTTATGAGGTTTCAATTCCCAACGGGATGGAATTCTACTTAGTTGGGTGATCTTATAATCGCCGTCGTATTCGCTGTTTCAATTCCCAACGGGATGGAATTCTACTAGGCACGTAGGTATTGGTAGAGAACAACAAAATTGTTTCAATTCCCAACGGGATGGAATTCTACCGCTGAATGGAAACAAATCGTAGCAAAATGCGATCGTTTCAATTCCCAACGGGATGGAATTCTACGCAAAAGCGCAGATATTGAGCCAAATGCTGGGGTTTCAATTCCCAACGGGATGGAATTCTACGCCGTCTTTGCTAGTTACGAATACGCCGAAAGGAAGTTTCAATTCCCAACGGGATGGAATTCTACAATCTATTACGCCTTGCTTTGAGCTGCTCATTGCCTGTTTCAATTCCCAACGGGATGGAATTCTACGAAGTGCGCGATTAACCTAGAAAGCATAAGGAAGCGTTTCAATTCCCAACGGGATGGAATTCTACAATGAGATGATCGAGCGCGGATTCTTGCAGAGATAGTTTCAATTCCCAACGGGATGGAATTCTACCCGTATTTGATTTCGGCTAGCTTGTAGGGCTTGTGTTTCAATTCCCAACGGGATGGAATTCTACAGCACGAATTTTGCTATTTTTCTAGGTAGAAAGTGTTAGGAGTATATATTTTTATGCCTTAAAATGGACTAAATTTAAAAAAGCGCCGATTGCTCAATGCCCAAGATTTCGGCATTTCAAAATCTTAAAAGCAACTTTATCGCTATCTATATGTATCGTGAGTGCAAATGTTAAAATCTAAATATAAAGATATTCAAAAATCGAAGTATGAACAACAAAAAAAAGCTGAAATTTTAAAAGCATATGCGTTTTTAAAGCCAATTCGTTCGCCGTTCCGTGCTTCAGATCAAATTTATTTCAAAAGCACATGCATTTTAAGAGGGCGTAATCTATAGGCGTAAGTGATTCTAGTTAAGATTAAAAAAGCATAAATTAAGCTCGAAGCCCTGAGACCTATCGCCATACCAGCCCCTCGTAAGGCACGCCTTCACAGACGTATTTTTTAATTTGATTAGCCTCGCGACGGATAATTTGACGCCAGGTTAAGCTCTGTCCCGCTACGTTCGCGCAAGATGATAGTTTCTCAATCATTTTTAGCTCGATTTTTTGCACCGCTTCTCGACCAAATCGAATACGCCCCGCATCCGTTTCAAAATCTTTTGCCGCAATCTCGCGTTTATTTAACATTCCAAAAATTAATCTATCGCCTAAAATAGGCTTAAAAATCTCTGCAAGATCAAGATGCAGACTTAGCGCACGGTAGTTTGGCTCGTGCAAAAAGCCGATGCGCGGATCAAGCTCGGTTTTGTAAATTTCGCTGAGGCAGACGTTATAAATGCGCGTATTTACATAGCTAATGAGAGCGTTAATTTTATCCGCCGGCGGGCGTTTGGAGCGTGTCGTAAATTTAAAACTGCGCTGATCCTCGATGATTTCGTTCCAGGCCGCGAAATACCGCTTGGCAAAGCCGCCTTCCACTGCCATTACCGCTGCTATGTCGCAGGCGCGCGCTAGGGCTAGGGCATCCAGATGCGGCGCAGTATCGAGCGAAACGCCGTAAGCCTTGCAATTAATGGCTGCATTTAAGATGCGAACGCGAGTAATCTCGCGAGCGATAAAAAGGCGCTTAGAAAGATCGTCAAAAGCCCGCAGCTGCGCCAAAAGCACAAAGCCGCTTTTGTTTACAGAATTTGAAGTATTCGGGAAAAAACTGCCGCGAAAGCTCTGATAGGCACTAAAAATATGCAACAAAATGTTATTATCAGCCAAAAACGCCATAGCATAAGTGTCAAGCTCTACCCGCGCCAAAATATAAATTTCATCAATTGCGTTAATCGGCAAAATTTTACTAGTTAGAATTCCGCCCTCGTCGTTAAATTTATCGAAGTATAGATTATTATCTTTGCGGCGCAATCGGCCTGGGCTCAAAATAAAATGCGTGCGATCCGATTTTTGCATACTTTATCCTTAAATTTTAGCTGAATATTGCCTCGTTTTTATCGCATCCGATGACGAGGCGCTGTGAATATTTGAGCGAATTAAAAGTATAAATTACTACCGAATCAAGCTTGCTAGAGCATTCTTTTTGCAAAATCGCCATTAATTTTTTAAGATCGCTCGCTCTGATTTCACCCTCAAAAACGCTGAATTGCACGCGAGGCAGAAACTTCTCGACCGCCTTTCGGACGCGCGCGGCGTTATTTTTCTCCTTTTCGCCGCTGCTTGAAATATCGTAAAATAAAATAGCGTACATTCTATCTCCTAAATGCAATAATCACGATAAGCGCAACTCTCGCAAATCTTTTGCGGGCTAAATTTAGACGGCTTTGACTCGTTCACAAGGGCGATAATGTCGTTTAGAATTGTTTCGATTTTAGTGAAATTTTCGGCATTATCCTCAATGGCTATGACGGTTTTGCCGCTAATTAGCTTGCCTTTCACCTCTTTTAAATTTAAGCCTGTTTTTAAAAGATAGATATAAAAAAGTAGCTGCATCTTGCCTGCTTCTGGATTTTTTAGGCTCTTTTTATATTCGGTGATGAGATAATGTCCGCGCTGCTTGGAAAGCTTATCAAATTTCAAATTTGAAAATGCAAAGTCCTGCAAACCGTTCTCTTTGATATCCGCTAGCGCCTTGCCCATCAGCATGTTTTCATCCTCCTGATTGGCGTGAATATTGTGTGCGTAAAGCCACGCCTCGCGCTTACAGGTGATGTAATAATTCACAAGCGTGCCGGTGATTTGGTCTTTGCAAAACATTAGTCGAAAAACTCATTCTTGAGATTTAAGGCGGCATCCTTTTTAATCCCGAAATTATTATTGTACGAAGTATCACCGAATGGTAAATAATAGACATCTTTTAGCCCATCAATACGCTTTATATTTAAACGCTTTGCATCAAATTCTGTGATATTTACACCAAATCTATTAATTTTCTTAATAGTATTCGTAAATATATCTTTCTTATTAAATTTGTCCATATCAAGCCTATTGATTTCAAAAATTTCATTTTGAAATTTTTTAATATAATCTTCTTTTGGCTCAATTATTACTAAAATTTTAAGTCTATCATCCATCGCCTCGCTAATCTTTTCGTTTATATCGTAAAATCCGAGCTCTCGCATCTGCTCCGCCAAAAATAAACTTTCTAGGCTTTGCTTTATGGCGCTGAAATACCTAGTGGAAATATCTAAAATTTCGCTTTCGATGATATCTCTTTGCTTTAGAATTTTTACCAAAATAGTATCGCTAATGCGTTTTAAATCACCGTAAATGAGATCGGAATAGTCGCAAATATCGTTAAATACGTATAATTCTCCCAGAGCTGTGAAATTTCTATTTATACGACCGGCGGTTTGGATAATCGAGCTAATGGGCGCTATCTCTCTAAATCCGACATCAAAATCCAAATCCACGCCAGCTTCGATAGACTGTGTAGAAATTAGCAAGATCGGATCACCGCACCCACTTTTATTTTTTGCAATTGCATCTTTTATATTTTCGATATTTTTTCGTTTGTGATCATCGCACATATATCCGTTTAGGCAAAAAACTTTAAATTCATCGTAAAATTCCAAAAATAGCTCTTGGGCTTTTTTAATGGTATTTACGACGACTAGTGTATTTTTGCTTTTTGCTAACTGTTTAATCTTGTCTTTTAAAGCACTCTCATTGCCATCAAACCACTTTAAAACGTATCTATTTTGATCTTTGAAATAATCTAAATTTGAAATTTCTTTAAATTTAGTCGTATCAACAATAGGCATCGTAGCGGACATAAAGATAAAAATGCAGCCAAATCTTTCCGCCAACATCTCGCAAAGTTTCATAAAATCCGCCCTAAACTTATACGGTACCGCCTGCGCCTCATCGATTATTATTACACTATTTTTTAATCGGTTAAATTTTACGCTATCTTTATTTTTGTTTCCAAAGAGTGCAAATATAAATTGATATAGCGTAGTTACGTTAATATCTCCGCTAAAGGAATCCATCAAAAATTTAACTCTAGAATAGCGATCTTGCGGAGTGCCTTCATCTATCGTAGTTTTGTGATGAATTTTATGAATTAATATATTTTTATCGTCTTTGAAAATCTCTTTTATCTCATCATAAACTTGATTTATGATAGCCGTAAACGGCAGCACATAAATAATACGTTCTTTATTAAATTTGGCGGCAAAATTTAGCGCAGTCAAAGTCTTGCCGTAGCCCGTAGGCGCAGTTAAAGTAAAAAGATTATGATTTACATCGAAATTATTTAAAACGAATTTTCTAAACTCGCTTCTTTTTTCATTTGGCTTACGATTTTCTAGGACTTTGATATATTTTTCGATCGTATTAGAATTCGCCGGTTTAGAAACAGGAATTCTTTGATTAAAAATAGCTTCATATTTATCACTATAAATAAGCGACGAAAATATGTCTTTGAAATTTAAAAAGTCATCGTAATCAAACTTCTTTTTCGCAAATTTGAAGTATTCTCTTAAATGTTTAGCTTTAATTAAAAGCTCATTTTTATCCCTTTTAATATCTTTGTAAATTTCTAAACCTAAAGCTTTATCTAAGACTTCATCCCAAAAGCCTAGCTCTCTCGAGCTCTCAAAATATTTACCGAAATTTTTATTTTGCGTTGTAAGCTCACAAAAATTTTCTACATTTCCATGGTGTGATACGATGGATAAAAACCCAAAAGCCGTATCTAGCTCATTAAATTCTGAATTTAGTAAAAATATGTAAGCGGATAATAAAGCATGATTTTTATCTGCAATTTTTTCGGTAGGATTTTTTATATAAATCTGAAAATTAGTTTTTAGCTTAGCTATATCGTGATAAATTTTAACGCATTGCAAAAGCCTATTATCCGTTTTAGCAAGCATATTTGTTATATGCTTTATTAGCAGTTTATTAGGATGCGATAGCGGCTCACTTTGCAAAATAGACCTTGTAGTCATTTATTTGATAAATATTTCCTCTATTCTTTGCTTTGATTTGACTATTGCCACTTAACTTAATAACAAAATCTTTAAAATCCTTAAAAATTCGATCCTCTTTGCATCCGCAAGCCATTCGAGCCGTAGTAAGTCTGATATCAAAGCTTTGTGCATCAAATATAAAATCGTCCATCAAAACGAACGTATCTATAAAACTTTCCTTTTCACGCACCAATTCACAATTTTTTATCTCGATATATTTAAAATCCGCTATACAAAAATTTATACCTAAATATGGTGTAAAGACACATTTGTGAGCTTTTAAGCTGTCGATTATCTTTTCTTTATAAGAAGCGTTTAAAGCACTTAAATCAACGAATATGATATATCTAGGATCTTTTATTAGCTCTTTATAAAACTGCTTTTTCTCGCTAGAATCTTGATAGCCTTGTTCGATATGCATACTTGACGATAGAGCAAATTTTATACCGTTAAAAATCATAGTTTTTTTGTGAAATTGCGAATTTAAAATAACGCTATAACCTATATCGTTAAGTTTAAAATAATTCATTTCACCTATAATCGCTCCCAAAAGCCCCATGATGGCAGTCTTTGGCGGCACCGGGTATGTAAGAGACGAGTAGATAGTAGCCGGATGAGAAAAATGCGCATAATCTCCCGATAGCTCAAAAGCTATTATATCCATTTAAAATCCTATTTTTATCCAATTACTATCAAATTGTGATCTGTTATTTTGCTCGAAGTCAAAATCGCTCATATACTCTATTTTTTCGATCTCTTGCGCGTATCTGGTAAGTTTAGCTTTTAATCTAGAAAAATCAATCGTAAAATCATTTATACTTCTTATCTCTATGTCTTCTTTGCTACTATTTATAGCCACACAGTTATTTAAATCTCCAGCGAAAGTATCATTTTTATATGTAATTACTAGCATAAATCTAGGCATCTGACCCATTTTCGTGCGAGTAATTAAATTTTTAGTCCCGCTCCAGAGCGCGCCTAAAATCACTTTTACATCATCTTCACTTAAATTTGTAATCTTTGCACTATGATTATCCACTATTCCGTAAGTTGTAAACATTGCATAATTTAAAAAATCTTCTTCTCTAAACGTTTTATTTGCCTTATCGCTACCGCTTGCAAACGCGCCGGTGCCTTTTATATGCTCTACCGCAACTCTATGAAGCGATCTGCTCATTCTAAACTGAATGGGTCCGACAAATTGAATTCCTGCCGTTTTTATGCCTTCTTTTTTCATCTCGTCTTTATCCGATATTGGCAAAACTCCACCAAATGCGCGAATATCGATAAATTTAGATAAAATTTCTTTTTCAATCTCGATTTTTTCTTGCTTAACGTTAATTACTTCACGTATTGCGCTTTTGCAATCTAAGATATTTTCATCTCTTTTATACTCTTTAATAAAAATCGTACTTTCGTCTTTTTTCATAATTTCATCTCTAATTGTTCGCTTTATACGTACATCAGTAACTTCTGCTATACCCGTCTCATCGTCTATCCTAGGAGCGTTATCTCTTAGCATATCGCCGTTTGGATTAAAATTTTCGCCGTCCCAAAGAAATAGAATTTCCTTCTTTTTCATTACTCGTCTCCTTGAGTGTTATCTTTAATATATTTCGTAAAATCACTTCCGCCCATAGCAAAAGCCAGCGTTACATAAGCGCTCTTAACTCGCTTTTGAGATAAAAACGCACTTGGTAAAATTCCAATCAAAATATCACGCATGATTTCTATATTAGCGCTTCTTTTTCCTCGCGATACATTGGAGAGTTTTTTATTGGTTTCATCGCACTTGGTCCAAATTCGTTCTAAAAGTTCTTTCGTAATTAAGCCGGCATTATTCAGCCATTTTTCGAATGAACTATTTTTGCTAATAGCAAATTGGCGATTTATCAACCCTGCGGACATCATTCCTAGCAAATATGCACTCTGCAATACTTCATTATCTTTTAGAAATTCGCTATTTTTCAAAATCGAGCTTATTAGCTCTTTTTTATCGCTTAAGCCTTGCAAATTAACCTCCCTTGCAAATGATATTTTTCCATTTAAAGCACCTATTTCATTAAAGAAATTTTGATATTTTTCGATACTTTTTATACTTCTATTTTGATATGTCTTAACGCAATTAAAATAAAATCCCCACTCTATTTTTGACGCATAACTAGAGTTAATATTGCCTTTATAAATCAAAGCAGCATATTTTTCCATCATATCATCTAAATTCATCCTATTTTGCGATAATAAAAAATCCATAATATCGATGTTTTTAAGAAATAAATTTTGCATGTAAATAGTATCGTCTTGTTGATCTTTACTATCTTTTCGCCTAATCGCCCTAATGTTATATCTACCCATTAAATCGGAAATTTTAGAAATATAAGACGGCAATACATCATCTATTTGCAATAATACATTAACTGCAGCATTGCTTTTTTTATAAAATAGAATTGTATTTAGCACGGGCATATTTGCTTGCGCTTTAGCTACGGATTCCAACTCGTAATTAATACTTTCTTCGATATTTTGTATGCCTTGCAGATCTTTTTTCTTTTCGCTCGGATCTTTTAAAATTTCCACTATTTTTTCTAATAAATTTGTATCATTTACCATTAACGTTGGTAAGACCGCCATTTTATCCCCATAAAAATTAAAAGATAATTCCTTATCAATTACCATAAAACCGTTTTTAACCAAATTTGCATTAGCGCTATTTAGAGGTAGTAATCTAACTTTAATGTCTTGCAAAGCAGTCGGTAGCTCATTTACAGAACAAAACGCTAAATTCGCATCTCCACCGATACCCATACTATTTGTAAGCATATCATAACCATAAATTTTGGTAGTTTTACTATTATCGCTATCGCTTAAATGACTCGTAAAAATATTTTTGAAATACGCTGAAATCGGTCTACCCTCCCAAGATAATGCAAAAAAAGTAGCTACTTTCATGCCCTTTTTCTTAGGCTCTTCTTGTAGAGTTGTAATTTCACTTAAAATATCATCAAAAAAGCTCTCGTTTAAGCCAGATAAATCCGTTAATATTTTATCATTTTTGATATCGTCAGGATTGAAGCAAGAGAGCATATTTTTTACGGCTTTTAAAATTCCTTTTATAAATTTAGGAGTATCGTCTTTTACGGCTTTGCTAATGAATTGGACATTAGGGAACAAATTGCCAGAATTCGCGCCTATGCCAAATCTACAAACTATTAAATCGTCTCTTGAAATATTGTTATTTACCGATATTTCTTTACTTTTAATATCACAAAGATAAATTTTAATAGCATCGTATTCGTAGCTCTTGTTGTTAATTTTAGTTTTTTGTTTGTCGTAAATTTCGCCGATACTAGAAAAAATTTTAACTATATCGCCCAAAATTTATCCTTTCTAAAATATACGTGAATTATAACTAATTTTAATTATATTGTCAATAGTTATTGTGTTTTAATGAAATAATTTGCCTTTTTTAAATTTTTATTATACAATCTGTTTTAAAGCAAGCAATCATCCTTTTTAGGATTTGAAATTTGTGCTTTAATGCAGTCTTGCTTTACAACCTCCAAAACCCCTACTCCGTAGTTCATGCACCCGCTTCCAGCACCCGTACCAAGGACCAAATTGATTAGTTCTGCATTAGCTACAATTTTCCATCTTGCTTGCCACGCATATACCGGCTCGCGGTTGTTGCCGTAATAGAATTTCGCAGATTCACCCGGCTTTTGCCACAATAAATTTAACTCCATTTCGCCATCATATTTTTGCCCCATAATCGTTTCAAATCGCTGTAAAATATTCGTCTTCATCATCTCTAAATGCCTGCTATCTTGCGGCTGCAAATAGACTTTATGCCCCAAAAGCCCGCTTACTGCGCATGCCACGTAGCCTTGCACAATAGCTTCGTTCTCGCAAATTTTATGATTTTTTGCTTCGACGGTAGTTTGCGTAAATAGAATTTCACCCAAGCTTAGCCCGTCTTTTAGCACTGCTAGCGCGATTTTACGTTCAAACTCCGGCTCGCATGAAGTAAATCGCACGCGCAAGTCCTCTCCTCGCAAGATAAAATCAAACACCGTGCGTTTAAAAATTTTACCGCTTGATTCGTGCCTATATCCTACGTGCTCTGAAGCCGGCAGATAGCGATAAAGAAAGCCCTGAATCAGCTGCGAGAGAGATTTTGTGATTTTTAGATTTTTAGTTGGTAATTTTGCGTTGATGATTAGCATTTGCGCTCCTTTGCGCGGTAAAATTTTGCCCAAGGTTCGCGCAAACCTTGGGCAAATGAGCTCTAAGTAAAATTAAAATCCTATCTCTTTGATATCGGCAAACTGCAAAAACGCGCGATAAATTTGCCCGATATTTGCGATACGATTTGCGCGTATCGCGGCATCCTGGACGTTTATCATCACATTATCGAAAAAATTATCAATCACGTCTTTAAGCCCAAATAGTGAGCGCAGATACCCACTCACATCGTTTTCGTTGAGCTTAATCGCCCTGAACGCCGCATTTAGCGCACGCTCAGCGTCGTGTTCGAATAGGCTTTCGTCCACCGCGCCTATTTTTTCGTCCTTGATGATATTGGCTAGGCGCTTAAAAGTTGCGAAATTCTCTCCGAAATCCGCTGCTGCTGCGATCTCGCCCAGCGCCTTTATGGCCTTGCTTAGTAGTAATAGATCGTTTTCGCCGCTTGCGATGCACGCCTTGATCACGGACGGATTTATCTCGTCAAAAATTCCGTATAACCTATCTTTTATAAAATCCAATAGCTTAGAAATGTCAAATTTCTTATAATTTGGCGCCAGCTTTTGCGCCAGCGCATTCGCATCAAAGCTCAATCCTTGATTTAGTAAAATTTTAATTAGCCCCGTAGCTGCGCGGCGAAGTGCATACGGATCTTTATTGCCGCTTGGAACTTTATTGATACTAAAAAGCCCCAGGAGCGTTTCAAATTTCATCGCCACAGCGATTACGCTACTAAATACACCGCTTGGCAGCTCGCTATCCTCGCCGCTAGGCAGATATTGCTCGCGTATCGCGCGGCATATATGATCTGTCAGTCCAGCGTGTGCGGCATAGTAGCTGCCCATAATGCCTTGAAGCTCGCTAAATTCGCCCACCATCGTGCTGCTAAGATCTGCTTTACTAAACATTACGGCATTTTCCACATCCCGCGCAAAATCCTTTTTGCCGATATCCGCCTCAATCTGCGTAGCATAATCCGCGCTCAGTGCCCTTGCTACAGCTAGCTCGCGCACCTGCTTATCATAAACCGAGCCAAGGGCTTGCATATAGGAAATTTGCTTAAGTTTTTCAGGGCTAAATTCCGCTTGCAAATCGCTTTTCCAAAAAAACATAGCATCGCTTAGGCGCGCGCGTAAAACTTTTTCATTACCGCGTACTACAAGCTCGTCATCATTGGTTATCGCATTACTAACGACAACGAAGTGATTGCTTAAGTTTTTATCCTCGAAAACGGGAAAATAGCGCTGATTCTCCTTCATCGAAGTGATAATGACCTCTTTTGGCACGCTTAAAAAATCTCGCTCAAAGCTGCCTAGCAGCGCCGTCGGATACTCGGTGATCGCCGTTACTTCATCTAGCAACGCAGGATCGACCTCAATCTTAAAACCATGCTTTTTCTCGAGCTTTACAAACTCGCTTAGAATTTTATCTTTTCTTTTTTGCTCGCTTAAAATTACGCCGTTACGCTCCAGCAGTGCAAAATAATCTGCGGCGTCTTTAAATTTAATCGCTTCATAGCCAAATTTTCTGTGCGGAAAAAATGCAGCCGCGCTTCGCACGCCATAAATTTCAAAATCTACGTTTTGACCGCCCAAAACGCAGGCTATGCTTCTTATCGGACGGATAAACTCAAACTCGCCGCTACCCCAGCGCATTGCGCGTCCAAAATTTAGCGATCGTAAAAACTCCTCTATCATTTCGCCTAGGATTCCACGACTATCACGCCCCTTTTGCACCGCAGCGTGGTAGAGCACCTCTTTGCCGCCTATCTGCCGAAATTCCAGCTCGCTTTCGCTTATGCCGCATTTTTTAGCAAAACTTAGCGCTGCAGGGCTCCACGCGCCGTCTTTGAGCGCGACGGATTTTGGCGCGCCCGTGCTTATGATCTGCGCATCATCGCCGCGTTGTGGAAAATCCTCGTGAAATAGCACAAATCTACGCGGGCTAAATTCGAAGCGAAAGTCGCTATTTATGCGGTTAGCCTCAAGTACCGCGCGCCATTTTGGCGCGATATTCGCACGCTCTTTTAAAAACGGGATCGCAGGCAGCTCCTCGACCCCAATCTCAATGAGTAGTTCCATCTTTATCCTTTTTTCGTTGATTTCGTTTTTCGTTTTTCTCCATTATTTCGCGGTTAAATCCTACGATCATAAATATCATAAAAAGCACGAAAAGTGCGGTTATAACGGCGTGTATCATTCTACTATAAATTCCTTTTGCCCTTTATAAATCGTAAAATAGGCATTTTTAAATTCTAAATTTTTGCCGTTTTGTACAGGAGCGCTTTTGCGAAAAATTCTAAACTCGCCCGCGCTTTTTAGATCAATTATGCCGTCTTCAACGTCGCCTTTGATCGTGCTTATCACATCTCCTGCGCGCAGCTGCCGCACCGATGCGCTAGGCAAAACGTATGGTGTGATAGAGCCTACGTTGCCGTTTCTAGCTACGATCTCAAAATCGTCGATTTCAAAGCTTTGCTTATAAAATTTCGTCTTTTTTACTAGCAGATCGAGTTTATCGCCTAGCTGTAGCCCGCTGCCGCCATAGACAAAAACTCCACTTCCATCTTGAGAAATCGCAAAGCCATGGCGGTTTGTAAAACTCACGACTACGCCTTTTATCAGCACAGGCTCACTTATAATGCGCCCGTAAAGCTCCTCTATCGTGACGGTCTTTGCGGCGCTATCGATATTTTTAGCTAAAAATTCTTGCTTTTTCGGCGTAGATTTTAAAGCGCCTTCGTCTGTCAGAATGAAGCTAATCGGGAAATGATCGGAAGTGAGAGAGGATTTGGCAAACGCGAAGCTGCCCTTTTTATATCCCGGCTCGCTACTAAAAAAATCGTCGCTAAGCAAGATATGATCGAGCACCGCACCGCTTTCATGAGACTCACAAGAGCCAAAATGCTTTAACTGCGAGCAGGGATGTAGCGCCCATAAATCACTAAATCCGTCGCGCTCGATAAGCTCGTTTAGCAAAGAATTTCGCCCGAAATTCGTATTAAAATCTCCCGCTACGATAGCGCGTTGGTGCCCTTGCAAAACCTCGCGTAAAAAGGCGAAATTGCGCTTGCGCTCGCTAAGCGGATTGCGCGCAGAGAGCATATGCACGACATAAAAGCTAAAATCAGTGCCGCCAAGCGCAAAATCCGCCCGCAAAATATCTCTAGTTTTAAGCTCTACTGGGCGGTAAGTTTTTTGAAATTTTATCGGTATGCGCGACATCACCGCCACGCCCGCAGGTGCAGTCTGTGCGCGCGAAAAAGCGTAGAATTTATAGCCCGCTTTCTGAGCAAGTGCTTTTAGCACAGCTTCGTTTTCGATCTCTTGCAGCCCCAAAATATCGGCATTAAGCGCGCTTATCTCATCCGCCACCTTTTGCAGCTTGCGCTCGTATTTTTGCTCGCTCCATGAGCCGCGCCCGATCTCAAAGTCCGCGTACTCCGTGCCGTCGTTTACGCCGTCGAATAAATTTTGCACGTTAAACGATGCGATTTTCAGCTCCGCAGCACCCGCGCCGCAGAAAAACATCGCAAAAAGTAGTGCTAAAACTCGCAAACCGCGCTCCTAAAGTCGAATTTATCGATATTTTGGCGGATCGCTTCGTAGGTTACGATACCCACGCTGGTGGCTAAATTTAAACTGCGCCCCGCCCCGCTCATCGGGATCGTGATGCAGTTTTCGCGATTTGTGCGCATGATCTCAAGCGGCAGCCCGTGCCCCTCCGAGCCGAAAATCAAAAAATCGCCCGGCTGAAATTTTGCCTCATAGTAGAGCTTGTTCGTCTTCGTCGTCGCAAAAAAGAAGCGCTGCTTAAATTTCTCGTTCGCCGCCATAAACGCGTCCCAATTTTCCCAAATTTTAAGATCCAAGTTCGCCCAGTAATCAAGCCCCGCACGGCGCAGATGCTTATCGTCGATGACGAATCCAAGTGGCTTGATCAGATGCAGGCAGCACCCAGCATTGACGCACATACGCCCGATGGAGCCGGTGTTTGTGTGGATCTGCGGATATACTAACACGATATTAAACATCAAAAATCACCGATTTTGCATGAGCAGAATTTTGCAATTTAAAATTCCGCAAAGCGAGATTTTGAGATTTAGAATTTCGAAAAGCTAAATTACGCGGCTTGGAATTTCGCGCGGTAAAGCCTTGCAAATTTGAATGGGTAAAATTCCATAATTCGAAATTCTTTGAAGTAAAATTTAGGTTCGTGATTTTGCGACGCTGCAGGACGTCAGATTTTTTCTCACAGCAATACGGCTCTTGCGTCTTTCTATGGTGCGGCGCGACAGCTACTCCCATAGCACAGGACGCGCGATACGGCTCGCTAAATTTTGCTTTAATACGTTTAATACGACGCAGGCTGTGAGATTTTGTGCCAAAATGTCCTAATCCGCAAAATTTCATCTCGCTGTAATGCGAGCCGTGAAATTCCGCATCGCTGCTGCACGGCTCATATAATTTCTCGCCGCATCGATGTGATCTGCGAAATTCTCTCGATCCATAAAACTTCGCCTCGTGGATTTTCTCCGTGTGGCGGCACGACGGATGAAATTTTAATAGGTAAAATTCCGCGTCGTGAAATTCTACCGAGCTAAGCTTTGCGCTATGAAATCTTACGCTGCAAAAATTTAAATTTCGTGCAGCAAAAATCACGAGATTTCGCCTGCGATCAAAGCAAAAAGCGCATTTTTGCAAAGACGCAGCATTCTTGCAAAACGCGTAAATTTCGTCGCGACGATAGAATTTTTTCATAAAACTAGCTCCTAAATAAAACGGCGATTTTACAAAAATCTCTCTAAATTTACGCTTTTAAAGCCGCTACAAACGCCCTAATCTCCGCTTCTTGCAGCCTCTTGATCTCCTTGCCGATCGCAGCGCCGCGCAGATTGCGAGCGACATCCGCGGCGCAAACCAAGCTTTTAAATTTCTTATCCCAAATCCCAAGCCGCTTCGCCGCTTGCACCCTACCTTTACAATACAGCCCGAGCCACTGCTTAAGCGGCATTTTTAGAGCGATTTTACATAGCCGCTCGTCGCTTACCCGCTTAAAAAACGGCTCGCTAAGTAGCCTTTTATAAAGAGAATTTAGCCCTAAATTCTTTAAAATCTTATTTTTATCTAATCCTAAAAAATTCAAAAACGCGTATAAAAAAAACATTTCATTTCTCACGAAAGATTCGCCGTGCTCTATGAATTGCATCAGTCGCTCGTGCGTGCGCGGATCAATCCGCAATCCAAAAACCCGCTCGTAAAGCCCTAGCTCTTGCATTAGCATCATCCCATATCGATGCATGGGTGCACGGAAAAATTTAATCAGCTCTGCTTTAATGCGCTCGCAACTAAGATCGCTAGCGTCGATACTATGCATGAGCTCTAAGGTGCGCGGCTCGGCGCGAAGCTCAAATCTTGCGGCAAACTGCACCGCGCGATATACGCGCAAACTATCCTCCACGAAAGTGTGCGGATCAACCACTCGCAAAATCCTCGCATGCAAATCCGCAAGCCCGCCGTAAAAATCGAGTACTTTACCACTTATAGCGTCTATCATCATCGCATTGATCGTAAAATCGCGCCGCCTGCTAGCCTCATGTTCGTCCGTAGCCAAAGCGACGCTAAAGCCCTTGTGCCCGATGCCAGTCTTACTCTCGGTGCGCGGAAGCGAGATATCGAAGTTTTTGTATTTATAGACGAAGTAGCTTTTGCCGACGCCCTGTGCGCCGAAGTCCTGCATAATTTGCTCGAAACGGCGCGGTCCCACATCGTAAAGCTCCACATCCACATCAGCGCTCGCCCGCCCCAAAAAATGATCGCGCACGCAACCGCCTACTAGATAGATACGCGAGCTAAATTTTTTAAGATAATCTAAAAGCGCGATGAAATCGTCATTTTGATAGATTTTCAAGTCGGTTTTCGATACTTGCAAGCAAAAATTCCATAAATTTTAAATTTAGCTCCACGCGCGCGTTCAAATCGCCCTTCTCAAAAGCGTTCAGCCCCTCAAAAAGCACTAAAATTCGCTCTTTTATCGCGCTCAAAAACTCCGCTTCGCTTGAAATTTTAAAATCTGCATTTGCGAGATATTTTGATTTATCACCCGCTTGAGGTTGTCTCGCAGCCCCGAGATGTCGCACTGCTTCAGGATGGCACGTGGCGGAATTTTTAGCACCATAAGAGGCAAGGCTTCCCGCTTGCATATCCTGTGCGGCAGAATTGCGAAGCTGCGGCGTGGCGAGCTCATCACCTCGCACCCTGGGCGTCGTAAAATTCTGCGGCTGTGAAACGAAATTTTGCTGCTGTGCGGCAGCATTGCGGATCTCTAGCGCGGCGGAATTTTGAGCTTGAAGTGACGCTAAATCCTGCTTTTTAGGATGCGCTGTGCTGAAATAATCGTCAACTTCGTTTTCTTTGAAATCAGAGCCAGGCCCAAAATCGTCATTACTTAGCTCCTTAAAATGCGCGCCTAAAATACGAGGCGTCAAATCTTGCTTACTTTGGGAGTCGTCATCCGTAGAATTTAGCGCTAATTCAAAATCTTTACTTTCGGCAGAGCTTCGCGGTATGCTTGCGTCCCTGCCTTGCGGCGAAACAAACCTATTCATATCACTGCCTAGACTATCGTAAATTTCGCCTGCGATGCCTGATAAATCACGCAAGCTTTCGTCAAATTTCACGGCAGAGCTTTTTAAAATTTCATCGCTTGCAAAGGCGGTATTTACGGAATCTTTGCCGCTTGCAGAAATGGAATTTATAAAATTTCCTCCATTTAAAGAGACGGAAACCACGGAATTTTCACTGCTTGTAAGATCAGAGTTTTTAAAATTCTCCTCGCTGGAAAAAGTAAAATTTTCATCTTTTGCGGCAGATTTTTTTAAAGTAGCGTCCGCTGCAAATTCCACGCTGCTAGGCGCAGAGCTACCACCCGCCATGAAATTTGAACGATCTAGGGTGGAATTTAAAGCGTCCGATGAAACAAAGCGCGAAGTGGAATTTTTAGTATCTAAGGAAGTGAAATTTTGCGCGTTTGATGAAGCGATATCCGGTGCAGATGTGGAATTTAAGGCGCCAGATGCAATGGGATCTGGCGCAAAAGAAGCGGGGCTTAAAGCATCCTGCGAAGCCTGCGCTTCTGCTTCAGCGCCGTTTGCATTCACAGCCCCCTCTTGCTGCACTGCCAAATCTTGCACGCGCTTTTGTGCTTTCATCTCATTTACTGCTTCGATGATATCTTCCAGTTCATTTTCATACATCAATTAGCCACCTCTTAAATTCTGCTTGTTTGCGCGCATCGACGCTTAAAAAGCGCTCCAGCATCGCCATATTAACGCCCGAGCTTACTCGATGATTTAAATTTAGCCGCGCAAAAAGCACTGCGATATCGGCATTGCTAGGATCTGTGCGCAGTGCAGCGCGGCAGGCGCGAAGCGCGCCGTAAATATCGCCTCTTTCCTCAAGCTTCAAAGCATAAGCCAGCGCGCTATTCAAGGCCTACTCCTAGGCTTTGGCCGCGTAATCTGCGATGATCGAGCCGATCTCTGCGGTCAAGCAAATTTCTTTGGCATCGTACTGCGCGATATCCTTGGTGCGGTATCCGTCGCGAAGCACGGCGCGTACGGCAAGCTCGATCGCGGCTGCGGCCTCATTTTCGCCGAATGCGTATTTCAGCATCATCGCAGCGCTTAAGATCGTAGCGATCGGGTTTGCAATACCCTGCCCCGCGATGTCGGGCGCGCTGCCGTGGATAGGTTCGTAGATGCCTACCTTACCGCCGATACTCGCACTCGGAAGCAATCCGATCGAGCCGCAGATCATGCTCGCCTCATCGCTTAAAATATCGCCGAACAAATTCTCCGTTAAAATCACGTCAAACTGCGCGGGCGCCCGCACTAGCTGCATCGCGGCGTTATCAACGTACATAAACTCCAAATTTATCCCCTCGTAATTTCCTGCTAGCTCGCTTACGACCTCGCGCCACAGCTGGCTTGTTTCAAGCACGTTGGCCTTATCCACGAGCGTTATCTTTTTATTTCGCAAAAGCGCGGCCTCAAAGGCAACTTTTGCGACGCGCTCGATCTCAGAGACGTTGTAGCACATCGTATTTAGCGCGTCCTTTTCGTTTTTAACGCGCGGCTGCCCGAAATAAATCCCGCCCGTAAGCTCGCGCACCACCATTATATCGACGCCTTTGATGATCTCCGGCTTTAGCGTCGAAGCGTTTATCAGCTCATCAAAAATCATCGCAGGACGCAAATTTGCAAACGCTCCAAGCTCTTTGCGAATTTTTAGCAGTCCGCTTTCGGGGCGCAGTTCGCGCGGCAAGCCATCCCATTTAGCGCCACCGATCGCGCCGAAAAGCACCGCATCGCTTGATTTAGCGGTATTTAGCGTCTCATCTGGAAGCGGAACGCCCATAATGTCGATTGCCGCGCCGCCCATCAAGCGGTAGTCAAAATTTAGTTCAAAATTAAATTTATGGCTTACGGCATCGAGCACTTTGATCGCTTCTTCGATGATCTCAGGGCCGATTCCGTCGCCTTTTATCACGCATACGTCGTATTTTTTCATCCAAATTCCTTACAAGTTTATCTTTGTTTTTGCGTAATTTATCGCTCCGCCCGCGTCGAGTAGCTTTTGCATAAACTCGGGTATCGCGCCGAATTTATACTGAGTTTTTTGAGTTAAATTTTTAATTACGCCGCCCTTTAGATCGATGCTAAGCTCGTCGCCCTGCGCGATCTTGTCCGTCTCATCGCATTCGAGGATCAAAAAGCCCGTATTGAAGCTGTTTCGATAAAAAATCCTAGCGAAGTTCTTTGCGATCACGCATGAAATCCCGGCGGCCTTAAGCGCCATCGGAGCGTGCTCGCGCGAGCTGCCGCAGCCGAAATTTTTCCCCGCTACGATGATGTCGCCGCGAGCTATTTTGGACGAAAAATCCTTGTCCGCATCCTCCATGATATGCGTCGCAAGTACCGCCGCGTCGGATGTATTTAGGTAGCGCGCCGCGATAATAATGTCGGTGTCGATATCATCGCCGAATTTCCATACTTTTGCCATATTTCCGCCTTAAATTTTAAAATAGATGCGCGATTTTACCGACAAATTTATTAAAATCCGCTCAATCGCTCCGATATGAGGGCGGAATTCCTCGTTTGAAATTTAGGGCTAAATTTAAACGCGAGAGCGTAGAGATGGAAAGTGCGGAGGCGTTAAATTTTAAATCGGCAGCGCAAAGGAAGCGGATTTTTTGCTCGCTAATTTTCGTCTTGCGAACGCAGAATTTTAGCGAGCGATCTTAAATTTAGCTAAAAATATAACCTAAATTTTAAAATTTAGCCTAATTTTTAGGATTTGAAAAATTATTAAATTTAGACTATTCGCGCCGCATATAAGCAAAAATAAAGAGCGTTTCGGTATAATCCAATTTTCCAAAACCAAATACACAACGACACAAGGAGATTTTATGGCGAGCCCAAAAGACGCCTTAACGCCCATCGAGCAGTTCTTCGACGAAAATCAAAAAAGCTACATCACCTACGAAAGACTGATAAAATTTTTCGATAAAGCCCCCACCGCGACGGCCGTTAAGAAGGTCGAAGCGCTTACGAAAAAATTTGACGTCGAGCTGATCTCCGCCGCAGAAATCTCCAAAATCAAAAATTTAGAGGACGCGAAGCTCAAAGAAGCCACGCAAAAAAAGCTGCTGGACGAGGGCTGGGACGAGGAGTTTGACCTATCCAGCGACGTCGAGCTTTTGGAGTGGAGCCGTTCGGACAGCCCGGTGCGGATGTATCTGCGCGAAATGGGACAGATCCCGCTGCTAACCAAAGAAGAGGAGATCGAAATCAGCAAAAAAATCGAGCTCGGCGAGGACATCATCATCGACGCGTTTTGCTCGGTGCCGTACTTAATAGACTTTATTTTAGACTATAAAGAGCCGCTTATCAACCGCGAGCGCCGCGTAAAGGAGCTTTTCAAGAGCTTTGACGACAGCGACGAAGAGGGTGAAGACGAGGACGAAGAGGAACTATCGGAGGAGGATTACGACGACGAGGAGGATGAGGAAAGTGCGGACGAGGCGAAGCAAAGGCGCTCTAGAAAGAACGATAAGCGCGCTCTAAAGGTCATCGAAAGCTTCAAGGCTCTTGAAAAAGCCAAAAAGGATTGGATGAAATTTGCCGAGAAAAACGCCGAGGCGATTAAGCAGAGCAAGGGAATTTTATCGAAGCTAAACTTGGCGTTTAAAAAGAAAATTTTAAAAGAAAAGCTCATGGATCTGGGGCCTACGAGCAAGCTCATCACCGAGATCGTAAAATCGATGGAGACTGCGTTAAAAAGCGACGAGGGTTTCGAAAAGGAGCTCAAGCGCCTGGAATACAAGCTGCCGATGTTTAGCGCCGAACTGCGCGAAAATCACAAAAAAATCCTAAAAGATATCACGAAGCTCAGCAAGGACGACATCATCGCGCGCGTGCCGGAAGCTACGATGGTCTCGACCTACGTCGATATAAAAAAGCTCTTTTTGACAAAAGAGGCGAGCAAAAAAAGCTTTAATCTCGAGCCCGAGCGGCTGAAAGAAATTTTAGAGCAGATCAAGCGCGGCAAGCGCATCAGCGATAACGCAAAGGCGCGCATGGCGAAGTCCAACCTGCGCCTGGTCGTCTCCATCGCTAAGCGCTACACGAACCGCGGGCTGCCGTTTTTAGACCTCATCCAGGAGGGTAACATCGGCCTTATGAAGGCTGTGGATAAATTTGAATACAAGCGCGGCTATAAATTTTCGACCTATGCGACGTGGTGGATCCGCCAGGCGATCAGCCGCGCCATCGCCGACCAAGCACGCACGATCCGCATCCCGATCCATATGATCGAGACGATAAATCGAATTAATAAAATCACGCGCAAATATATGCAAGAAGGCGGCAAGGAGCCCGATATCAACGTCATCGCGCAAGAAGTAGGCCTTAGCGTCGATAAAGTAAAGCAGGTCATCAAAATCACAAAGGAACCAATCAGCCTAGAAGCGCCGATCGGAAACGAGGATGACGGCAAATTCGGCGATTTCGTCGAGGATAAAAGCTCGGTTTCGCCGATCGAGCAAATTTTAAAATCCGACCTAAAAGAGCAGATCGACGATATTTTAGAACAGCTCAACGACCGCGAGCGCACGGTGATCCGCATGCGATTCGGACTGCTTGACGACGAGAGCGACCGCACGCTTGAAGAGATCGGCAAGGAGCTCAATATCACTCGCGAGCGCGTCCGCCAGATCGAAAGCTCGGCGATCAAAAAGCTAAAACACCCAAAAATCGGCCGCAAACTCAAAACCTATATCGAGAGCTAGAGTAAAACGCCGATATAGCGATCTAGCACACGCCGAGGTAGCGGGCTTTTTAAAGCGATGTTATCGCGCGTACTTGTAAAATCATAGAATTCCGCTCTAAATCCAAAGCGGAATTCTAAAAAATTTTATAAATTCTACGATTTTGCTTAGTTTGATATGCGAACCGAACTGAGTAGTGTAGGTTATTCAAGGAGACTTTATGAAAACTTTAGTAATCGTTATTTTAGACGGCTTTGCCGACTGGGAGGCTTCGCTACTGGCTCCCGCACTACGATATTTCACGGACTATAGCATCCTTTATGCCTCAACCGATAAAAACGAGAAAGTATCGTTCGGAGCTTTACGCGCAAAACCTGATTTAACAATAGATGAAATTTCGCCAGATGCCGCGGCAATCGTGTTAATCGGCGCTAGAAATTCATGGCGCGAACTGCCTAGCGAAAACGCCTCAAAAATTGCTAATTTAATAGAGGAATTTAAACAACAAAGCAAGGTGGTAGGTGGTATTTGCGACGGGGCGTATTTCTTAGCGGCAGCAGGAGCGCTAAATGACTGCCATCACACCGCAAATAGCCTAGCAGACATCGTTAATTTACCGAAATACAAAAATAAGCATGCCTTTATACAAACAAGTCGCGAAGCCGTAGTAGACGGTAAAATTATCACCGCAAACGGAAACGCATTTATTGATTTTACTATTCAAATGCTGCGCGCCTTAGGAGATATAGACGAAGCAATAATTGCCCAGTGCGAACAAATGTGGCGATAAGTAGGCAGTGCGCGTTTAGCAAATAAAATTTTGCCGAAGCAACACTCGAGCATATAAGCACAAATGAGATACAAAAAATACTGAAAATGAAATTTTGCCGAAGCGGTACGACATCGATGCTCGCTAGGTCTAACACAATACCTTAGTTTGCGTGCTTCCGTGCAAATACAGCATGGAATTTTACGCTCATTTTGCCACTAAAATTATATACGGCGCGAGCCTAAGCTAACAGACGCTATGAAATTTAAAACAAAGTGTGCCGCCAAAGCGGTACTTCAGCACGCGCCCATCGTCGTAAGCAAAAACGATGTCTTTCCCGTTTCGCCTTTAAATTTAGTGGAGCTCACCATGCCTCAAATAACCCTCGCACGGCGAAATTAAATAGGTCTCAAAAAGCAAAAGCCACAAAGCTTGCTTTGTACATCTTATTTGCCACTTTATACCGAGTCCCGTTATCTCCCGCCGCCTCATTATTGCGCGCCGACATACAATGCAATACCTGTAGCTTTTATGGCCCGTTTATCACATCCCACCGCCATGATGCCTTGCCCATAATGGAACGCTTTAAAAATAATGGTAGAGCCGTCTCTCTTTACTTACACTTGTCGTACTCGTAATCGCAGTACCCAAATTTTGCCGCATTGCCGCGCCGATAACCGCAATACTATCTAAATTTACTGCTCCGCCGTGCCGTCCCGCTCTTAAAATTTACCTTCTTTAGCCAAGGGTGCGCTGGATAACACGACGTCGGTATTTTTGTCTCGCTCTAAATTTACCTTCCGTAGCACCGCCAAATTTAACCGCGGCGCAAGCTGCGTTTTCTAAGGTAGCTATAAATCCAAGCTCCGAGCAACAAAACCGCCGCGAGGCAATACATATAAAAAGCCGCGCCGTTTTCATACTCCACGTCCTGCACGATAAAGACCTGCTGCGACATTTCGGGGTTTCGCGCCGCCTCGTCCGCGATCTGCGCCATTACGTTTTCATCATGCACATCCAGCGTGATTTTTCGCAGCTCGATGAAATTTGTCCGCTTCTCTAGATGCCTGCCGCTGCGACCCGTGACGTAAACGCTATGCGAATAGAAATTTAGATAGTAAAATCCCGCGTCGTCCTTCAAAAGCTTCTCAGATATCTGCCGCACGGCGCCTTTAAACGGATTATCGCCCGCCTTTTTTAGAGCGCTTAGCCGGCTTGCGTCTGCGCCAAATTTATAATACACGTACCAAAACGCGTCTTTGAGCTGCCCTTCGGTGCCGATGCCGCGCGGTCGATTTAAAATTTTATCCTTGCTTAGATAAAATATTCCGTTTTTGCTCGCAAACAGCATGTATTCCTGATGCCCGCTCTGAAAATTTAGCGGCGTATAGGGCTCGTTTGCAGCATCAAATCTCTCGCCGTTCATCAGCACCGCGCCCGCCTTTGGATCATAAAGAAACTCTATGCCGGCGTTTGGCTCCACGAGATACATCTGCTCGCTAGGCGTGAAATTTAGCCTCTCGCCGTCCGCATAGACGCTGCGTCCGTCGCTTAGCCACCGATCGACCTGGCGAAAGTGCGCGGGCGAATCGGAGCCGTCTTCGTATATGATTTTTAGCCTTATCTGTTTTAGATTTTTTGCATCCGCACCCACTAAAATTTTACCCTCGTAAAATACCCGCTCGCCGTCGGTTGCGACATATGGGCTCTCGGTCAGAGGCGAGATGGGCGCGCTAGTATCCAGCCTCGCGTATGGATAGTTATACTCCTGCGGCCATTTGGAGAGCCCGAAGGCGTGGAAAAATACTTTGTAAATGTAGCTTATCGCGCCGCCCGTGCGCTGGGTCACGTCCGAGCAGAAGTAGCTCACGTGCCCGTCGCTGTAGTAGCGAGAGCCGATCTTTTGCGTGCGAGCGGGATCCAGTCCCGACATCTCGCGAGCGCCGCAAAATACGCGGTTAGCGTCCATGCCGACGTTTGTGTAGGAGTATCTGCCGGTATCAAGCGCGCGAAAGCTCGCCGCGTCCGCGCCACCCTCTAGCTCGTAGGGAGCGAGGTTCCAAGAGCGTAGGTAAATTTTGCCGCCGATGTTGTAGTAACCCCCAATCTTTTGCGCGTCCGCGGGCAGCTCGCGCGAACGGTCATACACCGATAGCTCATAGATAAAAACGAGCGAGACGAAGAGCGGCACGAAAAGTACCGCAAAGAGCAGCTTTAGCGCCTTTTTATCAAATTTGCTTAAATTATTCGCCTTTTTCATAAGGCAATTATATATCTTGCTAGTTTAAAACGTTAGAAATTTGAAAGCGTTTGCGGGGAAATTTTAAAATTTAGAGTGCGGTAAATTTAGCGCAGAAAGCTGCGGGTAAATTTGACGACGAAGCTCAAATTTGCCCGCAATTACGCGAAACGACGCAAGCTCCGCGCAAATTTAACTTAGTAGCCGTCAAAATGCTTGGTCTTTGGCAGCACCAAATTTAATGTAATGCCGATGAGCGCACCAAGTCCCACGCCGCTAAAGCTCATCGCGCCAAAATCCAATACCATGCCGCCGATCGCGCAGACGAATATGAGTGCGACGATGATCATATTGCGCGGCTCGGCCAGATCCACGCTGTTTTTTATGAGCGTTTCCATGCCCACGCTAGCGATGATACCGAAAAGCAGCAGCATAATGCCGCCGATGACGGGAGCGGGGATCGTGGAGAGCGCGGCGCCGAGCTTGCCCACGAAAGCTAGCAGTATCGCCGCAAGCGCGGCAAAGGTCATGATGGCTGGATTGTAGGCTTTCGTGATGCTGACCGCACCCGTGACCTCGGAGTAGGTGGTGTTTGGCGGGCCGCCGAAGCAGCCTGCCAGCGACGTCGCGAGTCCGTCGCCCAGCAGCGTGCTTTTAAGCCCCGGATTTTTTAGGAAATTTTCCTTCGTGACATTGCTGATCGCAAGCATATCGCCGATGTGCTCGATCGCGGGCGCGATGGCGATAGGCACCATGTAGATCACTGCTTCGAGTTTGAAAACCGGTGCGGTGAAGCTCGGAACCGCAAACCACGGCGCGTTTAAAATCGGCGTAAAATCCACGATCCCGACAAACAGCGACGCGCAGTAACCCGCCGCGATACCGCACAGTATCGGCACGAGGCGCAGCATGCCGCGGCCAAACATCATCACGACGATGACCGTCGCAAGCGAAATGAACGCGATGGTAAGCGACTGGCCTTGCGTATAGAGCGCCTCTTTGCCCTTGCCCATGACCATATTTACGGCCGCGGGCGAGAGGATGAGGCCGATCGTCATGATGACGGGACCGACGACCACAGGCGGTAAAATTTTATGCAAAAACCCCTCGCCTTTGAGCCTAATAAGCAGGCTTAGAACCACGTAAAAAAGCCCCGCCGCGATCACTCCGCTCATCGTCGCGGCGATACCCCACTCCTTCACGCCAAAGCTTAGCGGCGCGATGAACGCGAAGCTAGACGCGAGAAAGATCGGCGGAACGTGTTTACGCGTGATGAGCTGAAACAGCAGCGTGCCGATGCCCGCCGTAAACAGCGCCACGGACGTATCAAGCCCCGTTAAGATCGGCACCAGCACGAGCGCGCCGAACGCGACGAATAGAAACTGTACGCCAACCAGAGCGTCACGTAGCCTGAGATTGTAGCCTTCGTATTTTTCCATCTTCTCCTCTTTTATCTTTGCGGCTTGCCTTTTGAGCGCTTTTTGTGGAGTTTGCTAAAATTTTGCTCGGCAGACTACACCGTCTAGCCTACGCAAAATTTTCGCTGCACAACCCCAAAAATCATCTCAAAACAAGCGTAGCGTTTTTGCAAAGCAAAATGTTTTTATAAAATACTTCGCCTTGGCTCTTGTATTAAAATTTATAATACACCGACATTCTGTAAAATTTTAACTCGCCGCAGTCACGGAAGAGCAATCCACTCAACCCTCAGCCGTCAACCACCTGCGACCGCAAGCAGAACGAAGCAGTAGCGCTTCTAAACTACCTGCGATCCATCTTAAATGTTTTAAAATTTTAGCCTCTTTTTAAAATTTTACGACCTCGCTTTAAAATTTCGCACTCAAGCTTAAAGCAAAATTTTAAATCAAAGCCGCTACGCCACATCGTATACAAGCGCCATTTTGCTGCGATTTTGCGTCGTATCAGATGCGCGAAGCCGCAAGGCGAAAATCAAGCCCATAAAATTATCAGGCAAAGCCGCGTAGACATATCCAAACAAACAACGACCAAAATCCGCAAACCAGCAACTAAATTTCACAAACATAGCGGATAAATCAAAACTATGCAGACCGAATTTACCGCTAAAATTTAGCGAGTAAATTCCATCGTACGGCTATTTTTTGCGCAGCAAATCCTTCAGGCTCGCTCTTACGTCCTTGCCACGCAGAATTTGCGCGACCTCGGTAGCGATCGGAGCGTAGATCTTGTGCTTTGTCGCGATATTTACGACCGCTTCGGTTGTAGCCACACCCTCGGCGACCTCGCCCAACTCGCGCAGAATTTCCTCAAGTCCTTTGCCACGCGCAAGCCCTAATCCCACGCGGTAGTTTCGCGATAGCGCGCTTGAGGCGGTCAAAAACAGATCGCCCACACCGCTTAAGCCCAAAAAGGTCTCGTCTCGGGCACCGAAAAACTTGCCAAAGCGCGCGATCTCTACGATGCCGCGTGCGATCAAGCTCGCTCTAGCGTTATTTCCGAGCTCGAGCCCATCGCAAACGCCGCTAGCGATGGCGATGACGTTTTTATACGCGCCGCACACCTCTGCGCCAATGATATCGCCACTAGTGTAGGTCTTGATGTAGGCAGGGAAGGTGCTTGCGAAAAGTTCGGCTAGATTTTCGTTACACGAGCTTACGACGAGCGCGCAAGGCAGCTTCTGCATGACTTCGGTGGCAAACGACGGACCTGATAGATAAGCAAGATTGCCGCGCGCGACGTGAGATTCAAAAATTTCGTTCAAAAACCTACCGCTTGCGGCGTCGATGCCCTTGGAAGCGACTAGAATTTTTTGATTTTTGTAGGTGAAATTTTGATCCAGCCACTGCGCGGTTTGCTGTGCCGCGAGCGCGAAAACGAGCGCTTCGCATTCCAGCGCTTCGCTCACGCTTACAAAATGCGGAATTTGCCTTGGCGTGCGCGAAGTGATGACGCATTCGTTTTTTGCGCTAAGCGCGTCAAAAAGCGCGCTGCCCCATTTGCCCGCGCCGATAACCGCGATTTTCATTATGTTCCTTTTTAAAAATTTATTCGCAAATTTGTGGTTTTTCAAATTTCATTCTCTTGAAATTCCCGCTCTTTGAAAATTTAGCCCAAAAGCGCCGACATGAGCCTGTGCAAATGCTAGTCGAAGCTACGCTTTAAAATTCGCTTTTTGAAATTTCATCTCGTCAAAATTTCGCTTCGTTAAAATTTCGCTTCGTTAAAATTTCGCGCTTTTGAGATTTACTCAGCAAAAATTTCGCTTTTTTTAAAATTTACCTCGCTAAAATTTCATACTTTTAAGGTTTTGCTCTTCCGTCAAAAAACACTTTCACAAAAGGCGCGGCAGTGAACGAATGAGGATTTTGAAACTCCATTATACGTTTTAAAATTTCACTCGTGCATCGCCAAAGCAAATCAAATTTTTAAAAATTTTACTCAGACGCCCGATCGCAAATCGCGCTTTTAAATCCGCTTAAATCTATCAAGGCGTGCTTTGAGCCTAGATGATCTGCGGTCGCTCGCCACGTTATCGTTTGGCGCAAGGTTTGAGGCACGCGTATCCGACGCAGCGATTGATTAAATTTAGCCTGCATATGGACTCGCCGCTCAAATTCGACCCTACGTATTTGATCCTATCCGCGCACCCGAGTTGCCTTTTGCTCCCTCAGGCAGAGTAATTTTACGCATTCCCTGCAAGCTTTGCCGCGCTTTGACGGTAGCCGTGAGTAAAATTCCTAACGGGCGCGCTTCTTAAACCCCTCCGTCGCAGACCGACACTTGATGCAAACGGCCCGCACGAGAAAAAACGAACTCAAAAGAACAAAACGTGCGCGAGGCAGAGCGGGTAGCCACCAAGATCGCACCGAATGAAATTATAACACGCAAAAGCCTTCGTCATTGGTGCGTGAAAGCTTTAGCTCGAAGCAAAACGCTGCGAGCGGATTTAAAATTTTATCCCTAAGGGCTTCATCTATCGCATGCATCGCGCCCCGCCTTTAATTCGCCGTTTGCTGAAACAGAAGCTGCGAAATCAGCCCAGCTTCTGCTTCAAAAGCTCGTTTACCTTCGCAGGATTAAACGCGCCCTTGCCCTCTTTCATCACTTGGCCTACGAAGAAGCCGAATAGCTTGTCCTTGCCGCCGCGATAGTCTGCGACCTTGTCCTCGTTTTCGCTCATCACGCGCGCTATGATCTCCAAAATCGCGCCGTCGTCGCTTACCTGCCTCAAGCCTAGCTTGTCGATGACCGAGCTTACGGCCTCGTCGTGCTCCATTAGATAATCAAGCACCTCTTTGGCGGCCTTTTGCGACACAGCGCCGCCTTCGATCGCGCTTAAAAGCTCATTCATCTTCGCGCTACCTACGGGCGAATCCTCAATCGTAACGCCGTTTTTGAGCCTGCCCGCAAGCTCGACGGTAAGCCAGCTGACGCAGAGTTTGGGCTCGTGCCCCGCCGCGATCAGATCCTCAAAAAATCGCGCGTTTTCGTAGGTCGAGATTATGATCTCGGCATCCTTCTCTTTAACGCCCAGCTCGCGGACGTAGCGGGCCTTTTTCTGATCCGGCAGCTCGGGGATATGCTGCGCAGCAGCCAGCATCTCGTCATCCACGATCACGGTTAGCAGGTCAGGATCGGGGAAGTAGCGGTACTCGGCGCTGTCTTCTTTACTACGCATCGGTTTGGTGATAAACTTAGCGGTGTCGAAAAGGCGGGTTTCTTGCACGACCTCTTGATCATATTTGCCGTCCTGCCACGCTTCGATCTGACGCTCAATCTCGAACTCGATCGCCTTTTGGATAAATTTAAAGGAGTTTAAATTTTTAATCTCCACGCGCGTGTAGAGCTTTTGCTCGCCTTGCGGGCGGATACTGACGTTTACGTCGCAGCGAAACGAGCCTTCTTGCATATTTGCGTCGCTGATATTTAAAAAGCGCAAAATGCTGTGGAGTTTTTTTAGATACGCGACCGCTTCATCCGCAGAGCGCATATCGGGTTCGCTTACGATCTCCAAAAGCGGCGTGCCGGCGCGGTTTAGATCGACGAGGCTGCGCGAGCTTTCGTGATTATTTTTGCCCGCGTCCTCCTCTAGGTGTGCGCGCGTGATGCCGATGCGCTTGCTCTGTCCGTCCGCAGCTATAAAAAGCTCGCCGTGCTCGACGATCGGGATCGTCCACTGCGAAATTTGATACGCCTTGGGAAGGTCGGGATAGAAGTAGTTTTTGCGGTCGAATACCGACTTGCGATTGATCGTCGCATTGACGGCGGTGCCGAAGCTGATGGCTTTTTTAACCGCCTCCTCGTTTAGCACGGGAAGAGCGCCGGGAAGCGCCAAGCAGGTCGGGCAGACGTGCGAATTCGCCTCATCGCCGAAGCTCGTGGGGCAGGAGCAGAAAATTTTGGTTTTGGTATTTAGCTGGCAGTGTACCTCCAGGCCGATCACGATTTCAAACATAAACTTAACCTTTTAGAATAAAAATTTCGCGTAATTTTACAATTTTTTGCTTTAATACTCGCTTGTAGCGGCGCGCGGCAGAGGCTAAATTTTAAAATTTAATCAGATAGATTCTACTCGCCGCCGCTAAGGAGTTTTTCTTTCAGATCGAAAACATCGACCATCAAGCAGGTGATGATGACGCATATCACGCCCGGCGCGGTGCAGATGAAGAGGAATTTTAACCCCAAAAAATAAAATGACGGATAGGCAAAAAAGACGAATGCGCCGACGAAGATCAATCCGAACGACGCACCCACGAGGAAGTATAAGAAATTTCGCTTAAAATTAATGCTCATCGACGATCACGGCGCCCGCTAGATAAACGTAGCTTAAAACCATGAAAATGAAAGTCTGCAAAATCGCCATAAAAGTAAGCAGTGCAAACGGCACCATCGGCACTAGCGCAGGAGCGAGAGTAAGCATAACGAGCAGGAAGGTATCGTCGCCTTTGATATTTCCGAAAAGTCGGAAAGAAAGCGATACGACGCGCGAAAAATGCGAGACGATCTCTATGATGAACATAAACGGAGCTAGAAGTGCTACCGGCCCCATAAAGTGCTTTAGGTAGTTGATTACGCCATGCTCGCGGACGCCCTCAAAATGGTAATACAACCAAACGCAAAGGGTAAGTGAAAGGGTTAAATTTAGACTCGCGCTCGGCGACTCAAAGCCCGGCACCAAGCCGATAACGTTACTAAAAAATACCACGAAACCAAGCGTCGCGACTAGCGGCAGGTATTTTTTAGCGCGCTCTTCGCTACCCATAGTGTCCTTACCGATCGCTAATACGCCGTTTAGGTATGCTTCGGCGATGTTTTGCATGCCGTGAGGCACAAGCTGAAGCGAGCGAGTGGAGCAAAGCGCGACGGCTACGATGATAGCGACGACCAAAAAGAAGTAAAAAAGGTAGATAAAAGTGTGGTCGTAAGAAATTAAACCGCCGAAAAGAAAGATGTCTTTTAGCATAAAAACCCTTGATCGTTAAAATTTGAGGCGTATTTTACACTTCTATTCGTTAAAGTATATTTAAATTTGCGCCAGCGAGTAAAATTTTGAGCTTTGCGAGTTCTTGCGCCGCTTGCTTGCCTAGCACTTTCGTCTAGCTTGCGCACCATTTATGCGGGAATTTTGCGTTTTTTTGGCATTTAGCTCCATATTTACAGCAAATGACAAAATTTTAGCTGGTAAGCACGAAATTTACGGCTACACTGCCAATTCTATTTTTGCAAAATAGAATTTAATCTAGCGCATACAGCGAAGCCCTAAATCAGCTATGCGGTAAAATTTGTGTTTACAGATTCAAAAAATACGATAAAATTCTACCGCGACGGCGCCGTGGCGAATTCCAAGAATTCCAAGAATTCCAAGAATTCCAAGAATTCCAAGAATTCCAAGAATT
>NZ_CALJPC010000090.1 GCF_937981295.1 uncultured Campylobacter sp.
TATATCCTGCGCTTTCTTTTGGATAGATTTTGCGGAGATATGCGACGTTGTCCGCAGTCTGCTGCGCCTTGGCTGCGGCGTCTGCCTCCTCTTTGGCTCGCTTTCGACCTTGTTCGGTGAGCTCTGCGTTAAGCCTAGCCACAGAAAGGCCGTAGTCTCTGTTGTCCTTAAAGATGGTGTGATCGAGCTTCGCCCTATCCAGTCCATAATCCCTATCATCTTTAAGGATAGTGTGATCGAGCTTCTTTTTATCCAGCCCGTAATCCCGATCATCCTTAAATTTTAGGTAGTCAAACTTATCCGCCTCCATCTTTTCCGCTCGCGCTTGACGCGCAAGGTCTGAATCGAACTTTTCTCTGGCTCGTCCTAGCTCGCCGAGCTTTACGAGGCTATCGCCGATCGCGGCGACCCCCTGCCCCAGAGCCGCGCCGCGATTTATACTCGGCTCGCGCAGATATCTGATGTCGAAATATGCCATTTTGCTCTCCTTATGCCTTGCGGGCGGGCTCATCCGCCCCTATAAATTTCTAGCCCTAGATGGTGGATGCGGACGGCGTCGCGTTCCACAGCGAGGCGTCCCAAGCGCTATTTAGCGCCGCTTGCGCCTGCTTCTTTCTCGCCCTCTCCTCGCGAAGAAGATCCGCATTGAGATTGTATGTCCGCTCCGCGGCCTTGGCCTGCTGCCTTGCGGCGTAGGCGTTACCGATGCCGCCCGCCAACGCGCCCAGCCCGGTCAATACGTCGCTACCTTTGACGTTTTTCAGCCAGTCCCACATTTTCTATCCTTTCATACTGAATTTCTATCGATCTTAGCCCCAAAAATCCTCATTTTTATAAACTTCGGCGCGCCGAATTTATAGGTAGATTATGGGGTATAGCTCGCTTTTGCCGCCTTTTTTGCGGCGGCGTTTGGTTTCATAATTTGCAATCCTATTCATTAAAAAATTTTCTTGCTCGTATGCGGCAATCATAAATCTATTCTTCTCTGCGGAAATCTCCATAGCCGCTTTCTCTGCAAGTCTTTGTGTTTGCGACGAACTAGAAAAAACAATTAGATGCTCATAAAAAGTTACAAGAGCATCTATTGCAAGACCCACTTCGTCGGCGTCAAGATCTATGAGCCGAAGAACCGGGCGGATCTCTTTCCACGGCGTTATCTCCCAATACATATTAAAATCGAGGGAATTTTGCGCGGCGAGTTGTAATTCGTCATCCGTAGAATTATCAAACTGTTCAAGCGGAGGGCTAGCGAACTTTTTTTTCTCCGGTATCTCCCCCGCAAGAGTGCTAGTGGCTATGCTTTTGCCGCTCGGAGCCCTCCAGAGATCGGTTTTTGTTTGATAGGTATATCCGCCGTAGGTTAGCGGCTTTTGCGCTAGAGCCGCAGCGGCAAAGCCCGCGGCCATTCCGCCGAGCGAAACCGCAGAGGCAAGCGCCGCGGACGAGCGAGCCTGCAAAGAGCTGAGCGCATACCCAAAGCCCAGAGTCGCGAGTGCCAAACCAAAAGCCGCTCCGCCTACGTAGCCGATACTTTCGCCCCGGGCGTTAAATTGCGCACCGCTGAAAAGCGAATACACTCCCGTGCTTGAGTTGTAAGTTCCGACCGGTCTTAAATTTGAATCCACGAGCTCGGTGGTGTTGCTAAAGAGCGAATCCAGCCATTCGCTAAAGCTTAGGGGCTTTGAATATACGTTCAGCCCCGCGCCGCCCGTTTTTAAATTTGCCAGTCTCTCTCCGCCGAAGCCGAAGCTTAAATCCTTGCCCGTGGCGACCTCGTAGATCTCCGTAAATAGCTCTTTGATTAAAAAGCTAGCGCCGAAGCCGCCAATATTTGAGGCTATCGTGCCGCCTCTTGAGATCAGCTTGCCGGCATAATCGGCGATAGCGCCTATCGTATCTTGAAACACCGCGTCCACGAGCGCGTCCGAGCTAAATTTCCAATCGATCAGCGATTCGGCGAAATAGCGCCCCGTAGCGCCGCCGTAATACTGCCCGATCTCGCCTGCGATTCTTCGCAGATTCTCGCTTTCGATCTCGCGCACGCCCGTGCCGCCGCCGCCCGAGGGGGCGGACGAAGAAAAGGGGCTTTGCGGGATTTGTAATAGTCCGAATCCCAGCTGTAGCTTTCGCACCGCCTGTTTGATATTTTCATACGCCGCGCTGCCGTGCCCGCCTATATTTAGCTCGCTCGAAATCGGACTTAGCGCGAATGCTGCGAAGTCCTCATTCAGCGATAGTATCGTATCGCTAAGGCTTACCGAGCCGTTCTCTAGAAAAAGCCCCTCAAGATTCGGCGAGGGCTTCGTGCCTGCGATATATCCCGCGCTGCCTGCGTAGAATATGTCGAAGTTCTGCCCCGCAAGAGGATTTATGGGGTTGAAGTCGTCGCGAGAGGCGATGTCTAGGCTATCGTTTACGGCGATGAGAGTTCTCATTTTTTGATCTCGAAGTTCCCCGGCATGATGTTTGTCAGCTCATCTTTTAGCAGAGTGGCGATGATGTTAAAAAGCACCTTGTTCATATCCGAAGGCACCGTCAAGCCGCCGTTGAGCGTGTTTTGCAGAAAGTCGCCGATCACGCTGCCGCCTTTGATTAGACGGTTGTCCTTAACCTGCCTATTTATCGCTTCCTGCTGTGCCTTGGCAAGGGCTAGATCGCCCTTTGTCTTGTCGATTTGAGCGGCGAGCATATCTTTTTGAAGTTTGAGCTGCTCTATCTCAAGCGGCATTCGCTGCCTTTGCAGATCGATCTTTAACTGCTCGGTTTCTATCTGCTTGCCGAGCAAGTTCGTTTGAGCTTCGAGCTGCTGTTTTCGCAAAGGCAACTCCTCGCTTTCGCTAAGAAGTCGCAGGGCGATCTCTTGGCTGCTCGTCGTTACGCTCTGCGTCATTGAAACGAGAGTGCTGCAAAGCATCTCAAATTTTTTGTCGTTCGCAAGACCGTATTTCTCAAAATACTCATCGATCTTGGCGGTAAATTTTTGATACGGCGTATCAGCCGCCATAGTATCGCCGAGCACGCGCCTATAAATTTCGCTATACGCTTCTTTGAAATCAGCCATCTCGCAGCCCCCTTATGTAGTCCTCGACCCGTCGCGGGGTCTGGCGATACAGCAGGCTTGCGCGTAGGTTCCTAGCCGCCTGCGCGTAGTCTCCAGCTTCGATGCAGCCCAGAGTATGACGGAAGCCTAAGAGTCCCGCAAGCCCTAGCTGATACGCCATTTCTACTAGGGTATCCTGCACGTTTTGCGGTTTGTCCGTAAGCCACGGCAGGCACTGAAAAACCCGTTTTTGAAGCTTCGCAACTTTCAAATTTAAAATTTTTTCCGCTACCTCTTTACTCATAGGTTCCGCCTTGCCGTTATTTAGCGCTAGCTCATCAGGGCTTAGCGCCGAGACCAAAAAGCCGTATCCCACGGTGGGTTTGCCTACGCTGTCTTTGTATATCTCTCTGCGATAGCCCTCGTGAGTTTTGATATTTTCGATGAGGCTCATATCCCCTCCTCGTTTGTGATCTCTATGAATTCTATGTGTTTACCTATGCAAATTTTGAAAAACGAATTATATGTCCGAACGGAGTTCGTAACTCCCGCGGCGCTGTATCCGTCGCCCACTAGGACGCATCCCGCCGTATCTTGCGGGTAGTTGCCCGTATGGATCAGGATGTAGCGGGACTTCGGCACCAGCTCATTGTATAGAAGCGGACACATTCGCTTCTGGCTCGGGCTATTGTGCCACTGCATTTTATAGCGCCCCGCCGGAATCCGTCTATCCTTGCCCCGCTCGACGGTATCGCCGCCTGCCGGCTCTAGGGTGAAGCATTCAAAAAGCCTTTTTCCGTCGTCCGTGATCGTGAGTTTCCCGATCGTGCCGTCGGGGATATTTTTAAATCTATTTATCTTGATCTTCATAATTTGTCCTTTCAAAATCCGTATCTTTTAAATTTTTAATCTTCTTTGACAAAAAGCTGTTTATTTTCGCTCTGACCCAGTCGGCGCCGAACCAAGCCACCGCACCGCTGAGGGCTATGCAGGTTTTAGGGCTACCCGGCATAAACTCGCTCAGCACCGCGTAGCTCACAAATGCAAACAGCATTGATGAGCCCACTGCCACGAGCCACGATATGACCTTTTGTCCGCCCGATCCTCGCAGCTTCATATTGCCGCTACCGATCCCCAGCATCGAGCCCAAAAAGCTTATGATCCCTACAAGTATGTAGTTCCACACTTCTTTATCGATCCCCCACATTCGCGCACTCCTTCAGGAGCGCTTCGCAGGTTTGATAGTATTTTGCCAGCTCGACCGCGCTTTGCATATTGCTTGAATCAAATTTAGGCTTTGCAGGGAGGCTTACTTTGCACTTTATCGGAATGAAAACGTCTTTATATTCCGTTCTTGTTATCGGCGCCTGTTTTGCGCACCCGCTAAGAGATACGCACAGCGCCAGCCCTATCAGAAAGAGAAAAAATCTGATGATATACTCTCGCTTATGCTTAGCCAGCTCTTTTTGGTAGTTTTTGTCGAGCAAAAACGTCTTGCGCAGAGGCTTTGAATACTGCGGCATATATAGCTGTCCTGTTTTCATCTGCCCATCTCCCTGAATATTTCCTCATAGAATTTCAGCTTCTTTTCGCATTTTGCGTCCCTTATCGGCACATTTATCGGCTTGTATCTAGTTTCTATCTCTTTTTTGATGATAGGACCGGCGTTTTTGAGCTTTTCGTTTTGCAGAGCGATCTCTTCAAATTTGGCGTTTTGCAGATCGATCTTTGCGTTGCAGGCTTGCAAATTTGAGGAGCTGATGAGCTCTTGGGTTTTGGCAAATACTAAGTCTTTATTTAGCTGCTCGATCTTGCCCTTTAGGCTGTGGTTCCACCCCGCCAGAGCAAGGCAGGCAAGAAGAAGCGCTGCGATAATTCCGAGATAAATTTTTAAGTTCATAGTCTCTCCTTCGGTCTTGTCTTCACGACGTCGGCGAATTCATCGCTACCTAGATACCAGAAAGGCTTTGAGCCGTCCTCGTAGCGAAACTTCGCAAAGTCGTCGGGGTGAGTCGCAAGGTGTGCGAACACCCGAAGGATATTCATCATATTGGAGCGGTCC
This sequence comes from uncultured Campylobacter sp., assembly GCF_937981295.1. Classification (GTDB taxonomy): domain Bacteria; phylum Campylobacterota; class Campylobacteria; order Campylobacterales; family Campylobacteraceae; genus Campylobacter_B. The sequence goes on from NZ_CALJPC010000090.1 coordinate 5,103, forward strand.
CATTGGTCGCACTTTCTAGCACGCAAGAAGATCACTATCGGACAAGCCAAAATCCCGAGGATAAATGCCGAGAGAAAAATCAAAAGGTAACTCATAGCGCCACCTCGATCGTATCCGTAAACACTATGGCGTCAATCTCTTTTTTGCTTTTGGCTTTTGAAATTTTGAGTTCATACTGCCATTTTAGGGTGTGGAGTTTTTGACCTCCGAGCTGAATAGCCTTTTTTATGCGCTTTAGCTCCTCTTGTCCGTTTATTTTTTTCATCGTATTGTCATACATACGAAACGCCCTTATTTCGAGGCTGTCGAATATATCGATCATCGCCTCGACGTTGAGGAGATATCGATATCCACCGTTGATGACGCCGAAGTCTTTGAGGCTGATCTTGCAACTATCACCCATTGAATGGGTCCATCTTGCAAGCTCTGCCGTCTTTGCTTCGCGTAGCTGTTCGATCGAGGGCTCGCGCATCTTTTGCGCCTGTGCTTCTGAAATTTCAGTTAGCCCTTTTGCGATCTGCTCCGCACTTACGTCATCATCGTAAGCGTAGATTTGATTTTGTGAATTTTTGTAGTATTTCATCGTTTATCCTTATCGTAGTTCCACCCATTTCCCAAAACCCGTGCCGTTTCCGGTAAGCTTATATGTCGCATTTGGCGGCACTATAACGTTTATGCCGTCTTGCCCAATACCTTGCGCATCCCCGCCGGTTGCTACCACAATCCCGTTTACCTCGAGACTAACAATTACACCGCTGCCGCTGGCGGTCCTTACATACACCATAATAGGTCTCTCTGTGGTATTTGTATAGACTACTCCGTATTGTCTTTGAGTTGTGACATCCTGCCACGTTTGGCCTATACCGATGCTAGCGTTTTTGTCCATGTATTCTTTCGCTGCCTTTTCCGATACCGCCGTATCGCTCAAATTCCCCATGATGGAATTTTTGAGTTTTACGATACCTGCCTTCGCCTCCGTAGCCGCTTCCACTTTGAGCAGGGATATGATTTTGCCGAGCGTCGCAAAGCGCATCTGCTTAGGCTCGGCTTCGCTGCTTTGAGCTGCGCGATAGCAAATTTCGCTATGCTCGTCCCCCCCGTCGTCTTGGGCTTTTTCGGTCGTGAGGAAATTCCCCGCCGTAATCCTCCCGCCCTTAAAATCGCCGTTTTCGTCGCGCAAAACGAGAGTATTGGGCGAACTTGCGGCGGTCGGATTATATTTATCGGACTTCATATACTTATCGGCCGCGGCGCCCCCTAGCTTTGCACTATCTGCGGCTTGCTCGTCTTTGCCGAGCTTACCGGCTGCGCTGCTTTGAGCTGCTGCGGCAGCGCTTATTGCGGTGTTTATACCCTGCGCAAGGTTGTCAAATTTCGCATTCGCCTCAATCTTTGAGTAGCCATACCCCACGCTCGCTTTGGTCTCTAGCTTCCGCTCAATCAAAGTTGAGCTATAAGTTTGAGTGGCGCTTTGTGCCTCGTCGTTGATGATTCCGTTTTGAAGCAGGGTTTTAATCTGCTCTTTTAAAGAGTTCAGCTCCGTAAGAAGCGCGCCCGCGTTTTCTACCTTGTCCGCGGTAGCTTTGATCTGCTCCTGAAGCTTTTCTATGGATGCGAGGATCTCCGCCGCTTTTTGTTGCGCGCTCTTTGCGCTCGCGGCGTTTTGCTCGGTTGCCTCTTTGGCTTGCTCTATCCTATCGACGAGCTTCCCCGCCTGCTCGGCAAGCGGCGATATTTTTTCCGAGGCAGCCAAAATTTCTTTGCAAATTTGAGTAAATTCTTTATCCGCCATTACGGTTTTACCTTCTCTTTCATTATCTTATCCAGCGCCGCCAGATCGGCTCGATCGAGTTGCTTGTTTTGGAATTTAATAAAGTCATAGATGAAGTTTCGCCACGAAAGATTGCGCGCACGGGCGACGTCTGCAAGCCAGAAATCAAGCTTAGAGAGAAACTCCGGCGCAAAGATATATATGCTAGTTAGCGCATAATCGACGCCGTAGGGCTTTAGATATCCGCTCCTTGCCAGCGCGACGGTCAGGTTGGGCGTATTTTCATCGAAATTATTTAGCTCATATTCGCAGAGCGATCTTTGATAAAAGCTCCTATATTTTTGATAATACTCGTCTCGTCCGCGTTTCGCGGCGATTCCGTAAAGCAGAGCGCTTATCAAGCTATCGTCTTTGAAATCGATCTCGTCGCTATCCTTTGCGGGAAGCTTAAATTTTCGCACGAAGTAATCGCCTCCCAAGTGATACGCCACCTCGAAGCTGCGGTGATCTATCTCGATCATCTCAAGCGGAGTGATAGCCTTGCAAATCTCCAGCGCCGCTTCGCCCATCAGCGTCTTGATCTCCTCGTCGCTCGGAGCCAAGACGTCCGGGCGGGTCGCGATTTGCAGTCTTTCTTTGAAATTTGAAAAGGTCATCTCTTATCCTTGTTTGGGGCAGGCTTACCTGCCCCGCGCTTTAGGCCGCTAGGTTTTTCACCCAAGCAAAGGCCACCGGCGTGCAGACTCGAAGCGTGAATTCGGTTAAAATTTCCCTTTTGATCTCGTCGTTCTCGCTCGGAAGCTCTCTTCTTCTCGTGTTTCTCCAGTCCACTTTGTAGATGTCGTCGCTTCTGAATGCGATCAGCTCCGTATCCGCAAGCTCGGGGCTTAGCAGGATTTTCACGCTCTCGCCGTATTGCGAGTCGATCGCCTGCACCTTATCATGGAGATATTCCACCGTATTGTTTACCTGCTTGATCTTGTCGATGAGATCCATGATCTTATCGAGCTGTTTATCGTTTACTAGGATGAAATCATACGGGCGGCTTTTCTTGTGCCCCACCTTTAAAACGTCCCTAAGCGTTTGCATGCTTAGCGTGGCGTTCTTCGCATCGATCGTGTTTGTTACGGTGGCAAAGCTTTTCAGGCCACCGCACTTTCCCGCGGCCTTTGATGCGCCGGTATTGACGCGCGCAAGAGCCGCCTGATCGCTAAGCAAAATCTTCTCGATCGTCTGCTTGTGTCGGATGCCCGCAAGATCGCCCGCACGAGCGAGCACCATTGAGCCATCCACTCTTTTGCCGTCCTCCTCGGTGCCGCTGACGCCGTAGGTGTCTTTGACGATTTGATAGTGGTTGCTTAGCTTGCCGCCGATCACGTATTTCAGCGCAGCCGGAGCGCCGCCCTCCATGTGAGCGTTGTTCAGATCGCCGTCGGGCGTCTCGTCATACATCCAAGTATGGCCAAGAGCTGCGTTGGAGCTCCTATCCCTCGGCGCGCCCATTCCGATCGCCGTAAGAAACGGCGTGCTCTTCCAGCCGATCTCTTTGATCGTATTCCAAAACTCAACCCCCGACTTGCCGAAAGCTTCCTCTGAGGTAATTAGCCCATCTCTGATAGTTGGCATCTTTTTCTCCTTTTAATAAATCTTGCTGAGATAGGCGAGCTTCTCCTCTTGGCTTATCTCGCCCTTGTTGATTCGGCGTGCCATCTCTCCTCTGTCGATAGCGCTGCCACCCTTGCCGTGGACTACGTCATATTCGTCATCCTGCGGCACCCCTTTGAAGTATTTGAGATAGACGTTTTCGATCCCCGTAGGGTTGAAATTTTTCTCCAAATACCCCTTGTCCTTTTCATCGAGCTCAAACATCTTGTCGAGGACTTTTTGCATATTGAAGTCCCCGTATTCCTTTTTGAAATCCGTTTCGAGCTCTTTGAGCTGCCTTTCTTGCTCCATCGCGCGGAAGCTTTGATACTCCTCGTCGCTTAGCACCTTGCCTCCGGCGCCCTCTTTCTTGCCGGGCTCCGCGCCCTTGCTCGGCTCCTCTTTTGCAGATTTGTCGTCGCGAGGCGCGGCGGATTTTTTAGGTTCGCCCCCCGCATCCTTGGCGGGTTCCCCTTTGCCGTCTGCGACAGCCGCGGCGGCGGGATCCGCTACGCCCTCGTCCAAATCGTCATCATAGATATCCTCAGCCATCTCTACTCTCCTTCCTTGCTTGCTTTACCGCCCAAATTTGAAAGATCCTCGTTCGCTTTCGCGTCGTCCTTTTTCCCCTCTTCGTCCTTGCCGGACTTTTTCTCATCGGCCCCCATGGCAGACCACTCCTCGGCGCTGAAAATTTGCACCTCCAGCCCCGTCTCGTCCTTGTGTCTGACGACTACGTCGCCGATCTTTCCGTCCGAGATCTGCCCTGTGCTCTTGCCGTTTGAAAACACCATCAGCCCGTTGGTTGCCATATGGGTGATCGTGCCCAGCACCTTGAAATCGCTTTTTTTCATAGCTTTCTCCTTTGAAAATTTTTAATGATTCTATTTCTGCGCGTCCTAATTTTTTTAAACTCGATTTTCATCTCAAATCCCGCCGTTTAGCAGTGCCGCACGATCCAGCTCATCGTCGCTCGGAGGGTGTTCGTCCCTATCAGGGACGTCCGGTGCCTCGCCGCCCTCATCATCGGCTGCGTCCTGCGCCTGCTGTGCCGCCTGTAGCTGGGCTTGCTGGAGCGCTTGCATCTGCGCCATAGCCTCGTCGATCGCCTCGATAGGCGCGTTTTCGCCGAGAATTAGGGTTAAAATTTCTTTGATAATCTCCCCTGAGATAGCCGGGGTTGCCATATTCGCCTGCGCCAAGACCTGCATCAGCGAGTTGAGCTGTCCGATCTTGACTTCGTTTGCGATGGTGGTGCCGAAATTTACGTTCACGTCGAAATCAAGCGGCGCGCTGCGATCGCCTATCTTTTCGATAATCTGCGGATCCTCCGTAATCCGCACGAATTCCTCGTCGCTTGTAAATTTGTATATGAGCCAGACGAAATGTTCGGCGTAGCTTTGCAGCATCGTATCGAGCAGGGTTTGAAGCATGCTCTCTATCCTAGTGCCGGAAGCCGAATTGACCGCCTGAAGCGCGCTCGTGGCTCTGCGATCGCTCGGGCTCGTCTGCCCCGTCATTACGCTGTTTACTCCCGTCGCGATCTCATATTCGTTCTTTAGCATCGCGATCTCTTCGCTTAGCCCATACGTGCCGGGCTCGCTCATTACGGTGATGACGTCCTTAACCGTTCTGCCCGGTCCCGGGCTTGTGCGGATAAATTTCTTTCGAGCCGTGATGTCGCTGATCGCTACGCTGCCTGCGTCTTTATCGATAGCGTAAGGCGGATCGATCTGATTTTCTGTGATGTCGATCTTTTGATTGCGCTTGATGTTGTATTCCTCTTGCAGCTCCCAAACGATCTCGGGGATACACGAGCCGTATATTGCTATCTCATCCTCGCGCTCGTCCTCGTTTATGCTAGGCGTAGTTTCGATGCAATATCCGTAGTGAAACGGCAGGCGGGAAAATGTCGCTTCGCGCACGAGAGTGCCGTTTGCGTAGGTTTTGAGCTTCCACACGATCCGCCCCTGCTCGCGGCTTTTGACATACAGATCTCGCATCGCTATGCGCTCGCTGCCTGCCGTGGTCTGTGCGATCACGTTTCGGTCTTTGGATTTATAAAATTTGCGCTCCAGCTTCTCTCTGATCTCTCTTGCCGATTGGTTATATTTATAGGCTACGTATTCGATGTCGTTGATGTCGCTTGCGTGGCGATCAAACGCCAGATCGGTGATCGGGATAAATTTCGTGCGGATCTGTGCGGCGGTTTTGTCGTAGAATAAATTTACAATACCCAGCGGCAGATACAGCGCGCTAAGCACGGCTTTGGATAGCCCCACGCGGTGCTCTTTCTTTTTCCAGTAGTTTTTTAGCACCGCCGTAAGCGCG
>NZ_CALJPC010000091.1 GCF_937981295.1 uncultured Campylobacter sp.
TTTTAGCGGAGCTAGCCGATCCACTCCGCGGCTATTTTGCGCCGACGCTCATATTTAAATTTCACGAGTATACATTCCTTCTTGTTTTAATATAATCTCGCCAAATGCTTCGCAGAAGTTAATCAAGCGGCTTTAAATTTGCGCCGTTAAATTCCAAAATACTCACGATTATGCAAGCGGTGACTAGTGATATATTGTGAAAACTACGCCTAGCAAAAGCACTCACTTTATAGCTTTGCCACATAATTAAGGTCGTGCGGCATCGCGTAGAAGCCTTTGCGCCGCAGACTCTTTAGGTCGGAACGATTTTAGCGATTCGGACGCTTCACATAAATGATTTACGATATCTCCTACTTTTTCGTCCGTCGTACCAAGACGCGCCCAGTCGCCGAGTCTGCAGGCTTTTTCGTAATAGAGTGCCGCCTCCTGCATTTCTTCTATGCCGATTTGATACTCTGCATACAATCCGCAAGCCTCCCATTCTCCGCCTATGCCATCGCAGCTCTTTTTATAAAGCTGTACAGCTTGCGCCATATCTTGTTTGGCGCCCTTTCCCTCTTGATACATCATGCCAAGCTGCAAGCAACTTGCTTTATGCTTGCCTGCGCAAGCTTTGCCGAGGAATTCTGCAGCCTTGCCTAGACTAATCTCGGGCGTCAGATTATCTGATCGCTCGGCTTCTTTCAGATACGATGCGGCGGCGGAGGCGCAGGAGTCGGCGTGTCCTGCTTCGCAGATGATTTCATCTATTTTAGTTCCAAAACCGCCGAACGCTGCATAGCCTAACAGCACTAAAGTTAAAATTATCTTTTTCATTACAACTCCTCATATAAATTTAAAATCACCTCAGCGGGCAGCTTTTTCGCAAGATTTTTGCAGTATCTTGTTAGAATCGATACTTATGATTTTTTTGCCCAATTTGCACGCCTTGTCGTAGTATCTCATCGCCGCTCTTTGATCGTCGCTCTCTATATTAGAGGCGTATATCGCGCAAGATACCCAGTTCCCCTCAGAATCGCAAGATATTCTATACTCTTCGGCGATTTTTGCTTTAATTACGTCCTGCACAGCTCTTAAATTTTGCGCTTCAAGCTCAGCAGGTCTGCTGCAAAATTGCCTTATCCCATCGTTAAATGCAGGGTTATTTTGCAATGCGGGATCCGAGATATTTTTGCCAAGCTCGCAAGCTTTTTTATAGTATTTCGCCGCTTCTTTATTATCCTTTCCCTCCATAAATAAGGCAAATAACCCGCAAGCAAATATATCGTCGTTGTTATCGCAATCTTTTTTCTGTTGTGCGGACATCTTTGCTTTATCCGTATCATTGTTGCTCATAATGGCCGCCATAGTGCAGCCACTTTCATAACCCGTATCA
>NZ_CALJPC010000092.1 GCF_937981295.1 uncultured Campylobacter sp.
AAAAAAGGGGGGTATCATAATTTAAATTTTAAATAAGGAGATCACTTTGAAACTAATCATCAAAGAAAGAGCGGATAAATCTGAAGTTATGAACATCGTCACCCAATATTCTGAGGGAATAAAACTAAGAATTACGAAGATGGAGAATTCACAATATCCGCAAAATTCAGTAGATATCTATATGGGAGATAAGCAATTAACGTCGTTTTGTTGTAACAATGAAGATACAAATAAACTAAAAACCGCATTTGAAAAATTCTCCAATGCTTTAGAAATATGCGTTGAGCTTAACGAGCAAAGAGGCAAAACTTTAGCGAGTTTGCGCGAATTTCCTAACGATAAATAATTTTTAAGGTCTTCTATCATGCGTAAAATAATGTTTTTTCTCATATTGACACTCAGTACTTCGTTTGCCTATGATGCATGCGATAACGAAAGGGTAAAGCGAATTTTACAATATTTAAATGATATTACGGCTAAAAGTGATAATGCATATAACAAGAATCATAGCGACACTTTAACGTATACTTTGAATACATGCGAAAATAATACAATAATTCAAAGCGGTTACGTTTTATATTCTGGACCCAATAGTGACGAAGTAATAAAAAGAGTAAAACAAATGAATGCGTCACAGAAAAAATCTATATATAGAGGAACTGAAAAATGGTTTTGTGGTTTAGTCAACGAAGTGTCTGCTCTTAAAGAGAGCGGTATAAAATATGGGGTTGCACAGAATTTTATTAATGATGTCATGACCTCCAAAACAGTAGTAGATATGGGAAGTTGCAGAAAATACGGCTATTAAAATTTCATAACTAGCTAAATTTAACGATATCCAACTCAATTTTCACTAAATTTATTCTCCCCGCAGATATTCTTGCAGCGTTTTTACTTCGAGTGCGGAGCCGTCTTTGATCGCGCAAACCGAGCGCGTCGCGGCGATCGCCGCCTTCATCGTCGTAAAATACGGCAGTTTAAACCTCAGCACGCTCTGGCGGATCTTCGCCGCATCGGCAGAGTTTGATTTACTGTCGCTGGTGTTGATGACGAGCGAAATTTCGCCGTTTTTGAGCTTATCCTCGATATTTGGGCGCCCCTCGCTGATTTTGTAGATAAACTCGCACTCCACGCCGTTTTCGCCCAGTAGCTTGTGCGTGCCGCCGGTCGCGACGAGGCTGAAGCCCAAGCGCTTAAACGCCTGCGCAAGCTCCACGGCGCGCACTTTATCATGATCGGCGAGCGATAAAAATACCTTGCCGCCGCTTGGAAGCGCGTTGCTCGCGCCGATTTGAGATTTGGCGAAGCTTTTGGCGAAGCTCTCGCCGATACCCATCACCTCGCCGGTGCTTTTCATCTCAGGCCCCAAGATCAGATCCGCGCCCGCAAGCTTGTTGAAAGGAAAAACGCTCTCTTTGACGCAGATATGGTTTTTAATACGCGGCTTTAAAATTCCCTTCTCTTCGACCAGCACGCCGAACTCGTCGTAAAATTTTAAAGCCTCGCGCAGACCCCCTTGCCACATTACCCGGGTAGCGACCTTAGCCATCGGAATTCCGCTCGCTTTGCTCACAAACGGCACGGTGCGGCTCGCGCGCGGATTTACCTCGATAATGTAAAGCTCGTTTTCAAAAATCGCGAATTGAATATTCATAAGCCCTACGACGCCGAGATTTAGTGCGATCTCTTTGGTTTGGCGACTTACCAGATCGATCATCTCCGCGCTTAGACTAAGCGGTGGCAAGATACTCGCGCTATCGCCGCTGTGGATGCCCGCCTCTTCGATATGCTCCATTATCGCGCCGATATATACGTCGCGCCCGTCGCAGATCGCATCGACGTCAAGCTCGGTCGCGTCAAGTAAAAATTTATCTATCAGCACGGGCGAGTGGTTGCTCACGCGCACCGCCTCGCTCATATACTGCCTAAGCTCGGCTTCGCTATGTACGCGCCGCATCGCTCGACCGCCGAGCACGTAGCTAGGGCGCACGAGCACCGGATAGCCGATCGCTGCGGCCTTTTCAATCGCTTCGGCTTCGCTTACGGCGGTATCGTTTTTGGGCTGCTTAACGCCGATACTTGCGATGAACTCGCTAAATTTCTTGCGATCCTCCGCTACGTCTATCGTGCGCGCACTCGTGCCGATGATCTTGGCTCCTACGGTGCTTAGGCGCTTGGCGAGCTTTAGCGGCGTTTGGCCTCCGAAATGCACGATCACGCCGTCGGGGCTTTCAGCCTCAATGACCGCTCTAACGTGCTCAAAATCGATCGGCTCGAAGTATAAAATATCGCTCGTGTCGTAGTCGGTGCTGACGGTTTCTGGGTTGCAGTTATACATTATCGTGGTGATCCCCATATCGCGCAGAGCGTAGCTGGCGTGCACGCAGCAGTAGTCAAACTCGATGCCCTGCCCGATGCGGTTCGGACCGCCGCCGATGATGAGGACTTTTTTATTATCTTTTGAAATTTTACGGCTTGCGATGGCGGGCGTTATGTTGGTGCTGGAGTATAGATAGGGCGTAAGCGCCGCAAACTCGCCCGCACAGGTATCTACTTCGTTGTATTCAAGGCCGATGCCCTGCCTGGCGCAGGCAAAATGGATGTCGTTTTGCGTAAGGCCCAGATTGTCCTTTTTGTTGATCAAATTTGCGATCATCTTATCGCTAAAGCCCCAGCTCTTGGCCTGTCTTAGAAGCGCCGCGTCGTTGATGATCTCCATATCGATGCGCTCTTCAAATTTTACGATCTGCTCGATCTGGCTCAAAAACCAGCGGTCGATCTTGCTAAGCTCGTAAATTTGATCCACGCTCATGCCCGCTCTAAAGCCCTGAGCGATGTATAAAATTCTATCTTGCTGCGCGTTGCGAAGCCCGAAGATGAGATCTTTTTCGCTTAAGCTTAGCTCTACAAATCCGAAGTAGCCCTTCTCCAGCGAGCACAGCGCCTTTTGGATACTCTCTTTAAAGCTGCGCCCGATCGCCATCACCTCGCCGATACTTTTCATCGCAGTGCCGAGATAGGGGTTTGCGCCGGGGAATTTCTCAAACGCAAAGCGCGGAATTTTAGTCACGATATAATCGATCACCGGCTCGAAGCTCGCGGGCGTGCCGGTGATGTCGTTTTTGATCTCATCCAGGCTAAAGCCCACCGCTAGCATCGTAGCGACCTTGGCGATCGGATAGCCCGTGGCTTTAGACGCGAGAGCCGAGCTGCGGCTTACGCGCGGGTTCATCTCGATGACGATCATCCGCCCCGTTTGCGGATTTACCGCAAACTGCACGTTTGATCCGCCCGTATCCACGCCGATCTCGCGCAAAATTTTAAAACTCGCGTCGCGCATCGCCTGGTATTCTTTATCGGTGAGCGTTAGAGCGGGCGCAACCGTGATAGAATCTCCCGTATGCACGCCCATCGGGTCGAAATTTTCGATCGAGCAGACGATGATGCAGTTGTCCTTATGATCGCGGATCACCTCCATTTCGAACTCTTTCCATCCAAGCAGGCTCTCTTCGATCAAAATTTCATTTATCGGGCTTACATCTAGCCCGTTTTGCGCGACCTCTTTAAACTCGTCGATATTGTACGCCACGCCGCTGCCCGCGCCGCCTAGGGTGTAGCTGGCGCGGATAATGAGCGGAAAGCCGATCTCATTTGCAGCAGCCATCGCCTCTTCGATATTGTAGGCGTATTTGGATTTAGGCAGATCCATTCCGATCTTAATCATCGCTTCTTTAAATTTTACTCTATCCTCGCCCTTTTTTATCGCTTCAGGGTTGGCACCTAGAAATTTTACCCCCGCTAGCTCGCCGCTTTCGTAAGCCTGCATCGCGACGTTTAGCGCGACCTGTCCGCCCATCGTAGGCAGGATCGCATCGACGCCCTCGCGCTTTATGATACGCAAAATGCTCTCTTTGGTGATCGGCTCGATATAGGTAGCGTCGGCAAAATCGGGATCGGTCATAATGGTAGCGGGGTTAGAGTTTATTAGCACTACGCGGTATCCGAGGCTCTTTAGCGTCTTGGCAGCCTGCGTGCCGCTATAATCAAACTCGCACGCCTGACCGATTACGATCGGACCGCTGCCGATCAGTAAAATCGTCTTAATATCATCTATTTTGGGCATCAATTTTCCTTTGTAACGACATACAAAAACGCCGGCATCTCGGAGCTCACGTAGGGCTCTACGACGGCGCTTTTGTATAGCTTCCCGCTTTGAATCTCTTTAACTTTCCCTACCGGCACGCCGGCAAAAAAAATTCCGTCCTTGCCGCTGGTAAGCACCTCATCGCCTACCTTGGGATCGAGCCACTGCGGGATGTATCTAACCACGAGCTCGTTATTTTCGCCGCCTGCGACGCCAGGAATTTGGGTATCTCCTATGAAAACGGAGAAATTGCTCTTTTCGTCGCGCTGTAAGATCGCAAGCGGGCGCCCATCTTTATTTACTAAAATTCCTGCGGTCTTGCCCTCGCTGATGAGGCCGTAAATTTTGTTTGGGTTAAAATTTTCAAAATTTACGAAGAATTTATTGTAGTCGTTTAGATTTGCATAGCTCAGCGCCTTTACGAGCTGAACTTTGGGCTCGTAGACGGAGCTGTTTTTATCGATCAAAATTTTATTCAGCTCGCCCGCGAACGTACTAAGCAGCATCGCCGATTTTTTTAGCTCGGCATTTTCTTCTCGTAGAGCTTTGATCGTCTCTGCCTGGTTAAAATGCTCGTTTACAGCGCTTTTTACCCGATCGCTCACGCCGTAATAAACCTCTAAAATTCCTCCTGCAAATCCGATAAATTTGCCGTGGATATACGAGCCGAACGTAAGCGAAACGGCTACCAGCAAAACCGCGACGAGGAGGAGTTTGAGATTAGTCATTTGCCGCTTGTTTTAGCGATTTGATCTCTTCTAGGGCTTTTCCCGTGCCGTTTGCGACGCAAAGCAGCGGCTCGTCCGCGACGAAAACCGGAAGCTTTACGGTGTCGCTTAGATACTTATCCAATCCGCGAATGAGCGCGCCGCCGCCCGTTAGCACGACGCCGTTTTCGACGATGTCGGCGGCGACTTCGGGCTGAATGCTCTCAAGGACAAATTTTAACGCATCGGCAATCTCTCTGATCGAGTCTTTAATCGCCTCTCTTACGTCCTCGCTCGTAAGATCGACCGAGCTTAAAAGCCCGCTAATTTGGTCTTTTCCTTTGACCGTGTATGTAAGATCTTTTTGCTGTTGTACCGCCGTGCCGATCTTGATCTTGATCTCCTCGGCGGCGCGCTCCGAAATAAGCAGGCTATATTTTTCTTTGACGTAATTAACGATGCTAGCGTCGATCTTATCGCCTGCAACGCGGACAGATTTGGCACTGATGATACCGCCTAGCGAGATGACGCCGATCTCGGTGGTACCGCCGCCGATATCTACGACCAGCGAGCCGCGCGCTTCATTTACCGGAAGCCCCGCACCGATTGCCGCAGCCATCGGCTCTTCGATTAGATAAACCTCGCGCGCACCCGCTATCATCGCGCTTTCTCGCACGGCTTTGCGCTCGACCTGAGTTAGCCCGTAAGGTACCGAGATGATAATGCGCGGGCTTACGAAAAAGCGGCGCTTGTGGGTCTTTTCGATGAAATACCTAATCATCTTCTCCGTCATATCAAAATCCGCAATAACGCCGTCCTTCATCGGGCGCACCGCTTCGATATCGCCCGGAGTGCGCCCGAGCATCTCTTTAGCCTCAGCACCCACGGCGATGATCCTTTGCTTGCCGTAGCGTTCGTTTTGTACCGCGACGACGCTCGGTTCGTTGATGATGATGCCTTTATCTTTTAGCAGCACGAGCGTGTTTGCCGTGCCTAGATCAATACCCATATCCCTAGAAAATAATCCTAGAATCGAATCAAGTAACATTTATCCCCTTTATGCAGTTAAATTTTGTTTTACAAGTATCGGCTTGGATACGCCGTCTACGACCTCTTTGGAGATGATGACATCATAGCCCTTAAGCTCAGGCAGATCAAACATAATATCAATCATGATCTCCTCGATTATGCTGCGAAGTCCGCGCGCACCGGTTTTGCGCTTGATCGCAAGGCTCGCGACCTCCCTTAGCGCGTCGTCGTCAAATTTTAAATTTGCGCCGTCTATCGCAAAGAGCTTTTGATATTGCTTCAAGATCGCGTTTTTCGGCTCGGTTAAAATTCTAACCATAGCCTTTTCGTCGATCTCATTTAGCGTAGCCACTACGTGCAAGCGCCCGATGAGCTCGGGAATTATGCCGTAATGCACCAAATCGTCGGCCTCGACCATATTTAGCAAATTTAAGCTCTCTTTCTTGCTGCGCTTGGTTTGGTTAAACCCGAGCACGTTCTGCCCGATGCGGCGGTTGATGATCTCGTTTAGCCCGTCGAACGCGCCGCCGCAGACGAATAGGATATTAGTAGTATCGATCTGGATGAAGTCCTGATTTGGATGCTTGCGACCGCCCTTCGGAGGGATATTTACGACGCTTCCTTCGATGATCTTAAGAAGTGCTTGCTGTACCCCTTCGCCGCTTACGTCGCGCGTGATGCTGCGGTTTTCGCTCATTCGCGCGATCTTATCGATCTCATCTACGAATACGATACCGCGCTGCGCCTTCTCTACGTCGCCATCCGCAGCCTGTAAAAGGCGGGTGAGGATATTTTCTACGTCCTCGCCGACGTAGCCCGCTTCCGTTAGGCTCGTAGCGTCGCTAATGGCGATCGGCACGTCCAAAAATTTCGCCAAGGTCTGCGCCATAAGCGTCTTGCCGCTGCCGGTAGGTCCGATAAGCAAGATATTTGATTTTGAAATTTCTGTATCGTCACCCTTCGCGTCGGTCTGTCTGAAAATTCTTTTATAGTGGTTGTAAACGCCGACACTAAAAATTTTCTTAGCGCGCTCCTGACCGATGACGTAGCGATTTAGCACTTCCATCAGCGCCTTTGGCTTGATAGCCTCGAAATCGATCTCTTTATTTTGATTTTGTATCGCCTCATTTTGACCCTCGCTGCCGTGGATAGCGGCATATGCCATATCGATACAATAGCTGCAGATAGCCGCCGTACCGTCGTCGTTAGGATAGATACGACGCCCGTCCGCGCCCGTCTCACCGCAAAAACTGCACTTATTTGCCATTAAATTTTACCCTTATCTAGCGGAATTCCGCGTTTTGTGTTGATTATAAACTCGCACATCTTGCGCACGTTTTGATCGCTCGTTTCGTTTAATAAAATTTGCGCCTGCTCCTTTAAGCCCCCGCCTTGGTTGAATAAAAATTTATACGCCCGATTTATCGTCTCGACCGTCTCTTTATCAAAGCGGCGGCGGATGCCCGTTAAATTTAGCCCGCGGATATAGGCGCGATTTCCCTCGGCTAGGCAAAACGGCACCACGTCCTGACTAAGCGCGCTAGCCCCTGCGATCATGCAGCTCTCGCCGATTTGGACGAACTGATGCACGGGGGTAAGCCCGCCGATAACGGCATAATCGCCCATTACGACGTGACCTGCGAGCGTGGCGTTGTTGGCTAGGATTATGTTGCTGCCCAGCACGCAATCGTGCGCGATGTGGCAATACGCCATCATAAATAGATTATCGCCGATGCGCGTAAATCCGTCGCCCTTATGCGAGCCCGAGCTGATCGTGCAAAACTCGTGAATCGTAGCGTTTTTGCCGATGACTAACCCCGTTCGCTCGCCCTCTTCAAAACTCATATCCTGCGGAATTTCGCCCACGATCGCGTATGAAAAAATTTTAGAGCCCTCGCCGATTTGCGTATCGCCAATGATGCGCGCGCCCTGCTTGATCGTGCAGCCGTCGCCGATTTTAGCCTGCGCGCTTATGAAAGCATACGGCTCGATCACAACCTCGGCTCCGATCTGCGCGCCGTCCTCGATGATCGCCGTGTGGTGAACTTTAGCCATCATTTATCCATTATCATCGCTTGAAGTTCAGCCTGCGCGGCCAGTGTGGCGCCGTCGTTGATGTAGGCTTCGCCTTTTAGCACCCAGATGCGTCCGCGGTGTTTGATTACGCTGATACGATACTCAAGCTTGTCGCCGGGGCGGACCGGGTTTCTAAATTTAGCGTTGTCGATACTCATAAAATACACGACCTTATCGCTTAAATTGGCGCCGTCTTTCTCCATGCTCTTAAACGCCAGCACGCCGCCTGCCTGCGCTAAGCCCTCGATTATCATTACGCCCGGATAGATCGGATGGCCTGGGAAGTGACCCTGAAAGATCTGCTCGTTGTAGGTTACGTTTTTATAGGCCTTGATGCTTTCGCCTATGCTGAGCTCTTCGACGCGATCTATCAGCAAAAACGGAAAACGATGAGGTAGGATGGAGAGAATTTCGTTTATATCTATCATTGATCTGCCTTTTTTAGAAATTTTAGAATCTTATCAAATTCTTACTAAAATTTCCCTAACATCTAAAAATATGCGCGAGAGCCCGTAAATTTGAACTTTGGCGGCTCTTATCTCGTCCGTGACGATGATCGGCGAGAGCGAGCCCGCAGCGCACAGGGCGACGCGAGTTTTATTTTGGCGCGCGAGACTCGGCGGATTTTTTAGCATTTCGGATACGCTTTTGAAATTTGATCTTGAAATTTCGTTAAATTTCGCCAGGTTTAAAATTTTAATCTCGCCTTTGTCACTGCAAAAAATTTCGCACTCGCGCTCTATCCTAAATTTTACGTTTTCGCGCGTAAAATGCGAGCCAAATAGCACAAACGAGGGCACTACACGCCCGTCAAATTTGATCCATGCACGGAGCAGGCGGTAGTTTAAAAACCGATCGCGCAGCACGCTAAATTTCACACCTTTTCTTTCGAGCGAGCAAAGCTTTTTGTAAAATTTCAACTTCTCCTCTACCGAAGCGGGCAGGATTTGCCGATCGATCAACGACATTAGCTCGTAAATTTCGGCGCCTTGGGCTAAATTTTGCTTCAAATCCGCCGTCAGACTTCCGCCCAAATTTCGCTCAACCCTTTGCTGATCATTCCGCTGCGCCGCAAGCGCGTAGATGCAGCCGCAGTAGTTTTGATGATAGAGCGCGTCTTTTTTCGCGAGCGCAAACTGCTCGTTCGTGCCGCCGTTTTTGCGAAAATCCGGCGCGATAAACTCCAGTCCGCAGCGCTCGCAGATGCGCTGTAGCGAGGCGCAGAGCTGAGAGTGCGATTTTTTGGGACTCATAAGAAGAGTCGTGGTGATTTTACGCTGGCCCAAACTTAGCGCGAGCTCGGCCGTTTTTTGCATACGAAAATCAAAGCAAAACTCGCAGCGCGCGCCTTTCTCGGGCTCATTTTCAAGCCCGCGCGCGCCGTCTAGCCAGCCCTGTAAATCATACTCGCCCGGGATAAATTTAATCCCTAAATTCTCGCAAACCCGCTTCGCGTCGTGCATTCTAAGAACATATTCGCCATAGGGGTGGATGTTTGGATCGTAGAAATAGCCTATTAGCGGCTCTTGCGTGAGCTCTTTTAAGCGGCGCAAAAAATAATCGCAATCGACCGAGCAGCAGATGTGAACCAGCAAAATTTAACCCTTTGCACGAAATTTTTGGATATAATTTTACGCTATCAAAATTAATGAGCGGAAAAATGAAAAATTTTTTTATAAAACACTGGCGTAAGTTTGCTTGCGGCTTGGGCGGATTTGCGCTATTTTACGTGCTTGCGGGCTTTTTCGGCGTGCCGCTTTTTATCGAAAAGGCGCTGCCTAAAATTTTAGAGGGCAGAGCAAGCTTTAGCGTGCAAGATGCTAAATTTAACCCCTTTACCTACGAGCTAAACGTTACCAAGCCGGAGCTTAGCACCTTTAAGCCGCTGTTTAGCGCCGATGAGATAAATTTAAAAATCGGTTTTTCAAAGCTTTTTAAAAAGACTCTCGCGGTAGAAATTTTACATCTTAAATCCCCTAAATTTCACGTCGAGCGCGAGCAAAACGGCACCTTCAATTTTGAGCCGCTACTTTCAGAGCAAAAGAGCGAAAACAAGGATGAAAACTCCAGCTTCAACGTCACGCTGAATAATTTTAAGATCGAGCGCGGCTCTCTGGGCTACGTCGATAACTCCCTAAAAAGGCCATTTTCGCTCATTTCGACCGAGCTAAATTATGAGATCAACGGACTAAATTTAAAGGATGAAACGATCGGCGAGCACGATTTAAGCGCCGTTTCGCGTACATACGACGCGCTGAGCTTCGATGGAGCCATCGACCTGGCGCCTCTTCGTCTACACGGCAAGGTAGATATCTCGCGACTGAAAATCGATCCGTTTTGGCTATCATACCTCGATCCTAGCGGCGTGCGGTTTAAAAACGGCTTCCTTTCCGCCGAGCTGAATTACCGATTGAGCATCGATGAAAATATAAAATTTGCGCTTGAAAACTCAAAGCTCGAGCTGCAAAGCCTAGAAATTTTGCAAGATCAAAGCTTAATTTCGCTAGACTCGCTGAAAATCCCGAGCTTTGAGCTGAATACGGACATCTCGAATGAAATTTCAGGCAAAGTGGTAATCCCGCAAGTGCTAGTTTCAGGCGCAAAATACGATATGAACGAAACCAAAATTTCCACGGGTTTTGAGGGCGCACGGGTCGCGGATTTTGCGCTGGATTTTAATAAAACGGGGGCAAACTTGCGGCTAAACTCCGCCGTAAAAAGCGTAGATCTAAACCGCTCAAGCTTTGCAAACCCGCAAATTTCGGTCGTCTCAAACGATACTAAAATCACGGAAAATTTCTTAAAATTTAACGCCGAAGGTAACGATACGGCCCTTCATACGGGTTTTGGCGCCTTTAGTATCGCGGATACGCAGATTACGCTAGCACGCAGCGATAAAATTTCGGTCGCCGCAACCGAGCTGGGCGCATTTAGCTACGACAAAGAGGGCATGCAAAACGGCGCAAGTCTGAAGTTTGCTAAAATTTCAAACTCCAAAATAGCAAACAAAAACGGAATTTTTAGCGGATTTGAAAGCTTCGGCGTGCAAGGGGTGAAATTTAACGTCGCGGATCTCGATCTGGGCGTGGATAAAATTTTGCTAAACGAGCCGTTTTTCAACTCGGAAGTGGGCGTTAACGGCGCCAAAAGCATAAACGATCTGGCGATCTTAAGCGCGATCTCTAAAAATCCCGCAAGCTTCAAAAAAACGGCAAGCTCTAGCGCCTCAAACCAAGCGGATGCAAATTCTACGGCAAGCGGCGCAAATTCAGATTCTAAAAAGCCCTCTAAAAGTCCCGTTTTAAAATTTAAGATCAGCGAGGCCTCCGTAACCGGCGCAAAGGCTAAGATCGGCGAGAGCTTTATCGTCAAAAACAACGTGCACGAGATCAAGGATTTCAGCGCCACGCTAAGCGGGCTAAGCTCGAATTTCGCCGAGCCTTTCGGTATAAAAGCAAGCCTTATCACGGGCGAGATCACCGCTAACGCGGACGGCAAGGCTAGCATCGCGCCGCTTAATATAGGCGTGAACTTCAGCCTAAACGCGCCGAACTTGGGCGTCTTTAACAGATACGCGACGGAATTTATCACGGGCTCCATCGCTGGCGAGCTCGCTACGCAAGGGCAGCTGAAGCTTTCAAACGCCTTCTCGCTCGAAGCAAAGCTTTCAGGCAAGGGCTTGGCGCTAAGCTCGGGTAGGGATAAAATTTTCTCCCTCGCGTCGCTGAATGTCGCGCAAATCGCGCTGAGTCCAAGCTCCCTCACGCTAAATAAGATCACTCTTGGCTCACCCTCGGCAAATATCTCGCTAAATAAAGACAGGCGTTTAAATTTAACTTCGCTAATAAAGCCCGCCGCGCAGCTAAAGCAGACTACAAAGCCCGCCCAAGCTGCGGCTAGCAGACCCGCAAAAAGCAAGACAAGCTTTGCGTGGAGCGTAAAAAATATCTCGCTTAACGGCGGAAGTTTAAATTTCACCGACGAAAGCCTAGCAGCGCCCTTTAAACTGCGCATCAGCGATATGAAAGCAAGCATCAGCGAGATCAGCCCGAAGCGGGCGGCGGATATTAAGTTTAGCTCGCTCGTAAGTGGAAGCGGGCTGGCAAGCATCACGGCGCGCGCCTATCCGCTGGATTTTAAACGCAAAAGCGATATAAACGTCGTTTTAAAGGAGATTCCGCTTGTGCCCGCATCGCCCTATACCGCCAAATATATCGGCAATGAAATCGCGGGCGGTAAGTTAAATTTAAAACTTGCCTACAAAATCGACGATGGCAAGCTAAACGCAAGCAATGATCTAAATTTAGACCGCTTCGAGCTCGGCAAAGAGGTGCAGAGCAAGGACGCGCTGAGCCTTCCGATCGGCCTAGTCGTATCGATCCTAAAGGATAGCGACGATCAGATCGATATTAGCCTGCCTCTAAGCGGCACGCTAAGCGATCCGAAATTTAGCTACGGCGCGCTCGTTTGGGGCGCGGTCAAAAAGCTGCTATCTGACATCGTGTTAAGTCCGTTTAGATTTATGGGAAAGATCGCGGGCGTAGATACGAAAAAGCTCGAAAGTATCGATTTTGAGGCGGCGAGCAGTGAAATTTTAATCAGCGAAAACTCTAAAATCGATGATTTAGCCAAGGTCGCAAAAGCCAAACCCGAACTCAAGATCATCCTAAACTCCGCGTATAACGAAAAACTCGATACTCACGAGTTTAAAAGGCGCTCGCTGCAAAATACCCTCACGCTGATGTCCAATAAACAAGGCCTCTCCACGGATGAAGCCATAGCGGCGCTTAAGATCAAATACGGCATCAAAGCTAGCGGCGATGAGGCGATGGAGGAGCTGATAGCAGCGCAGAAATTTACCCGTTCGCGTCTTGATGAGTTAGCCCTTGCTAGAGCGGCCGCCGTGCAATCGGCACTCGTGCAGCGCGGCGTAAGCGCCTCTCGTATAGAGATCAAAAAACCTAGCGAAGCGGAGCTTAAACAAAACAGCTTTATCCCGCTAAACCTGGGTCTTGAAAAATAGTGTAAGCAAAATTTGGCTATACTAAGCGGATTAAAATTTAAGGAGCGGCGATGATAAATATAGGAATTCACGGCGGAAGTGGCAGAATGGGCACGATGATCTACGAATGCCTGAAAAATTTCGATCAGGCGCGAGCAAGTGTGATCTACACGGTCGCTCCGCTTGATTATACGCCAAACTGCGCCGTAACGAGCAGCTACGACGAGCTTTTTAGCGGCTGCGACGTCGTGATAGACTTTACAATCCGAGACGGCGCGATAAGCTTAATGAAATTCGCGCTTTCGCACCCAAAGCCGCTTTGCATCGGCACGACGGCTCTGGGCGAGGAGGGCGAGCGGCTACTGCGCGAATGCGGCGCGAAGATGCCCGTACTGCACGCTACGAATATGAGCCTGGGCGTCGCGGTGCTAAACAAACTCGTAGCGCTTGCTAGCAGGAGCCTGCGCGATTTTGACTGCGAAATTTTAGAGATGCACCACCGCCACAAAAAAGACGCCCCGAGCGGCACGGCGATGAGCCTTGCTGGGAGTGCCGCAAGCGCACGCGAGCTAAACTTAAAGGACGTGCGCGTAAGCGGTCGCGACGGGCTCATCGGCGAGCGCGGCAAGGACGAGATCGCCGTGATGTCGCTACGCGGCGGAGACATCGTCGGGCGCCACACCGTGGGGTTTTACGGCGAGGGCGAGTTCATCGAGCTAAATCATACGGCGACTTCGCGCGCGACCTTTGCCAGAGGTGCGATAAAGGCCGCGGTTTGGCTAGCATCGCAAAATAGCGGGCTTTACGGCATCGACGACTGCTTAGGAATCTAGCGTTTGCGGCTAAATTTAAGAGGAAAAAATGCCAATCAAAGATGAAATTTTAAATTTTTTGCGCGAGCCCAAGCCCGAGCTTGAAAGCTTTGGAATTTACAAAGGGTCTATTCAGCAGCTACGCCAAAGGCAGAGCGAATATCGCCGAGAGGTTTAAAATTTCAGCCGATCTATTTGATGAGGAGCCGGCAACATGCCGGACGGCAAGCCGTCAATGATAAAACAAAATATAGATAAATTTCTAAAAAATAAAATTTAAGAGGTTAGAAAATGTGCGCAATCGTGGGAGTCATAAATTCTGAAGGTGCGGCTAAAACCGCGTATTACGGGCTTTTTGCCATGCAACACCGCGGCCAGGAGGCAAGCGGTATCAGCTCGAGCTTTAATCATCATATCAAAACGATCAAAGCCACGGGGCTCGTGACGGAGGTTTTTAGCCCCGCGAGCTTTGAAATTTTAAAGGGCAACATCGCGATCGGCCACAACCGCTACGGCACCGCGGGCGCAGATAGCCTAAAGGACGCGCAGCCGGTAGCTGGCAACTACGCGCTAGGAGAGATCTCGATCGTTCATAACGGAAATTTGATCAACAAAGACGAAATCCGCCGCAAGCTCGTAAGCGAAGGGGCGATCTTTCAGTCCAACATGGATACCGAAAATATCCTGCACCTCATCGCACGCAGCAAGCAGGAGCATCTAAAAGACCGTATCATCGAGGCGCTGAATCAGTGCGTGGGCGCGTATTCGCTTCTGATCCTGAGCCGCTCGAAGATGTTTGCCGTGCGCGATCGCTACGGCGTGCGTCCGCTCAGCATCGGCAGGCTCAAAGACGGCGGCTACATCGTCGCGAGCGAGACCTGCGCGTTTGATCTCGTAGGAGCCGAGTTCGTCCGCGACGTAAAGCCCGGCGAGATGGTGATCTTCGAAGAGGGCAAGGATGAGTTTAGCTCGGTTCAAATTTTAAAAGCTGCGGAGGCTAGAATTTGCGCGTTTGAATACATCTACTTCGCGCGCCCCGACAGCGTCGTAGAGGGCAAAAACGTATATGAGGTCAGAAAAAAACTGGGCGCTGCACTCGCGCGAAAATGCGGGAGTTTAAAAGCTGATTTCGTCGTGCCCGTGCCCGATAGCGGCGTGCCGGCGGCGCTGGGTTTCGCGCAAGAGAGCAAAATCCCTTTTGAGATGGCGATCGTGCGCAACCACTACATCGGCCGTACCTTCATCGAGCCGACGCAAGAGGTGCGAAATTTGAAGGTCAAACTCAAGCTAAACCCGATCGCGGCGGCACTGCACGGCAAGAGCGTCGTCGTCGTGGACGATAGCATCGTGCGCGGCACCACGAGCAAAAAGATCGTCGAGCTTCTGCGCCATGCGGGCGCGGCGCGCGTGCATATGTGCATCGCAAGCCCGGAGCTGAGGTATCCCGAGCGCTACGGCATCGACACGCCGAGCGTGCGCGAGCTGATCGCCGCAAATATGAGCACGGATGAAATTTGCAAATTTATAGGCGCCGACAGCCTCACGTTCCTTAGCGTGCCTGAGCTCGTAGAGGCGCTTGGGGGCGAGCGCAAGTACTCGCTCGTAAGCTTCGACGGCGATTATTTCATCAAAGATTGATAAAAATTTAAAGGAGTAAAATTTGACAAAATTTAAAATCAAACGCGTTTATGAGAAATTAAACGAGAACGACGGATTTTTGGTGCTTTGCGACAGGCTTTGGCCGCGCGGCGTGAAAAAAGAGGCGCTGCCGATCGATATGTGGGCGAAAGAGATAACGCCGAGCACCGAGATACGCAAGCTTTTCGCGCACAAGCCCGAGAATTTCGCCCATTTTAAGGAACTTTATCTGGCTGAGCTTTCGCAAAATCCCGCCGTGGAGGAGTTTTTGAAGGCGGTCAAAGATGAGCCGCTAGTTACTCTGCTATACGCCGCAAAGGACAAGCAGTGCAACCACGCGATGATTTTGCGCGATTTCTTGCAAAACAAGGTGCGCTAAAGGCGCTGTTTTGCAAACCGAGCGGCGAAATTTACGCCGCAATCCCGCGAAAATTTTGAAATTTTACAAAAAGCGGGGTCGTAATCCAAACAAAATCGCTCAAATTTATATATGCAAATTTAAAACTTGATTAATTTTTTAAATTCATTTTTTTGCTACGCGGACTGTAAATTTAAAGACGCAATCAATATAATTTCGCAACAAACTAAATTAATTTCTTACATCCGGCATTTTTAAATTTCATTTAAGAATTTGCCGCTAATATTCGCCCATATTTTTTAGAAGGAGCCAAAAATGGCAATCAGTGCAAGAAATCAACTTAATGTTGTGATCACAGAGGTAAAAACAGGTGCGGTAAACTCGCTAATCGTAGGCAAAACTAAGGGCGGCGATGTGCTAAAAGCGACCGTCACGACCGATTCTGAAAAAGGTCTAGATCTAAAAGCCGGCAAAGAGGCGGTATTTTTATTCAAAGCCCCAAGCGTCATCATCTCCAAAGGTGAGAACGATCTACGCTTAAGCGCGACCAACCAGATAAAGGGCAAAATCACCGCCGTTAAAGAGGGCGCGGTAAATGCCGAGATCAGCGTCAGAAGCGCCGGCGGCGAGAATTTAAGCGCAACCGTCACAAACGAATCGGTTAAAAATTTAGCGCTTAAAAAAGATGATGAAGTAACCGCAATCATCAAAGCTACTCAAATCATCGTCGGCGTGAAATAATCTTGCATTGTGCGAACCGATGTGCACGCTTTAAACATCACAAAATCAAGGAGCGAAATTTTATAAATTCTGCTCCTTCTTCAAAAATCTTTTTTGATAAATCAAATTTCGTAGCAGCTCAAATCGCGCCATAGGTGCTCTTGCCTCCCATGCGCACAGATACACTCCGCGCGACATCCAACCCCAATCACACCAAGAGCGGTCTTACCCTATTTTACCGCAGTGCGCATTTCGCGCAGGCTTTGTATCCATGTAGCACGCAAGCCCCACTAGCACGAGATATCTATGAAACGCGGGCTCCTCTTCACTCTGCCCGCTCGCTTATAGCAATGCGCTTTCATATTTTACGCGTTTGCTGCGGCGCTACTTTGCTCGGTAGACCGATCCTCGTGTAGATATCCACATCAAGAGTGAGTCGATCTAGATCATAGCAGCACGGACAGATCATCGAACCGATCGCCTCGCCCTAAATCCGAGCGTTTTTTGAGCTTTTACCGATCGGCTCGTTAAAAGGCGTAGATTCCGCGAATAAAATCACTCTTGTAAAATTTCAGCTCGTAGCCACGGGTAGCGAGCACTTGCTTTGCTAAATTTGATACTCGCCGGGGCTCAACTCGCCTCGCAAGAGCTTACCAAAGCGTGCGGCTGCGGCATCTACGGCATCGTCGCCAAACTCTCCAGGCTCAAACCCGCTGCTGACAAACGGCACAGCAAAGTCTATCCCGCAGTAGTTTGCTGCGATCTTAAGCGGTGTTAAAATTTCATCCAAGCTAAAGCCGATAGCACCCTGTTTGGAGTACTCGCTAAGCGGCGTACTAGCGCTTAGCGCGAGCTGCAGAACCTTGCCCCTAAGCGCGCCGGAACCCACCAGCTCGTGCGAAAAGACGATGTCGATATAGGCTTTTAGCATAGGCGGCACGTTTAGCCAGTACATCGGGTACAAAAATACGATGCGCTCAGCGCCCAATAGCGCGTCTTGCTCTGCGCGGGCGTCAATACGCGCAGTATCGGTGCCGTAAAGTCCCTCCAAATGACGCACCTCTACGCCGGCAGCGCCCTTTGCGACCTGCGATAGGGCTTTGTTCACACGCGATGCGGCGAAATTGGGATGTGATAAGATCACGAGCGTTTTCATCTTATTTCCTTTCTTAAAATTTACAGAATCATATCGTTAAAAAGCTAAAAGTAGATTAAGAGGAGTTGGAAAGCAAGGCGTTATTTTGCCTGTGAGGAATGGGATTTGCGTGGCACGATAGATAACTAAGCGCTCTCGTACCATACTGCCTCAAGGCATGTGCAACAAAATGTTTTTACGCGTGCCGCAAAGTAAGCTCCCACGCTCGCCCTCGTCTAAAACGATCTTACTTACAATCCGTCCAATGCGCGCGCAGCTGTCGCGCGGGGCAAAATTTCATCCAAGCAAGGATAAATTTATGAAAAAAGATTAAAATTTAGCCGCGATTTGGGCGACGAGCCCGAAAATTTCAAAAAAAAGGAAACGATATGCAGAGAAAAACACAGATCGAAGACGAGTTCAGCGCAGAGGATCGCGAGCGCAAAATCACGCTGCAAGCGGGAGATGCGGCACCCGAGTTTAGCTTGCAAAATGCCGACGGAGCGAGCGTCGCGCTAAAGGACTTTGCGGGAAAAAAGGTCGCGCTGTATTTTTACCCCAAGGACAACACCCCCGGCTGCACGACCGAAGCGTGCGAATTTAGCGCCGCGTACGATGATTTCATCGCCGCAGACTGCGTGATCATCGGCATCAGCCCCGACAGCGCCAAATCCCACGCGGGCTTCATCGCCAAGCAAAGCCTAAAGCACATCCTGCTGAGCGATCCGCAGCACGAGGTAGCCAAGCTATACGGCGCGTGGCAGGTGCGCAAAAACTACGGGCGCGAGTATCTGGGCATCGTGCGCTCGACCTTTCTGATCGGCGCGGACGGCAAAATTTTAAAGGTCTATAAAAGCGTCAAGGCAAAGGATCACGCCGCAAAGGTGCTCGCGGATCTGCTAGCTGCGGGGAAATAAAGCGCCAAGTGGTATTTTGAAGCAGAACTCCGGCGCATTTGGGCGCTAAATTTTAATATATGAAATTTATGCGCTGAAATTTGTTATGGAATTTCGGCGTCAAATTTAAGCGTTGAAGCTTCGGCATTAAAATTTGGCTTTGAAATTTTGCCTTAGAATTCTGCTTCTCATTTGAAAATTGAATTTTTAGACAGAGCTCTAAGTGCGATTTTGGCGGCAAATTTTATCGCCCCAAACCAAAATTTTAAAGGAAAAATATGAAAAACTTAATCATCCTAGCTCATCCGGACATTAAAAATTCGATCATAAACAAGCGGTTTTTGAAAGAGGCTGCCGCGCAAAGCTTCACCGTGCGCGACCTGGCGCGCGAGTATCCTAACGGCGAGATAGACGGCGAGCGCGAGCGCGCGATAATCAAAGCTCACGACGCCTTGGTGTTGCAATTTCCGCTGCATAATTTCTCCTTGCCCGCGATTTTAAAAAGCTGGATTGATGCGACGATGACGTATGGATTTGCTTATGGGCGCACAAGCGAGGGCATGCGCGGGCGCGCCGTGGCGCTGGCGGTGAGCGCGGGCATCAAGCGCGCCGACTACGCGCCTAGCAGGCGGTACCATTTCACGATGGAGCAGATTTTAGCGCCGTTTGAGCCGGCATTCCGCTACTATTTTCATGCAGACTGGCGCGGATTTTTCGCGTTTTACGGCGCCGAGGAGACGCCCGGCGTGGATTACGAAAGTAGCGTCACGCAGATAGAAAAAGGCGCGGCGGAGTACGCGGAATTTTTAAGAAATTTAGGCGCAAAGAGCGCGGGTAAAAAATTTTAAGTTAAAACCAAGCTGGGTTTTGGGGCTAAATTTTAAATTTAGGCTTTTTTGGGGTACACATTGCGCCTTTAGAATAAAGAAGGCTGCGATGAAATTTTAAACGGAGTGCTTAAATTTAGCCCGTGCGGTTTATAGATAATTCAGCGCGAGCCCAGCATTACAGCAAAATTTTAATTTAAAGAAATTCCGCGCCATTTTTAAGACCCGTTTACGACGCTGTGTCGCCCCGAAAAATAGATCTCACTTGCGCTAAAAACGTCCGCTCTGCCTGCCGCGAGAATAAAATTCTACCGGTCGATACGGCGTGTCTGCTAGCCATCTAAATCGTCGAAATATAAAATTTGCCGCAGCTTGTCGTGCAGGCTGCAAAAATGCGCAGTCGCACCGTCTGCGAATAGCATAAAGACGCGACAATAAGCGGGCTGTAAAGCACGGGGCGCGGCAAAATTTTACAACGCGCCTTTTGTCTAGCCAAACCGCGCGCTCAGCAGAGCAAATCAAAATTTCATAGCCGCGCAGAATTCCGCTTAGTAAAGCGAAATTCCGCCTTGCTTAGCAAAATCCCGTCCGCTAGATAAAATTCCGCCGAGCAGAGTAAAATTTCGCGGCGGAATGAACGAGCTAAATTAAAATCAAATCTGCGCGCGGAGTAGAAAGCGCCCTAGCTAAGCTCGCGCCTCTTTTGCCGCTAACGTTATAATCCGCTTAACCACCTCGCTCGCCGCTTTTAAAGAGCCTACGGGCAGGTATTCGTAGATCGAGTGGAAATTATGCCCGCCGGTAAAGAGGTTCGGGCACGGCAGCCCCTTTGCGGAGATGACGGCGCCGTCGTAGCCGCCTCGCATAGGCTTGATCTTGGGCTCGATGTTTAGGCTTTTAAAAGCCTGCCTCGCAAAACGTATCGCCGGCGCATCGTCGTTTTTCAAAAAGTTATAGACGTTTTTATAGCGATCGTTTAGCGAAATTTCGATCCGATCGCCCCAGATCGCGCGAAGCCCGTCCGCCGTCTTTTGTAAAAATTCCATACGCTGCTCGTATCTTTTCTCGTCAAATTCCCTCACATCGATCTTTAGGACTGTCTTTGCGCTGTTGCCGCTAAGCTCCTTGACCCAAAAATAGCCCTCCTTGCCATCGGTGTATTCGGGCGCCTCGCCCGCGGGCAGCAGCGAGATAAACTTATGCGCCAAAAGCAAGGAATTTACGAGCTTACCCTTGGCGTTCATCGGATGAGCGGACTGGCCTTTGAAGATAACGACGCAATCGCCCGCGTTCCAGTTCTCGTAGATAAACTCGCCGATGCCGCAGCAATCAAGGCAATACCCGAAGTCTGCACCTATCTTGCTTATATCCAGCGCCTTTGCGCCTAGCAAGCCCTGCTCCTCGTCCGGCACGAAGCAAGCGATTATCTCGCCGTGCTTGATCTGCGGATTTTGGACGAAAAATTCCAGCGCATCCACGATCGCTGCGATCGCCGCCTTGTCGTCGGCACCTAGCAAGCTGGTGCCGTCCGTTACGATGATCTCATCTCCTTTATAATCTTGCAGCTCCTCATTTTCGCTCTCTTTAAGATAGATCCCAAGCTCTTTATTCAGGCAGATATCGCCGCCTTCGTATCTTACGATCTGCGCTTTGGTGTCGCCGCTCTGCTCGGCGCTGGTATCAAGATGGGCGAAAAACGCTATGCTCGCAGCGGGCGTGTCTAAATTTGAGGGAATTTTAGCGATCAAAATCGACCTCTCGCTAAGGCTTATATTTTTTATGCCCAGAGCTTCGAGCTCGCTTTTTATGAGCTCTGCAAGCTCAAGCTCCTTGGGGTTTGAGGGCATTATGCCCGCCGCACCCGCGACCCTATTCGTGGTGGTGTTAATTTTGGTGTAGTTTAAAAACCTCTGCACAATATCCACAAATGAGCCTTTTATAAAATGACAAATGCGATGACGCAGACGGATAGAAACATCCCTAGAGCCGTTCTTTTAGCGATCTGAATAGGGCTTACCATCGCAAGTCCCGCGCAAACGATGCAAGCGCCCGCGATCGGCGATGCGCTCCTGCCTAGCGCGCCGCTTATCGCAACCGCCATACCGAGCTTATCTTGCTCAAAACCTAACGCGTCGGCGTGCACTGTCACGGCGGTGTTAAACGCCATCGACGCCGCATCTCCCGAGCCTGTCACGACACCCATAAAAAACGGCACGAAGGTGCCGCCGAATTTTACGTAGCCCTGCTCGCCCTTCAGCCACTCGATTACGAAATCGATCGCCCCGCACGCGCTAAGACCCGCGACGAAGACGCCCGCTGCGATGATGATACCCATGATATCGGCATACGCGCTACCCATACCTTTGAAAAATTCTTTCGTAATTTTTTGAGGATCGGTTAGAGTAACGGCGATGGTGAGGATAGCGCCCAGTAGCATCGCCTCGGCGACGCCCATCTTGGTCCATTTAAGAAAGGAGATCGTGTTGAGCTTGGACGTACCGCCGATGATTAAGATCACCAAAGGCACTAGCGGCATAAGCGCGTGCAAGACGTTTAGCTTCTGAGGCTGCGAGTCTAAATTTGAACCGTCGGCGGAATTTGACGCGGCGGAATTTGCGTCGCCCTCCTTTTGTGCGAGATAATTCACCCCCTTAGTGTAGTCTTTGCAAACTATCGCCGTTATACTCATTACGATCAAAACCACGATCAAAGCGGTAATCGCGCTAGAAAACTGCACCCCGATGACGTCTTGAACCGTATAGGATGGGTTGTGCGCCTTTACCATATCGGCGACAAATACGTTGTGCGCCGAGCCCGGGCTTAAAACGCTACCGAAAGTTCCCGCAAACACCGCCGCGCCCGCCATCTCAGGCTTAACGCCTGCAGCCATCATCACGGGGATCAGCGTAGCGCCAACCGCAGCCGAGCAGCCCGCAGCGGAGGGGATCGCAATATTAATGAAATACGTAAGCGCCACGACGATAGGGATCAATAAAAATCCGATATTTCCAAGAGGTCTGGTTAGTAAATTTACGAGCGCGCGGTCGCAGCCGGTAAATTTCATCACGAAGGCAAAACCCATGCTGGCGCAGATCGCCTTAATAAGACCTGCTTTAGTCATATACGAGGTAAAGGCGCCCAGCCCGTCCAGCGGCTTTAGACAAAGCACGCACAGCACCAAACCCACGCCGATAAGCACGGTTTTGGTCTCCTTTTTCATGATTAGCAAAGCGACGACTGCGACGATGCCCGCAAGCGCCAAAAGTAACCTAAGTGTCTCCACGATAACTCCTTTTAAATTTTAAATTTACTTCCCACGGCGATGCGCGAGATCTCTTTTTTATACTCGAATTTCAGCACGTCCGCATATCCCATCACCTCGCACTCGTTTCCGTTTATCAAAAACGCGCTACCCTCGGGCATAGCATAGACGCTGTCGTTTTGATTGACGATCAAAAACTCCTCCAGCCGCTCCTCCCTGCTCTCGCCGTTGTGGTTTGAAATTTTACCGCTTATGAAATGCGGATTGATCTGATACGGAAAGATCCCCAGAGCTACCGGCGAGGGCGGGAAGACGATCGGCATGTCGTTGGTAGTCATCATCGTCTTGCCCGCGACGTTTGCGCCAGCAGACCAGCCAAAATACGGCGTACCGCCGTCCACGGCATCTTTGATCGCGCCTAAAAGATCAAATTTGTAAAGCTCATTTAGCAGCACGAAGGTATTGCCGCCGCCGATGCAGATCGATTTGGCATTTTTGACGGCGGCTTTCATATCGGCGAATCGGTGGATCGATCTGATATTGTTACTCTCCAAGCAGTCTGCGACCTTCTGCTCGTATTGCTCGCTTGTGCGCCTAACGCCAGCAAACGGAATGAATAAAATTTCATCCTCCCAAAGACTTCCTAAAAATTCCTTGATCCACCCCTTGCAGTGGTTCAGATAGCCGCTGTCTTTGTAACTAGAAGCGCTTAGAAGTAGTGCTCTTTTCATACCGCCTTCCTTAAACTTTGCCGTTTAGCTTATACGCGCAGCGCAGATAAACGTCCACTCCCGCAAGTAGCGAATCCTCGTCGAAGTCGAATTTACCGTTGTGATGTCCCGCCGCAAGCGTAGTGCCGATCATCAGATATCCGCTCTTGCCGCCCGCATCCTGCACCGAGCGCATAAAGTGCGCGAAGTCCTCGCACGCACCGAAATTTAGCTCCCTTACGATTTTATCATCGTCGATAAACGGCGATGCCTTCGCCGCATCCTCGTAAAGCTGCGTGGTGGTCTCGTCGCTATCGCCGCCTGCGGTACCGCCCGTGACCTGCACGTCGTAGCTGACGCCGTAAATTTTAGAAACGCCCTCCACTATGTCCATGCACTTAGCCTTCATAAACTCATTCAGCTCCGTGCTCTCGCCGCGCGTCTCGCACGCAAGATAGCCGTTGGGCGCGATGACGTTGCGTCCTTCGCCCGCGCGCAGTACGCCGACGTTGATACGCGTGACGCCGTCTGCGTGCCTCGTGATGCCGTGCATATCAAGCGCCATCTCGGCTGCGGCAAGCAGAGCATTGGCTCCGTTTTGCGGCGCGCCCGCGGCGTGAGCGGACTTACCCTTTAAATTTACGTCAAATTTAGTGGTCGCAAGCAGCTTTTTGGTACCGCAGATGATGCCTCTCATAGTGGTCGCCTGAAAGCCGATATGACCGCCCAGCAGATAATCCA
The DNA here is from genome assembly GCF_937981295.1 of uncultured Campylobacter sp. Taxonomy (GTDB): domain Bacteria; phylum Campylobacterota; class Campylobacteria; order Campylobacterales; family Campylobacteraceae; genus Campylobacter_B. Next base: position 24,058 of record NZ_CALJPC010000092.1, read on the forward strand.
CGCCCTTGGTGACGCCCGCAGCTTCCATACCTACGGCGCCCCTGGTACCCTCCTCGGCGGTTTGAAAGATAAATCTAAATTTACCGCTAAAATCATTCAAATTCTGCGCGATCAGCTTTGCTAAAGCAAGCCCCATCGTGATATGCCCGTCGTGCCCGCACGCGTGCGTGATGCCGCTAATATCAGAGCGAAAGCCCTCCTTAAAAGGGCGGTGATCCGCGTCCGTGCTCTCGGTCACGTCCACGCCGTCGATATCAAATCTAAAAGCGACCGTCTTGCCCGCGCACCCCGTGTCGATCTGTGCCACTAGGCCCGTTAGCCCATCTTCCATCGCATCAAGAAATTTCATCTGATCTGCGTTTAGCAACTCTTTGGCGCGCTGCTTCGCCTTCTCGCAGGCGTCCTTGCTACCTACGCCCTGCCTGGCTTCAGCATTTACCACTTCACGACCGAGCTTTATCTCATAGCCCAAGCGCTGCATTCGATCTGCGATAACCGCGGTCGTAAAAAAGGTAAACCAGCCCGTCTCGGGATGCGAGTGAAAAAACCTGCGATCCCCGATCATCTCGCCTTTGAGCGCCTCTACTTTTTGTGCGATAGCATCCATCTTCTCTCCTTTATTTTTTGGCTAAGTTTAACATCGCCGCGGCTAAAACCTTCGTAGCGGCGAAGGCGTCGTTCCAGTTTATGCTTTCGTTTACGTTGTGGCTGATGCCGTCCTTGCACGGCACGAAAAGCATCCCCACGCGATCTGCAAGCTCCGTCATATTCATCGCGTCGTGTCCCGCGCCGCTAGGAAGCCTTAGGCTTGGAATTTTAAGCTCGCCGGCGCAGCTCTCAAGCAGATCTATCATCTCCTCGCTTAGCTTTACGGGGCGATCTTTGATGAGATTTTTTAGTTCAAATCTGCACCCTCTGCGAGCGCAAATTTCATCTATCGCGGCGCAAATTCGATCGTCCGCTGCCCTGAGCGCATCCCCATCTATATCGCGTATGTCAAGACCTAGCGTGCAGGAGCCCGGGATCACGTTTAGCACGCCGGGAAGCGCGTTTGCATAGCCCGTCGTCGCGACCGTGGTTTTGCCCTCCTTTGCGATCCTCTCCGCGCTTAAAATGATCTCGCTAGCGCAAACTAGGGCGTCGCAGCGCATATCCATCGGCGTAGCGCCGCTATGATCGGCTCTGCCCTCGATCCGCAGCTCGTATCGCACGGGCGCGGCGATACCCGTGACGATGCCTACTGGGATGCCGCGTCGCTGCAATACCGGCCCCTGCTCGATATGAAGCTCGATATAGCTATGAAAGCTGGATTTGGGCAGGACGCAGCTTTTTAAATTTGCGGGATTTAACCCGAAAGCCTCCATGGCGTCAAACAGCGAAATTCCGTCCCCATCCTTCAGCTCGCCTAGCCGCTCTTGCGAGAGCTTGCCGCTAATTATCTTGCTGCCTACGGTCGCCATTTTAAAGCGGCTTGATTCCTCGCAAACAAAGACGATGAGCTCCAGCGGTCGCGCAAGCCTCTCTCCGCTATCTCGCACCGTGCGGATCGCCTCCAAAGCGGCCATGACGCCTAGCGTGCCGTCGTAAAAGCCGCCCTGCGGCACGCTATCGATATGCGAGCCAGCACTTACGGGCGGCAGATCGGGATTTTTAACGCCGCTAAATTTAGCGAAAATATTGCCCGCATCGTCGATTTTGATCTTGAAATTTTCTTTTTGAAGTAGCGATATGAGGAAGTCGCGCACCTCTTTATCCTCGCGCGAAAATGCAAGCCGCGTAAGCCCGCCGCCCGCCAAAGCCCCAAAGCGGCTTATCTGCTCGAACTCGCTTTTAAGGCGCTGCATGTTTATGTCCATAAATCCCCTTCTTTAAAAAATTTATGAATACGGCATTTTAATATTAAATTTATATAACAAAGCTGAAATTTATCTATCGCGGCGGCAAATAGGGCGCTAAAACGGCGCGAGCAGAGCTGTTTTAAAATAGCGTTTAAATTTCATTTTGCCTTTTAGGCTTTAAAATCGCGACGCGCCTGCTTAACTTCAGACTAAACGGATATAATTATCGCAAAATTTAATGAGGAGCAAGGATGGAACAGGGCTCGCTAGAGGGGCTTTATGAAAAGCTAAGGCAATTTGATAGGCTGGCGGATAAAGAGGAGTATCTGTTTGATGCGATAAAGGGCGCCATCGAGGCGGAAAATTTTGACTTTGCCGCGCAAATTTGCGACTTTGTGCTAAACGATGAATTTGAAAAATTCGGCGCGGTTTTAAGAACGAGGGCGCTAATGTGGCTCACGGGCTACATCGCGCAAAATTTAAAAGAAAGCGAATACCCGAATTTTAACGACTTTACGGACTGCCTGTGGAAATTTAAATGGATCGTCTCGGGCGTCGCCAAAAGCTCCATGATCGAAAAAGAGCTCATAGACGAGGTGAACGAGGCGATGCTGTTTTACTACGAGCGCTTGGAGCTCTCGCCGGCCTCATACTACAAGGCTTTGATGAACCAAAGCATCGATATGGGCGATGCCAGGGAGGCGAAGGCAAACTATGAGCTGTGGAAAAAGCTCGCCAAAGACGACATGGGTGATTGCGAGGCGTGCGAGGCCAGCGATGAGATCGCGTATTTAAATTTTGCAGGCGAGCACGAAGCGGCGCTTGAGCTTGCCGCGCCGATACTCTCGGGCGAGCTAACCTGCTCCGAGGTGCCGCACATAACCTACGCGCCGATACTTTTTAGCATGATAAAGACGGGCAAGATAGAGGAGGCAAAAATCCTGCTGCCAAAAGCCGCGGCGACAATCGAATCAAATCCTCGCGTTATAAATCAGATCGCACCGCTAATCGAGATCGCCGTTAGGCTGGATGAGCGCGAGATGGCTCTAAGCTTAGCTCGTAAACACTCGCACGCCATACTCGATAGCAACGACGATCTAAACGACCTACGATTTTTCATCGCCGTTAGCGCATTTGGCGATGAGAACGACTACAAGACGGCTTTGGAGCTGGCGGGCAAATTTGATGCTAGAAATCAAAACTTCTATTACGCTGATTATCTAAATAAATTTTACGAGGAATTCGGGAGTTGAAATTTGACGGTTTAAAGGCCTAGCGCGCTACGCTCGTAAAGCAGGGCGCTATTTCTCAAGCGCATGCGGCGCGATGATCGAAACTCTATGGCTCGATACTACTTTTTTCATACTCTCAACGGCGAGCGCGATAAAATTTATGCAGAACGTGCATTGATGGCTCGTGCGGTAAATTTTATACCGCTCTCGCACGCAGCGATAGCCGATCACCGAAATAGATAATAGAGCGCGTGCATGGCATTAAATTTTAACTCGGTCAGTGTGGATGAAAGCAAAATACTATAGCGGCGCAATCAACGCTAAATTGCGCAGACGAAAACGAGCGTTTGCGGCAGCGAAACATACGTCTAAATTTCAACCGCCGCGGAATGTAAAATTTAAACCGAGTCCAGCATTTATATAGCCGTAAAACACGTGCGACGATGTATCTCGCGCATCTTCACCTAGATTTAGCGGCAAATTTAATAGCAAAATTTAAAGCATATCGCGATAGAATTTTAAAACAAAATTGCAAGTAGATTTTTAAATGTAAAATTTAAAGCGGAATTTTAAATGTAGAATTTCAAATAAAACTTTAAAATTCCAAGAGAATTTCATCCCTCGGAATTTTAAATTTAATGCCTGGCTAGGTAGTTCGTATCGTAGTTGTTGCTCAAGAAATCGGGGTTGTTCATCATCATCAGGTGAAAATCGCGCGTCGATTTTATGCCGCCGATGATGAGCTCGTCTAGCGCGACCTTCATCTTCGCAATCGCGCGCTCGCGGTCCCTGTCGTGGACGATGAGCTTGCCGATCATGCTGTCGTAGTAAGGCGGCACCGAGTAGCCCTCATAGACGTGGCTATCCATGCGCACGTTTCTGCCGCCCGGAGCGACGTATTTTGTGATTTTGCCGGGGTTTGGCATAAAGCTTTTGGAGTCCTCGGCGGTGATGCGGCACTCAAGCGCATGCCCGCTAAATTTTATCTCGCTTTGAGGCAGTAGCTTCTCGCCCTGCGCGATGCGGATCATCCACTCGATCAGATCGAGCCCGCTTCGCATCTCGCTTACGGTGTGTTCTACCTGCAGACGGGTATTCATCTCGATGAAATAGAATTTCTTATCCTTGCTATCGTATAAAAACTCAAACGTTCCCGCGCTTGCGTATCCGATCGCCTTAGCTGCTCGAACCGCCGTTTCGTGCAGGCTTTTTCGCGTCGGCTCATCCAAGATTACGGCTGGGCTCTCTTCGATTAGCTTTTGATGGCGGCGCTGCATCGAGCAGTCGCGCTCGCCGATATGCACGACGTGTCCATGCTCGTCGCCTAAGACTTGAACCTCGATGTGGCGGGGGTTTGTGATATATTTTTCCATATACATCGTGCCGTCGCCGAACGCGCTCATCGCTTCGCTCTCTGCCGACCAAAAGAGCTTTTCGATATCCTCTTCGCGCTCGACCACGCGCATTCCGCGCCCACCGCCACCGGCTGCGGCTTTAATGATGACCGGATAGCCGATTTCGGCGGCTAGCTTGCGTGCCTCTTCGACGCTTGCGATCGCGCCGTCGCTGCCAGGCACTACAGGAATGCCCGCGCGCATCATCACTTGCTTAGCCTTGCTCTTATCGCTCATCAAGGTCATCGCCTCGACGCTCGGGCCGATAAATTTAATGCCATGCTTGGCGCAAATTTCGACGAAATTTTGACTTTCGCTCAAAAAGCCGTATCCCGGAAATATCGCGTCGGCTTCCGTTAGCTCACACGCCGTGATGATCGCGGGGATATTTAGGTAACTATCGCTACTGCGTGGTCCGCCTATACAGACCGACGCGTCGGCGTATTTGACGTAAAGCGCGTCCTGATCGGCGGTAGAGTGCACGACGATGGCTTGCTTGCCCATCTCTTGGATCGTGCGAAGCGCGCGCAGAGCGATCTCGCCACGATTTGCGATTAGAATTTTTTTAAGCTCCCTCATAGCTTCTCGACCTCAAACAGCGCCATAGCGTACTCGACGGGCTGTCCGTCCTCGACGAGAGCTTTTTTGATGCGGCAGTCGAATTCCGCCTCGATCTCGTTCATAATCTTCATCGCTTCTATTATGCCGATTGTATCACCCTTATGCACGACCTGGCCCACGCTTACGAACTCTGCCGCACCGGGACTTGGCGCTTTATAAAAAGTACCTACCATCGGGCTGTCGATCGTATCCATCGCGCCTTTTGAGGCGGGCTTATCGCCCACGAGCACGTTTACCGAAGGCGCAGCAAGTTGCGGGGCAGGTGCCGGTGCGGCGAGCTGAGGCGTGCTCCCACCGCATGGGCCATATTTTTTTATCTCGATCTCAAAATCTTTATCTTTAATTTTTAGCTCGTTAATGCCTTGCTTTTCGCCGAAAAAGTCCATTAACTCTTTGATTTCTGCTTTTGTCATAAATTTCTCCTGAAAAAATTTGCGAAATTTTAGCTAAATTTTTATAATTGTTTCTTTAAATGGATTTTTGCGGGACTTTTAAGAAGTGCAAAGCGAAATTTACGACAGAATTTGCGGGCTGATTTTAAGGATTTACGGAGCGAGATTTGCCTCGTCCATTTTAAGCTCGAACTTCGCAAGCGAAACACGAAATTTTGCCGTAAGAGCGCAGGATGATTTTAAATCCTTTAAATTTAGCACTTAATTTTACGACCGAAATTCTACGCCCAAGTCCCGAGCGCGAAAATTCCGTGCCTTGCTTTTCTTTAAAATTTTATACCGAAATATTATTTTAAAGCCTCACGCCGAAATTCTATCCACGCGAAGCCCTATGTGTTAATGTGTCGCAAAAAAGCTCTGAATTTTCGCTTTATCGCTCGTTTTGCTAAGAGCCAGCATCAGCAGCACGCGCGCCTTTTGCGGATTTAGATTATCGGCGGTTAAAAAGCCGAGCTTAGCGTCGTCCACCTCTGAGCCTACGCTAGTTGAGCCGCTACCGGTGCGGCTTGAGCGCACGACTATCACGCCCGCTTCGCTAGCTTTTGCAAGCGCAGCCTCCGTATCGGGGTATAAATTTCCGTTTCCCATGCCGGCGACTACGATACCCTTAGCGCCCTTTTGCACCGCTGCATCGACCAAATCGCCGCTATCTTGCGCGTGTCCATAGATGATATCGACGCGCGGCAAGGCTTTGAGGTCCTTGATATTAAACTCGCTTGCGACGGTGTGTTTGCGAAGCGGCGCCATATAGAAATTTATGACGCCATAATTTACGGTGCCGATCTTGCCGGAATTCGGCGAGGCAAAAGCCGCAACGTTAGTAGTATTTGTTTTCGTAACCTCGCGCGCGGCGTGGATTTCGTCGTTCATTACTACAAGAGCGCCCTTTTCGCGAGCGTTTTTATCTGCCGCGACGCTTACGGCGTTATAGATATTCAAAGGGCCGTCCGCGCTCATCGAATCGGCGTTTCGCATCGCGCCCACCAAAACGATCGGTTTTTTAGATTTTACTACCAGGCTTAAAAAATACGCCGTCTCCTCCATCGTATCGGTTCCGTGCACGATGACGACTCCATCGACGTCGTTTTTAGTAAGCAGCTCGCTTACGCGGTTTGCAAGCTTGAGCCAAATTTCATCGTTCATCTCCTGCGAGCCGATATTTGAAATTTGCTCGCTTTTAATCGTAGCTAAATCCCCCAGTTGCGGCACTGCCGATAAGATATCTTCTACACCCTTAGAGCCTGCGGTATAGTTGCCCTCCGTGGCACTTGCGCTGCTTCCCGCGATCGTACCGCCGGTAGCTAAAATATAAATATTTGGCTTCGCAGCAGCCAAAGATGACGCGATAAAAAACGTAATAAACGCAAATTTCTTGAGTAGTCCCATAGTTGCTCCTTAAAAAGTGATAAAATTTTTATAATTTAAGCAAAATTCTAGCATAAAATTTTTATTATATTTTATTTTGCTGCTATAATGCGCGAAAAATTTTGATTATTTTAAGGAAATTTTATGGGACTAAAAAGCGATAAATGGATCAGACAGATGTCGCAGCAGTACGATATGATAGCGCCCTTTTGCGAGGAAAATATCGGCCGCGGCGTCGTTAGCTATGGGCTTTCGAGCTATGGATACGACATACGCGTAGCGCGCGAATTTAAAATTTTTACAAACGTCGGCGGAACGGTCGTCGATCCTAAAAATTTCGACGCAAAAAACGTCGTGGATTTTGAGGGCGATGTCTGCATCGTGCCGCCGAATTCCTTCGCGTTAGCGCGCACCATCGAATACTTCAAAATGCCGCGCGACGTGCTTGCGATCTGCCTGGGCAAAAGCACCTACGCGCGCTGCGGCATCATCGTAAACGTAACGCCCTTTGAGCCGGGCTTTGAAGGACATATCACGATTGAAATCTCCAACACCACGCCGCTGCCTGCAAAAATTTACGCGAATGAAGGCATCGCGCAGGTTTTGTTTTTGCAAGGAGATGAGCCGTGCGAGGTGAGCTACTGCGACAAAAAGGGCAAATACCAAAGCCAAAAGGGCATTACGCTGCCTAGAATTCTAAAGGATTAAGCAATGAAAAATTTAATCATCGTAGAATCCCCCGCGAAAGCCAAAACTATCAAAAATTTCTTAGGCGCCGATTACGACGTAATCGCGTCTAAAGGTCATATCCGCGACCTTCCTAAAAAACGCTTCGGCATCAAAATCAAAGATAAAAGCTTCGAGCCCGAATACGAAATCAGCGCCGATCACGATCAGATCGTAAAGCAGATAAAGACGCTCGCCAAAAAGGCGGATCAAATTTACCTCGCGACGGACGAGGACCGCGAGGGCGAGGCGATCGCCTATCATATCGCAGCTTCGATCGGCAAGCAGGCGGAGGATCTGCCGCGCATCGTATTTCACGAGATCACCAAAAGCGCGATCTCAAACGCGCTAAGCTCGCCGCGCAAGCTTAATATCGCAAGCGTAAACGCCCAACAAGCGCGTCGCCTGCTCGATCGCATCGTGGGCTATAAACTAAGTCCGCTTTTAAATTTAAAGATCCAGCGCGGCTTAAGCGCGGGTCGCGTCCAAAGCGCCGCGCTCAAGATCGTCGTCGATCGCGAGCGTGAAATTTTAAATTTTAAACCGGTAGAATTTCACAGCATCGACGCGGTTTTTAAGAAGGACTTGGAAGCCGAGCTCGTGGAATTTCGCGGCAAAAAGATGGAAAAGCTCTCGGTTAAAAACGCGGCGCAAGCTAGCGAGATCGTCCTGACGCTGCAAAAAGACAAATTTAGCGTAGAGAGTATTGAAAGCAAGTCGCGCAAAACAAACCCCTACCCGCCGTTTATGACCTCGACGCTACAGCAGGCGGCGAGCACGGCTCTGGGCTTTAATCCGCGCAAAACGATGAGCCTCGCGCAGAGCCTTTACGAAGGCGTCAATACCAAAAACGGCGGCGCGATCACCTATATGCGAACCGACTCGCTAAATATCGCCAAAGAAGCGATCGCGGCGGCTCGCGAGCTAATCGGCGAGCGCTTCGGCGAAAAATATCTGCCGAAAAGCGCGAACTCATACGCCACCAAAAGTAAAGGCGCGCAGGAGGCGCACGAAGCGATAAGGCCTACTGATCTGAAGCTTACCCCCGAGCTCGCGCAAAAAATCCTGCCTCGCGACGAATACCGCCTTTACGCGCTCATCTATAACCGCTTCGTAGCCTCGCAGATGAGCCCTAGCGTCTCGCAGATCCAAACGATCATCGTACGCGGCGAAGCGGGCGCATTTAAGATCAGCGGACGCAAGGTAGAATTTGACGGATTTTACAAGGCTTACGGCGATCTGGATAAAGATAAAATTTTACCAAGCCTTAGCGCGGGCGACGCGATGAGCCTACAAAGCCTAAGCTCGCAGCAGCACTTTACTGAGCCGCCGGCGCGCTATTCGGAAGCGAGCCTCATCAAAAAGCTCGAAAGCCTCGGCATCGGCAGGCCCTCGACCTATGCGCCTACCATCTCGCTGCTTACTGCGCGCAACTACGTAAATATCGAGCAAAAGCACCTGGTGCCGAGCGAGATCGCCTTTAAGATCACCGAGATGCTGGAGCAAAATTTTAAAAATATCGTCGATAGCGAGTTTACCTCCAAAATGGAGGAAAAACTCGACGACATCGCCGAAAACAAAGCGGACTGGCAGCAAATTTTAGCGGATTTTTACTACCCTTTTATGGACGAGATCGCCAAAGGAAAAACCTCGATCGCAAGCCAAAAGCTAGCCGAAAAGATCGGCGAAGCATGCCCGAACTGCGGCGGCGAGCTACTTAAGCGCCAGGGTAGATTCGGCGAGTTCATCGCTTGCTCGAACTATCCGAAATGCAAATACTCGCGAAACGCGGACGCTAGCGCCGAGGGGGCGAGCGAGGAGAAGGCGGCGCCCGAAGTACTGGATGAAAAATGCCCGCAATGCGGTAAAAATTTGATCAAACGCAAGGGCAGATACGGCGAGTTTATCGCTTGCGAGGGCTATCCGAAGTGCAAATACTCGCGCAAAATCGAGGGCGCGGCGAAGGAGAAAAAGCCGCTCGTCTCCACGGGCGTTAAATGCCCGAGCTGCGGCACTGGCGAGATCGTCGAGCGCTTCTCCAGACGCGGCAAATTCTACGGCTGCACGAACTACCCTAAATGCGGCTTTGTGAGCAACTACGCGCCGATCGCGCGCGCATGCCCGCAGTGCGGCAACTCATACATGCTCCGCAAAGAGCTGAAAAAAGGCAATTTTGCCGAGTGCCCGCAGTGCAAGCTTAAAGAAGAGATCGATTGATAATAGGCGTCATCTCGGACTCTCATCGCGAAACAAAGGTCGCTGCGAGCGCCATAGCGTGGCTGCTCGCGCGCGGAGCGGATCTGCTCGTGCACGCAGAGGGCATCGTCGAGAGCGAGACGCTGAGGCTTTTGCAGCAAAGCGGCAAGCCCTACTTCGCAGTTCTTGGCAACAACGACGAGGCGCTTGCGAAGCTAAAAAATGAGTTTAACCTGCACGATGAGCCATTTTGCACGGAGTTTGCCGGGCTGCGACTAAAAATAATGTACCATCCGTTTTATCTCTTTGACGAGGAGCCCGCGGCGCCAAACGAAACAAGCGAGTTAAATTTAAACGCGGGTGCGGATCGCTCTGTAAATTTTCGCAGGGATTTTGGCACAGGCTTAGCCAAAAATTTTAGCTTTAACGACGAAGTAAGCTGCGGCGTAAATTTAGGCTCAACCCGCGGAGCGGATCGCGAGGAAATTTTAATCACAAATTCTAAAGCAGCGGGTTGCTCGGCAAATTTAAACTCAAATTTTAATGCTGCGGACGATGATAAAATTTTAAATGGCACGCACCGTACAGATGCGAATTTTAAAAACATAGGTAGCGCGAGCGCAAATTTAAAAAGTAGGCAGTCCGCAAGTCTAAATGCGAGCTTGGGCTTGAATGCGGGCGCAGATGTGAACTCAAATGCAAATTTAGACTTAGATTTAGGCACGGGTCCCGCTTCGTGCTCGAACGCAAATTTAAACTCAAATGCAAGCGCGAATTTGGCCGCCAATATGGGCTCGGATATGAACTCAAAAGCAAGCTCCGGTGCGGATCGCGCAGCAAATTTAACGGCGCCGAGTTTAAATGTAAATTTATCCACGCCGAACTTGAGCGCAAATTTAGCCACACCAAACTTGAACTCAAATTTGACCGCAAATTCTGGCCCTAACGCAAGCGGCGAAGGTAAAAATCGGGGTCCGTGCGAGCGCGGCGCGGATAAAATTTCAACCATCAAAATTTACGGCCACACTCACTTTTTCGCCGCGGCGGTGGATAAAAACGGCGTGCTCGTGCTAAATCCGGGCGAGATTTGCGGGCGCAAAAAGCGGCTTTTCGATTTGCCTGTGTTGTGGTGCAAGAGCGGAAATTGCGCATATTTCGTCTCCGTTCGCAACGCAAAGAACTATAAAGCGCCCGAAAGGAAGTCTTAAAATGATACGAAAAGCCCCTGGGCAGCCAGAGAAAATGCTAGAAAGATGCGAAAAAATTCTAAAACAGTGCGGAGAAAATCTAAAAGGATGCGAGGCCAAAGCTTATGAATGAAATTTACGTCCTAATCGCGCTATCGTTTTTGATTTTTGCTTCGCCCTTTTTGGCTAGCTTAGCTAGAATTCCGCTCTCGCCCATGGAGATAATGCTTGGCATCATAGCCGCAAATTTAGGGCTTTTGCCGCCAAGTGCGACCTTCGATCTAGCCGCTCAGATCGGCTTTTGCTACCTTATGTTTTTGGCGGGCTGCGAGGTGGATTTCCGCGCGCTGCTTGCGATGCCGCGCAAAATTTTGCGGCTAATCCTAATCTTTTTGGCGCTACTTTATATCCTAAGCGCGCTTGCGGTTTGGGTGTTTGAACTGCCGCAGATGCTTATCATCGCCGCACCTCTGATGAGCGTCGGGCTGCTTTCGGCGCTGTATAAGGAATACGGCAAGGATCAAGCGTGGCTCAATCTCGCGATGCCCGCGGGCGTGATCGGCGAGCTCATCAGCATCGCCGCCCTCACAGTGGGCGGCATCTACCTTAAAAACGGCTTCGGCGTGGAGATGGCGCTTCATATCGGCGCGCTTTTGGGCTTTTCCGTGGCAGCCTTGGCGGTTTTTAAAGGGCTTGAAATTTTATTTTGGTGGTTCCCCGCGCTAAAAACGGTCATCATGCCCAAATACGACAAAAACGAAAAGGACGTGCGATTTGCGATGGCGCTGTTTTGCCTCATCTGCGCCGGAGTGATGCTTTTGGGGCTTGAGGTCGTCATCGGCGCCTTCATCGCAGGCACATTTCTGCCGACCTTTTTCTCTCACAAGGACGACCTCATCGAGAAACTATCGTCGTTCGGCTTTGGCTTTTTGGTGCCGATATTTTTCATACACACCGGAGCCGTGATCAAGCTGGAGGCGCTTCTTATGCCCGGAGTGATGAGCTTTGCCGTAAGCCTAGCGGCGCTGATGTTTGGTATCAGACTGCTTGCGAGCGCTACGTTTTTAAGCACTCTGGGGCGCAAAGGTGCGGTGCTTTTCGCGCTATCGTTATCTATGCCGTTAACCCTCGTCATCGCCACGGCGACGCTTTTTTACTCCACCGCCGCGATATCGCAAGAGATATACTTCGCGATGATCATCGCCTCGCTCATAGAGGCGCTCGCGTCGATGATTTTGATAAATTTTATTTACAAGAAATTTTAGGGCGGGAATTTTAAAATTTTGAAATTATAGGATTTTGGAATTTTAGAATTTCAAATTTCTGCGAAATTTTAGAATTCTATGAAATTTGATTTTATGCGGGACTAAAATGAAGTTAAATTTAAAGCTCTATTTTGCACCGCGATTGGTTAAGTCTTGGAGTTCCATAGTGTAGTTTTCTTTTTGCCATGTTCCGGCATAGCCATAAACTTTCAAAATTTTGAATAGTAAAGCTACTATATCCTTTTTAGAAAGAGTATTTGTGGTTTTTGGAGTCAATTCCAAAAGTTGCCAAATTCGATGAAGCTTTTTACCTTCATCAAATATATAATCCAATGTGACTTCAATAATTTCACCTTTATGATATAAAATCCAAATGCCTTTAGCAAGGCTTGCATGATCATAGTCTGGATCAGGAAAACTATATACTGGCATTAGCCAACAATCTGCATTTCGATCAATAGTCCAATCGAGCTCATTAATAAAAGTCTCATAGTATGGATTATATTTGTAGTAAATTTCCCTCAATCCATACTTCTCATCATCCTCTTTGGTGATGATTGCATTTTCAAATGCCATCTACGCTCCTTGAGATTTAAAATTTAGCGTGCAAGCAGAAATTTCAAGTTCAAATTTTATGCAAAATTTAGCGACGCAGCCGAAAACGGCAAGCATAGAAATTCCAAACTCGCCGCGCTTAAAGATAGACCGGCGCGCTTGCTGCGACCGCTAACTCCGCTCGCTGCGGATATACTTGCTCTCTAGCCGTAGCAAAGCAAACGCGGCTCGTCAGCAAAGCTAGCGGCAAAATTAATCTCAACCCATCCGCAAAATGACAAACCGCGCGATCTGCGGGCGGGCTAGCAAAGTCACGACGAGCCGATTAAAATTAAGCTTTAGCTTGCGGCGCTTAAAAGCCGACTTAAGCCTAGACGCGGTGCGGCGATATGCCGCGATACGGCGTCTAAGCTTCAAGCTACATTAGAACCGGAATTTTGGTCTTTTGCAGGAAGTATTTCGACGCGCCGCCTAAGAAGATCTCCTTGATGCCGCTGTCTGAGTGCAAGCCCGCGACGATGAGGTCGAAATCGCCCGCGTCGGCGTACTCTAGCAGCACCTGCCCCGGGATCTTGCCGTCTGCGTTTAGCGTCTCGAAAGCATCGATATTAACGTCGTGCAGAGCCAAATAATCGCTTATTCGGCGCTTTGTTTCGGGGATGCCCTCTTGGAGGTAGTGGTTTGCGGTGATGACGGTGACGGACTTGGCGCGCTGCAAAAGCTCCAGCCAATTATCAAGCGCTCGCGCAGAGGCCGCAGTACCGGTAAGCGAGACCAAAATTTTATCCGCCCTAAACTCCTTCAGCTTGCGCGGTATGACGATGCAAGGCTTGCCGCTTTTGGTGACCGCCGCCTCGAACGTGCCGGTAATAGAGCCCGTAGGCGGCACCGAAACCAGCACCAAATCGCAATATTTGGAGTATTTCTCGACCAGCTCGGAGCGAATGCCCACCATATGCCTCAAAGCGGCGCTATTTGGGACGTGATCGTCGTCGTTTTGATCCAAATCGAGCTTAGCGCATTCGGCGTCGAAGATCGCCCTGATCTCCTCGCGCTCGGCCCTCATCTCATCGCCCGCTGATTTTAAAAATTCCTCCATCAGTACGCCGCCTTTTAGCGTCATACGGACATTGTAGATCATCTTAGGATCGAGCTGGCACGCCATTATGTTGATGTGCGTACCGAAAAATTTATTCACGAGCAGCGCTCCGTGTATGCGCTCGGCTAGCTCCTCGCCGCCGCCGATAGGGAAAAAAATCTTTTTAAGCTGCATCTTTACGCTCCTATTAAAATTTTAAGCTAATTCCAGTGAAATTTTAGTGCCTTTCTGATCGGTCACGCGCACTCGCACCACATCGCCCGCCTTGTAAGGCGTCGTGATAAATTTAGCGCGCAGTAGCCCGTCCACGCCGTCTCGTAGCGATATGAAGGTACCGAAATCCAGCACGCTTTGCACCACGCCGTCAAACTCCTCGCCGATCTGAAATTTTACCTCTTTGCGTTCACCGCGCGGCTTGCGAAAATCGCGAGAATTTGAAACTATCGATAAAATTTTCTCTTTCGCGCCCGATACGGCGCTAGCTTTGGCACCCTGGATCTTGACCTCGCCCTTTTCGCGATCCAGATTGATATTTACGCCGAAGCTTTCGGTGATCTCTTTGATGACCTTGCCACCCTGGCCGATGATGTCGGGGATTTTGCTCGCCTCGACACTAAAAATTTCAAGCTTCGGAAGCACATCTTCATTTATGACGATCGCCGCGTCCGCCTGCTCCATAAGACCCAAAATATGCGCGCGAGCCTGCTTTGCCTGCGCTAGAGCCTCTTTTAAAACCTCCAGGCTGATGCCGCCGAGCTTGATATCCATCTGAAGCGCGGTGATGCCCTCATGGGTGCCCGCGACCTTAAAATCCATATCGCCGTCGTGATCCTCAAGTCCCATTATGTCGGTTAGTACGGCGTGTTTTTCGCCCTCAAAAATCAAGCCCATCGCGACGCCCGCGACGAGCTTTAGCGTAGGCACGCCCGCCGCCCGAAGCGATAGCGCGCCGCCGCAGACCGAAGCCATCGAGCTTGAGCCGTTGCTCTCTAAAATTTCGCTCACCACGCGGATAGACTGCGGCGAGTTTAGATCGATGCTCGGATATAGCGCTCTTTTGGCTAAATTTCCATGTCCCAGCTCGCGTCTGCCCGGGCTTTTAAGCGGGCTTGCTTCGCCTACGCAAAAGCCCGGGAAGTTGTAGTTAAACATAAATCTATCGCTGATCGGCTCGAGCTGCGTTAGGCTGTCGCTTAGCTGCGCATCGCTATCGCCACCCAGTGTGGTAACGACAAGAGCTTGCGTCTGCCCGCGCGTAAATAGGCAGCTTCCATGCGCGCACGGCAGGATATTGGTCTCGATACTGATCGGGCGCACCTCATCAAGCGCGCGTCCGTCGGCTCTGCGGCGATCTTCGATGATTTGCGTACGGATGATGCCGCGCTTATACTTGCCGATGACGCTAGAGATCACCTCTTTGCTCCACTCGTTTTGCGCCGCAGCCTCGGTGGTTAAAATTTGATCCACGATTTTGTTTAGTTCGGTAGCGCGTTCGCTCTTTGCCATCTGATTGATCGCCGCTTTGACGGCGTCTTTGTAGTTTGCGTCGATAAAATCCGCGATATCCTCATCCTCGATCTCGGGCTTGTACTCCAGGCTTGCATCGGGCTTTTTAAGCGGCAAAAAGGCCTCTTCGTAAGCGTTTGAGCCAGCACTTATCGCCTTTGCGGCAAAATCGATCGCATCTACCATCAGATTTTCGCTAAATTCATTCATCTGCTGCGCGCCGCCATTAATCTGCGGCAGGGAGCGCATCTCGATCATCAAAAGCTCATCGCCGACGCCGGCTACGTAAAGATCGAGCGCGCTAGCTTTAAGCGCGGAGTTGCTCGGATTTAAGATGAAATTTCCGTTTTGATAGCCTATGCGCACGCCGCAAACGGGCGCTTTAATCGGGATGTCACTAAGATATAGCGCCGCGGACGCCGCATTAAGAGCGACGACTTGCAGATCGACTTCGGGATCTGCCGATAGCACGTAAACTACGATCTGCGTCGGATATGCATAGCCTTTTGGAAAGAGCGGGCGCAGCGAGCGATCTATGATGCGGCTGGTTAGCGTCTCAAAATCGCCCGGCTTGGTCTCGCGCTTGATGTAGCCTCCGGGGATTCTGCCCGCCGCGTACATCTTCTCGATATACTGCACGGTAAGGGGCAAAAAGTCCTCCTGCACCTGCGTCTCTTCGCGCGCTACGGTAGCCAGCACGACGGTATTTTTCACGCGCAAAAGCGCCGCGCCCGCGGCTTGTTTCGCAACTTTGTCGATATCGAAAATTTCGGTATTGCCATTTACTTCAATTTTGCACTGCATTAATTTTCTCCTTGTTTTTGTTAGTCTCGTGAAACGGCAGATAAAGCGGGCATTTGTTTAAAATTTGCATTATCTCCTCCGCGCTTGAGAGCGTTTTTTCTTTGTAATAAAAATCCACGTTCACAAAATCTCTGATCTTGTGAACAGTATAAATTCCATCTACTAGCATTGCGATCTCGTCTGCATTATCGCTGCCGATAACGGGCGTGGCGTAAAAGATCGCTTTGGCGTTTAAGCTTACGAGCGTCTTTATGCAAGTAAGCGCGGTCAGCCCGCTCTCACACCCTTCATCTACCAAGATAACGTTTTTTTTCTCCAAATTTCCCAAAAGCTCGCCCTTGCGAAATTTATACATGTTTTTTAAAATTTTCTCCTCATAAAGTCTGTTCGCCTGCCCGTAAACGTAATCCAGGCTGATGCCGAAGCTTCGCACGAGCTCATCTACCATCACGATCTCTTGGGTTTCGCTTACGCACGCGATCGCGCATTCCGGATTATTGGGTGCCAAAACTGGCTCTGTGAATAAAAACTCATAAGCAAGCCCTAGTTTTAGAGCAAGATGGTTTGCGATAGGAAGCGACTCCAGGGATTGAGCGATTATCAGAAAATTTTCGTTTTTGATCACGGTAGCGGGTAAAATTTCTGCGAGTTTCATCGCGGCGTTGATTTGGCTTTCAAACATCAGCTCAGCTCTAGGCGTCATTATTTTTCGCTTCCGTATTCGCTATCTACTGAAAAATCATACCCTACTCCGCCGAACGGATAGAAATTTACGAGAAAGTAAATTCCGCGCTCCTTGCTTGCTTTGCTGTAGCCCGTAGTACTGGTATTTTTAGGCTCAATATCCTCTTGATACACAAAAGAGTAATTCCAACACTTGCGCGTATGAGAAAGTCCCACGCGCCACATTTTAGAATAAGATCGCTCCAAGTCGTAATCCCAACGCCCAAAAATTTTATTATTCCTAGGCAAATTTACCGAAGCGTTTACGATGCCGTAGTTATCTTTCGTATAGCGTTTAGGCTCCATGCTAAGTTTTTCATATTCGTAAGCGTGACTAAGTCCAAAGCTAAAGTCGTCGTTGGAGTAGTTGGCGTAGGTATAGACCTTATCGAAGCTTTTATATTTATGCGAGTAGGTAAAGCGGTTTCCGATATTTAGCCCATTTGCAAAATATGCATCGATGCGGTGTTCTAAATCATCGAACTCATGATCGTCGAAGTCATACCGCTGCTTGACACTATGGCGTAAGAATTTACGTCCGTCTTCATTATAAAAAAACTGCGTCATACTTAAAGCTGCATTTTCGTGGGTGTATTCGTCACTAAGCTCGCTTAAGAAGTTATCCTCCCAATAAAGCGAGTCTTGCAAGTTACCCAGCCGTGAGCGATCTACTGCGCCGCGAGCAAGGTCGTATTTATACTGATGATACTTTAAAATTCTATCCTCGATGTCGCCTTGCTGCCAGCTTGGAATTCTAAAATCCGCCCTCCAGCTCATAGTGTGATACAAGCTATCGTAAGCCCTGGCTACGTCGGTGTAGAGCGAAAGCTCGGTGTATTGATTAGCGTAGAAAGTGCTTTTATCCTCGCCAAGATCTCCGTTTGCGTAGTAAAATTTATCGTGCCAATCGATATTGGTCATATACACTCGCTCGGTAAAGGCGAAATTTAAATAATCCGCCAGTAGCGGCGTACTTATACTAATCGGTACGTCAAACTCATATTGGCGAGCAGTCGCGCCCTCCCATCTGGTGTAATTACGCGCTTTTGCATCAAGCGAATAGATCAAATTTGGCAGCCCCAAATCATTGCTAAATTTATGATATTGCAGCGTCGGAAGCTCTTGGACGGTATCTTCGTTGCGGAAGGTATTATCGGCGTTTAGCTTGCTTGTATCGATATAGTAGCGTCCGTAAGCGCCAAAATAGTGCTCGTCACCGGTCAAATAATAATTCAGCCGTGAAGTTACGAGCGAATTATCCGCATCGTTGCCAAGACCTCCCTTTGCCTTCAGATCGTAGTATTCAAGGTCGTTTAGCTGAGTAAAGTCGATCCATAAATTTTCGCGCAGATCGCCGTCTAGCAGATAGGTCGCGAGCTTGCTGCGATCGTATTGAACTTCAAAGCCGTGATGGCGCTCGTTTTTGTATTCGAGGCGCTTTTGCGCTCTCGAGAAGTTATCGAAAACTCCGCCTCTAATCTCGCCGTAAGAATACGGCGACTCCGTAAATCGAAATGTCCCGTATACGCCAAAGCCCCTTCTGCTGCGCACCTGCGGATCGAGCTGAAAATCCCAGCTATCGTAAGGCGCAAAATAGATCGGTTGCTTGTAGTAAATCCCTTCCTTGCTGATGTAGCCGGCCTCGGGAGGCAGCGAGCCCGTGCGACGCGTACGGTCGGTCGGGAAGCCGAAATACGGCAGATAGAGCACCGGCACATCACCTACGTAAAATCTTGGATTGAAAAGATGGAGGAATTTGCTATCTTTATTGAGCATGCCGCTACTAAATTTAATGCGCCAATCAGGATCGGTAACGTTGCAGCTAGATACGCTGGAGCCCTCCACGCGGTAATACTCACTATCGCTGCAGCTCGCGTCGTTTTGCATCCAAAGCTCAGAGTCCTTGTCCATCATAAAATTTACGTCGGCTTGCTGCTTATCGTTTTTCAGATCGATTTTGACATGCTGCGCGCGCGTAGTCTCGCTGCTGCCGCGCATCGCATTGACGTTGCCGAAAAGCTCGATGATGCCGTTTTGTTCGTCGTATGTAGCGCGATCGGCGGTGATAAAGTAGTCCTGCGAATACACCGTTACGTTGCCGCTCGCCTCCGTCAAAAAGCCGTTTTTCTCGACATTATCTGCTATAAGCTCGACGTCTTGGACCTTTGCGCTCGCACTACTTGCTAAAAGAGCGCTAAAACTAAGCGCTAGAATTTTAAATTTTTTACTCTTTTTCAATCTCTACCACCAATGTTTTCGCCGCCATATCATGCAGGCTCTGACGCGAGTTCGTAAAAAGCGCTACCAAAAATCCCATATAAAAGATCATCTCGCTTATCAACCTAACCGCCGCGCGGATCGCTGCAGTAGCGATATCCATAGAGCTGCCGTCAGCGCGGACACAATAAATTTTAACCGCAAGCTTGCCTAGCGTCGCGCCGTATAGATAGACAAAAATCGCCTGATATAAAAATTTTATTATCGCGTAATGCAAAATGAATTTCGACACGATCTTTTGTACCTCAAGATTGCTTCCGCTCTGCGCCGCTGCGACAAGCTCTGGCTCGTCGATAGCAAATAGCACAACCACAAAAAGCGTTACGCTCACCGCTTCGTCAATACTAAACGCGATTACGCGCTTGCTAAGCGGAGCGACGATCAAATTTTATCTCTTAAGGCTTGGTGCGCGATATCGCGCCTATACTGCGCGCCGCTAAATTTTATATTTTCGCACAGCGCGTAAGCCGCATCGCGCGCCTGCTTTAGGCTCTGCGCGACGCCCACGCTTACCAAAACGCGCCCGCCGCTAGCGTAAATCTGCCCCTCCCGCTCGCTCACGCCCGCGTAGCAGATATGCGCGCTCGCGGGAATTTCGCCGACTTCGATCAAAGCAGGCTGCGAAGAACCGTAAGGGTAGCGCTCGCTAGCCATCACGACGCCCACCGCGAATCGCTCTTTTAAACTTATGCTACTTAGCTTGCCTACGGCGGCGTTGTATAAAATTTCGCTCAAATTTCCGTCAATTAGCGGCATCAAAACCTCGCACTCCGGATCGCCGAAGCGGACGTTGTACTCCAGTACGTAAGGCTCGCCGCCCACGATCATAAGCCCCACGAACAGCACGCCGCAAAAGGGCGCGCCCTGCTGCTTCATCCCTTTTAGCGTGGGTGCTACGATCTCGCTCTGCACTCTTTTTATCAGCGCGGCATCCGCTAGCTGGCTTGGCGCATAGGCTCCCATGCCGCCGGTGTTCGGGCCCAGATCGCCGTCAAGCAATTTTTTGTGGTCCTGCGCTACGGGCAGACTTACGAAATTCTCCCCGTCGCAGATTGCAAAAAAGCTCAGCTCGAAGCCCTCTAAAAACTCCTCCACGACAACGCGCTTACCCGCTTCGCCGAAGCTTTCGCCGCTTAGCATATCCGCAGCGGCTTTTTTAGCTTCATCTTTGGAATTTGCGATTATGACGCCTTTGCCCGCGCACAAGCCGTCCGCTTTGACCACTACGCGGCCGTTTAGAGTATCGATAAATTTTGAAATTTCGGAGAGATCGTCGCTGCTTAGAAATTTTGCGGTTTTAATATGATTTCGCGCCAGAAAGTCCTTCATATAGGCTTTAGAGCCCTCAAGCTTCGCCGCAGTAGCGCTGGGACCGAATATCGCGAGGCCTTGCGCTTTGAAAATATCCACGATACCTTTTGTAAGCGGCTCTTCGGCGCCTACGACGGTAAGGGCTACGTCGTTGTTTTTAGCAAAAAGTGCGAGTTCATTAAAATCTTTTAAATCTAAATTTTTACCGAGCGCCTTTGTAGCGCCGTTTCCCGGAGCAAAATACAGATTTAAAACGTTTTTATCCTCGCGAAGTCTTAGCCCGATCGCGTATTCTCTACCGCCGCCGCCGATTATTAGGATATTCAATGAAGCCTCCGTAACGTAAAAAACCCAAGTGAGCGTTGCGTAAAAAGAATCGGCTCAAACAAAGCCAATCTTGCAACTAGGAAAAATCTCTAGGTCGCAACCCGTAACTTTAAAAAAGCTCGAGCCGAGCCGCGTCACACGGACCTCTCACGTCGTCGCTTATACAAATATGTTGAACCCTCATATAAAACGCTCTCGCTTCACCCAGGCTTGGGCAAAATTATAGTCTAAATTTGCTTAAACTATGGCAAAAGCGCCAGATCGACGCAGGATTTTATCGACATTCTTTCGCAGATTATCGGCTCGCAAAACTCGCTCAAAACGCTCGCCGTCGTCTTGCCGATACAGATCACCTTGTAGCTCCCGTCCCAGCCGAAATTTGCGGTAAATCCGCGCACGTTTTTAGGCGAGGTAAAAATCAGCGTGCTGCCTTGCGGCGGCTTTGCGGCGGCAGGCAGGCCAAGGACGCAATTTTCATAGGCGATCACGCTTTGCAGCCACACGCCGGCGCTAGACAGGATCTGCTCCAGCTTCGATACCGTCTGCCTCGCGCGCAGATACAGCGCGTCTGCGCCTTGCAGGAGCGGCGCGATCTCCGCGGCAAACTCATTTCCGTGCCCGTGCTGCGCCGTGTAGATATCGCGAAATCCAAACTCGCGCGCAGCCGCAGCGCACGGCTCACCGATAGCGTAAACGGGCGTATCTAAATCAGGCGAAATTTCATTAAATTTTATCGCCGCCACCGCATTTTTGGAGGTAAAAATTAGCGCGCCCGTCTGCGCAGGCAGGCTAAATTTGAGAAATTCTATCTTGCAGACCACAAGCTGCCTCACCTGCGGATGATCAAATCTCGTATTAGACACCAAATATATCAAAACGCCCTCCATGTTTAAATTTGCTTCGATTAAATTCCGCTCTCGAAAAAATCCGATCCGCCGTAATTAATCTTTGAGTTCAAATTCAATTCTACTCCGCGCCGCCCTCGACGCCGATTAAAAAAACTCGCCCGCAAAGTCTGCTCGCGCTTTTTAGTTGCGTTTAGGCAGCTTAGCGGCGGCACATTTTTTAAAATTTTATCTCGCAGGCGAAGCGTCAAATTTAAATTCATCGCTTTGTTCGAGCCCTGCTTTTGAAATTTTACTTTGCAGTCTGCGACTGAAATTTCGAAATCTCGTCACAAAGCCCGTTCCGCGCACAGCTAACACGCCACCGCTTGCCAATCCCGCCCAGCCCGTGTATGTGTCCGCACAGATCGTCGAGCTCGCCGAATTTTAAAATTTAAAGTTGCGGCTACGAAATTTCAAAGCTACGAGCGCTAAATTTTAAAATTTCGCCGCTCTTAGGCTCTTAAATTTACCCTTTCAGCCACTCGTTTAAAATTTCAATCTGTGCCGCCACGCTCTCATTTGCCGTGCCTCCTTGCGACTTGCGCGCCTCCTTAGAAGCGTTTAGATCAAGAAATTTAACCGCGTCCGCGTCCAAGCTCTCATCCACGCTAGCAAGCTGCTGCGCGTTTAGCTCGCTCAAATCTAGGCCCAAATTTTCCGCAAACGCCACGGCTTTGCCCGTGATGAAGTGCGCCCGGCGAAACGGCACGTTTTTCTCCCGCACGAGATAATCAGCCAGATCAGTTGCCGTGAGGTGCCCGCACCTGGTCATCGCGAGCATATTTTGCTCGTTAAATTTAGCCGTTTTTAACATCTGTTTTAAAATTTCAAGGCTCGCAAGCGCAGTGGCGACGCTATCAAAAACGCCCTCCTTGTCCTCTTGCATATCCTTGTTGTAAGCTAGCGGCAAGCCCTTCATCACCGTTAGCAGCGCGACGAGATTGCCGTTTACGCGCCCCGTTTTGCCGCGGATGAGTTCGGCGACGTCGGGGTTTTTCTTCTGCGGCATGATCGAGCTGCCCGTGCTGTACGCGTCGCTGATCGTGATGAATCCAAACTCCTGCGAACTCCACAAGATGAGCTCCTCGCACAGGCGCGACGCATGCGTCATCAGCACGCTTACGTTAAACAAAATCTCCAGCGCGAAGTCGCGGTCGCTGACGCTGTCCATCGCGTTTGGCGTCACTCCCGCAAACCCCAGCTGCTGCGCGACCAGCTCGCGGTTTATCGGATGCGGCGTGCCGGCAAGCGCGGCGGAGCCCAGCGGACAGAGGTTGTTTCGCTCGCGTGAGCTAGCAAAGCGCTCGTAGTCGCGGCGAAACATAAACGCGTAAGCTAGCAAATGATAGGCAAGGCTCACGGGCTGGGCGTGCTGAAGGTGCGTGTAGCCGGGCATCAGCGTGTCTGCGTGCTTGCTAGCTATATCTCGCAGAGCCTCTACTAGCTCGCGGATTTTTTCGGCAACCTGAGTGCCGCTTTTAAGCACGTAGAGGCGAAAATCAAGCGCGACCTGATCGTTTCTGCTGCGCGCGGTGTGCAGCCTACCGCCAAGATCGCTTCCGATGAGCTCGCTTAGGCGCTTTTCGACCGCCATGTGGATGTCCTCGTCGGCGGTTTTAAACTCAAATTTACCGCTTTTTATCTCTTCAAACACGGCGTCAAGCCCGGCGATGATCTTTTCGCTCTCCTCAGCCTTTAAAATCCCACAGGCGCCGAGCATCCGAGCGTGCGCCTTACTGCCTGCAATATCCTCCTGCCAAAGCGCCCTATCAAAGCCGATCGAGGCGTTAAACTCCTCCAAAAGCGCCGAACTCGCCTCGCTAAAGCGCCCCTCCCACATTTTTTTCACGCTCGCTCCTTCGTTTAAATTTTCGGTGATTTTATAAAATTTAAGCTAAAATAGCGCAAAATTTCGGCCTTTTGAGAGGAAAAACAATGATAGAGATGTTTTTATGCTCCTATTTTGCGGGTGCGGCGACGCTTTTTGAGGACTATGCCGGGCAAAATATCCGCGCTAAAGAGGTGCTTTTTATCCCGACCGCCGCAAACGTCGAGGAGTACCGAGACTACGTGGACGAGGCGAAAGAGGCATTTGCCAAAATGGGCTTTGAGGTTCAAATTTTAGACGTTTCCAAGGCAAGCGAGGCCGAAGCCAAGGCAAAGATCGGCGCAGCGCAGGTGCTTTACGTAAGCGGCGGCAACACCTTTTATCTTTTGCGCGAGCTTAAAAAGAAAGGTCTAGCAACCCTCATCGCAGATCGCGTCCGAAGCGGCGAGCTCGTGTACGTGGGTGAGTCGGCAGGCGCGATGATCGCGGCTCCCAGCGTGGAGTACGCGAGCGCGATGGACAATGCGAGTGGTAGTGAATCAGTAGCAACGCAAACCGGGCTAGATCTTGTTAAATTCTATCCAGTAGTACACTACGGCGAGGAGCCCTTCGTGCAAAGCACGGCTGAAATTTTAAAAATTTACGGCGGCAAGTTAAAATTGGTGCCGATAAATAACGCCGAAGCGATCGCGGTGCACGGCGATAAATTTGAAATTTTAGGGCGGTAAATTTAAACGCACAGCGTTCTAAAAAACGCGTTAAAATTTTAGAAAAACAGCACTTAAAAATTTTGCCTGCTAAAGCCTGCGTAAATTTTAAAATTTAAAACGGAGACGGCTGAAAACGAGCCGAAAATGCGGCGACGGCAGGCTAAATTTAACCGCTGCAAGCGCTAAATTTAAAAGCAAAAGCGAGCAAATTTTATAGGCTCAAGGAGCGTTTATGGAGTATTTCAAACCGTTTTTCGTAAAGATCCCAGACCGCGCCAGAGATGACGACCATACGAGCGCGCACGATCAGATCATCGCGCCGCTACTGCAAAATGCGCTCGCCGCCTACGTCTATAACGGCCGCAAAGATAGCATCGTGGGGGCATTCGGTAGCGTGGAGCACCCGCTAAACTTGAGCGAGTTTAGTTTTCTCGTGCGCGAGCGGGGTAAATTTCGCCTCGATCTCTCGCGAGAATGCGTAAACGGCGCCGAAATATTTTGGAACGCTTGCAGTTTTAGGCGAGGCTCGGTTATTATTTTGCTCGAGGGAGAGTTTGATTTGGCACCTATTTTACGCCGCTGCGCCGAGATAAGCATAGACGAAACGCCAAATATGGGCAACAGCCCAGCGGCGACCAAGCTTGCCAAGCGCGCGATGAGCGATAGACAGATCGCCGTACTTTTTAGCGCTTCGAATGGGATAGAGTGGATGAATATCTACGCTCCTGAGGCGGTACAGGCTAAAATTTTAAAACTTGCGGATGAGATAAACGGGGATGAAATTTAAAATTTAACCGCGAAAGCTAGAGATATGCGTATAAATTTCGGCGTGCAGCGAGAATTTTAAGACACTAGACGTTAAATTTAAGTAGCAAGAGCATGAAAATAGAAGCGAGGCAATATAAGACTAAAAATATGAATGAAACCGCGCTATAGGCAGGCTTTTGAGCTGGCTGGCAAAGTGTCTTTCATAGATACGAAAAGCTTGGCGCGTAGATTTTAAAATTTACGGCGGACGGGCGAAGCACTTGCCGCAGCCGTGCAAAGCTCAATCTGCATTGAAGCAGGCGAATTGCAAAATGTTCGCAAATTTATTCGCCTTTTTGCAGTCTGAGCCGATCGCTGGCTTTCTCTAAATTTTAGCTCAAGAAAGCAAAATACGCTCAAAGCGGCAAAAGCGTGGGCTTTGCCGTACGGCGTCGCTTTTTAGATAAATTTAAACCGCGCTGTGCTTCGGATAAATTTCAACCATGCGCCGCTTCGGATAAATTTTAAAAATCCCGCACCACATCAAACCACTCCTGGGTTTTGCTCTGCGGTATCTCAAAACGCGCATTATCCGCTATCTGGCGTACCGCCACATAAGCGTCCTCGCGCTCAGGCGTCTCGATACAGGTAGCTTATTTATCGCGCCTACAAGCTCCTCTATGACCGCCCTTGCTTC
>NZ_CALJPC010000093.1 GCF_937981295.1 uncultured Campylobacter sp.
CGTCACCACCGTAGAGGATGTCGTTACCTTCGCCGCCATTAAGTGTGTCGTTACCGGCTTCGCCATAAAGGGCGTCATCGGCGTCTTGTCCGTAAATGGTATCGTTTCCGGTCCCGCCATGAATTTCATCCTTAGCATTGGCTCCATAAATGGTATCATTACCGTCGGTTCCTTTAAACATAGTTTGTTTTTCTAGTTCGCTAAGAGATAGTTTCGTTCCGTCTGCAAATTCGAAATTCTCTATAATACCGCTTCCGTAAACAGTTCCGTTCCAATAGTAAACCTTATTTAATGTTAACTTATCATCCGTTCCTTTGATAGAAATTTCAAGGTTATCGATATTATTGTCAGCTCTTTTTACAAGCAGATCGTTTACGGTTATTCCCTCTTTAAATTTAATCGTATCGTTACCTTGACCATCATAGATAGTATCCGCTCCATCACCTCTACCGAATATATAGGTATCGTTATGACTTCCGCCTTCAAGATAATCATTACCGGACCCGCCTTCTAAGATGTCGTTACCGTCACTGCCATAAAGAGCGTCATTGCCTTCACTCCCATAAAGGGTATCGTTACCGTTACCGCCGTAAAGCTTGTCGTCGCCGTCACCACCGTAGAGGATGTCGTTACCTTCGCCGCCATTAAGTGTGTCGTTACCCTTGCCGCCTCTTAAAGTATCGTCAGCGTTATACCCATAAATAACATCATCGCTGTCTGTACCGATTAGACTTAGGTCTAGTATGTCTTGCATACCCATCGTTTCGCCATTGTCGAATAAGAAATTCTCTACGTAATAGCTCGCATTACTTGCGTTGTATCGCAGCAAAATAGAATCCGTCTGGCTATTTTTAAATGAAATTCTTATATCATCGCCGGTGCGTCTCACCACGATATCATCTTTGCTTATACCTGCTCCAAATTTAATCGTATCAGATCCACCGCCGTCTAGTATCGTATCAGCTCCGTCGCCCAGATTGTAGATATACGTATCGTCGCCCGCACCACCTTCTAGATAATCGCCTCCTTCGCCTCCTATCAAAACATCGTCTCCGATACCCGCATAAACTTTATCGTTTCCGCCTCCGGCGTCTATATAGTCGTTTTGTGAGGTTCCACTTATGGAGTTTTCCCCGTCGTCGCCTTTTAAAATTTTATCTGCTAAAACTTCGTAGATCGCAGGATTTTCCACGCCCAGAGCGGTTAAGTTTTTGCTTAACGCAAGAGCCAAATTCGGCTTATAGGCACTGGCGTCTTTTGCCAGCTTTTTTAAATTTACCATCTCTTCATACTTTTTATCGGCATAGAGTTCCTTCATCTTGTTTTTAAAAGCGCTAAAATCATAATCCAGCTTTTGCGTTTCATTATCCAGCACCATATATTCGGTATCCAGTACGTTTTTATAGGTTGTTTGAAGCTCGATCTGGGCGTATACGTAATCCTCAAACCTCTGATATAGCTCATGTAGATATCTCGAGACCGTAGAATTCGGATGTCTTCCTTGGTATACATGGACGAATTCTTCTCCGCTTAATGCTTCATAGACATTTAGCTCTCTTGCGTCGCTCATCGCGCCTCTGCCGCTCGTAGGATTGTTTTCTACTCCCGCCCATTTATAAATCAGAGATTTTATCGCGGCTTTTCTATCTTTAGGCGACAAGCTTATATAATTTTGCAGTGCACTTTTAAGAGCTGCGTTTAGGCTCATCGCAGAGTGTAGATCATACATATTACCCATTGCCGACACATTAGGTAGGTTTAAAATTTCAGTTGCGATCTCTACATTAGGCGCTCTTGAGTCGCTTGGATCGACTTTAAAATTTACGTCGGCTATCTCTGCGGTTTTGCCGTCTTTAAAAGTAACTTTTGAGACCTCTTTTATTATATTTTCCGCATTTTGTAAATTTTTATTTTCGTAATTCAGATCAATAGATTTGATCTGTGAATCTTTTATATTGCTAAGCTCATCCTTGCTTGAGATCGCATCCGAGTTTTTATCCTGCCATAAAAGAAGCTTGCTCCAAATTTCATCTTTTTCGTCGATCGTTCCGTCTTTATTGGAGTCATATTTTTTAAGCTCCTCAAAACCGTTCATAGAAGATCCGTCTCCGAAAAGCTCGCTTGCGTTGTCTATCACGCCGTTGCCGTTTTTGTCTAGTGCTAAAAACGCTTCGTTTTTACCTATCCAGCCGGTAGCTTCGGCAAAACCGTTTAGATCGTGATCGAAATTTATGGCTCCGTTCATCTTTATGAGTTCTATGCCGTCTCCGCCAAGATCCACTACGAGCGGATCGTAATATTTAGGATCGCCAGGCTTTTTATCTTTATCATCGTCTTTGATGACGAATTTACCGGATTTTTCATTTACGTATACGGTTGCATTAGAGGATACATTGTATAATCCTCCGTAAAATTTAGAATCCTCTTCCTCTTTTTTGTCGTCTTCCCAAGTAGCGGCTATGAATTTTTGCCCCGATTCGGTTATTTTTATCTTTTTTCCGTTTGCGTAGGCAGTGATGCGCTCCCCCTTTTTTAACCCCCTATTTAGAAATATAGTTCCTTGTATCTTTTCTGCAATCTCCGCGACGGTACTTCCTTTCGTGCTTATGTATACAGGAGTATCATCGTCAGTGATGGTTATGTGGCCTATTTTTTTAACGGAAGCGGATATATTTGGGCTAGAGTCAGTTTTCCAAGGAGCTATTGTAATTTTGCGCTCTTTTTGAAGGTTTACTAGATAATCCCCGTCATATTTATACTCATAGGTTTTATCTTGATCTTCCGCTTTGAACTCTAAAGTGTCGCCGTTTGGCATATATAGCGTAATAGTTTCGTTTTCTTTCAGCTTTCTTGATAGCGAAACGTTAACTTTGGCTATTTGATTTTTTGTATCGCCTTCTTCTACGGTAACATCGTCTATGCTTATATCGATTTTATCGACTAGCTTTATCTCTAAATCACCGCCGTCATTTTCATATTTATTATAGTTGTTTATTGTTATAGAGCCTTTTGAGAAGGGAAGATCATCGGTTACGGTCAGTGTTTTATCATTAAGATTATAGGTAAAATTATCTCCTTTGTAAATTTTACTTCCGGCTTCTGTTTCGACTCCTCCGCTTAAATGATGGGTTCTATGAAAATAAATTTTTCCCTTTCCATCATCATCTTTTATTATATCATTTGTATTTACGCTATAGGTATCGTAGCCCTCTCCACCATATAGTTCATCAGCATCATCATCGTCTCCCGCATTTATAGTATCGTTTCCGCTACCGCTTCTTACGATATCTTTGCCTTTACCGGCATAGATAGTATTGTGTGAGTTTCCGCTTACCGTTATTTGATCTCTGTCTTTACCAGTATTTATGTAATTTAAATTGTCATTTTGGGATGTTAAATTTACTGTATTTTCTCCGTCGCCTAAATTTAATACATTCACACCGCCATTTACCGTGATAGTATCTTTGCCGGCTCCTGTAGATATATTATTTATGCTGGCAGAGGTGATATTTATGATATTATCTCCGTCCCCTAAATTTAGAGTATTTTGCTTACTTTGTTCTATGGTTACGACATCTTTACCTCTTCCGCCATAAATTTTATTGACCGAATTTTCCCTATTAATGGTTACGGTATTACTGGCGCCTTTTGCATAATCTTGATCCATGCCATTTATACTATCGCTATGGGTGTAGATATTATTTATCACTCCTTTTGCGCTTATGGTATCATTACCGGATCCGCCAAATATATTATTTATTCCGTTGCCGCCAAATATATGATCATCCCCCTCTTTGCCGACCAAAGTATTTGTATCGGTAGCTTTATCTTTAAATTCCTCAGAGTCCGCATACAAATAATCCGTTCCTCTTGAGCCTATTAAAGTATCACTACCGGAGTTTCCATACAAATAATTCGTAGTATTAGTATCGTCAAAATTGGCGGCAAGCTCATCTTGATCTTCTACAAAAATATAGTCTTTATTGGTATCGGCATAGATAGTATCATCTCCGCTGCTACCATACAGCCTATCGTTTCCTGCTCCTCCATAAAGAGTATTTGGTGATATGTCGCTACCATTGTCTTTACTCTTGTCCTTGCTTCTATTTCCGGCAAAGATTATATCGTCCCCCTTATCGCCGTATAGGGTATCGCTGCCGTCCCCGCCTATTAAAATATCGTCTTTATCGGTACCTGTTGCAGTATCAGCTCCACCGCCTAGAAGATATATAATTCCATTAGATAGTCTATCTTTGTGCGGATTAAGATTATTATTGAGCTTTTCTAAAAGCGGTAACTTTTGCGCCCTAGCTATTAATTCCTCTTGAGTAATGGCTAAGGATTGAGTTATATTTAAAATTTCAATTATTTCAAAAAATTTGCTTACACATAGTTTTAAAGCATCGTCTATTTTAACATTATGTTTCAAATCAACCGCAAGCTTGGTAACCGTATCTCTAATATTCCAGTTATCTAACTTATCACCATAAATGACATATTTGCCTTCTGCACTATAATTTATAACATTGGATTCATATATTTTTTCAAAATATTCAAAATATGCCTTTGCAAATTTATCCCACATATTTATCATTTTCGAACGGCTTAAATCTAAGCTCTTGCTTTCTATATTTTTTAATCTACCAAATTCCTTTGCAGTTATAGTAGCGCCGGTATTTCCTTCACCATAAAAATCATTTATAAAGTGAAGTTTAACTGTTTTACCAATATCGTTAGGGTCTGATATTTTTCTTAAAGTAGGGTTTATCATACTGGCTATAAGGCTATCACTTTTGAAATCGAAGTTATCATCCGCTAGCGTAAGTTTAAGATTTTCGATACGATTGGGAGTAATGGTTCCGTCGTCATTTATATCGAAAATATACTTTATACCATCTTCTTTTATTCTTGTATCAAATGAGAATTTAGATGAGCCAAACACAAAAGCAGCTTGAGCAAAATCTTCTACTTTATCTGGGTCTTGTTTATACATAGAAAAATCAAGGTTTGGCTTTTGAGCGCTTTCTTTAATTTGATCTTTTTTGAGATCTTTTTTTCCGCTGTAGCTATAGAATAATTCAACAAAATCTTTATGATCAAGGTTCAATTTGCCATTTTCAACTTTACTAGGGTTTTTAGCTATAAAATCTTTAAAATCTATTTTGTTGCCGAATTTATTTTTACATTCAAAAAATAAATTAAACATAGGTATAGTTGCGATGTTGATATGTTTCATAAACATATCGGCATTATAAATTTTAAAATATGTATTCATAAATTCGCTAACTTTAACATTGAGCTGAATAGATGTATTGTCGTATTTTCTGTTTGCATATTTTTCATCTACTATCTCGTCGTTCTTGGGTTTTTTATCGGCACTTTTGCCCCAGATATAATAACTCAAAACATCTAAAGCATAGTCGCCTTTTAGCGGTAAATCATATTCAACGATATTTTCATTCTCTTTCATGATATCCTCCTTCAGTATCTTAAGAATTCGTGTTCATGGATTTTGGCGGTTTTTCCGCAACTACTTTAAAACTATGCGATTGAATTTTTATCGCCCTTAATCTATCTTGCAATTTACATAATAATTATTTACTATTTGTCCAAATGTCTTTATATAGCCCTCGTAATTGTTATTATCTAAAATGTATCTTATATAGTTGTATACTTCTTCCTTAAAATTATTAACCCCATAACTGCCGTAGTGTAGAACCTTATTATGGTATTCTTCATAGTTATCGTAAGAGCCGTAAAATGAAATTTTTCTATATTCTATACAACTTCTCTTATTGATAAAACTATCCTTTGCGTAGATATCCACAAGGTCCTCGTCAGCGCTTAGAACCGCGAAAGCTTGTCTAATGGGTATATCCACATATTGTTCTGTTGGTTTACCATTCTCCCATTCACCCCCTTTAACGATGTCGTTCGTAGCCTCTTTTATGGTGTAATATTTCTTTAAAGCTTCGAAAGGCTCTAGCCTCTCAACCGAAACGTTTTCTATCAGTCCACCGCCCTCAAAATACTGATGTTTCGATATAATCGCGGTTTTATTTACGTCATTTTCGACCACTAATTTTAAGGTTCGCATTATCTCATCCGTAGTTGGGTTTTCTTCTATGATATAAAATTTAGGAGGCAATCCGCCTCTATCATCGCGCCGAACTCTATCAAGAAAGGTAGTGTCTAAGTATTTTTTTAAAATTGCATCGTCGCTAAAAGGAAATTTCATAACGAAAACGATTGAAAGCAGAGCCAGCAGCGATAAAATGTATTTATGCTTTTTCAAATTTATCCCCTTAAAATTTTGCTCGCGACTATACCCAATGAGCGCTTAATAAAATATAAATGTTTACAAGATGCGAAATTGCCGTAGTTTCGGTATGGATTTTTACTAGGAAGTCTGCTCTAAATTTTAAAATTTCACTTCACAGCGCAGCAAAATACAAAGCCTAAAGCCGAATGCAAGACGCGATGTAAAATAGGTAGCTATTCAAAGGCTAACAAACACCAAAACAGTTACCCAGCAAATATGAAATAAACAAATAATATAGGAATGTCAAAGAGCGATGAAAAGACCAAATAGTGAATAAAAGGATAAAGTAGACATTCTAAAAGCTTTTTACACTCATAGCACTAAAAGCAAGCATTGAAGCTTAAGAGTTGCAGCGATTAGAACGTTAGGGTGTTAAGGCACTTAAATGTTATTTCAAAGTAGAGCTTAAGTGTGGCACTTGAAGCAGCCGTAGCTTTTTAAGTAGCAACTCAATACATCAAGCACCTAAAATATTAATAAAGGTTAATGATGATAGAAGTATTAATGAAGGTAAGTAAATCGGGTATATACTGAAAATAGTAGACATAAGTATAACAAGCAAATTAAGTATAGTAAGCATAATAGCAACTAAACCAAGCATGGCAAGCATCGCAAGAATAATCAAGGAGCAAAGAATATCCGCATAATCCGCTTGATTGCAAATATATCGGAGGGCAGTAAAAACATTAAAAGAATAAGTGAACCAAGCAAATAAAGCATAGTAAGAATATAAA
Organism: uncultured Campylobacter sp.; assembly: GCF_937981295.1. Classification (GTDB taxonomy): domain Bacteria; phylum Campylobacterota; class Campylobacteria; order Campylobacterales; family Campylobacteraceae; genus Campylobacter_B. Next base: position 7,057 of record NZ_CALJPC010000093.1, read on the forward strand.
GAAACACGAGATGTATGCTGCTCAAAGTGGATAAAGCGTTGAGTTAAACACTCAATGCTCAATATAGGGAGGTATTAGACAGAAGTATTCGACAATTATAAGAAACTAAGAAGCCGGGGTTAAACAACATGGCAAAAACATTATAAATATCAAGCAGAATTTAAATAAAGCGGCATAAATTTAAGCAAGAAACATATAGGCAAATCCCACAAAGATCCATTTAAAATAACCGAGGATATACGCAAAAATCATCGCATTACGAATACCAGTGTAATACCCCGATGACAATATAAGCAAAATACTACCGCTGGCAGTTGCTACATTATACATATCGAAGCAGCTATAGCCAACTGGACTAAGATCAAAAGACGCAGTACTAAGTATCAAAAGATTCCAAACTGGACTAAGATTAAAAACATTATAAGGTGGCATAAATTCTAATAAACGGCAAATAAATAACGATGATTCTTTAACGACGGCAATACTCAAATATACAAACTAGCCCCAAACGATTAAGCACTACCCAACAACATTACCCAATAGCGCAACCCGTTAAAAAGCCATACCCGAATTTAAAATCGCTTCAAAAAGCAGAGGAGGTTTTTAAGGATAAGGATGTAAAGCACTCCACGTCATAGCATTAAAAGAAGCCATAAAGCATTGCAATCATAAAGAACAACATCTTTTGGGCTTATAGCTTTTGTAGTTATGATGACTAAAAAAATACGTATATGTATTTTAAATTTACGTGTAGCTGTAATATACAAAAAATATAGTCGAAAAAAGAGAACCCTTATAAAGCACTAAAACGTCTCAAATACGTCAAACAAGGTAAAACACGACGGAAAGACACACTATAAATATCCGTCAAGAGCCTATCGCCTCTTGACGGATAGCCCCATTCTATCGGTGTTTATAGCTTGTGCGTGGCACGCTTCATGGCGTAAAATGAAACGCATGGAACGGTAAATGAAACGACTTTTTCGGAGTTTGCTACATTCGATCCGCTGCCCCATTACGCTCTTGCAGCCTCTCTTTCGCGATCTCGCCTAAATACTCTTTCTTTAAGCGTTTTAGAATTTAATATGCGCCGATCGTTTTATAGACTAAGATATATACTCTGAAGCGCTCACTTAAATCTTGCGATTTTTAAGGCAGAACTTAAAATTTCATCCGCCGTTTTATAAAATTTTAATCCCCTTTCGTATAAAATGCATTAAAATTTCATTTATAAAGAGCTCCATTTGGATAAATTTAAAATAGCTTTCGCCGTTTTTGCTTTGATCTTGGGTGCGGATGCACTAAACGCAGCGGATAAATTTAATTCCGCTTCACAGCAATCTCTCTCCGATAGAGCGAACATACAAAGATCCGCCTCCTATAAAACGTCCGCACAAAAATCTACTCAAAACCAAGCAGCCGCGCCAAACGCTCAGAGCGCTTTGGAAAAATATCTCTCCACTCCCGAGATGGGCTCCAAACAAGATGTCTCGAAAAATCCAAGCAAAAACTCAAATTCGAAAGCCCCTACTAAAATTTACAGACTCGACAGATCAAAAATACGGGATATAAATCAAAAAAGACTAGACGGGGAGCTTGATTCAAATTTTAAAGCAGGTCTAAACTCCTTCTCTTTTGACGCGCTGTTAAAGCACACTCTGGCTAATTCTCCGAGTTTAAATTTAACCAGGCTCGATGTACAAAGCGCGCGCAACGAGCTTGAGTATCAAAAGGCCTCACGCTATCCCGAGCTTGGAATTAATGCCAATAGCGAATACGCCAAACGCTACGGCGCCCGCTACAACTCCGTGCAGATTGGCGATGATAGCCTAGTCTCGCAAAGCGGCTATGGAGATTCCGTCTCGCTTGTGCTGCGCCAAGATATATTTAAATTCGGCGCAGATGAGTTAGCGATCGAGGCTGCCGAAGAGAATATCAAACAAGCAGATCTTAAAAGATGCTCTTCGTATATGGATAGCTCGATTAAGCTTTTGGAGCTTTACGACGAGGCGCTCGGATATAAAAACAGAATAGAAATTTACGAGCGGTTAAAAGATGCCTACGAGATGCTTTATATCTATGAAAAGAGACTATCGGGCGCAGGAGAGCTAAGTAAAACAGCTCTGGCAGATCAAGCCATAGCATTAGCCGATACGAGCTATGAACTGTCTCAATTAGAACTAAACGCAAATAATGTTTTAAATAAAATTTACTCGCTCTCGGGGGTTAAAATTCCAAACGTGTTTTATCTCTCGGATCTAGGCGGAGCAAGCAGCGGCTCAGACTTTGTGCCCTTTGAAGATAGCGTAATCGCTAAAGGATTTGATCATGAATTGGCCGCAAATGAGCTGAGCATGAAATCGCAAGAAAGACTTTATTATCCTACCGTTTCGCTCTACGGCAGATACGATCTTTACGGCAGCGATAGAGACGACTTTAGCCGCGCCGGAAAGGATGTCAAAAGACATGGGTATAGAGCGGGGCTTACGGTGCATATGAGCCTATTTGACGGAGGCAAGCGCGCCGCACAGATTAAAGAAAAAGAGATCAATAAAGAGAGGATTTTATCTAAAAAAGAAGAAGCTAAATTAGAATACGAAAAGCAGATCGCAGATCTTAAACTCTTTCTATCTAAAAAAGATGAATACGATAAAATCCTATCCAATTCCTCTAAAATTTCAAAAGATATCCTAACTATGCAAAAGAGATTAAATGCCGGTAACGAAAGCTCAAAGATAGATGTCTTAAACTCCCTAATAGCTTCTTTAAAAAAGGAATTAGCTCTAAAAGAACATACGCAAAAAGCTAGCTTTAATATCAAAAAAGCGGAACTAATGTCTAGATATGGGAAGTGTGAGTAGGTTTTATATAGACAAAGTAAAACGGAATTTTTCTTGCCGAATAAAACAAACTATTTACCTACATAGCGCAGATTATTTTCATATAAAATGTCATATGTAATTTTATATTTTGTTAAGCTTAAATCGGCTATTATCGCCCGAAATATCAAGGAGTAAGCTTGCGCCTGAAATACCTTTGTATAATAGTTTTTCTGATTTGGGTTTGCATATTTATCGCCTTGCTACCTGCATATAGAATTTCAGCAATTTTAGAAGCGCTTGATTTTAGCGATAAAAACCTGACGCAAAGAGAGATCGTAGAGCTAAATTTAAAAGATTACCTAAAAAAGCTTCACTACTTAGATAACTATCCGCAAATAGATTTTGGCAAGATGGCAGATATTCACTTAGACAAAAACGGCTATGAGAGAGTAAGATTTTCATGGTGTAACGGCGATAAATATCCCGACGATAGATGCGAATTTTGGAAGCTGGATAAAAGACTAAATTTTGATTATCTAATGGATCTGGGCTCTAAAATTTGCAAAGACGGCGAGCCTATAAAAAATGCCGAAGAAATCGTAGAAAACGACGAGGTTTTAAAGCTACAGCTCTTTTATCCTTGGGAGCAAAAGCATTTGATTGACAAAGATGGAAATTTTATAGAGAATTTTATATATATGAGGTTTGGAGATGGCGCCAACCACTCATTCGACCTATTTACTGATTTTGTATTTATAAGTAAAAATGACATACAATTACCAATTATGCACGAAACAAAAACTAAAAAATTTGACATAATTACTCCAGAAAACAGATGTTATAGAAGGCTTTTAAACTCTATATTTAAGGATATATTTTATCAACAAAAAAAGAGCATATACCCGTTTTGCTATAACTATAAAAAGATAATTGATGAAAATATGGATTGCAATAGAGAATATATATTTTCTTTCATTTCAATATACGACAAGGGGAACAATCTCGATTATAAAACGATATTTTATAATAAAAATTTATACGATTATAAACATGAGACGGACATACTTTTCAAACAATACCAAAATTTAAAAAATCAAAAGAACAAGATAAATTTTAACTCGCAAGGAGAGGACAATGGAGCCGAAAGCAAATGATTTGCCTGAGGGAAGTGGCGTAGAAACGATTGATTTAAACGGCGATTATCCGCTAGAAGTATTAAGCTATTATATATGGGGGCAAAAAGAAAGACCCAAAGGCGATAAAATAGTTAATGAGTATTACGCCAATAGAAAATATGGCGATAAAAATATAAATTTAAATTTTTCCAAACAGCAATATTTAGAAAAATTTTTTGGTATCAAAAATACGGATGATTTAAAAGCTCTCTCTAAAAGATTTGGGCTATTTAATACATTTTTTAACTCAAACGGCAAAACTAAATCTGGAGCAAATTTAGATTTTAGTAAATATGAAGATACAATTATAAATGGAGAGATGGTTTTATCTCATGATAAATTTGTAGAAATTTTTTATAGGAAATCAAGTAACAAGGTTATAGAAGACGCTTCAAGAGCCGAACTTCCCGTATCATTTTACAAAGAAAATATAAATATGGGGGAAGAGTTTGCAAAGGCCGCTTTTGTATTTGGATCAACCAGCTTAACTTTTAACACTAATTTAAAAGACGATAAAGTGAAATATATCATTAAAGTCACAGAAAATCCTGACGGAACCAAAACTTACACCCCCGACAGAGTGGAAAACCTAAAATTCTCTCCTTCAAAAGATAATTTTGACTTTAAAGGCGGCGGTATTCAAGCTACTTTTGCAAATTTCCTTTTAGGACATCTCACGGATCCAAACGATATAGGCAAAACCGTGGACCTGACTTTCATTGATGGTAAAGACCAGACATACGCTAAAGAGGCTCTAACTATTACAAAAGACGAATTTAATACATATCCTAAAAAGCCCGAAGAAAACCTTACTTACGATAAATGCGTTCAAATCATATCAAACTATCTGACGTATTATAGAAAGATGCTAGATAGCGATGTATTCAAATACGATGCTGAGGGTAAATATCTAATATATGGCGATAAAGAAGATAATCAAGAAATCCACGATACCGTTACCAAGATATATTTTGACCTATCCACCAAAGTATATAAGGACAGTCTAGACCGTTCTATGATAGACGCTTTATTTGCAATAATAGGTAGTATGGGTAGGGAGTTATCTGCAAAGCAAATGAATAGCTTGGCTAAATTCGCCGAAGGTGAAATAGATAGATTATTCAAAGACGGTCATCTTAATCCGCACAAAGATAGACTATCTAATGGAATTATATATCTTCTAGGC
>NZ_CALJPC010000094.1 GCF_937981295.1 uncultured Campylobacter sp.
CCCATCGCAGCAATATCACTCAAATTAGCCGTCATCAAACGATATCCAACATCATAGGGCATCATATATTGAAAGCTAAAATGAACACCTTCTACCATGGTATCCGTGCTTACAAGTTGGTCATACCCTTCCGTTGCCTTATAAATAGCACAATCATCGCCGATGCCTTGCAGGCGTAGGCACTCTCTTGGAGTGAGCTTACGTATGCGCTCGCCCGAGAGCGGATTGTTTTGCGCGAAAGAATTTGAGCTGATCGTAGGGCACAACTCAAGCTCGCCGCCTTTTTTTAAGCCGCGCGCTCTTTGGATGATGAAAATATCCGTTCTACGTGCACCCTGCCTTGTCGTTAGCGTGTTACTTATGCCGAATTCCGAAACCGGGCGGAATTGCCTTTTAAATTTTGGATTTTCTTGCCTCAACCAGGCAATCGCGCGCTCGCTCAAAAAGTATTTTTCATCTACATAGGGCTCTAGCATATCCCCGAGCGTGAGTTTCAAAGGCTCTTTTGGCGCGAAATGAAACGAAAAATACCTATCCGCATCCAAAAAGCCCACTATGTAGAGCCGTTCTCTGTTTTGAGGTATGCCGTAGTCTTTGGTATTGAGAATTTCGGCGTGGCAGTGATAGCCGAGATCGCGCAGAGCGTTCAGGAAATTTACGTATGCCTTGCCCTTTTCGATCGATAGAAAGCCTTTGACGTTTTCGAATACGAAAACCTCCGGGCGGCACTCTTTGACTATCCTGTAGTATTGCCAAATGAGATTGCCGCGATCTCCCGCCGTGCCCGCTCGCCCTCCCGCGATAGAAAAGTCTTGGCAGGGGCTGCCGCCTACGAGCACATCTATTTGTCCGCGATACTTTGTAGCATCTAGGGTGCGGACGTCCTCATAGAAAGGCGTGCCTTGATGGTTGCCTGCGTTGGCTTCATAGCTGAGGCGCGCAAATTTATCGATTTCGCAAGCAAAGATCGTGCCGTTATAGCCGAATACCTTGCGATGCGCCATCTCCGCTACGCCGATACCTGAAAAGATAGTCGCTAGATACAAATTTCATCCTTTCAAAACGGATACGGCATAACGCCATTATTGGAATACTTAAATTCGAGCTCTCTAATATCCTCTAAAGCGTGCTGCGTAAAATACCTAATATGATTTTTATATCGTTGCAAGAAGCCGCGCTCGATCATTTCATTCTCAAGCATAGCGTAATCTTGAACGCTTAGAATGTCATCGGTCATTTCGTTTTGATTATTGCGCCAGTAGAGTTTAAGCCTTTCATTGCTCATATCTTTCCAGGCGGTGCGGAATATCTTGTATGGATTATAATAAACTGGCTTAATATCGCTGTTGTAAGCTTCCCTAATAGATTTAAACTCGTGAGATTGAATTTTGCCAACACTTTGAGCTGGATTAATATTCTTTACATATTCGTGCATGAGCCGACCGCAGACGTAATATAGCAGGTGTCCGTCCTCGTATATAAGCTCCTCTGAAGTATATGGAATAGACATAAATATGCTTTGGCTCTTATAATCCCACTCTATAAGCGTGTTATCAAAATCTTTTAGAATATTGAGGTTACCTAAATCGCGCAGACTTTTAATAAAATTTATCTTTCGGTAAACCCAAAGCGGGATTGGATTTTGCGAGGATAGAAACCTGCGAATTTTATGCTTTATAAACCACGCCTGAACCTCGTTAATATCGTCAGTTTCGTTGAAATTTATAAAGGTCTTTGTAATATACTTCATAACGTAGCCAGTGGCGTTATTAAGCGAGGTTTGAAAGCCGTTCATCTCGCCGTCTGCTATTTGAGCCGCAGTT
>NZ_CALJPC010000095.1 GCF_937981295.1 uncultured Campylobacter sp.
AAAGTATATTTCAACCGCGCTATTATCGCAAAATTTAATTTTGTTGCGCGTGCAAATCCGCGCGTAAATTTCAGCGCCTTGCGCAAATCGTAAAATTTCACTAAAATTTTAAAATCAAATTTAAAGGATAGATGATGAGGCAGATCACGATGCAGGAGGCTTTGGACGCGGTTAGCGAGCGCTACTGCAAAGGCCATCACTACGAAAACGTAGCACTCACCGATGAGATGGTGCGCCGCATCTGCGAGGTAAAAAGCCTCGTAAATATGGGCTTTATAGCTACGGCGATTACGGATGCGGCGCTGCAGCATCTAGCCACGCTGCCGAAGCTTGCGTATCTGTTTTTGCAAGATAGCGATAAGATAAGCGGCGAGGGCTTTAGATACTTTGCGGAACACGCTAAGCTCGAACACATCGGTATCGAAAACGTCAGCATCACGGATGAGGGGCTAAAAGCGATCGTGCAAATCCCGAGGCTAAAATCGCTGCGCCTGATCAATTCGCACGTGAGCTTTGCGGGGCTGCTAGCCGCGGCGGATACGAAAATCCAGTTTTATCTAGACGGCGGGCGCTTTAGCAAGGAACAAATTGCGGAGTTTGAGCAGGCGCAAAGAGACGTCGCAAAGAGCAAAAAGAAGCTTGATCCAGATGACCTGGCGGCGGCGCGCGATGCGCTGCTCGCGTTTTTCGCGGCGATGAGCGAATGGGAAAAATTCGCTACATCGCGAATTGATGACGCGGATGACGGCGAGGTGCAGCGCAGATGCGAGGAGCTATTTGCGCGCTACTGCACGCCCGTTAGGCGCAGCGGCTTCCGCCCCGAGGGCATCTCATTTTCGATGATGGAGGGCGGCACCTACGGCGGGTACGAGCTAACGGACGCCGAATGCGAGAGTAAAAATAAAATTTACATCTACGCCAAGGACGAACACGGCTTTGCGCGCCGCTTCCTGCTCGTGCGCAAGGACGGGCGCTGGCTCGTAGATAAGTGCCAAGGTATGGACGGCAAAAACCGCGGGCTGTAAATTTGAGCGCGAAACGGGATTAAATTTCATCTGCGGCGCGATCGCAAGATAAAATTTAGCCTGCCGCGGGCACTGTGATAAAATTTCATCGGCGCTACAAAACAAAAACAAAGAGGGCAAATGAGCGGTAAAATTTCTGCGTACGACGCGCACGGCGATTAAAGAAAGGTGCGAATGAAAAGGCAAATTTTCTCCGAGCTGGGCGGCTTCGTGATAAAGGGTCCTCGCGCTGCTCGCGCACTATCTGGATAAGCACGGGCTTGCAAGCGACGACGTTCTTGCCTATTTCACGCAGACCGAACACGGCGACGCGGTCACAAGAGAGGGGGTCGCGGTGCCGATATCGGGCGTCCGCAGCGATTATTACGATTTTGCGGTTACCGTGGGCGAGGCGAGTGAGGAGATATTCGCACAAGACGAAGCAAAAATCATCTCTCGCGGCTGGGTCTTTCACTCCTCGGGCACGCTAAAAATCGCAGGCATCGGCTATTTTAAAGATATGAGCTGCATTAGCGAGCAAAACAGCCTGAGTTTTCGCGTAAAGCGCGGTCGGTACCGCTTGGAAATTTTAAGCGGATACCGAGGCGCAAATTTTAGCGGTGCGCCCGCTCCCCTCGGCGATACGCCCGTTTTTCATTTGCGGCTTACGCCTTCCGCTGAGCCCAAATTTAGCGGTGATTTGGAAACGTCATTTTATTTTTAGCAGAATTTGTAAAATTTCGCGTAAAATTTCTCTTTTTATGCGCGGCGGGCAGGCAAAATTTTATAAATTTAGCCGCATTTAACCGCTGCGCCGAGCAAAATGCTATAATCGGCGCCAAATTACGGGAGGCGAGATGGTTTTTGACGAACTTATAGACGCGCTGGCGCAAAACGGCTGGCAGATACGGCGCAGAAATGAAATTTGCCCGCCGCAAAGCGAATTTTTAGGCGGCAGATTTAAAAATTTAAGCGAAGATTTTTACCACTTTGTTTGCTCTTTTGAAATTTTGAGCGACGCTGCGGACGCCGTTTGGTTCGTATCCGCTAGAGATTATGCGTCGCCAAACGCGGACGAAGCGGAATTTTGCTACGAAGATTTTGAAAAAGACAGCCTGGAGTGCGCGGCTAACGATGCGGAAAGAGCCGCCGTGAGCGCGTTTTGGAGTGGGTGCTTGCCGTTTTTGTTTTCAGTCAGGGGCGAGCGCTGCTTCGCGGGCACCCTCACGCAGGGCGCAGACGCGGGCAAGATCGTATTCGGCGCGGAACCGATATATGAGGATGCCCTGGTCATCGCGCAAAACTTCGAGGAGCTTATCGCTATTTTCCTTGCCGCGCTCACGGACAAAAGTGCCGCAAAATATCCACTTTCTTGCTTTGTGTAGCGGCATGCGATGCGAGCAAAGCGGTACCGCGAGCGCGAGTAAAACAGCGCGACAGGGGTGCGAGTAAATTTTAGCCTCGCGCAAAATCTGTGCCGCAGATCATATAGAAAAGTAAAATTTCGCTTGATGTTTAGAGAAAAGCACGAAAAAACAGTGCCGCAAATTATACGAGCCACAAGAAACCCGTCCGATGATTTGCAATAAAATTTTGAGTTTAAATTTTACGCGCTTAGGCCAAAGGCTTCAGCGCCTCCGAACAGGCCTCAGCCGCAAAATTTTGATCTAAAATTTGAGCAGCCCATCCTCGTCAAATTTAAAACCGGGCCCCAAACCACCTCCCAGTAGTATCCGTCCGGATCGGCAAAATACGCGTGATATCCGCCCCAAAACGCATCTTGGGGTTCCTTGACGATGGTTCCGCCCGCCTTTTTTACTAGCTCTATGACGCTAGCTACGTCCTCTTTGTTTTTTACGTTATACGCTAGCGTGATGCCGCCAAATCCGCTTCCTTTTGGCGGATCGTTTTCGTCGATATCTCGAGCCAGCGCGTCCAATGGATAGAGCTCAAATTTGGTCCCCGGCGTATTAAAAAAGCATACCAGCGGGTCGTCGTCTTTGCAATCCGTCTTAAATCCTAGGCCGTCGCGATAAAATTTCAGCGCCCTTTGCATGCTTCGCACGCCTAGGCAGATGCAGGTTATTTTATTCATTTTTGCCTCCATAAATTTTAACGTATCTATTTTGGTTTCTTAATGCCGTAGTCGAGCCTGCGCTCAAATAAGCCGTCGTCGCGGTAGCCGAGCGCGCCGTCCGAACTTTTTAATCGCCGATCATTAAAATTTTAAAATTTCGCCTCCAAGCTCGGCGTTAAATTTTAAAATTTAGGCTGCTTCCAATCTAGCCCGCAAGCTAGCTCAAAGTCCGCACCTTACGGCTCAAACGAGCAAGCTTTTAGGTTTCCGCCCGCTAAGCCCTTTTTAAACCACTCTTTGCGCTGCGCCGAGGTGCCGTGCGTGAAAGAATCGGGCACGACGCGACCGCTAAATTTGCGCTGCAGCGTATCGTCGCCGATCGCGCTGGCGGCATTTAGCGCCTCGTCGATGTCGCCCACTTCAAGCACGCGCCCGGCTTTTGCTAGATAATGCGCCCAGACCCCAGCATAGCAGTCCGCCTGTAGCTCGACTTTGACCTGAAGCGCGTTTTGCTCGGCTTCGCTGCGAGCGCGCCTTTTTAGAGTGCTAACCTGCTCTAGCGTGCCGATTAAATTTTGAACGTGATGCCCTACTTCGTGCGCGATGACGTAGGCCTGCGCGAAGTCGCCGCCCGCTTTGTATTTGTTCGCAAGCTCGTCGAAAAAGCTAAGATCGAGATAAATTTTACGGTCCCTCGGGCAATAAAAAGGCCCCGTCTGCGCGCTCGCAAAGCCGCAGCCGCTTGCGATCTGATCGCGGAAAAGCCGAAGTCCGGGCTCCTCGTAGCGCACGCCCGCACTTTTAAATATCTCGTCCCAAACATCCTCGGTTTGGGCTAGCACCGCCGAGACGAAGGCGAGCTTTTCTTGCTCCTGTGGGCTATCGGTCGGCTCTCTTTGCGTGCTGGCGCCTCCGTCTAAAAGCGCTAAAGGGTTGTAGCCCATAAAATACGCTACGACGCCGATTACGAGCACTATGCGCCCGATCTTTGAGCCGAGCAAAAACCTAATGATCGGGATCAGCATCCCAAGTGAGCCCGAGCTCGTGCGCATGCTGCTTGCGCGGTCATCCTCCACGTTTGAGCTTCGTCTGCCGTTTTGCCATTTCATGTTCTTCCTTTAAAATTTTTGAGCCATTATACTAAAATTTTAAAAAGAGCGCCGTCTTGCCTTTACAAAAACAGTGCGCGCGTAGCGAAATAAATCTGAAATTTTGCTTATTTTAAATTTCTTTTAAGCTGTTTAAAATTTTAAATTCTATATAATCGCCCTTTTTAAATTTAAAAGAAAGGAGAATTTGTGGCAAAAGACGACGTCATAGAGATCGACGGCAACGTCATAGAAGCGCTGCCGAACGCGACTTTTAAGGTCGAGCTGGACAACAAACACGTGATTTTATGCCATATCGCGGGCAAGATGCGGATGCACTACATCAAGATAATGCCGGGCGATCGCGTAAAAGTCGAGCTGACCCCTTACAGCCTCGATAAAGGCAGGATCACCTACCGCTATAAGTAAGGATAAAGTTAAATTTAGATATACTCGCGATTTTGCGACTAAACTGTAGGAAGAAGTGTTTTCAAAATCCCCACTATTTTGAAAACAGTTGGTTTGATACTTTCGCTTTTGAAATTTCATTAAACCTAGGTGCAGTTTGCATTTAAAGTGGAGAAAATTTTAGGAGAGTGGAATGAAAGTTCGTCCATCCGTTAAGAAAATGTGCGACAAATGTAAAATTGTCAAGCGCAAAGGTGTTGTTCACGTTATTTGTGAAAATCCAAAACATAAACAAAGACAAGGATAAGTTATGGCTCGTATCGCAGGTGTAGATCTACCAAAGAAAAAAAGGATTGAATACGGACTAACTTATATCTACGGTATAGGTTTATTTACGTCGAGAAAAATTCTCGATGCGGCAGGAATTTCTTACGATAAAAGAGTCGCCGATCTGAGCGAAGATGAAGCCGCCGCTATCAGAAAAGAGATCCAAGAGCACTATATGGTTGAAGGCGATCTTCGCAAACAAGTGGCTATGGATATCAAAGCGCTTATGGACTTGGGCGGCTATCGCGGCTTAAGACACAGAAAGGGCCTTCCTGTTCGAGGTCAAAAAACAAAAACGAACGCCAGAACCAGAAAAGGCAAACGCAAAACCGTCGGCGCGGCAGCTAAATAAGGATTGAGATATGGCACAAAAAAAAGTAGTTAAGAAAAAAACCGTCAGAAAAAATATCGCCAAAGGCATAGTTTACATCTCCGCTACGTTTAACAACACTATGATTACCGTAACGGACGAGATGGGCAACGCGATCGCGTGGAGCAGTGCGGGCGCTTTAAATTTTAAAGGCAGCAAAAAATCCACCCCTTATGCGGCGCAACAAGCCGTCGAGGACGCGCTAAACAAAGCCAAAGAGCACGGCATCAAAGAGGTAGGCGTCAAGGTTCAGGGTCCGGGAAGTGGACGCGAGACCGCCGTTAAAAGCGTAGGTAGCGTAGAAGGGATCAAAGTTACATATTTCAAAGATATCACTCCTCTTGCGCACAACGGTTGCAGACCGCCTAAACGACGTCGCGTGTAATTATAAAAGGAGAAATTTATGGCTAGATATACAGGACCGGTTGAAAAATTAGAAAGAAGGCTCGGCGTCGATCTATTTATGAAAGGTGAGAGAAGACTTGCGGGCAAGAGCGCGCTTTTAAAACGCCCTTACGCTCCGGGTCAGCACGGACAAAGACGCGCTAAACTAAGCGAATACGGCTCACAGCTTCGCGAGAAACAAAAGGCTAAATTTATGTACGGCGTAAGCGAAAAGCAGTTCCGTAGGCTATTTGCCGAAGCGGCTCGCAGAGAGGGTAACACAGGAGCGATTTTGGTTCAGCTTTTAGAGCAGAGGCTAGATAACGTCGTTTACCGCATGGGCTTTGCTACGACTAGACGCTTTGCGCGCCAGCTCGTTACGCACGGACACATTTTAGTAGACGGCAAACGCGTCGATATCCCTTCATACAGCGTCCGCGCAGGACAAAAGATCGAAGTGATCGAAAAGAGCAAAAATAACCCGCAAATTTCAAGAGCGCTGGATCTTACGGCACAGACCGGCATCGTAGCGTGGGTAGACGTAGAAAAAGAGAAAAGATACGGAATTTTTTCTAGAATTCCAGAGAGAGAAGAAGTTGTTATTCCTGTAGAGGAAAGATTTATCGTAGAGCTTTACTCGAAATAGTAGGTGCTAATATGAGAAAAATCACAACATCAGCTCATATGCCAACTGAAATAAAGGTTGAGAATGTCAGCGAAAATGTTGCTAAAATCATAGCATATCCCTTTGAAACGGGATATGCCGTCACTCTAGCTCATCCTTTACGAAGGTTACTTTATACGAGCACGGTCGGTTTCGCGCCGACTGCGGTTAAAATCGAAGGCGTAAGCCACGAATTCGACAGCATGCGCGGTATGCTCGAGGATATGGCGGCTTTTATCATAAATTTAAAGGGCTTAAGGTTCAAAATCAAGGGCGATTCCCTACGCGAGGTCGTAGAATACAGCTTTAAAGGACCTAAAGAAATTTACGGCAGCGACCTAAACAACGACGCCGTAGAGATCGTAAATCCAAGCGCTTATCTAGCTACGATAAACGAGGATGCCGATCTTAAATTTACGCTCATCATCGAAAAAGGTATCGGCTACGTCCCAAGCGAAGAGATCAGAGAAAATTTAGACGCTGATTTCATCGCGCTGGATGCGTTTTTTACCCCGGTAACCAAGGCTGTTTACGACATCGAAAACGTATTTGTAGAGGATAATCCCGACTACGAAAAGGTCGTCTTTACGATCACTACCGACGGTCAGATCAGCGCGATAGATGCGTTTAAAAACGCGCTTGAGGCGATGTATCAGCAGCTGGCGGTTTTCAAAGGCATCGTAAATATCAGCGCTGCAGATACTTTCGGTAGAACGATCCCTGCAAATTCCGAGTTTGCAAAGCTTTTCGAGAGCGTTAGCAATCTAAGCTTAAGCGCACGAAGCTTCAACTGCCTAGATCGCGCCGATATTAGATTTATCGGCGAGCTAGCGATCATGGAGGAGAGCGAGCTTAAAGATCTTAAAAATTTAGGTAAAAAATCGCTAGAGGAGATCAAGGCCGTTATGGAGGAGATCGGTTATCCTATCGGCAACCAAGAGCTCGGCGATAAAAAAGAGCAGCTAAAACGCAAGCTTGATGAGCTAAAGGCTCAAAGACAAAAGAATGAAGGACAATAAATGAGACATAATCACGGATATAGGAAGCTAGGGCGTACTTCGTCTCACCGTGCCGCCCTGCTTAAAAATTTAACCATCGCTTTAGTTACTAGCGGCAAGATTGAAACCACGCTTCCTAAGGCAAAAGAGCTAAGAAGCTATGCCGAAAAGCTGATCACTCGCGCGCGCAAGGGCGACAGCGAGGCGTATAGATTTGTTTTCGCGGCGCTTCAAGATAAAGCTGCGACAAATAAGCTGGTCACCGAGATCGCTCTAAAATATACAGGCGTAAACGGCGGCTACACTCGCATCATCAAAACTCGCCTCCGCAAGGGCGACGCCGCAGAGATGGCTTATATCGAGCTAATCAGCAAATAAAATTTCGGGGTCGCTCCCGAAATTTCTTCTATGAAATTTAAAATTTTACTCCCGCCTATTATCATCGCTGCGGGCTTGGCATGGGCATTGGACAACTATCTTAGCTACAAAAATATCGAAACGATCAATTCTGAAATTTCGCTAAAGCAAGCATTGAGCGGCGAGCAAATTTCTAAAATCCGCGTCTATAAATCCAAACGAATTCTTGAAATTTTAACCTCAAAAGGCGTCGCGAAAAGCTACAAAATCGCCCTCGGACGCGAGCCCGAAGGACACAAAGAAGTTCAAGGCGACGGCAAAACCCCGGAGGGCAACTACACCATAAACGGCAAAAATCCAAACTCGGCGTATCATCTAAATTTAGGCATCTCCTATCCGAATAAAGCCGACGTAGCACACGCAAAATCCCTCGGCAAGAGCGCAGGCGGCGATATCAAAATCCACGGGCTACCGAACAAATTTAGCTACCTAGGGCAGAGTATCGCGGCGTTCGGCGACTGGACGGAGGGCTGCATAGCGCTCGTCAACGACGATATGGACGAGCTTTTTGAACACGTGAAAATCGGCACGCCGATAGAAATTTTGCCGTGATTGCACGCGCCTGCGCTAAAATTTCACAGCCGCGATCGATATAAAATGTAGCGTAAATTTCATCTGCGAGCTTTAAAATAATATTCGCCGCCCAATCTTTCATATCCCGCAAAATTTACGATTAAGATCGAAATCTATTTTTTATAAAAATTTAATCGTATCGGCGCTTGTCCTAATTAAATTTAGACAGTTTCGCTTTAAATTTTACCTACCGCTCAAGCAAAATTCCTTTTCAAATTTAGCCCTCGGTCTGGCTGAAATTTCATCCCAAATTTATAGCGCAAATAGTCTAAATTTAAATATACGCAAGCCCGATGATTTGCGCGTACTTCGCCATTGCGAATCGATAAAATTTTAAAATCGCGGCTCGCCGTTCGCGGCGTATAAAATTCTTTGCGAGCCATTACGCAAAATCCGCGTCCTCACGCAAAATTTCAGATTAAATTTCATCCCCGATAAGCCTTTTTTTATCGCTTTTAGATATAATTCGCCAAAATCAAAACAAGGAATTTTAATGATACCATTTAGCGATGAAGAGCTTCTAGCCCCGGTACAGGATAGCTTAGAGCTGATCCGACCGATGCTGCAAAACGACGGCGGCGATATGAAGCTTTTAGGCATAAAAAACGGCGTCGTCTATGTCCGCCTTACCGGGCATTGCCACGGTTGCGCCGCAAGTGCGCAGACCCTAAAATACGGCATCGAGCGCCAGCTTCGCATGGATATTCACCCCGAGCTTAGCGTCGTAAACATCCCCGAAGGCGAAGAGTTTGAACTATAAAAAACTGGGGCTAAAGGCCTTTTCGCGCGGAGAATTCGAGCTTGCGAAGCTGTATTTTTCGCTCGCCTACGAAAAAAGCGGCGAGGAGGAAATTCTATTTTTACTCGAGCTTTGTCAGACCGCGCTGGCAGACCGCGAAGAAGCGCTTATGCTCTTTGATTTTTACAACCTCAGCCCCAAAACTCAAACCGCGGAGCTTTTTAAAATTTTAAACTCCATCAACGAAAAGATTGCGAACGAAACGGCCTCCGAGCCCGGCGCCGAGGATGAGATCGCCGTTATTGCGTATGCCGATTTTATGCGAGCGGTAGGTCAAAAGGGCTTCAAAGACGCCTTCGAATCGATCATTTTTTCCTCTAAAATCGCCATTTCGGACAAAAGCGAGATGATAGAATTTTTAGAAAATTTGATAGAAAACGGCTACTACGAGATGGGGCTTAATTACGTCGAAAGCTCGGCTGCCGCGTATGCGGGCGATGAGCGCTTCGAAGCGCTAATGCAAAAAATCAAAAATCATGAAAATACGACTCGAAAATAGCTTTATCACCGACAACTCCGCCGAGTGCGAGGCGGGTTGCTTTTTTATGCACACTGACGCGAACGCTAAATTTGAACCCGAAGCGGCGCAAAAAGGCGCGCAGATCATCTCTATCGCGCAAGCAAAGGAGCTTTTAAATATCGATCCGCGCATCAAAATCGTAGGCATCACCGGTACGAACGGCAAGACCACGACCGCGGCGGCGATCTATTCGACGCTGCTGGATCTGGGCTTTAGCTGCGGCTTAAGCGGCACGCGCGGCGCTTTCATAAACGAGCGCAGGATCGACGAAAAGGGGCTTACGACGAGTTCGGTTTTTAAGACGATGAGCTATCTTTATGAAGCCGGCAAGCAGGGCTGCGAGTATTTCGTTATGGAGGTAAGCTCGCACGCGATAGCGCAAAATCGTATCGAAGGATTAGAATTTGCGCTTAAAATTTTTACGAATTTGAGCCAAGATCATCTCGATTATCACGGCAGCATGCAAGAATACGCGGCAGTCAAGAGCTCGTTTTTCGCAGACGACGCGCCAAAGCTTATAAACGCCGATGACGGACACATTAAATTTAACCCTGCAAACGCCCTTACCTACGGCATCAAAAACGCCGCAAGCTTCGGCGTAAGCGGATACGGGCTAAAGGGCGGCATCGACGCGCTCGTGCGCACTCCAAACGGCGATAATGCACAGCTGCAAAGTGATCTGATCGGCGAGTTTAATCTCTACAACCTTACCGTGGCGTTTGCGGCGGTTAAAATTCTGACCAAGCTGCCGAACGAAAAGATCGCAAAAGCCCTGGCAAACTTCGGCGGCGTCGAGGGTCGCGTGCAGATCGTAAATAAAAACCCGCTTGTGATCGTCGATTTCGCCCATACCCCTGACGGCATCGAGAAGGTGCTAAATGCACTGCGTGTAAGTGGCGAGATTATCGCGGTTTTTGGTGCGGGAGGCGATCGCGACCACGGCAAGCGTCCGAAAATGGGCGCCATCGCCGAGCACTTTGCCAAAATTTGCATCGTCACGAGCGATAATCCGCGTAGCGAGGATCCGGATGAGATCATCGAGCAGATTTGCGCCGGCATGCGCCGAAAAGATAAAATTTTAAAGATCGCGGATCGCAAAGAGGCGATCGCGCGCGCGCTAGATCTTGCCAAAAACGGCGAGATGATCGCTATTTTGGGCAAGGGAGACGAGACTTACCAGGAGATCAAGGGCGTGAAGCACCCCTTCAGCGACAAGCAGGTCGTGAGCGAGCTCATCGCGGCGCGAGGCGGGTCAAATTTAGACTAAATTTAAAGGACGGCCGATGAAAATCGAAATTTTATCAAGCAAAATCCACCGCGCGCGCGTGACGGATGCCAACCTAAACTACGTGGGCTCCATTACGATCGGGCCCGAACTCATCGAGGCTGCAGGGCTTTGCGAATATCAAAAGGTCGAGATCCTAAACGTCAATAACGGCGAGCGCTTCGCTACATACGTGATCCGCGGCGAGAAAAAGGGCGAGATCTGCCTAAACGGCGCGGCCGCGCGCAAAGTCTGCGTCGGTGACATCGTCATCATCGTAGCCTACGCTCAGATGAGCGTCAAAAAAGCGAGAGATTTCGAGCCAAAAATCGTGCAGGTAAACGAAAAAAACCAAATAACGGAGTAAAGATGTTTGAAGGAATGGATTTTTCGAAAATGGGGCAGATGCTCGATCAGATGCAGGCCAAGGCTAAGCAGATCGAGGAGGAGAATGCGAGCAAGGAATTTACCGTAAAATCGGGCGCGGGCATGGTCGCCATCAGGCTAAACGGCGCAGGCGAAGTGCTCGATCTCAGCATCGACGACAGCCTTTTTGGCGATAAGGAAAGCCTGCAGATACTACTGATCTCAGCGATAGGCGACGCGATAAAACTCGTCGAAAATGAAAAGAAGGGCGCCGCAGCATCCATGCTAGGAGGGCTCGGCGGCCTAGGCGATCTGCTCGGCGATAAGGGCTAAGCGTAGTTCAAAAATGGTGAAAATAAGCTTTTTATATAGAATGGCTGTTTTGCTTAGCGAACGGTTTGGATTTTACGGAGCGAGCGGCTTCTGTAGCAAACTAAATGAAGCCCGATTTTATAAGGCGGCGTTAATTTAGATTTTTGTGGCGATACGGTTTGCATAAAGCACAGCTTGCTTGATTTGACGCTAGGTTATTAAATTTCAACCTTAGCAAATCGGTCAAATTTAATGGGTGGCGTGAGGGCAAATTCTAAAATTTCGGCGAGCTGCTACGCTGCGGCGCAAAGTAAAATTTAGCTCGCACGGCTTAAATGCAAAGCGGGCGAGCCATTGCGCGACATCCGCGAGCAAATCTAGCTAAGATGCGGCTCAAAAAAGCGGAGCATCCTTCGCCGCACGCACTGCGTAAAGCTAGGGAATTAAAATTTAAAATTTTAAGCGGCATGATTGCTTTTACGCGGCGTACAAACGGCTCACGACAACAAAGTCTAAGCTGCGCGACAAAAAGGCATTTGAAGGGCGCGAATTTGCATTCGTCAAGGGCGCGCCCAAGCAGAGCAAATCAAAACCGCAAGGTAGGATCGATGGATATTTTAGAAAAATTTAAAGATTACTTGAAGCGCAACGAGCTGAAGGCGCCGAGCTTTCATCCGTACTTCGAGGAGGCGCTCAATTACATGCTGCAAGCGGGCGGTAAGCACTTTCGCGCGCAGCTGCTACTAGGCGTCGTCTCGGCGGTGGATGAGCGGCGCTTTGAGGGCGCGCTGGCGATCGCGATGGCGCTTGAGATGATCCACACCTACTCGCTCATACACGATGATCTGCCCGCGATGGACGATGCGGATCTGCGCCGCGGACGGCCGAGCCTGCATAAAAAATACGACGAGGTCACGGCGATTTTGGTGGGCGACGCGCTAAATACCGACGCGTTTTTGATCGCCGCGAGCGCGAACCTAAGCGACGAGATCAAGATAAAATGCATTAAAACTCTAGCGCGAAATGCAGGCAGCAGCGGCATGGTGCTGGGCCAGGCGATCGATTGCCGTTTTGAAAACAGCCCGCTAAAGCAAAGCGAGCTTGAGTTTTTACATCTGCACAAAACGGGCGCGCTCATCGCTGCGGCGTTTGAGCTAGGCGCCATAATCGGCGGGCTAAATGACGAGCTCGCGCATGAGCTTTATAAGATCGGGCTGAAGCTAGGTCTTATATTTCAGATCAAGGATGACATCATCGACGCCACGGGCGACGAAGCAAGCGCGGGCAAGCCCGTAGGGGCGGACGGCGCGAAAAATTCCTTCGTAAATTTACTCGGACTTGCGGGTGCCAGAAGCTACAAGCAGCGCCTAATAGGCGAGGTAAGCGGCGCGATGAGCGGCTATGATGCGAGCCTACGCGATTTGGTTTTAAATTTGATAGAAAAATACCTGAAAGGATGAAAAATGTCGAGCGAGCAGCTAAGTAAAATTTCAAACACGATCAAATTTCTAAGCGCGGATATGATCCAAAGCGCCAACTCAGGCCATCCCGGCACGCCGATGGGGCTAAGCGACGTAATGAGCGTCTTTATGAGCAAGGTATGCCACAATCCCAAAAATCCCGCGTGGCTGAACCGCGACCGCGTCGTATTCTCAGGCGGGCACGCAAGCGCGCTCGTGTATAGCTACCTCTATCTTAGCGGATACGATTTGAGCATGGACGATCTCAAAAGCTTCAGGCGTCTACACTCTAAAACTCCCGGTCACCCGGAGATCGCTACCCCGGGCGTCGAGATCGCTACCGGACCGCTCGGACAGGGCGTCGCAAACGCGGTCGGATTTGCGATGGCCGCGAAATACGCCGCACATCTGCTCAACGAGGGAGGAAACGAGATTATCGATCACCGCGTCTATTGCTTCTGCGGCGACGGCGATCTGCAGGAGGGTATCAGCTACGAAGCGTGCGCGCTTGCGGGCAGACACAACCTCGATAATCTCACGATAATCTATGATTCTAATGGCATCACGATCGACGGCGGCACCGATATCGCGTGGTTTGAGGACGTAAAGGTGCGATTTGAAGCGCAGGGCTTTGAGGTCGCGCGCATCGACGGGCATAATTTCGATCAGATAGAATTCGTCCTTGACGAGGTCAAAAATAAAACCAAACCCTACCTCATCATCGCAAATACCACGATCGGCAAGGGCGCGCTCGAGCTTGAGGGCACGGCCAAGACGCACGGCGCTCCGCTTGGAGAGGAGCTGCTTGCGCGCGCTAAGCAAAATCTAGGCTTTGATCCCGCTCAAAGCTTCGTCGTAAGCGAGGACGTGCTTTTTGCGACGCGGGCTGCGATCGAGAAGGGTGATTTGGAGGAGCGGCTTTGGAAAGAGAAGCTTGCGAAGCTAAGCGATGAAAAAAGAGCGCTTTTAAACGAGCTTTTAAATCCCGATTTTAGCAAGATAGAATTCCCTGATTTTAGCGGGCTTAAGGTCGCCACGCGCGATAGCAACGGTAAAATTTTAAACGCCATCGCAAACGCGGTGCCCGGCTTTTTGGGCGGAAGCGCCGATTTGGCGGCGTCTAATAAGACCGAGCTTAAAGGTGGCGGCGACTTTCCTTGCGGCAAAAATCTACACTTCGGCATCCGCGAGCACGCGATGGCGGCGATCGGCAACGCCTTCGCGAGATACGGGCTTTTCATTCCGTTCAGCGCGACGTTTTTTATCTTCAGCGACTATCTCAAGACTGGCGCGCGACTCGCGGCGCTGATGGGCTTGCGCCACTATTTCGTCTTCACGCACGACAGCATCGGCGTGGGCGAGGACGGGCCGACGCACGAGCCTATCGAGCAGCTTAGCACCTTCCGCGCGATGCCAGACTTCTACACTTTCCGTCCCGCAGACGGCAACGAAAACGTAAAATGCTGGCGCACGGCGCTTTCCCTGAATGCCCCCGCGGCGTTCGTCTGCTCGCGTCAGGGGCTTGAGCCGCTGCCTAAGGCGGTTTTGGGCGACGTGCAAAACGGCGCGTATCTGCTAAGGCAGAGCAAAGAGGCGCAGATCACGCTCATCGCAAGCGGCAGCGAAGTCTCGCTCTGCCTAAAAGCGGCGGCGATCCTGCAAGAGCAAGGCATCGGCGCAAACGTCGTAAGCGCGCCGTGCTTCGAGCTTTTGTGCGAACAGGACGCTGACTATCTGGCGCAAATCCTGCAGGCGCAAACTAAAATTTTAGCCGTCGAAGCCGCAAGCGCGCTTGAGTGGTATAAATTTGCAGACGCGGTACACGGCATGCAAAGCTTCGGCGAAAGCGGCAACGCGAGCGAGCTATTTAAGCTTTTCGGCTTCACCGACGTTGCGATCGCAAAGCAGGCCAGAGAGCTTTTAGAGCAGTAGCGGAAAGGGTAAAATTTGAGCGAAAAAATCAAAATTTCATATTTAGACGGATTTAAAATTTACGGGTTAAAAGCCCGCACGAAAAACGCGGACGAGCTAGGTGGAAGCGGCAAAATTCCCGCGCTGTGGGCAAAATTTATGAAAGAGTGCTATGACGGGCAGAGCGAGATCTACGGCGTCTATTATGATTACGAAGACGGCAACGACGGGCTTTACGATATATTTATCGGCACCAAAGCGCCCCGCAGCGACGAAACCTTGGAGATCAAAAGCGGCAAATACGCCGTTTTTAGTTTCCCAAATGAGCCGCAAAACGTAGCAAAGTTTTGGAGTAAAATTTGGAGCTTTTTTGAGGCCGGCGAACTAAAAAGAGCGTTTGGAACGGATTTTGAGTTTTACGGCGGAGACGAGATCAAAATTTTTATCTCGGTTTTGTAGGGCGGCGCATGAAATTTATAAACGGCGAGTGATTTTTCACCGCCGCGACGATAAGCTTTTGCGTAAAATTTCATCCATAAAGCGGTAAAATTCCGTGCCTAAAACTACGCGCGAAAATAAATTTTATGCCGAAAGCCGCGCCGTACCTTAAGCCGTAGATTTAAAATGAAATCTAAATTTGCGCCGTTAAATTTCAACCCCCGCTCGCAAAATCAGGCGAAATTTCGCGCGGAATTTCATTTTTAAATCTGTTATTAAGCCATTTTTGGCTTAAATTACATTTTTATTCGGGTAGATGTCCGAGCGGTCGAAGGAGCGCGCCTCGAAAGCGCGTAAGGCGTCAGCCTTCTAGGGTTCGAATCCCTATCTACCCGCCATTCATTCAAATTTCACCCAATACTTTGGAGTTAAGATGAGCAATAAACTCCTTTCGATGAGCCTGCAAGAGCTGTGGCGGCTCTTTCCGATACGTCTCGTGCCGCACGATCCGCGCTGGGGCGAATACTTTAGGCAGGAGCGCGAAATTCTGCGCGGCCTGCTGCAAGATCATGGCGAGATCAAGATCCACCATATCGGCAGCACCGCGGTAAGCGGGATCTGGGCGAAGCCGATCGTAGATATTTTGATCGAATGCTCGGATATTGCCGCCGCCAAACAGCGCCTGGTAGAGGCCGGCTATCTGCTAATGAGCGAAAAGGGGAGCCGCTGCAGCCTAAATAAGGGCTACACCGAAGCGGGATTTGCCGAGCGCGTTTTTCACGTACATCTACGAAATTTCGGCGATGCGGATGAGATATTTTTTAGAGATTTTTTGCGGGCGAATGCGGATATCGCCGCGCGGTACGAGGCGCTTAAATTAGAGCTTTGCAAGCGATTCGAGTTCAACCGCGACGCCTATACTGCGGCAAAAAGCGAATTTGTGCTTGAGCTTACGCGTATCGCTAAAGAAAATCTAAAATAGTCGCGCAAATTTATCATCTGCGTAGAAGGTCGCTTCCCAAGAGCGATAAAACGTCCAAATTTTATAAACGAAACGGGCGGATAGCGCCGCACCTTACAGGCTAATTTCTATAAATTTTGACCGTAATTTCAAATTTAAGAGGCGGCCGTCCAGCTATCGACAGATAAAATTTTAAAAATCCAACTAACGGCAAAGTCGCCCATAAAATGCGCTGTATCACCTATCGCCGTATCATACCGCAAACGAAAGGTGTTCCCGCGCTTCGTTACAAGTTTAAATTTAAAAGCCTACGCGTCGTTAAATTTTTAGAATTTCACCAAAAACAAACTCACAAACTCGCTAAATTTAAAGCGGCGAAAATTTTAAATTCCTCGCCGCTAGCTAGCCACACAAATCCGTCTGGCGCTTAAATTTAATGATCGCTCTTCAGCCCCGCGCCGCAAAGCGGGATGATGCTATCTCCTTGTAGATCGTGGCTTTCTTTGTAGCGCAGATACGCCGCATAGGTAGCCGCGGTCGTGTGCTCGACGTAAAATCCGCCGCGCGCAAGCGCCGCTCTGGCAGGCAGTATATCGCTCTCGCTCGCCAAGATCACCTCGCGCTCGCCAGCGTAGCTAGAGCCAAGAATTTCGCCCGCGCGCATCGGTCTTGCGATCGCGATGCCCTCCGCTAGCGTCGGCTGCGGCCTGGTCTCGCGCGCCACAGCTTCAGCACCGAAAAGCGGAGCGCAAAGCTCGCCCTGAACGATGAAAATTTTTGGCAGCGCTTCGATAAGACCGCCCTCATATAGCTCGCCCAGCGCTGCTTGAGCGCCCAGCAGTAGCGTGCCGTTGCCCACGGGGATAAAGATATTGCGCGGCACCCTGCCCAGCTGCTCGTAGATCTCATAAATGTAGCTCTTTGTCCCCTCGTAAAAGATCGGATTATAAACGTGGTTGGCATAATAAATTTGCTCGCTCACGGCCTTTTTGCGGCACGCATCCGCCGTCTCGTCGCGGCTGCCGTCAAATACCGTGACGTGCGCGCCGTGGCTTTTGATCATATCAATCTTTTTGGGAGACGTGCCCTTCGGGACGTAAATTTCACACTCGATGCCCGCACGAGCGCAGTACGCCGCCACGGCGTTGCCCGCGTTACCGCTGGAGTCTTGCAGCACCTTTTTCACGCCGATATTTTTGGCATGCAGCACCAAAACCGCCGCGCCGCGGTCTTTAAACGAAAGCGTAGGCATCGCGTAATCGAGCTTGAGGTAGAGGTCTTCGCCGAATTTCACACTCGCCGTGAGCCCCTCGCCCATCGAAATTTCTTTAAATTTAGTCGTGTTGATACCCATAAACCTGCGGTATCTAAAGATGCTAAACTCGCTTTGATCTACGAGCGCGGGGTGAAATTTAGGCGCATCGGAGTTTAGCTTATACAGCCCACCGCAGTCGCATTTATAGCTCAAAGTATCGATGGACGCGTGCTTGCCGCAGCCCGTGCAGATGAAATCGCTCATTTTAGCTCCTACTTTTTCTCTTTTATTTTTGCGACGGCCTCGATCTCTACGAGGCAGCCGAAGTGCAGAGCCGTAGTCGGCACCACGACGCGGGCGGGCTTGTGTGCGCCGAAAAATAGAGCGTACTGCTCGTCGATCACGTCCCAATTCGCGACGTTAGGCGTATAGACGCGGCACATCCGCACGTCGTTTTTATCCGCACCTGCGGCGGCCAGCACTGCCGCGACATTGCTTAGAGCCTGCGCGGTCTGCTCAGCAAGACCCTCCAGGATAGCTCCCGTGCGCGGATCCACGCTTAGCTGCCCCGAGACGTAGAGCGTACCGTCGTCGTCTAAGATACCCGGCGCATAGTGTGCCTTTTTCGGCGCGAAACCGGTTGGATAAATCTCTTTCATTTAAGCTCCTTGGCGTAGAATTTTTGAAATTTTATCTAAATTTCTAGATTTTATATGAAATTTTATAGACTTTGCGCCAGACTAGCGCTTTTCGGACCGAGCATTAAGCTCTTTGAAATTTTGAGACCCGCCGCTTGCATAGTGCAGCGGCGCGCAATATGTGCGGATAAAGGCAATCCGCCTATTCGAGCTCGTAGCCCTTCGCGCTTTTTAATTTCTCGTCATAATCGACTCCGTTAGCAATTCGCTTGCGTGAAGCATTAAAATCCACTCGTATCGGGCTTTTGCGCTCGTCAAACTCAAGTGGCGCGACACCGATGATATCTGCTAGCAGATGTGCCAAATCATCGCTCATAAAAGGCTTATCTTTCGCCGCAGCCAGCCTCTGCCATAGCGTAGCATGATCGCTCAAAAACTCGCGCGAGGCTATAAAAAGCAACGGAATTTCGTAAGTAAAGCGGCTCTCCATGCCGTGCCCAAGGCGTCCATTTTCGTATAAATTCTCGCCGTGATCGCTAAGATAAACGATGAGGCTGTCATCACCCGAAAAAATTTTAAAAATTTCATTTATGACAAAATCGTTGTAAAGCACGCTGTTGTCGTAATACGCGACGACATCTTTCTGCTTGGAAGTAAGTTTTGCCTTTACATCCGCCGCACTAAACTTGCCAAATCCCTCGGGATAGCGCAGGCTATAATCCATATGGCTACCGATGAGATGGATCACGTAGAAATTTCGCTCGCTCTGCCCCGCTTTCGCCTGATTTATGAGTGGAAGCAGCACTCCATCAGGCTTGATGCGGACGGTTTCGTAAAGATTGCTCTTTGAGAGGAAGGATTCCGCGTCCGCGCGATCGGCAGCGCTTTTAGCACTTAACGCATGTGCGCCGAAAGCCTCTTGATTGCTAATCCAAAAGGTGCGGTAGCCACTTAGCTTAAACATATCGATGATGCTGAGGTTGCGAAACCACGCCCTTTTGCGCTCGCTTTCGTAATCGCTGAAATTTAAAAGCCGCATCAGTACCTGATTAGTCGTGCCGTAAGGCGAGATTGTATCGCCAAATTTTATCAGATTGCCGCTTGCTTCGAGACCCTCCAAAAGCGGTGTATTTTTAACGCCGTAGCCGTAGAGCGACATATGCCCGCGCTGCAAGCTCTCACCGATTATTAGGATGATATTTTTGACGCGAGACTTTTGCAAGGCGGGGTTTGTAGCGGCCTCAGGGTTTTTAGAATTTGAAATCACGCTGGGGCTTTGCGGCGTAGAATTTAAATTTACGCTGGAATTTTGCGCCTGGGCGTTTGATGCAGGCGCGGAATTTTCAGACGCGGAGCCCGAGGCGGCGCCTTGCGGATCTGAATTTGCGCCGCCTTTTAAAACGCCTTCGTTCACGCGCTTAGCCTCGTCATATCCGAGCTGCACTTCGTGCATATCGGTGATGAAATTTTTATCGCTTAGATAATCTTTTAGCGTGAAGGCAAACTCCAGCGGGACGTATTGCGATAGCTTGGTTACAAAGCCGCGCTTGCCCTGAAAAGCTTTGACGGCGATATCCGCGCAAAAGATCGATCCATAGATAAGATAAAGCGCCGCTAGCAGCAATCTTAAGCGGCTATGCGCTTGCTCCTTCTCTCGCCGTCCTGCTCTTAGTGCCGCAAAGATGCAGCCGAGCAACGCCGCTAAATATAAAATCGTTGCCGGGTTAAGAAACTG
Organism: uncultured Campylobacter sp.; assembly: GCF_937981295.1. GTDB lineage: Bacteria > Campylobacterota > Campylobacteria > Campylobacterales > Campylobacteraceae > Campylobacter_B. Next base: position 19,970 of record NZ_CALJPC010000095.1, read on the forward strand.
CGAAACAAACTCGCGCGTCTCGGCTGCGTCGGTATGGACGATCGCGTCGATCGCTACGACGTTGAAGCTTGAGTCGAAATTTACGATCAAAAATAAAGACGTGCTCGCAATCAGCGCAATTAACGCCAGTAGCACGAACGAAACAAGCTTAAAAAATCGCCCGCTAAGCAAATAGCAGAGGTGAAAGATGAGCAAATTTATGATGAATACCACGGGGAAACTCTCGGCGATGTAGGCAAAGATGGGACCGTTAATCTGATAATGTATCTTAGCCCAGCACGCGAGCAAGCATAGCACCGTCGCAAGCCAAAACACCCTCCACACGGGACGTTCGCGCAGCGCGGTAAAAAAGCCGCGGTCGATTTTCATAAGCAAGCGCGCTATGAGCCCACCCGCTTTCGTCTGCGCCGCAAGCTCGCCTATATTTGCCAGCGCTACATAAAATTTTTCTCTCATTTTATCTTTCCTGCCTCGTACGAAGGGACGCGATGACGCGTACTTCACATAGCGCGACATATTTTCGCTTTAAAATCAAGGCGCAATCTTAGCCGCTTAAAGCTTTGAGCTTGCTTACTTGCGCGCCTTTACGCTTCAAATTTTACGGCTAAATTTTAAAGATACGGGCGGGGGTTAGAATCGGATGACGGAATTTTGAGGCTAAATTTTAATTGAAAGCGGATCTAAGAGCGAAGCTACAAAACGAGGCTTTAAAAACAAAATGTATGAGCTAAAATCTCGGCTTTTAAAATTTTGCGGCCGGACCCCGCAAACCGTCGCAATAGATTTTAAAATTTCTAGTGCGATAAGCTTCAAACGGTCTTTGGATAAAATTTATGCATTAAGCGACTGGAGTAAAATTCTACGACACGAGCAGTGTAAAATTATCAAAGACCGATCGCGGGCAAAATTTCGCACCGACAAAGTGAAAAAATTTTAACTAGGCTGAGCCAGCTTTTGCGCGGAAATTCTATGCGACGCTTAGGACTTCTACCTTACCATCGAAAACCGCCATGCAGTGCTCATAGTGGCTAGTGCGAAGTCCATCCTTGCTTCTCGTGCTCCATTTATCCTCGGCGATGACCGGCGTGCCGTCCTTTTGGCAGATCATCGGCTCGATGCAAAAAACCATGCCGTTTTTGATTTTGGGGCCCGATTTTGGATTGTTGCCCTCCAGATAGTTTGGGATCTCAGGCTCTTCGTGCGGGTGCTTGCCGATGCCGTGGCCGCAGAAGCCGTATAGCGGCACGAAGCCGCGCGCGCGGATAAATTTCTCGATCTCGAAGCTTAGCTCTTTGAAGTGCATCCCTACCCTGATCGTTTTGATGGCAAACTCCAGCGTGTCCTTGCTGCATGCGATGAGCTCCTCGTCGGTTTTTGAAATTTTACCGACAGGCAGGGTGCGCGCGCTGTCGCCGAAATATCCGTTTAGCTTCGAGCCCAGATCGACGCCTAAGATATCGCCCTCTTGCAGGATAGTTTCGTCTGGGATGCCGTGGATAATGACCTCGTTTAGCGAGAGGCAGGCGGCGTTTGGAAAGCCGTATAGCCCTTTAAAAGCGGGATACGCGCCCTTGGAGGTGATAAAATCGTCGATCTTTTTATCGACTTCGAGCAGACTAAGACCCGGTTTTATGAACGAAGCTGCGTAATCAAGGGCTTGCGCGACGATCCTGTTCGCCGCACGAAGCCCCTCTAAATCTTTTTTTGTTTTAAGCAAAATTGCCATTTTTATAGCCCAACCGCGCTTAGGGTCTGATATTTGTTCATATAGATCTGCGCTTCAATGCGCCTCATCGTATCAAGAGCGACGGAGACGACGATCAGCACGCTGGTGCCGCCGAAATAAAACGGCACGCCCATAAATTTAACGAGCAGCCACGGGATGACGGTTACTAGCCCGAGATAGATCGAGCCCCAAAACGTAAGGCGACTTGCGACTTCGTTTAAAAAGCTCGCCGTTCCCTCGCCCGGACGAATGCCCGGGATAAATCCGCCCTGCTTCTTTAAATTTTCGCTTATATCTTTTGAATTAAACGCGATCGATGCGTAAAAATACGCAAAAAACACGACCAAAACAAAAGTTAGGAAGTTAAAAAAGTAGTTGCTCGGGCTTAAGAAATCGTGGATCTTTTGAATGATCGGATTGGTGCTTGCCTGCAAAATAGTGGTCGGAAACATCAAAATTGCGCTTGCAAAAATCGGCGGAATGACGCCGCTTAAATTTAGCTTGATCGGCACATAGTTCATAATGCGCTTGTTTTGATTCGCCATCAATACCTTGCGCGAAAACGAAACGGGAATCCTGCGCTCGCCCAGCTCTATGTAGATGATCACGCCGATAGTGAGCAAAACAATAGCTATGATAAGGGCGAGAATCAAGAAATTCATCTCACCGGTATTTACTAAATTTACAGTACTTCCGATCGCTCTAGGGATGGCGCTTACGATACCTGCAAAGATAATAAGGCTGGTGCCGTTACCGACGCCGCGCTGCGTGATCTGCTCTCCGATCCACATCAAAAGCATGGTGCCTGCCAGCATCGAAATGCACGAGATAAAAACAAACTCGTTGGTATTTTCAGCCATTATCGCAGGCGCTCCGGTCTGTCCGTGGATGCCCTGTAAGCCAATGCTAACGCCGATGGATTGAACCATAGCGATTGCGATTGTAGCATATCGGATGATCTGCATATATTTCTGCATACCGTCGCGCTCTTTTTTGAGTTTGCCTAAATTTGGAAAGGTTGCGGCAAGCAGCTCCATAATGATCGAAGCGGTAATATAAGGCATAATGCCTAGCGAGATAACGCTGAATCGCTCCGCCGCGTTACCGCTAAACATATTAAACATTCCAAAAGCGTTGTTGCTATTGTTTTGAAAAAATTGCTTTATAACCTCAACGTCCACTCCCGGAACCGGCACGTAAGCTAGCAACCTATAGGCAAAAAGAAAGCCCAAAGTAATGAGAATTTTGTTGCGTAGCGATTTATTCATTATTTTTGTCCGCTAGACTTTACGTTCTCGTCTTTGATCTTGCTAGCGAGCGCTTTTGCGCCTACGCCGATCAGCTTGATCTTTTTAACGGAATTTGAAATTTTATGAACGGATTTGATGCTTTCGATCGTGATCTCGCTAAGATCTTTGATAGCTTCGATTTTATCGACATTGATCACGTAAGGCTTTTCAAATTTAGAAGTAAAACCTACCTTTGGAAGCCTTCGCTGAATCGGCTGCTGACCGCCCTCGAAGCCTCTTTTTTCGTGAGAGCCGGTGCGTGCGGTCTGACCCTTTCCGCCGCGACCAGCAGTTTTACCCAGGCCGCTTCCTTGACCGCGACCCAAGCGCTTAGTAGCGTGAGTCGAGCCCGGGGCTTTTTTAAGATTTTCTAATCCCATCTTTTATCCTTGTTAGTGTTTTAACATATTAAGAGCTTTCATCGTAGCTCTTACGACATTTGAGGAGTTGTTCGAACCTAGCGATTTGGTAAGGATATCTTTAACACCCGCAAGCTCTAAAACTGGGCGGACTGAACCGCCTGCGATAACGCCGGTACCTTCGCTCGCCGGCTTAAGTAAAATTTTGCTCGCATTGTATTTAACTTCAATATCGTGAGTGATGGTAGAGCCGTTTAAATTTACCTTGATGATATTTTTAAACGCATCGTCCACCGCCTTTTTAATCGCGTCAGGAACCTCTTTGGATTTACCGAAGCCAAAGCCTACTAGACCGTTTCTATTGCCTACCACTACAAGCGCGGTAAATCTAAACCTTCTACCGCCCTTAACGACCTTCGTAACCCTACCGATATTGACGATTACCTCTTCGAATTCTTCTCTATTATACTTTTCCACAATCATTCCTTTGGGTTATAGTTTGATGCCGTTTTGGCGTAGCGACTCGGCAAAGCTTGCGATTACGCCATGATACAAATAGCCATTGCGATCGAAAATCGCCTCGGAGATGCCTTTATCCCTTAGCTTGGAAGCCAAATCTTTAGCTAGGCTAGCCGCGCCCTCTTTGTTTGCCTTTAAATTTAAAACCTTACCGCTGCTGGCGCACAAAGTTACGCTCGCTGCGTCGTCGATAGCCTGAGCGTAGACCGTCCTATTGGATTTGAAAATAGAAATTCTAGGGCAAGATGCGACGCCTGAAATTTTAGCGCGAATTCTTCTTTTTCTCTTGATTCGTAAAGAGATCTTTCTTTTTAATACGTTCTGTGTCATTTCTCAACCCTTATTTCTTAGCTGTTTTTCCGGCTTTGCGGATGATATGCTCTTCAAGATACTTGATGCCTTTACCCTTGTACGGCTCAGGCGGTCTGAATCCTCTGATCTCGGCTGCTACTTGACCTACTTGCTGTTTATCGTCGCCTTTGATGGTTACGACGTTTTTATCTACGGAAATTTCAATCCCCTTTGGAGGCTCAAAATTTATCGGATGCGAAAAGCCCAAATTTAGCTCAAGCACCTTGCCTTTCATCGCAGCTCTGTAGCCGACGCCGTTGATTTCGAGCTGTTTTGAAAAGCCCTCGGTAAGACCAAGGACGATATTGTTGGCTAAAGCGCGGTATGTTCCCCAATACGCCCTGCTCTGCCTATCTTCACCTTTAGGTGAGAATTCTATCTTTCCGTCTTCGATTTTTACATCGACATGACCTTTTAAATCAAGCTCTTTTTCGTTATTCGATTTTTTAAATTTTAACGACGAGCCGTCAATCTTGACCTCAACTCCGCTCGGGATAGAGATCGGTTTTTTACCAATTCTTGACATAATTTTCCTTTTTATTTGTCTAGGGTATGTCTACTTTTACGAATGGATACCACAATGCCATAAAAAGTAGAAACTTCTTACCAGATCGTGCAAAGCACTTCGCCACCGACGCCGGCTTTGTGCGCGTCGATACCGCTCATAACGCCTTTGCTTGTGCTAACGACGACGGTTCCGTAGCCGTTTTTGAAGCGCTTGATCTCGTCTTTGCCTTGATATACGCGGCGACCCGGAGTTGAAATTCTTTTAACTTCGTTTATCACGCTCCTGCCCTTTTCGTCATATTTAAGCACTACGTTGATGATCTTTTTATTGTTTTCCTCTACTACGTTGTAGCTCTCGATATAGCCCTTCTCGGCTAAAATTTTAAGCATAGCCTCAACGACGTTTGAGTGAAAAAGCTTAGTCGTATCTAGCCTTCGCATCGCAGCATTTCTGATGCGAGTTAATCCATCTGAAATAAGATCGTTAATCATCTCTTCTCCTTACCAGCTTGCTTTTTTTAGACCCGGGATCAAGCCCTCGTTTGCCATCTTGCGAAGGCAAACGCGACAAATTCCAAAATCTTTATAAACGGAGTGCGGACGACCGCAAATTTGACATCTGGTATATGCGCGAGTGCTAAATTTAGCGGGGCGTTTCGCCTTGGCTACCATTGATTTTTTTGCCATATCATTTTCCTTTTGCAAAAGGCATGCCGAATAACTCTAGCAATTTAAATGCCTCTTTATCGTTATTTGTAGTCGTTACAACGGTTATATTCATACCGTGAGTTCTTAAAATTTGATCGTATTCGACCTCAGGGAACATCAGCTGCTCTTGCAAGCCGAAGTTGTAATTGCCGCGTCCGTCAAAGCCCGTTCTAGGTAGTCCTCGGAAATCCTTAACTCTAGGAAGCGCGATAGAGATCAGTTTGTCTAGGAAGGCAAACATCTGCTCCTTTCGTAACGTAACCATTATGCCTACCGGAAAACCTTCGCGAACTTTAAAGCCTGCAACCGATTTTTTTGCATTGACGATAAGCGCTTTTTGACCTGCGATCAGCGAGATAGTATCGGCCATATTTTGAAGCACTTTTTGATCTTTGCTCGATTCGCCCGTTCCTACGCTGATAACGATCTTTTCAAGCGCCGGGATAAGCATAGGATTTTTTATATCAAATTCTTTCTGCAAAGCAGCTCTGATGGAATTAGCGTATTTATCTTTTAGTCTGCTCATAATCAACCCTCTACCAACGCAACGTTTGAAATATCCATAGGCATCTCTTTGCTTGTAAAGCCGCCTTGCGGATTTTGCTCGGTTGGTTTGATAGCCTTTTTAGCCATTTTACAACCCTCGACGATAACTTGAGCTTTTTTAGGAAACACGGCTTTGACTGTGCCTGTTTTGCCCTTATCGTCACCTGCGATGATCTTTACTTGATCGCCCTTTTTAATCTTAAATTTTACTGCCATTATAAAACCTCCGGAGCCAGCGAAACGATCTTCATAAAACCGCCGTATCTGACCTCTCTACCGATAGGACCGAAAATACGAGTGCCAATCGGCTCTTTTTTTGAATCCAAAATAACGGCTGCGTTCTCATCGAATCTAATTAGCGAGCCATTGCCTCTGTGCAACTCTTTAGTCGTACGAACGACTACGGCTTTTACTACTTGACCGCGCTTAATCTTGCCGTTAGGGAGCGCTTTTTTTACAGAGCAAACGATAATATCGCCGATTGTGGCGTATCTTCTTTTGCTGCCGCCCAAAACTTTAATACACATAAGTTCTTTTGCGCCGCTATTATCAGCCACCGCAAGTCTGGTAAAACTCTGTATCATTATTCAACTCCTGTTTTCAAAACCGCTTTTAAGCGAAACGATTTTCTAGCGCTTAGCGGTCTGCACTCGATCGCAGATATGGTGTCGCCGATCTTTACGACGTTGTTCTCATCGTGGATCAGATATTTTTTAAATCTTTTTACGATCTTTCTATATCTAGGGTGCATGACCCTTCTTTCTACCAAAACGGTAGCTGTTTTATCGCCCGCCTTCTTTACGACTACGCCTTGAATTTCTCTTTTAAATGCCATAACCTATCCTTATTTCGCTTTAATAGCGGTGTTGATTCTAGCGATATCTTTTTTGATAGCGCAAATCTCGTTAGGATTGCTTAGCTGCATAGTTTTTAGCTTTTGTCTAGCCGTAAATAAAAGCAACTTACTTTGTTTCAACATAGAATTTAGCTCAGCCAAATCTTTATCTTTCAAATCAGTATATTTCATTTTCGCTTTCCCTACTTACGATTTTCGTTTTAAAAGGTAGTTTATGAATCGAAAGCATAAGCGCCTCTTTAGCAACCTCTTCGCTAACGCCGGTCATCTCGAAAATGATCCTGCCCGGTTTTATATTCATTACCCACTCTTCTACGCCGCTCTTACCTTTACCCATACGAGTTTGTAGAGGTTTTTTGGTAAGCGGTTTGTCTGGGAATACCTTAATCCAAATTTTAGCTTGACGATTCACGAAGCGCGTCATCGCGACACGAGCCGCTTCGATCTGGCGAGAATTTACCCTACCCGCCTCTACCGCTTTGATACCGAAATCGCCGAATGTCAAGGAATTTCCTCTCGTCGCATAGCCGCGATTGCGACCTTTCATCATCTTGCGGTATTTTGTTCTTTTTGGCATCAACATAACTATTTACCTCTTCTTGGTCTGCGTGTTTTTTTAGGCGCATCATCGGTCTTTTCAGCCTGGATGCCTTTTTGTAAAATTTCACCCTTAAAGATCCAAACCTTAATGCCGATATTACCGTAGGTCGTATGCGCTTCGGCAAAGCCGTAATCGATCCTAGCCCTTAGAGTATGAAGCGGAACGCGTCCCTCCAAATACCATTCGGTTCTAGCCATCTCCGCACCGCCCAAGCGACCTGCGACGCAAATTTTAATTCCCTTTGCGCCTGCTTTTTGAGCGCCTTGGATGACTTTTTTCATAGCGCGGCGGAATGCAACGCGGCGCTCTAGCTGCATAGCTACGTTTTCCGCAGCCAAAAGTGCGTTCGAGCCTACTTTGCGCTCCTCTTTGATATTGATGGCGATGTCTTTATTGACTAGCTTAACGACTTCGCTTCTTAAATTTTCGACCTCGCCGCCTTTTTTGCCGATGATAATACCCGGTCTTGCGGCTACGATCGTTACGCGAATTTTCTTAGCCGTTCTTTCGATAAGAATTTGGCTAATTCCCGCATAGTAAAGCTTAGCTTTTAAAAATTTACGGATCTTGTAATCCTCGCCGATACTCTCGGAAAGCGTCGCTTTAGAAGGAAACCATCTAGACTCCCAATTTCGATTAATTCCTAATCTTAAACCGATCGGATTTACTTTCTGTCCCATTTACGCTTCCTTCTTACTTGGTTTTGCTACTTCGACGATAATGTGCGAAGTAGGCTTGCGGATACGGCTAGCCGTACCTCTGGCGCGCGGACGAAATCTCTTAAGCACCGGACCCGCATCCACTCGGCAGCTGGTAACTACGACCTCTTCGGGCTCAAAGCCGCCGTTTGCGACCGCACTTGAAATCGCCGTAGCGATATATTTCGCGCCGCGATTAGGCGTAAATTCCAAAGTAGCAAGGGCAAATTCCGCATTCATGCCTTGAATTTGTTTTGCGATAAGTCTTGCTTTTGTCGGCGAAAGGCGAACAAATTTAATAGTTGATTTACTCATATTCTATCCTTACTTGCCGATCTTTTTCTGCACGGAGCCTTTGTGGCCTTTGAAAGTGCGCGTAGGAGCGAACTCGCCTAATTTATAACCGATATGATGCTCGGTGACGTAAACCGGGATAAAATTCTTTCCGTTATGAACGTTAAACGTAAGTCCGATCATCTCAGGCACGATCGTGCTTCGTCTCGACCAAGTCTTGATCGGTTTGTTATCGCCGGCTTTCTTTGCCGCAACGACTTTTTTCATTACGTGATCATCTACGAAAGGACCTTTTTTTAGCGATCTAGCCATTTTTATTTTCCTTTCCTTCTTGAAATTATAAGCTTATCGCTCGCTTTTTTATGGCGAGTTTTATAGCCCTTCGTCGGTTTACCCCACGGAGTTACCGGATGGCGACCGGAGTTTTTCTTGCCCTCGCCACCGCCGTGCGGGTGATCAACCGGGTTCATTGCAGAACCTCTGGTTTGAGGACGGATACCTCTGTGGCGGTTACGTCCGGCTTTACCAATGACGACGTTTGCCCACTCTTCGTTACCCACTACGCCGATACTAGCCATACACTCTGCAAGCACTCTTCTCATCTCACCGCTAGGCAGACGCAAAATGACGTATTTTTCCTCTTTACCCATAAGCTGAGCATAGCCTCCTGCGCTACGTGCCATTTGGGCGCCTTTGCCGGGTTTTAACTCGATATTGTGCAGGATAGTTCCCACAGGGATGTTTTTCATCTTCATCGCGTTGCCAGGTTTAATATCTAATCCACCCTCGGCAGCGGCTACTACGTCGCCCACTTTAAGATCGTTAGGCTTGATAATGTAGCGCTTCTCGCCGTCTGCGTATGAGATCAATGCGATACGGCAGTTGCGATTCGGATCGTATTCAATCGCCTCGACCTTGCCAGCAACGCCGAATTTATTTCGCTTAAAATCGACAATTCTATAAAGTTTAGCGGCTCCAGCTTGTTTATGACGGCTGGTAATGCGACCGTTATTGTTCCTTCCGGCAGCGGCAGGAATTTTAACAAGCAAACCTCTAACGCTAGCTTTTGCAGTGATATCCTCGCTGCTAAGACCAGTCATAAATCTTCTACTTGGAGTATAGGGTTTATAAGTTTTAATCGCCATTTTACGCCTCCACGCTTTCTAAGCTTGCACCCTCAGGTAGTTTGACGTAGAATTTCTTCACATCATTTCTAACGCCAGTTCTGCCTTTAAATCTTTTTACTTTGCCGTCCTGTCTTAAAGAATTTATCTTTAGCGGAGTGATCCCGAAATAGTTCTTCAAAACGCTCTTTAGTCCGTTTTTCGTAACCGACGGGCTAGTTTGGATAACGACCACGCCGTTTTCTTGAAGACCGAGAGACTTTTCCGTATAAAGGATCGTTTTGATATCTGTTATATCTGCCATTTTAGTCCTCTTTCACTATTGATTCAAATGCCGCTTTTTCGAATACGACCGAGCCGTAAACTGCGATTAGGTAAGCATTGACCTCGCTTGCATCGATGACATAGCAATTTTTTAGATTTCTATAGGCCAAAAGAGTTTGTGCGTCTAGCTCGTTTTTAACGATTAGCGCATCTCTAACGCCCAGTTTCTTAATAAAATTTGCCGCATCTTTGGTTTTACCGCTTTTTAGCTCCAAATCGTCGAAGATAAAAATTTTACCCTCGTTTGCTTTCTCATTGATAGCAAATTCCAGCGCAAGGCGTTTTTGCTTTTTATTGACCTTCTGCTCGTAATTTCGCTCGTTAGTCGGACCGAATGCGACCGCGCCGCCTACCCAGACATTGGTTCTGGTTGAGCCCGCTCTAGCGCCGCCGCGGCCCTTTTGTCGCCATGGTTTTTTACCGCCGCCACTAACCTCGGCGCGAGTTTTAGCGTTAGCCGTATTTGCACGAAGCGAAGCAAGGTAAGATTTGACGTACAAATATAGATTGTGCGAATTGACTTCCGAAAATTTCACAGGGATTTCAATTTCGCTTGCTTTTTTTAGTTTTTCGTTAAGCACGCTTACTTTACTCATTTTACTATCCTTATTCTGCCCATTGCACCGTTAAATCCAGGAACCGAGCCCTTAAGCACTAAAATTTTATTCTCGGCATCAAAGCTTACGACTTCGTTTTTAGCAGTGATCGTTTCGTTTCCAGTGTGTCCCGCCATCCTCATACCAGGCTGAACGCGACCGGGCCACTCGCAGTTGCCAATAGAACCAGGTCTTCGGTGGAAGCGGCTACCGTGCGCTGCAGGACCGCCCGCAAAACCATGACGTTTGATAACGCCCTGATAGCCCTTACCCTTGGATCTGAAGCTTACTTTTACGATCTTAGCTCCGCTCAAAACATCTAAATTTTGATCGCCAAGCTCGGCATTTTCTAAGCTTAGAGTCGCAAATTTATTAAATTCCTTGCTTAGGCTATATTTCTTTTGAATTCCGGCGATAGCTTTGTTATGCGCTTTGCCGTCTGCGTAGGCTACGATAGCTTTTTTCTCATCGCAAACTTCGCAAATTTTGGTATTAATAAGTCGCAAAAGAGTCACGGGCGTGCTGCTCGTGTTGATCGTCCTACTCATACCTATTTTTTCTACGATATATTCCATTGTTTTACCCCTTATTTGCCCATCGCGTGAACTTCGACGTTGACTTCCGGAGCCAAATCAAGCTTAGTTAGCGAATCAACCGTATCTGGCGTAGCCGCTACGATGTCTAGCATACGAGCGTGAATTTTCATCTCAAACTGCTCTCTGGAGTCTTTATTTACGTGCGGAGATCTTAAAACGGTGTAGCGTTTAATCTTCGTAGGCATCGGCACGGGACCTCTGACGTCCGCACCTGTTCTTTTTACGGCTTCAACGATAGCCGAAACTGTGCGATCTAAAACTCGATGGTCATAAGCCTTGAGTTTTAACCTAATTTTTTGCATCACTTTTCCTTAATAAAGAACTTGTCGCAACGCGCGACCTTTTGTTTCAAACAAAAGACGCACATTATATAAAAGCGCTCCCTTTTTGTCAAGAAAATAACCAAATTTTATGGAAATATTTCCTTTTAATAAGGAAAGATATATAGAATTTCGAAAATTTTTAGAGTGCCGAAAAATTTCAATACAAAAATTTTGGATAAATTTAGAAGGATATAAAAAATCTCATAGGATTTTTCAGATTTATTTCCTTTTAATAAGGAAAATTTTAAAATACTCGCTATGAATGATCTAAAATTTTTTTACGAAAATCCGCCGGAATTTGCGGGCTTTATCCCGCGCAAAAGAGGTATCGGCTCTGCCAAAACCATAATCTACGGCGTGCTAAATTCCGGCAAAAGCGCCGTGCTGAAAAATGAAATTTCAGAGCTTAAAAAAGATGAAATTTTGTATCTAAATTTAGCCGATCTGCGCCTTGAGGATATGGTAGCGGGTGGCACGATCGTTGCGGCCAAAAATAGCGCGGACAATACAAACGGCAGCGAAGTAAATGAGAATGAAATAAGTAGAGAGACTACGCTCGATGCAGATATTTCGGATATAGATGAATTTTACTGCGCCGCCATAAAAAATACAGATACAAAAAATGAAAGCGCAAACAGCTTAAACAACGCAAAAAATGCGGAGTCAGGTGGCATAAAAAACAGGAGCGAGAATTTCTTTCGCGAGATCAAGAAGTTTTTGGCGGTCAACGAGCAAATTTCATCGCTTTTTTTAGATAATTTTAGTAGCGCCGATTTTGAAATTTCATCGCTCCAAAGCTTCGCCGAGGGGCTAAATTTAAAGCGCTTTATCATCTCTACTCGCGATAGAGAGTTAGTTTTGCCGGGTTTTGAGCGGCTTGAGCTTTTGCCGCTTTCGTTTGAAGAATTTATCGCCTTCGATAAGCGCCACAACGAGATAAACTCGATGATTTCGGCCTTTTTAGCCCAAGGTGGCGGCGCAAAAAATCCCTTCATAGCGCCTGCCGAAATTTTAGAATTCGAGCAGAGACTGCTTGCGGCAAACTTTAGCCGCACGGAAATTTTAATCCTCAAAGAGTGCCTAAGCTCTGTCCACGCCGCATTTAGCGCAAATAAAATTTACACCGCGCTAAAGACGCGCATCAAGATCTCCAAAGACGCCGTATACGGCACTATCGCCAAGCTTGAACGGGAAAATTTCATCAGATTTTTAAGCAAAGCGGGCGAGCCCGCGCGCGCAAAAAAATTATATTTTTCGCATTTTAATATGCGCGAAATTTTAACAAGCAAAAAGGACTTCTCGAAAAAATTTGCCAACGTCCTTTTTTGCGAGCTTTTGGGGCTAAATACGCCGATTTTTTACACAAAAGAGCTGGATTTTTACCTGCCTGCTCTAAAAATGGGGGTTCTCGTCATCCCATTCAGCGACGCAGACATCATCTTTTTAAAATTCCGCAAAATCTTAAGCGCGCTCAAGAGACTCGGTATCACGAGCTTAAAAGCTATTTCTATGGCAAACTCCGGCAGGCTCGAGATTGAGGGCATCCGCTGCGATGTCGTGCCGTTTCATGAATTCGCGCTTAGCTTCTGATTTATTGACACTTCATATCATAAAAATACAAATTTTATGATATAATTTTAGCAAACCCATATCAATTATGCAAGAGAAAGCCGATGATCAAATTAAAAGATAAACTCATTTATGAAACGCTAAAACTGGTCGAATCGCAAGGCAAAGAGGGGCTTTTGTGTCGCAATAAGCAAAGCGATGCGGAGTTTATGAGACCCGTGAACGAATTCGCAGCTGCGAGTGGGCGCAACTACACATCGATCAAATCGACTCTTGACATAATTCATAAAAACTGGGGCTATCTGCAGCGCGAAAGTATCAAGGACACGGGGCTTGATGCGGGCAAGGCGTCGAAGATTTTCATCTACCGTCTATGCGAGTCAGGGCGAAGCTTTATCGAAAAATACGAAAAAGCGCTCGTCCAAAACACCGACAAATAGCCCAAAATTAAAAATTTTAAGCGCCGATTAGATAGAATTCTTTAATTTCACGTGGAGCGACAGAATTTCATTTTTATGCGACTCGCCTTGAAAAAAGGAGATGAAAATGCTGGATTTTATAGTAAAAATGTTCGCATGGAAAGCTGAGTGGGAGGTAAAAAAGGAATATGGCAAAGAATTTGGTGATCTATCCTCCATGCGCTCAATCTTGCGCTTTATAATACTTCTTATCATACTTAGCATTTTGATTAAATTTCAATTAAGCGTATGAAAGATACATTTTTAGATATTGCGCTCGTTTTATTTGGCATCGTCATGCTTGTCGCGATACGACAAAAATCTTTATTAAAATTTACAATCTTCGTTGTGATTTTAGCGCTCGCCAGAGAGTTAATCATCAGGCTTTATGCCTAGTTTCGACGAAATCGACGCGGATGGAATTTAAAATTTAAACGACAAAATGACGGCGCGACGGAATTCGGCGGGCGCAAATTTTAAATTTTGCCGTAACTACACTATGCTTTTATCGTCGTTAGTAAATTCTACCGCACTTCAAGAATTGCCGCATCTATAAATCCAGCCTTTATCGTCAATGATAGATTTATCCGCGCCGAGGATTTGCGCTTGATGTCGCACTTTCTGCTATTAGTGGCGGATTTCGCTCGTGCAAATGCGACGGAATTTCACTTGTGTGAACACGACGGATTTTTGCGGCGGCAGTAAAAATTATAAACCGAACGAGCGGGCTAGAGCGTAAATTTTATAACGCTATAATGCTTAAATTCCGCAGAAGCCTAAATTAGCGCAATACAAGTGCAGAATTCAATCAAAAAATTTCAAACTTAGTGGTAAAATTCCGCGCACTAAAATTTTAAAATTTTATTTCATAAAATTCCGAAATTTAGGAATTAAATTTTGCAGTGAAGCGACAAATTTTACCTCAAAATTAAAATTCTCACACAAACCATGCCCTGTAAATTTTAAAATTTCATCATTATAAAATTTTACAATTCCAATGTCGTATTGCAAATCTATTATTTTATAAAACGGAGTGAAAAGCGAAATCTTGCATAAATCGCACTCGAAAATTTCACGGATTCTCGCGCAAACCGGCTCGAAATTCCGTCTGCCTACTCCACGTATCCGATAAATTCGCCATCGAAAGTATGCCTAACGTCGCCGCGAAAGTAAATTTTGCCTCTATCGCCTAAGCGCAAATTTAGCGTTTCGCCACTTGCGGGTATCACGCGGATGTCGGGGGCTAGCCTCATATTTTCGACGCCTGCGATGAAGCATGCTGCCATCCCCGTACCGCATGCGAGAGTTTCGGCTTCTACGCCACGCTCAAAGGTGCGCACTTTTAAAATTTTGCTTGCGAGGCGGCTTTGAACTAACGCATAATTAACGTTAGCGTTATACTTTTCACGCAGGTCGCTAGCCAGCGCGGCGTCGAACTCATTTAAATCGCTAACAAAAGTTACTAAGTGCGGCACTCCTGTGTTATAAAAATACCACGTTAGCCCTGCCTCCTCAAAGCTTTCGCCCAGGCGCTTAGGACGAGTTAACGTTACCTCTACGTTAGCTACTAACGCGTGAGCATTAGGACGCAGATTGAAAATCTCGCCAAAGCTTACATTGCGTAGCTCGCCTCGCATGCTCTCGCTCAAATTTCCGCCGAAAATACCGAAAATTTCACCGCTAATTACGCCTGCGCCGCTTAGAAATTTCATACTCTGCGCGGCCAAAAAATTCTCATACGCATACATGCATACCGCTCGCGAGCCGTTGCCGCACATATCGGCGCTACTGCCGTCGCTATTATAAAATTCCCACTCAAAGTTTATCCCCTCGATACCGTTAAATTTCGGCAACACAACGATGAGCCCATCGGCGCCTACTCCATCGCGCCTATCACATAGCTCGCGCGCTAGCTTGGATCTATCCGCCTTAACTGAATCCGTAAATATTACGAAATCATTTCCGCTCGCATTATATTTTGAAATTTTCATTATCTACCTCGCAAATTTTTAAAATTACTAACGCTCACTAACGCTTTATTAAAATTTTACTTATATCTAAATTTAAGCGTATCGCTTATTCCTAGGCTTTACTAAGACTCAATTTACTAACGTATCTTCTTTCGTGAGCCCATTTTGTTATGCGTTTTTCGCGCTTGATGTTAGAGTCTCATCTCATAATCTCTAAATGCTCGCAAGCATCAAATCTTCCGAGCTTGCAAGCCTTTTCATAAAGCTCGCGCGCCCTCTTTTTATCTTTCGCTACGCCCCAGCCCTTTTCGTATTGATACGCCAAATTTGAACAGGCTAGCGGCTCATCGCTTTTCTCGCACGCCTCGCTAAAATACTTCGCAGCAAGCGCATGATCCTTTTGCCCGCCGTCGCCTTTGAAATACGTAACGCCCAAATTTACGCACGAATCCACGTGTCCTTGCTCACAAGCTCTCGTAAAAAATATCCTGGCCCTGTCCACATCTTTTTTCACGCCTTCGCCAAGAACGTAGCTAAGCCCTAGGTTATGGCACGCCTCTACCTGCCCCATCTTGCAAGCCTTGATCAAAAGCTCGATCACCTTTTTCACGTCGGGATAGACGCCGAGCCCCTTTTTATAGTTGTATGCAAGGCTCGCGCACCCCTCGCTGCTGCTTTTCTTACAAGCATCGCTAAAAAGCTCATTCGCCCTCTTGCGATCCTGCGTTACCCCCTGCCCGTCGTTGTAGAGCAGCCCTAAATAGACGCAGCCCTTCTGCTCACCGAGCTTGCACGCCCTGTCGTAATAGCGCGCGGCCTGCCTGAAGCTTCTATTTGAGTCGTATGCGTAGCCTAAATTTACGCAATCCAGCGCGTTTTCCTCGCCGCCGGCGTCGCAGTTGCGCTGCAGCTCATTTATCACGCGGCTTAGTTTTTTACAATCCATCTCGCTCCCCGCGGCGCAGCCCTTCTTTAGATCGTCAATCTCCGCCGTAGCGCTCGTCGCAAACAGCGCAGAGAGCAAAACCGCTCGCGCCGTAAATTTCAACCGCTCTTTAAGCGGCGCGCTTTTAAATTTTTGAAATTTAGCGCCCTTTTGGGCGAAGCTACCGATTCTCATCGCCTTCTCCTTTATTTTCAACTCATCTTAATTCGCGTAGAAATTTTACGCAACCGCGCAAAGGGCTAAATTTTATCTTTTAGCTCTTTTAAAAATCTCTCCACCGCGGCCTTAAGCGCGGCAAGATCACCGCTATTATCTATCACAAAATCCGCCATGGCGCGCTTTTGCTCGATATCCGTTTGCAGTTCCACGCGATGTTTTGCAGCGGCATGATCTAGCCCGTTTCGCTTCATCACGCGCGCGATTAGCGTATCTTTAGGCGCATAAACGACCGCTACTTTATCAAAAAACTCATACCTCTTGCCTTCGAAAAACAGCGGAATATCGACGAAATAAAGCCTTCCTTTCGCCTCTAAAGCCTGCGCCCGCGATAAAATTTCAGCCGTTATCTTTGGGTGCAGCAGCGCTTCTAGCTTTGCAAGCTCAACGGGGTTTTTAAACACCAGCTCGCCTAGCTTTTTTCGGTCCACCGAGGCGCAGATGGCAGACGAAATTTCCTCGTTCGATCTAGCGTTAAATTCCGCTTGCGGGTTCAAATTTGCAGCCTGTACGTCTTTTTGCACGACGTATTGCGCTCCGAAAATTTCAGCTACCTGCGCGGCACAGCGATCCAAAATGTCATGCGAAATCTTATCAGCGTCGATGATCTCAAATCCGCGATCACGAAGCAGCTCGCAAACCGCGCTCTTGCCGCTACCGATGCTGCCCGTGATGACGACGGCGTGTTTAAATTTCAAGGTGAGCCTTTATAGCGTTTTTATTCGATTTTAGCTAAAATCTGCGAAATTATACCATCTTGGAGGATAAAATTTGATAAGCTACAAAGACGCTGGCGTCGATATAGACGCGGGAAATGAGTTCGTAAACGCGATAAAACCGTTCGTCAAAGCTACGCAAACTCCGCACGTTTTGGGCGGTATCGGCTCGTTTAGCGGCGCGGTGAGGCTACCCGCAGGCTACAAAAAGCCCGCGATCCTAGGCGCCACCGACGGCGTGGGCACAAAGCTGCGACTCGCGATCGACGCGCGTAAATTTGACGGCGTCGGCCAAGATCTCGTCGCGATGTGCGTGAACGACCTCATCTGTAACTTCGCCGAGCCGCTATTTTTCCTTGACTATTACGCGACGGCAAAGCTCGAGATCAGCGATGCCAAAGAGGTCGTAAAAAGTATCGCCGAGGGCTGCAAACTCGCCCGCTGCGCGCTAATCGGCGGCGAAACGGCGGAGATGCCCTCAATGTATGAAAAGGGCGATTTCGACCTTGCAGGCTTTGCCGTGGGTATCGCCGAAGAGGACGAGATCGACCGCAGCAAGTTCGTACGTGAGGGCGACGTGCTCATCGCGCTTCCTAGCAGCGGCCTGCACTCAAACGGCTTTTCGCTCGCGCGAAAAGTGATCGCCGAGCTGGGGCTAAAATTTGACGACAAAGTGGACGGCCGCGCGCTCATCGACGTGCTTTTGGAGCCGACCAGGATTTACGTCGCCGACTTTTTAAATTTAAAAGACAAGATCAACGCGCTCGCGCATATCACGGGCGGCGGCATAGTGGAAAACCTACCGCGCGTATTTCCACGGGGGCTGGGTGCGAAGATCGAGCATACAGCAATCCGCACGCCTGAGATCTTTAAAATCATCGCGCAAAAAGTGGAGCCTGCCGAGATGATGAGGACGTTTAACATGGGCGTTGGCATGATCGTCATTGCTCCGAAAGAAAACGCGGACTTTGTGCTGTCAAACACCGATGGCTACGTTATCGGCGAGGTCGTAAAAGGCAGGGGCGTGCAGCTCGTGTAAATTTTGAAGCGGTAAAATTTGCCGCTTTTTGTCAAAGCAGAGTTTATGTTTAGACTAAATTTTAAAGCAGGTATCGTGACCGCTTCTAAAAACAGCGCCGATAATTATTATATGATAGGCCTTGCGGACGATAAGTACGACTATAAAAACTATCTGCTTTTCCAAAGACCGATCAAGCTCGGACGGTACGAGGACGCAGACGCACCGCATAACGGCTCATATGCCAAGTGTAGGCGACGTGTGCTATAACGGCTGCAAGGCTGTGAAAATCACTGGCGAGCTTATCGTTTTTGAAGTCCAAGATAGCGTCATCGCCGTGGATATTCGCGGCATCAAAATTCCCAAACGCTTCATTCAGTATTGTAAAGAAATTTTCGGCGATCTGCTTAGCATCGAGGGATAAATTTAAATACGCAGCGGCACGCAAAAGCAAATTTCGCAATCACAAATATAAAACCGAGATTAAAAATTTAACGAACGAATTTTTAGATAGCGCAGGATAAGAGCGTTTAAGCAAAGCCATTAAACGCGATGAAACTTCGCGCCGGAGTAAAATTATTGCGAGATTTGCGCATCAAATTCGGTGCAAGTATTATGTGGCAAAATTTACCCTAACAAACATAGCTAAATTTCACGCTCGATCCGTAGTCGTCTAAGCTTTAATTTAGATGCGCCGTTTATCGCCTCTGCCCTCTTACAGCGAGCCTCGCGGACTTAAGGGATACAAGGCGATCATCTCGCTATCCGCGCAGCCGATTATTTTTTAGAAAGGCTAATCGCTAGCGCACCCACACTGCCGCCTGCTTTTTCGGAAAAGGGCGATCGCTCGCCCTTTCTGTTTAAATTTTATCTATGCGCTCGCGGCTTATTTTGCAAAATCTAAAATTTTAGCGATATTTTCGCGGCTGTAGAGCTCCGCCATATTCCAAGCTTTGGCGTTTGTCGCGGCTACGTCTATAACCTCGTCCAGGATCTTGCCTTCGATACCGAGCTGTGCCAGGCTAGTCGGCGTGCCGATCTTATCAAACCACGCCTTAAGCGCCAGGGTTCCTTCATTCGCGCTTTTAAGGCCGAAAATTTCACGAGCAAAACGCTCAAATGCGCTTAAATTCCTATCCTTATACCACCTCATCCACGCAGGCATTACCACGCTAAGACCGGCTCCGTGCGCGCAGTCCACGACCGCGCTCATCGCATGCTCGATCATATGATTCGGATAGCCGAAGCCGCCCACGCCCACGTAAGTTAGTCCGTTTAGCGCCATCGTCGCGGCCCACGCAAACTCGGCGCGCGCGTCGTAATCGCTCGGATCTGCGAGTAGGATTTCAGTCGTGCGGATGACGGTTTTGATATTGGCTTCGATATAGGCTCGTACGATGTCCGGATGGACGCTAGCGGTAAAATACCCCTCGATGCTGTGCGCGATGATATCGCTCGCGCTATATACGAGATACTCGCGGCTGACGGTTGCTTGCAGCTGCGGGTTTATGACCGAGACCTTCGGGTATAGACACGGCGCGCTGATCGCGTATTTTTGTTTGGTCTGCTCCTTGGTCACCACGCCGCCGCAGTTCATCTCCGAGCCCGTCGCGGCGAGGGTGATGATATCAAAAATTTTAAGCGCGGCGCTAGGATTTTTGCCGGTGAAAAAATCCCACACGTCGCCCTCGTAGCAGGCGCCCGCGGCTACGGCTTTCGCCGAGTCCAGCACGCTTCCGCCGCCCACAGCAAACACGCTATCGGCGCCAAATTCTTTAGCAAGCTTGATCGCTTCATTTACTTTGCTTAACACCGGATTTGATTTTATGCCGCCAAGCTGGGTAAATTCTATACCATTTGCCTTTAAGCTACCCTCCACGACGCCCATCAGACCGCTCTTTCGTACGCGCTCGCTGCCGTATAGTACGAGAGTTTTTTTCGCGCCCGCTTCCTTCATATACTGCCCGATATGTTTTTCTTTATCCTTGCCGAATTCTATCCTCACGGGGTTGCAAAAACTAAAATCTCTCATCTTTTCTCCTTTAAATAAAGTTGCTAAATTATAGCCTTTTTTAAAATTTTGTGGTAGCACGATAGTCCAAATTCCTTGCCTAATCGTGCAAATGTAAATATAGCCCGAGTAAATTTGAAGGACTTAGTAAGCGTCGCCGCTAAACTTATACTAGCTCATGTTTCGCATAAAATATGTACTATTTACAAATAATATAAAAAGCTCTTGACATTTTCTAACTTACTTGATATATTTCTCTTAGTATTATTTACAAGTAATACATAAAAGGACTTTGTGATGGTAAAATTAAACGATATAGCCGAGATAAAAACAGGCTTAGTGTTAAGTAGAAAAAAGGCTGAGGCGCATAGTCCGTCCGAGCACTCGTATAAAATCGTCTCGCTAAAGTCGTTTGCAGAAGATGCCATTTACGACGACGCTTTTGCGGACGAATTTATATCTAGCGAGCAAATAAACGAGGAGTATAAAGTAAGTCATGGCGATATCTTGCTGCGGCTTAGAGAGCCGAATTTCGCCGTTTATATAGACAAGGGCTATGACGATCTTATTTACTCATCTTTAATGGTTCGCATAAGGGTTAAAAGCGGTAAATTTGATCCGCATTTTGTGGCGCATTATCTAAATAGCAGCGTTGTTAAAAGAGCCCTTGCGCCAGACATTTCAGGCACCGCCATAGCGATGATAAGCGTTGCTAGTATAAATAATTTAAAAATACCGCTTGTAAACTTGCAAACTCAAAACAAGATAGTAAAATACCTAAATTTGGTCCGCCAAGAGAGCGAAATTTTACAAAATTTAGCAGCTCAAAAGCAAAAATACCACAAAAGCATATTTGAAAATTTAATAAAAGAGGAGAATTAAGATGCAAAAGACCACGCAAGAGACCATAAATAACGTCGTTTGGAAGGCTTGCGACACGTTTCGCGGCACGATGGACGGAAGCGACTATAAAGACTATGTTTTAACGATGCTTTTCGTCAAGTATCTATCTGATTTTTACAAAGAAAAGCTGGGGCAGCTAAGAGCCGAGTATGGCGACAAGCGTAAAAGGATCGAAGCGAAGCTAAAGAAAGAGAAATTTAAGCTTGATGAGAGTTGCACATTTGAGTATCTTTTGGCGCACAAAGAGGCGGTAAATTTAGGCGAGATAATGAATAAAACGCTAGAAAAGATCGAAGAGGACAACAAAGACAAGCTTGAAGGCATCTTTAGGAGCATAGACTTTAACAACAAAAACAAGCTTGGCGACACGAAAGAGAGAAACGCCATCTTGCAAAATTTGCTAGAGGATTTTAGCGATAGCAGGCTAGACCTTCGTCCGTCTATGCTTGAGGGTAACGACATAATCGGCGACGCATACGAGTATCTCATAGCTCATTTTGCAAGCGATGCGGGCAAAAAAGGCGGAGAGTTTTACACGCCTAGCGAGGTTTCGACGCTTCTTGCGAAATTGGTCGAGCCAAAAGAGGGCGACATGATTTACGATCCTACTTGCGGTTCCGGCTCGCTTCTTATCAAGGCTTCAAAAGAGGTCGGTAGCAAAAATTTCCGTCTTTACGGACAGGAGAAAAACGGCCAAACTCACGCACTTTGTAAGATGAATATGTTCTTGCACGAGATAAACGACGCCGTTATCGAGTGGGGCGACACGATCAGAAACCCGCTCCACCTGCAAGATAACCTTATCAAAACATTTGACGTAGTTGTAGCAAACCCTCCATTTAGTCTAGATAAATGGGGCGCTGATTTTGCTGGGAGCGATCCTTTTATGAGATTTAGCGGCTATGCCTTGCCGCCAAAGAGCAAGGGCGACTACGCATTTGTCGTGCATATGATAAAAAGCCTAAATAAAAACGGCAAAATGGGCGTCGTGCTTCCGCACGGCGTGCTATTTCGCAGATCTAGCGAGGGCAAGATACGCCAAAAGCTGATCGAGGAAAATTTGCTTGACGCCGTTATCGGCCTACCGGCAAATCTATTTTACGGCACGAGTATACCTGCTTGCATACTAGTTTTTAAGAAAAACCGCACAAACGAAGACGTGCTATTTATCGACGCTAGCAAAGAATTTGAAAAGGGCAAAAACCAAAACTCCCTAACCGCTCAAAATATCGACAAAATAATCTCCACCTATAAAAATAGAAGCGAGATAGAAAAA
Organism: uncultured Campylobacter sp.; assembly: GCF_937981295.1. Taxonomy (GTDB): domain Bacteria; phylum Campylobacterota; class Campylobacteria; order Campylobacterales; family Campylobacteraceae; genus Campylobacter_B. The sequence continues at coordinate 42,470 of NZ_CALJPC010000095.1, forward strand.
TACTCTCACCTAGCAAGCCTTAGCGAGATAAAAGATAACGACTACAACCTAAATATCCCTCGCTACGTCGATACTTTTGAAGAAGAAGAGGCTGTGGATATTGAGGCGACTAAAAAAGAGATTTCACGCCTTGAAGCCGAGCTAAAAAGCGTTCAAAACAAGATGAGCGAGTATCTTGCGGAGCTTGGGTTATGAGCGATATAGTTATATACAAAACCGACAATTTAGACATAAAAGTCAAAGTATCAAACGAAAGCATTTGGCTCTCAGCCGCTCAAATATCTGAAATTTTTGGCGTAGGAAAATCCGCCATAAGCAAACACATAAAAAATATTTTGTTTGAAAAAGAGCTTGACGAAAAAGAAGTTGTTTCCATTTTGGAAACAACTGGAGCTGATGGCAAAAGATATCAAGTAAAATATTACAATCTAAAAATGATCATATCTATAGGATATCGTCTTAGAAACAGCGAGCAAGCGGTTCGTTTTAGGATCTGGGCTACTGGAATTTTAAACGAATATCTAATCAAGGGCTTTGCTATGGATGATGAGCGACTAAAAAGCCCAGACCAACCGCTTAATGATTATTTTGATGAGCTACTTGAGCGCATTAGAGATATCAGAGCTAGTGAGCGCAGGTTTTATCAAAAAGTAACAAACATTTACGCAAAATGCAGTATAGATTATGATCCAAATTCACAGATCACAAAGCAGTTTTACGCAAAAGTTCAAGATAAATTTCACTATGCCATGACCGGATTTACAGCGTGCGAGATAATATTTAAAAGAGCCGACGCAACTAAACCGAATATGGGATTATTTAGCTTTAAAAATGCTCCGCTTGGCAAAATAAGAAAGTCTGATATATTGGTAGCTAAAAATTATCTTAGCGCAGACGAGCTAGATAGCTACAACAGAATAGTAGAGATGTATCTAAATTTCGCCGAATTTCAAGCGAAAAATAAAAAAACCATGACGCAAAAAGAGTGGATAAAAAAGCTGGATGATTTTTTAAACCTCAATGAAAAAGAGATATTAGATAATAACGGCTCAATAAGTAGAGAGAGTGCCGAAAAACATGCATTAGAGGAGTTTGAAAAATTTAAAAAAATGCAAGACAAATGCGATATTTCTGACTTTGATAAATTTGTTAAAAAACTAGAGAGTAGAAAATGAAAAGCGAATTTAAAAATTTACCGAGTGGGTGGAGGGTTGTGAAGCTTGAAAAGGTTGCGCCATTACAAAGAGGATATGATTTGCCAACCGATAATATTAAAGAAGGTTTATATCCAGTAGTATATTCTAACGGCATATTGAGATTTCATAATGAATTTAAAGCTAAAGCCCCAGGCGTTATAACTGGGAGATCTGGGACTATTGGAAAAGTAGTATATGTTGAGGAGGATTATTGGCCACATAATACTTCGCTGTGGGTTACAAATTTTTACGACAATAACCCCAAATTTATCTACTATATGTATATCACCCTTAATTTAGCAAGATTTAGTGCTGGTTCCGGCGTTCCAACATTAAACAGAAATGATATACATGCACAAACAATCCCGCTTCCGCCATTAGACGAGCAAGAAAAGATAGCGGAAATTTTATCTACTTGGGATGAGGCTATAAATTTAACTATAAATTTGATAGAAAACAAAAAGCGGTTTAAAAAAGCTCTTATGCAAATTTTACTTACAGCCAAAATCCGCTTTCCTGAGTTCAAAGACGAGTGGAAAGAAACAAAACTTGGAAAATGTTTAAAAGAAAAAAGTGATCGAAATACTAAAAATATTGATTTGGTTTTAAGTGTAACAAATAAATTTGGATTTGTAACTCAAGTTGAGTATTTTGATAAAAGCGTTGCTAGTGACAATATGACAAATTATAAAATCGTTAAAAAGGGAAATTTTGCCTACAACCCTTCGAGAATAAATGTCGGTTCTATTGCTTTACTGGAAAGCTATGAAATCGGAATTCTGAGTCCTATGTATGTTGTTTTTGAGTGCCTGAAAAATTCAGATAATCGTTTTTTAAAATTTTGGTTTCAAAGCCATAATTTTATTGGTAATTTATATAAATATTTAGCTGGAAGCGTTAGGAAAAGTTTGAATTTTAAAGATATGAAAACAATCTCAATAAAACTCCCAAATTTAAACGAGCAACAAAAAATCGCAGAGGTTTTGGCGGCTTGCGATGACGAGATAAATTTACTAAATTTAAAGCTAGAAAATTTAAAAAAACAAAAACAAGGCTTGATGCAAAAACTACTAAGCGGAAAGATAAGGGTAAGAATATGAGCAGTAGATTTGTTGGATTTTAATGATGTAAAGAAGCAAATTCTAGAGGATAAAAATAGGCATTTGCTTTTGGGTAATGGATTTAGCATGGCATATGACATCAAAAGATTTTCTTTTACTAGTTTGTTACAAAGTGCCGTAGACAAGAAGCTTATAAAAGAAACGGACTCTATGTATAAAGTGTTTGAAGAATTTAATACTAAAGATTTTGAGGAGGTCATTAAATTACTAGAAACTTCTGTTAGGGTGTTAAAGCATTATGGTATTGTAGGGGAGGAAGATGAGCAAAAAATATTAAATGATTCAGGTTCTCTAAAAAATCATTTGGTTGAAATCATAACAAATAACCACCAAGAAAAGATTACAAATATAACCGACGCTGAATTTGAAAATAGTATAAATTTTATAAAGGATTTTAAATCTATATATACTCTAAATTATGATTTATTGTTATATTGGACTTGCATGAAATTAAAAGCGCTTGTAGACAATGAAAAAATAAAAGACTCTAGTCTCGTGGTAAGTGATGGCTTTTGCAGCTCTGGTAATAATGGAGACGACTATGTCATTTACGCAAATGATAGTAGTGTGAAGCAAAATATTTTCTTTTTACATGGTGGGCTGCATATATTTGATAAACAAAATGAGATTATAAAAAATACGTATTGCAGAACCGACAAACCACTTAAAGAGCAAACACTAGAAAATTTAGATAAAAATATATATCCTATTTTTGTTTCAGAAGGAACTAGTGAACAAAAGAAAGCAAAAATCATACACAATGCCTATTTAAACCATTGTTATAAAAGCTTATCAAAAATTAGTGGAAGTCTTGTAATTTTTGGAACAATGTTAAAAAATGGAGACGAACATATTAGGGAGGCAATAATAAGAAGCAAAGTAAAAAATATCTATATTGGAATTTCAAATGAAAGTGCAATTAATAATTTTGATGATTTTATAGATAAATGCACTCATTTAAAAGATAAAAAAGAAGTAAAATTCTATAACTATAAGACAGCAAAAGTTTGGAGATGAAATATGACCCCCGATACTTCAGAAAACAAAATCCAGCAAAACAGCATAAATTTACTTCAAAGCTTGGGCTATAAATTTATAAGTAGGGAGGAAAATTTAAAGCTTCGCGGCGGTAAAACAAGCGAGGTTTTGTTTAGAGAAATTTTAACCAAAAAGCTTAGTGGGATAAATGGCTACGAGTATAAGGGCAAGAGATATGAATTTAGCCAAAGTAACGTTTTAAAGGCGGTCGATGAGCTAGCGGGAGTGTCTTTAAACGAAGGGCTAATGATCGCAAATGAAAGGATCACGAATTTGCTATTGCTCGGCACCAGTTTAGAAGAAAATTTAGAAGACGGCACAAAAAGGAGCTTCTCTTTTAAATTTATAGACTTTGAAAATTTACAAAACAACGACTTTTACGTAACGGAAGAATTTGAAGTAAGCAGGGCAAATCAAAGCGATAGCGCAAAAAACAGAAGGCCTGATCTCGTACTTTTTATAAACGGCATACCAATAGTCGTGATCGAGCTTAAAAAATCAAGCGTGAGCCTTGAAAACGGCATAAAGCAGCTAGAAAAAGAGCAGGGCAAAGATGAGATAGCGCACCTTTTTAAATACATCCAGCTAACTATCGCGGCAAATGGAAGTGGGGCAAGATATGGCACAACTGGCACGCCGTTTAAATTTTATAGCGTGTGGAAAGAGCAAAACGGAGCAAATGAGAGCCTAAAGGACGCGATAAAAGATAGAAAGATATGTGCTCTTGATACTACGCTCTTTTCGCTGTTGTCTAAAGATAGGCTACTAAGGCTAATTAGGCACTATATATTGTTTGATAAAAGGATGAAGAAAGTTTGCCGCTATCAGCAGTTTTTCGCTATCGAAGAGACGCTAAAGAGGGTATCAGCGAAAAAAGAGGGCGCAAGAGTGGGCGGACTCATCTGGCACACGCAAGGAAGCGGCAAGTCGCTCACTATGGTAATGCTAGCAAAGCTTTTAAAGCAAATTTATCCAAACTCAAAGGTTGTCGTCGTAACCGACAGGATAGATCTAGATGAACAGATACACGAAACTTTTAAAAACACGGATATAAAGGCGGGGAGAGCAAGTAGCGGAAGCGATCTGATAGAAAAGCTACAAGGCGGGGTTAGCGTGATAACTACGCTCGTGCATAAATTTGAAAAAGTGCAAAGTCAAAAGGTAGTGATAAGAGATAGCGATATATTTGTGCTAGTGGATGAGAGCCACCGCACGCAAGGCGGCGATCTGCATAAGGCTATGAAAAAGGCGTTGCCTCTTGCTTGCTATATAGGATTTACCGGAACGCCGCTTTTAAAGCGCGAGAAAAATAGTTTTGCTAAATTTGGCGGAGAGATACATAGATATACGATAGACGATGCGGTCAAAGATGGTGCCGTTTTGCCGCTACTTTACGAGGGGCGATACGTCGGTCAAAAGGTGCTTGATGCTGATGGGCTAAGTAGGAAATTTGATCTCATATCAAGAGAGCTAAGCGATGAGGCTAAAAGAGACCTGCAACAAAAGTGGGCGAGGTTTGAGCGTGTGGCGTCGAGCGAACAAAGGCTAGAGCTCATAGCGTTAGATATCAACGAGCATTTTAAAAAGAGTTTAAAGATGGCAAAAGGCGGCTTTAAAGCGATGTTAGCTACGCAAAGAAAATACGACGCCATAAAATATCATCAGATATTTGAAGAGTACGGAGAGATAAGAACTGCTTACGTGATCTCAAGCAACGAGCACGAGGAGCTTAAGGGTGGGCATAGAGAGTATGTCGCAAAGGCGTGGCAAGAGACGATAAAAGAGTACGGTAGCGAGGAGGTATATCTAAAATATGTCAAGAACGAATTCGTTTACGGCGACGAGATAGATCTGCTTATCGTCGTGGATAAGCTTTTAACGGGATTTGACGCGCCAAGAGCAAGCACGCTTTATATAGATAAACAGCTAAAAGAGCATAATCTGCTTCAGGCCATAGCTAGGGTAAATAGGCTTTATGACGGAAAAGATTATGGCTATATTATTGATTATAGAGGGCTTTTAGGCGAGCTTGATGAAGCGCTTACTAGCTATGCGTCGCTAAGTGGTTTTGACCCGGAGGATCTAAGTGGAGCCGTGATAGACGTAAGAAGCGAGATAATAAAGGCAAAGACCTACTATACTCATTTAGACGGGCTTTTTAGCGATGTCAAATTTAAAGACGACTTAGAAAGCTATGTGGCGGTTTTAGAGGACGTGCAAAAAAGAGACGACTTTAAAGAGTGGCTGTCGCAGTTTGCTAGAGCTTTTAAACTAGCGCTTTCGAGTGAGAAAATTTGCGATATCTTAAGCGAAGAGGAGATAAAAGCTTATAAGCAAAAGGTTAAATTTTATAACGAACTAAGAAAGACGGTGCAACTAAGATATCACGAGGCTTGCGATTTTGGTAAATACGAAGCGCAGATGCAAAAGCTACTTGATACTTATGTGAGCGCAAAAGAGGTCAATGAGCTTACGAAGCTCGTAAATATCTTTGAGACGGAATTTGATGATGAGGTGCAAAGAATCGAAGGCAAAAATGCAAAAGCCGATACGATAATCAGTGCCGTAAGTGCGGTGGTAAAAGAAAAAATGGAGTCAAATCCGGCGTTTTATAAATCAATAGCCAAACAGATACAAGATGTCATCGACGAGTATAAGGCTAAAAGACTTAGCGAAGAAGAAAAACTTGCCAAAGCAAAACAGTTAAAGGATCTGATAACAGGAGCTTTAAAACCAAACGAAGATAGATATCCAAAAGAGTTTAACGGCAAGAAAATTTTGTTTGCCATTTATGATAACTTGCTTGATATTTTAGGCAATGTGGAGCTTGAGGGTATAGAGTCGGTTGCTAAAAATTTGAGCGTGAAATTTTATGAAATTTACGAAGAGGCCTCAAAAAAACCAGAATGGCACAAAAATAAAGACGTAGAAAATGAGATAACAAGCGCGATGGAGGATGCTCTTTGGGACGTAGAGGATGAATACGGTGTTTCTATCGACGATAAAGAGAAAATTTATCAAACTATCCGTGGTATAGGGATAAGCTTTTATGCAAAGTGACGTAAAAATCATCAAAAAAGATGTAAAAAATATCACTTTAAAAGTTAGACCAAACGGCGAAGCGATACTAACCGCGCCAAATTCAGCAAGCGATGAGCATATAAAATTTATCATGCAAAAAAGAGCCAAGTGGATATCGCAAAAACGGGCGTTTTTTGCTTCGTTTAAGACGCCGCAAAAAGAGTATGTAAGCGGTGAGGATTTTAGGTATCTTGGGCGAAGCTACCGGTTAAAAGTGGTGCAGTCTAAGGAGGAGCGCGTAAAGCTACAAAGAGGTTATCTGGAGCTATTTGTAAAAGATAAAAGCGACCTAAAGCGAAAAGAAAATTTGATTTATGAGTGGTATCATGAAAAGGCGATGCTATATTTTTTTAACATCTTGCAAGAGTTTAACAAGATAGTAAAGCAAGATATCAAAAGCGTAAAAATAAGGCAGATGAAAACAAGATGGGGAAGCTGCAATCCCTATAAGTCATATATAAATTTAAACATAGAGCTCATCAAAAAACCAAAAGCGTGCATCGAATATGTAGTTTTTCATGAACTTGTTCATTTGGTGCACCCAAGTCACTCCAAACAATTTTACGATTATTTGTTTCTTTATATGAGTGACTGGGAAAAGCGTAAGAAAATTTTAGAGCGCTCCCTCTGATATATAAATATTGCGAAAAAATAATGTTATGGATTTAGGCTTTTGAAATTTTACTTTAAAAGCCTAAATTCTAATTTACTTCACCAACTCGTAATTATACTCTTTCGTGCCGTCGAGTAGATTTGTAACGTTGTAGCCTCGCTCGTTTAGGGCTTTGGCTAGCTTGGCGCTGCGGTTGCCGCTGTAGCAGTGCGTGATTATCCTTTTGTCTTTGTTGGCCTCAAGCACGTCCTTGTAGTTTTCCAAAGGCTCGCCGTATGGGATATTTATCGCGCCCTTCATATGCCCCGCGTCGTAGTCCTGCTTCTGCCTAGCATCGATGATCAGCACATTCGGCTCATTTGCTATTTTCAAAAATCCCTCCGCGTTTATGCTGCCGACCTTATACAGCTCATAGTTATACTGCTTCACGCCTGGCGCATTCATAAGCATACTAAAGCCCTTTTGTTTAAGCAGATCAAGCGCCTTGCCGCTGCGGTTGCCGGTGTTGCAATAAAGCACGACATTTCTATCCTTGTAGGCGCTTATCTCGTCCAGCCTGCTTTCAAGCTCTCCGAGCGGGATGTTGATCGCGTGCTTTAGGTGACCTGCAGCATATTCCTCCGCGCTTCTAACGTCGATGACTAGATAATTTTCTTTAGCCCTATTGTCCTCCTCTATCGCCGATAGCGCTACGCCGCTTATGGCGTGGCCGCTAGGCTGCTGCGTCTCGGCGCCGCAAGTCGCAAAAGATCCCAATGCTGCCAGCAAAACCGCGCTTTTTAAAATTTTGTGAGAAATAAATTTCATATGTTTCCTTTAAATTTTAGCTTTTAAAGCGGGGGGATTATATCAAAAAATTTAGCTAAATAGTGTGAATCTGCGCGGAATGTGATAGGTTATGCTGATACGGATTACCGATGTGAAAACGCGAAAGAGACTCGAATAAAAAACTTTTGCCAAAATATCTTAAAGGCTCGTAGGTAAAGATACTTTGCGTAAATTTATCTTTTAGAGACGGAGCAACAAATTCAAAAAAACTCACATTTGCCCGAAGGTAAATTTTATGCTTTTGCTAATTTTCATTATTTTTCAAGTATAAGTAAGATATAATCTCGAACTTTTTGGGGCGCCGTTGCGGCTCTTAAAGGGATTAAAGATGGTGTCAAGAGAGAGACTTGAACTCTCGACCTCCGGCTTATGAGACCAGCGCTCTAACCAGCTGAGCTACCTTGACACGTGAAAAGAAATGGCAAGTATAGCTAAATATTCTTATTTTTAATTGAAACACTTTAAAAGGAGAGAAAATGAATGCGGCTTTGATTTTATTAGTCGTCATAGTTTTGTTAGTTTTGGCGTTAGTGGGCGTTTATAACTCGTTCATCGCCAAGCGTAACCAGGTGCGAAATATCGCCTCTACCGTTGACACGCAGCTTAAAAAGCGCTACGACCTCATCCCAAATTTAGTTAGCGCCACGCGCGAATATATGAGCCACGAAAACGCCGTGCTAACGCGCGTTAGCGAACTTCGCTCGCAAGCGATCAACGCGGCTTCTAACGCGGATAAATTTAAGCTAAATAGCGAAATTTCGGCTCTTTTGGGGCAGATCCGCATTGCGGTAGAGGCGTATCCGAACCTCAAGGCTAACGAATCGTTTGCTAAGCTACAAAACGCGTTAGGCGAGTGCGAGGAGCAGATCAGCGCCGCACGCCGCGCTTATAACGGCGCCGTTACGGTTTATAATAACGCCTGCGAGATGTTTCCGACCAATATCATCGCTAACGTTTTTAACTTCGCCAAAGCGGAATTTTTCGCCGCTAGCGAGCAAGAAAAGCAAGCTCCGAACGTCTCTGAGCTTTTCAAAAAATAGGCGCGAGACGTATAAAATTTGCGATGGAATTTTAAAATTTCATCGCAAACGACTCCAAACGCCGTGAGTCTAAATTTATAGTGAATAAAACGGATCACGCGCAAAGAGCGCGTTCTTAAAAAAGACTTGTCGCGCAGGAGCTCGTTTTAATAAACGGCACGCTGCGAAATTTTAAAAGTCTAAATCTCGCAGTGCAAATTTTAGCCAGCTTGCCGCCGCTGCTACTTACGCAAGCGGCAGCAAAAGTAATGCTGCGTTAGTCGTGAGTAATTTTGCAAATTTGCGCTTCGGTTGCGACTGCAAGGTCCTTCGGCGCAAGAGCGATTTGTTTTCCGCGCACGCCTGCGCTAACGTAAATTTTCTCCTGCGTTAGCGCTTTTTCATCGATGAAGGTGCGGAAGTGTTTTTTCATCCCAAGCGGCGAGCAGCCGCCCCTGATGTAGCCCGTGACCTTTTGTAAATCCTTCAAATCCATCAGCTCGCAACGCTTCGCGCCGCAAATGTGCGCGAGCGCCTTGAGATCGAGATTTAGATCGCCTTGCAGGCAGGCTACGACATATTCGTGATCCGCCGTGCAAACTATCGTTTTATAGACCCGCTCGATCGGCTCGCTCACGCTGTTTGCCACGTGTACCGCATCTAAATTTAAAGGATCAACCGCGTATTCTTTAATCTCATAAGGGATTTTCAGACCGTCCAGTACGCGTGCGGCGTTTGTTTTTGAGCTCATTTCGCCTCTTTTCTTAAATTTAATAGCGGATTTTGTTTTCTTTCAAAAAATCACGCAGGTCTTCGTATTCGCCCTGATCAAAATAGCGCCATTTGCCAGGCTTTAGCGTTCCAAGCGTCATTCTGCCGAATGCCGTGCGCTTAAGCTCCACGACATCCAGATCGAAATAGCCGAAAAATCTACGCAGCTCGCGGTTTTGACCCTCGTTAATGATCGCTTTTATTTTCGTATAACCGCCGCTGCTAGGCATTATGCGGTAGCCCAAAAAGGGTTTAAACTCCATCGATTTGATCTTGCTTTTAGCGTGCGCGCCTTTGCTCGCATCTGCGGCGAAAAAGCCCTCGCGGATCGACGTTACGACCTCGTCCTTCACCTCGCCTTTTACCTTTAGATAGTACTCTCGCTCGATGTCGCTGTTCATCAGCGCCGTAGCGATCGCCGGCGCATCGGTCAGCAGCAAAAGCCCCTCGCTTGCAAAATCCAAACGCCCCACGCTAACAAATCTGCTAAACCCCTCCGGCAAGCTATCGTAAATCGTCCGCCTGCCGCGATCGTCCTTTTTAGTAACTAACTCGCCTTTGCGTTTGTTATAAACGATCATCGTAAATTCCGTCTTGGGCTTGATAGGGCGCGAGCCGATGCGGATCTTCTCCTCGCCGCTAACTTCTATAAAATCGCTAACGACGCGGCCGTTAATACTAACCTTGCCCTGCTTGATCAGCTCGTCCGCCTCACGGCGCGAGTAGCCGGTGTTGTGGGAGATAAATTTATTCAGACGCATCTTTTGCATTATTTTAGCCCCAGACTCGTTAGATCATGGATATGCAAGATCCCCGCGGGCACGCCGTTTTCGACCACGGGCAGGACTTGAATTTTAAATTGCTCGATCAAATTTAGCGCGTCTATGGCTAACATATTTTTATCGTCCAGCATTTTAGGATTTTTGGTGGCATATTTTAGCGCGCCGTCATTGATGTCAAAATCCTCTCGCATCAGCGCGCGGCGCAGATCGCCGTCGCTTAAGATCGCCTCGAGCGTACCCTTTTCGTTCACCAACAAAACGGTGCCGAGCTTTCCGTGAGTCATAACGTCGATGGCTTGTTTTAGACTGGCGTTACGCTTTGCAACTGGCAAATTTTTGCTTTGCATTACGTCTTTTACTTTGACGAAGAGTCGCTTGCCGAGGCTGCCGCCTGGGTGAAAATTTGCAAAATCCTCCTTACCGAATCTACGCTGCCTCATCAAACAGATCGCTAACGCGTCGCCCAAACCGAGCGTTAGCGTCGTAGAAACCGTAGGCGCGGCGCCAAGCGGACAGGCCTCTTTGACAATGTTAAGGCTTATGAACTCATCACAAACCTTGCCGAGCGAGCTGTTTTTATCGCGTGCCATCGCGATGATCTTTACGCCGAAGCGTTTGAGGTGTGGCAGAATTCTAACCAGCTCCTCGCTCTCGCCGCTAAAGCTAATCGCAAGCACCATATCGTCCTTGCCAATCATACCCAGATCGCCGTGTAGCGCCTCGGTAGGGTGGACAAAAAACGACGGCGTGCCGGTGCTGGCAAGCGTCGCGGCGATCTTAACGCCTATGTGACCGCTCTTGCCCACGCCGGTGACGATCACCTTGCCCTTGCAAGCAAGGATCAAATTTGCGGCCCGCTCGATCTCTTCGCCGATAAGATCCGCATGCCGCAAAAGCTCCGCTCCTTCGAGCCTTAGCACCTCTCGTGCCGTATCTAAAATTTCACTCATTCAACCTTCTTTTTAAAATTTGCTTTCATTTTGCGCCTCTTTACGCCGCGCCTAAATTTACGCTAGCTGAAATTTCGCGCCTTTAAAATTTACGCCGCAAAATTCTAATCACAAAATCACGCGCCCCCTTACCTACTCGCCGCGGGCTTGCTAGACACACTTTAAATTTTACTTTACGCCAAAATTTTGCGTTCAAATTTTACTAACCGCTTTAAAATTTTCACGCCGTAAAACTCGCTTTCATCGCAAAATTTCAGACCCGAGCGCTAACCGGCGCCATCAAAATTTCACTCGCCCGCCGCAGATCAAAGTCTCTTTGCGCGCTAAATTTAGCCGCGCTTACATCAAATAAATTACCGGTACAATAGTCGGATATTTTTTGATCTTTCTAAAGATGTGCTTTCGCACGGCCTGGCGGATCTTGCCCTCCAGCGCCCAGTGATCGAGCAAAATTTCATCTTTTAAATTTGCTAAAAACTGCTCGATGATGCCCTGCATCTCCTTGGTAAAGTGCGCCGTTTGATTATCGGCGACGAGCCCGTAGGTGATGACGCGCGTCTGGATGAGCCTCTTTTCGTTTTTGTCGATCTGCGCGATGATTACCGCGACGCCCGCATCGGCTAAATTTTGGCGGTGCTTGACGATCTCATCAGAGATCTGCTTGTTGATCTGATTATCGATAAAAACCTTGCCCGTCTTGACGGTCTTGACGCGCTTTAGATATTTTTCGCAAACCTCCATCTGATCGCCGTCGTTCATCAGATAGATATTTTTCTCCTCGATGCCGCACTCCATCGCGGTCTCTTTGTGCTTTACGATGTGATTATACTCGCCGTGCACGGGTAGGAAAAATTTTGGCTTTATCAAGCGCAGCATGAGTTTTTGCTCCTCGATCGAGGCGTGCCCGCTTACGTGTATCTCGCTGAAGTCCTGATACGCGACCTTTGCGCCGCTTTTTAGCAGGTAGTTAAGCACAGTTGAGACGCTGCTTTCGTTGCCGGGGATTGCTTTGGCGCTGATGATTACCTGATCGGTGGATTTGATTTTAATGTATTTGTGCTCGTCCGTCGCCATGCGGTACAGCGCGCTCATCGTCTCGCCCTGCGAGCCAGTAGTAACGATTAAAACCTCATTATCAGGATATTTTGAGACCTGATCGGCATCGACGAAGATTTTTTTGTCTAAATTTACGTAGCCAAGCTCCATCGCGGTAAATAAATTTCGCTCCATGCTTCGTCCGATGACGCAGACCTTGCGGCCGTATTTTACGCCGCGCTCTATAGCCTGATAGACGCGGTGGATGTTTGAGCTAAAGGTGCTCATTATCACGCGCCCCTTACAGCTCGAAAATATCGTATCAAAGGTCTTGCCTACCGAGCTTTCGGACTTCGTGATCCCCCCTTTGTGCGAGTTTGTGCTATCGCTCATCAAAAGTATGACGCCCTGATCGCCGTAATGCGCCAGACGGTTCAGATCGGTCGGATAGCCGTCGATCGGCGTGTGATCAATCTTAAAATCGCCCGTATGGATGATAGTGCCCGCCTTCGTCGTGATCGCAAGCGCGCTTGCATCGATAATCGAGTGAGTTATATGGATAAACTCGACCTCGAAATCGCCGATCTGATAGAGCTGGCGCTTCTGCACGGGGCGGAAGTAGCTGCGCTCGGCTTTAAGGCCGTGCTCTTCAAATTTATTACTTATCATCCCCAAAGGAAGCGGCGTAGCGTAGATCGGAAATTGAAATTCTTTGAAAAAATATGGCATCGCGCCGATGTGGTCCTCGTGCGCGTGGGTGATGAGGATGCCTTTGATCTTATTTTTTATCCTGCGGACATAATCGAAATCAGGGATCAAAATATCCACTCCGAGCATGCTCTCCTCGGGAAAGCTCATGCCTACGTCGACGATGATCGCGCTCGTGTTGGTCTCAAACACGGTCATATTTGCGCCGATCTCGCCTAGCCCTCCAAGCGGCGTGATGCGTATCGTCTCATCGCTGCGATTCGCGTTTTTAAGCGGATGCAGGCGCTCCTCGTGGATCAGCTTGTTTTGTGCGATCGCATCATCCATCGCCTTCTGCCACGGCTCATTGCCGGTAAGGCTCTTTGGCATATTTGAGCGCTTTTTGTGCTTTTTCTTTTTCTGCGAGTCTGAAGAGTTCGTATCGTCTGAGGCGCTAGAATTTGCGCCTTTTGCGCTGCTGCTATTTGATTTTGCACGACCGTCGCGGTTTAAATTTGAACCGCCCGCGCCGTTTTCGTTGTTTTTTGGGTATGCGCCGCCGAAATGCGCACCGCTCGCGCCGTTTGAATGCGCGGCGTTTGAACCGCCGTTTGACGAACTACCCGAAGAATTTGATCCGTTGCGAGAGCCATTTTTTGAACCCTGTGAAGGAGCGGAATTTTGCCCGTTTTTTGCGCCTTTGTTTTTGCGAGAGCCGTTTTCATGCTCGCCGCCGAATTCCGCGCCGCCCGCAGAGCCCTCACTCGCGATAGATTTTTTTAGATTTTCCTTGCGTTTTTTGTAGCGATTGCTTTTTTTGAGTCGTTCGACGCCGTTTTCATTTCTGTTTTCTTCCATCTTTTACCTTTAAATTTTTAAAAATTTCTAAAAAAAGGGTGGAATTTAACTCGTGCGCCCGAACCGTAGACGGAATTTTCAAATTTAAAAAGATCTCTTCGGCTAAGCCTCTATCAAATTTTGCACTTAAATTTTTAATAAGCGTCTTTCGCGGCGCGCTGAAAGATACGCGCAAAAAGCTTTTAAATTTCTCGTGTTCATCGAGACTTTGGAGCTGAGCGCAACTTTTTACGCCGAGGCTATCTGCGTTTATCTCGGCACCGGGCTTGAAATTTTTGCCCTTTACGAGCCTGATCACCGACGAAGTTACCTTCGGCGCAGGCTCGAAGCAGCCAGGCTCAACGTCGAATAGAAGCTCGCAACCGCCAGCGAGATCGGCTAGGATCGAAAGAGCGCTAAAATCGCTCTGCCCGGCTCTAGCGCAGAATTTTAAAGCGACCTCCTTTTGGATCATCACCAAAAATCCGCTGCACAACTCATCGTCGATCGCCTGCAAAATCATCTTTGTAGCGATGTAGTAGGGCAAATTTGCGACCAAAAAATATTCGCCGCAGCCAAGACCCCGCTGCTGCCAAATCCGCAAAGCATCGCCCAAAACGAGCTCAAGCTCGCCGCTAGCGATCTGCTGTGCAAATTTAGCGCTTAAAATTTGATATAAATCTTCATCTATCTCGAAACTCTTTAATCTGTAAAATTCCAAAAGCTTGCGAGTTAAATCACCTAAGCCAGCCCCGATCTCAACGACATTCTGTACGCTCTCGGGGATCGCTTGGATGATCTTGCTTAAAACGGCTTCGTCTTTTAAAAAATTTTGCCCGAACTCTTTTTTCGCCCTAATCATCAAGGAAGCTTAGCCAAATTTTACTTATAAAGTCATTATATTAAGTAAAATTTGGCTAAAATTATAAAATTTAACCCAAGAAAGGTCGCCGTGAACAAGTTTGCAAAGCGGATCATCCCGTGCCTCGACGTCAAAGACGGACGCGTGGTAAAGGGCGTAAATTTCGTAGGTCTAGTGGATGCGGGCGATCCGGTCGAGATAGCCAAACGCTACAACGAGGAGGGTGCGGACGAGCTGTGCTTCCTCGATATCACGGCGTCGCATCTGGGGCGCGATACGATCGTGGACGTCGTGGAGCGGGTCGCTCGCGAGCTTTTTATCCCGCTGACCGTGGGCGGCGGCATCCGCACGATCGACGATATCTCGCGCCTGCTAAACGTCGGCTGCGATAAAATCAGCCTCAACTCTGCCGCGATAAAAAATCCTGATTTGATAGACGAGGCGGCGAATAAATTCGGCTCGCAGTGCGTCGTCGTCGCGATCGACGCAAAACGAAATTCGAGTGAAATTTCGCGCGGCGATTTACGCGACGCAACGCAGAATTTGAGCAGAATTTCAAGCGATTCGCAGGATGAAATTTTGACTGGGAACGGCGAGCTTTGCGGCTACAGCGTTTTTATAAACGGCGGTAGGCTGGATACCGGCAGGGATGCGCTTGCTTGGGCGAAAGAGGCACAGGAGCGCGGTGCGGGAGAAATTTTACTCACGTCGATGGACTGTGACGGCGTCAAAAACGGCTTTGAGCTAAATTTGACGCGGATTTTCAGCGCGCTTGACATCCCCGTCATCGCAAGCGGCGGAGCAGGCAAGATGGAGCACTTTAAAGACGCGTTTTTGGCGGGTGTGGACGCATGCCTGGCGGCATCGATTTTTCACTTCAGAGAAATCGAAATCAAGGCACTAAAAGCGTATTTGCGAGAACAAAATATTGAAGTGAGACTGTAAATTTAGTCAGGTTTATACCGTGGGGTTGAAACTTAGCCGCCAAAGCGACTAAACAATTAATTTTATTTCAGCCCTTCGTTATCTTGCAAGTTTTTTGACAAGTATTATTTTGCTTAGATAAAATTTATTCGTTTTAGCTAAATCATAAGCTTTTTTAAATACTTTTCCATCTTCTACCCGCCACCTGCGCTACTACGATTACGGAAGGTAAGAGTACAGTTCTCATAGATATTTGCTTAAATTGATTTTAATTTTATCAGATAATTTACCACGATAAAATTTCAAAATTTAGCTTTAAATTTATCGTCATTTTGCTATGATTAGTGAAAAATAATGAAAGCGTGAATGCGTAAATGATAATCTCTGCCGGACGAAATGAAATTTTTGATTTTGCCCTGCCTATGGGTGTAGGGCTAGTGGATATGAGTATAAATTTGACTAAATTTTTATGCGAAAATAGGCAAAGCTTGCCGAGTGAAATCATTTTCGTGGGTTCTGCAGGGCTATATAAAGAAGGTAAAATTCTAAAAATTTATGAAAGCAGATCGGCTGCAAACTGTGAGATATCGGCGCTTTATGAACTTTCATACTCTCCAATTAACTATGAAATTCTAGCTAGGGATTCTGCCGATGTTTCATATGAAACAATAACTAATAGCTCAAATTTTATCACGACCGATAAAGAATCCGCGCTAAAATTCTTTGAGCGAGGTTATTTTTTAGAAAATATGGAATTTTTTGCGGTTCTTAAGGTAGCTCAAAAATTTCAAATCCCTGCTTGCGGAATTTTTTGTGCAACGAATTTTTGCGATTCAAATGCTCACACGGATTTTTTAAAAAATCACGCCACTGCAAAAGAAAATTTAACTAAATATCTAAAAACCAAGGCATTAATTTGAAAAATATCTTTGATTTTACGATGAAAGAGCTTGAAAATTTCGTTGAACCAAAATTTAGAGCCAAGCAAATTTACGAATGGATTTACAAAAAGAACGTGGATGACTTTGCACAAATGCTAAACCTACCAAAAGAGATCCGTCAAGGTTTAGCTCAAAATTTTTATTTAGACCCGCTTAAATGTATCAGATCCGAAATAAGTAGCGATGGCAGTATCAAATACCTTTTCGCTCTCAAAGATGGCAAGACGATAGAAAGTGTCCTGCTGCCGATGAAGGATGAGCTGCGAGATGAAAACGAAAAAATTATAA
The DNA here is from genome assembly GCF_937981295.1 of uncultured Campylobacter sp. Lineage (GTDB taxonomy): Bacteria > Campylobacterota > Campylobacteria > Campylobacterales > Campylobacteraceae > Campylobacter_B. The sequence goes on from NZ_CALJPC010000095.1 coordinate 59,443, forward strand.
GACACGCGCGCTACTCAATCTGCGTAAGTTCGCAAGTGGGTTGCAAAATTGGCTGTAGCTTCTGTCTGACAGCAAAAGGTGGCTTCGTACGAAATTTAACTCCAGGCGAAATCGTAGCTCAAATTTGGCTCATCAAGAAAATGAACACGATCCCGTACGAGCGCCGCGTCAATGTCGTATATATGGGGATGGGCGAACCGCTTAATAACCTAGACAACGTTGCCAAAGCCGTGCGAATTTTAAAAGAAAACGACGGACTCGCCATAGCGCCGCGTCGACAAACGATAAGTACGAGCGGACTTTCTACGCAGATAAAAAAGCTTGGCGAAATGGATCTTGGCGTGCTACTCGCGATCTCGCTGCATGCAGTGGATGACGAACTGCGTGAAAAACTAATGCCAATAAATCGCGCCTACAATATCGCATCGATCATGCAGGCGGTGCGCGAGTTCCCAATCGATCTGCGAAAGCGCGTAATGTTTGAATACCTCATGATCGATGGGGTAAATGACCGCTCAAGCGATGCTAAAACGCTAGTGAAACTTCTGCACGGCATCCGCGCAAAAGTAAATCTGATCTATTTTAATCCGCACGAAGGCTCGAGCTTTGGCAGACCAAGCCCCGAAAATATGGTGAAATTTCAAGACTATCTATGCGCGCACGGCATTACTTGCACGATCCGCCAGAGCAAGGGGCTAGATATCAGTGCGGCGTGCGGACAACTCAAACAAAGAAACGAGCAGGGTAAAATTTTAGATCAAAATGGCGCCAATATGAATAAAATTTTAAAAAAATAGAAAAAAATTTGATATTTCTAGATCACAAGGCAAATCGGCAAAAAATTTATAACGAAGTAGCAATGGACGCACAAAAGATAATGGATGAGATCGGCGTTTTCTTGGACAGATCGCTGCTTAAAAAATCCAAGATTACAAAGGTGGAAATTATCCGCTTTATCAAGGCAAAATGGGCGGAGGCGGACGATGAGAAATACCGCATCTACGCCTCATACATCTATCGGCGCGCATGGTGAATGAATACAAATGGGCGGGCGACACCCCAAATATGCTGCGCTGGCTAGGTGAGATGGACAAGCACGCCAGAAGTAATAAAAATCCGCCCTACGTGAGCGATTATTGCAAGGGCGAGTGCCGCCTCGAGTGCGGCGCAGAGCAGGAGGTGCTTAAATTTTTGCGCAAAAGTTACGAAGCGGATGAGGAGTATCTTTTCACCCGCAGCCCAAAGGTCGCGGAGTTTTTTAATGCACATCTTGCGGAGCCTAAAATTTTGCCAAAATTTGAAGATGAGGAATACGAGAACTTTAGTTTCCCGCTGCGGCTGGAGTATTTCGGCAAAGCTTTAGAGCAAGAAGGCGAGTTTTGCTGCACCTTTTTAGATGAAGACGGCGAGGAGACGGACAAGCCAAATCGCGCATAATCGGACGTACTAGAGTTTCTAAAACAAAATCAGGAAGAAATTTTAACGGGCATCTTAAGCGAAATTTTAAAAAACTACCTAAAATGGCAGGAGATCTACGACTATCCGAGCAAAGCGAAAAGCAATTTCATGCCTGACGTCGCTACGCCGCAGGAGCTTAGCGAACTATTGGAGCTGCAAAATATCTATATCCTAGACGGCGCGAAAATCGGCTTTCAGTTTAGCTGCTCGTGGGACATGGAGCACGGTCTAGGCGTGATGACGCGCAAAGGCGAAGTCATTAATATCGGCGAAGCAGAAGTGGCGTTTATGGCTATTTGAAAAAATAAACCAAATTTTAAAGTATAAAACAAATTTTTATAGTTACTTTTAGGCTAAATTTTACGCATTTTTTTATCACTTTTACCATATGCAAATACAAGAAGCCAAAATAATAAAAATTAACTGCCGCGTCTTAATCTTACACACATCTTACCGATCAAATTTCGCACTAATTTGCAATTATGATTATATAAATGAATGGGTGTAGAATTTTAGCGATACAATGAGAAATATCGCATCTCTTCTCTCACTTTGACATTTATAAAGTTTCTCTCATATTGGTTATATATTGCTATCCGGATTTTAAATTTACGTACCATTAAACTCGCGATTATGCCAAAACAAACACTGAAATCATCCATAAATTCCTTCTAATCTACCCTTGGCATTTCGAATTTTCATAGAAATTAACAATTACAATCCAAGTCTCATGCCAATATCTTGCGATATTTCTATTGTTTGTTTTTGTTCTATGCTACGGTCTATACCCAAACCAAGCATCCTCTTGCAATATTCCACAAAAGAAGCAACTACCGTTTTGCTCCCTATGCTTGCTATCAATGCCGAGCTTTCTAAATTAACAGAGCTTCCCGCCCCGTCCTTTTGCTTAAATATAAAATTGGCGTATTCGTCAAATTCTCTTTTAAATATTCCATATTCTTTATTGCATTTTTTAAAAGAATCAACATCGGATTTAAAATCTTTTATACTACCGCCCAACTTATCTTGAAACATCCAATATTTATGCGCTCTGAGCTCAAATTTACCGTAATTTTCGCTACCGAAAATAAATATATGAAACCCATTGTCTAGCCAAGCTGAATTATGTGCTTTTATAGCTGTAACGCTTTTTCCCAATATAGCCATCGCAAAATAAAATCGTCTTAAAATTTTCAAATGACCATAGATGAGAAATTAATAAATTAAACGCCGTTGTAATCACAAAATTGTATAAAAACCAGCAAAAGCAAAATCCTAGTCATAAAAATAATCGCCGCCACCTCAAAATTTTATTGAGTTGCTTAAATTTTACCGATTTTAGCAAGATTATAAAACTCTCTCGCGGCATCGAATTTGCTTTTTATCTCGTATCGTTCGCCGCCTAGTTCAAAGCGGATTGCATTCGCGTGCAGCAACAATCTCGGCGCTCCCGTCGTTCTGATCCGCTCTGTCTCATCCATCTTTTTATCCAATATCCGCTCCGCTTGCTCGCGCGAAAGCCCGTACAGCGGCTCTCCCAATATCGGCGCACCCGCGGCAAATAGATGCAGCCTGATCTGATGCTGCCTACCCGTCAGCGGATAGCACTCAATCAGGCTAGCGTCTATGTCCGAGAAATATCGCAGCGGGCGTATCAGCGTGATCGCCTCTTTTCCGTCGCGCGATATTTTCATACGAATTTTAAGATCGGCAAACTCGTCGCTAGGAGCGATCGGAGCATCAATCACAAACCCCTCAAAATCCTTTAAAAATTTCAGTTTCTCGCTAAATTTTGCGTATTTTGCAGGCTCAAATTTTTTAAAATTTACGCAGCCCATAGAAGTAGCTGGCAAAGATTTAGCCACAGATAAGGCGCAAGGTTTATGTCCGTTATCCGCGCTACTCATCGCGATAGCGGGTTTAAGCTTATCACTCACGCCGCAGGATAAGGCATCAAATTCAGATCCGCTGTCAACATCGCCAGCAGGAGCGCCAGATTCAAATTTAGCTTGCATGCCGTCAGATAGAGCATCGCACCATAATCTCCTACTCGCACTATTAGACAAGATATTAAATCCAAATTTATTGCCTACTCCTTTTAGAGCTAGTGTATCGCGCAGATCCGACACGTTATCTGGTAAACTCACAGCATTGCCCGCAAATTTTGATCCGCAAATTTCATACGAACCTAGCGCATAGCAATTCTCTATCTCGCCATTGCAAGCAGCACTTTGCAAATCCCCTCGTACGAGCGCTAGATAGCTTTTCATCACTCTACGCTGTTCGAAGCACTCTTTAAGCTCGCGCGCCGCGTCTTTATCCTTGGCGACGATAAGAATTCCGCTGGTTTCTAAATCAAGCCTATGCGCCACGCACGCGTCCTGCCCGTATAGCGACCAGATCTCGTCATACATATTATAAGGCGAGTTGCGCCCGCTCGGATGGCTTAAAATTCCACTCGGCTTGTCAAATGCCGCAAACGCATCGCACTCAAAGATCGGCTTCAGTCCGCGCGGCTCGCATTTGTAATCGATCAAAAAAATTTCTCCGTGCGCGACGGAGTTTTTATGCAAATTCTGATCCTCTGCATCGGTTACGCGGTGCTTGTCGCAGATGCGCTGCGCGGATTTCATATCGTATCCGAGGCTAAGCAGAATTTCGTAAATTTTGCGCCCCTCAAAGCTTCCCAAGCTTCTTTTCTCATAACCCATATTAAACTTTCAGCCCTATTTTTATATAATTTTTGCCATCATTATACAAGAAATTCTAACCGAAAGGCTACTAAAATGGTCGAAAGATACGCAAGAAAAGAGATGTCTGAAAAATGGAGCTTGCAAGCCAAATACGACGCGTGGCTAAAAGTCGAGCTCGCGGCGGTTAAGGCGTGGAATAAACTAGGTCTAATAAGCGACTGTGATAAAGATAAAATTCTACAAAACGCAAGCTTTAGGATCGAGCGGATAGATGAGATCGAAAAGACCACCAAGCACGACGTGATTGCATTTCTAACGAGCGTGAGTGAGAGCCTTGGGCAGGAGAGCCGCTTCGTGCATTACGGCATGACTAGCAGCGATTGCATCGATACCGCCGTTGCACTACAAATCAAAGAAAGCATGGAGCTTATCATTGAGGATGTGCAAAATTTAAAAGCTGCGATAAAATCTCAAGCCATGAAGCATAAAATGACACTGATGGTCGGGCGCAGCCACGGTATCCACGGCGAGCCGATCACTTTCGGACTCGTGCTTGCGGTCTGGTATGATGAGATAAATCGCGCGCTAGAGCTTTTGCAACACGCAAAAAGCGTTATCAGCTACGGCAAAATAAGCGGTGCGATGGGGAATTTCGCCCACGCTCCACTAGAGCTGGAAGAGCTAGTGTGCGAATATCTGGGGTTAAAGCCCGCTCCCGCGTCCAATCAAGTCATCCAGCGCGATCGCTACGCACAGGTAATGAGCGCACTTGCGATCCTGGCTTCCAGCTGCGAAAAGATCGCTATCGCAATCCGCCACTATCAACGCACCGAGGTTTATGAGGCAGAGGAATTTTTTAGCCCAGGTCAAAAGGGCAGCTCTGCGATGCCACACAAACGAAATCCTGTCCTTAGCGAAAACGTAACTGGACTATGTCGTATGATCCGTAGCTTCGCAATACCCGCGATGGAGGACGTAGCGCTATGGCACGAACGCGACATCAGCCATAGCTCAGTCGAGCGATTTATCCTCCCTGATGGCTTTATAACCGCCGATTTTATGCTAAATCGCTTGACAAGCTTGATCGAAAAACTGCTCGTATATCCCGAAAATATGATGAGAAATCTAAATTTAACCGGTGGGCTCGTGTTTTCGCAGCGCGTACTGCTAGAGCTGCCTAAACGAGGAGTTAGCAGAGAGGATGCCTATAAGATCGTACAGCGTAATGCGATGAAGGTCTGGGCGGATCTGCAAGAGGGCAAAAAAGCTATAGATGAGCAAGGGCATAGCCTGTTTTTGCAAAATCTGCTCGCAGATACAAAGCTGCGAGAAAAACTAAGCGAAAGCGAGATTAAAGAGTGCTTCGACTACGGATATTACACTAAAAACGTAGACGCGATTTTCGCTAGGGTTTTTGGCAAATAGCAGGCACGACGACTTGCTATTTTAAAACTCCGAGCTAGCTTACAAAATATAGCAAAGCAGCTAGAAATTTATGTTTGCACCGAAGTATTTTAAAAACAGCGATTGAAATTTTAAAATTTTTACAAAGACAAAATTTTAGTAAAAGCATAGCGCTTGCGGATTAATCTAGCATCTAAATCCGCACGACAGGCATCTACCGCTTTTACCGCGAATTTATAAAGGTAAAAATTCTACGCTTGCGACTAACATTAAAATCGTAAAAATTTAATGCTTTAAAACGTTAAAATTCTTAGACGCAGTAGTTTTAGAATTTTACCGCAAAATTTAAGTGCTAATCCCGAAGATGTAAATGCGAGATTTCCATAAAGCAAAATGGCATTTCTGCGTCGTACTCGAACTAGGGGTCGTGAGATATCCGAAGCAATTATGAAACAAATTTAAAGTGGCAAATGGGGACATTGATAAAATTCCGCTTTTTCAACTTGAGATTTTAACGATTCTTAGAAAAAAGCGGATTGAGTAAAATTTCATAAATTCCATCAATTTAAGAGCTTAGCAGATAGCACTAAAAATAGGAAATTAAGCTTGGGTAATGATATTTTTAAAAATTTTAAAATTTTATACGCGTAAGCGGGTAAAATTTGACGTCTAATATCGGCAGCACCCTTGATTATCATATAATTACGTCTGAATTGCTCGCAAATTTCGGATTAAACAATCCTGCCTGCGATTTGATGTCTAATAATTATTTGGAATTTAAAATGGATGGAGCGGGAGTTCGTTCGCCCCATCCTGCGCTAGTACGTTAGAATTTTTAGAATTTAAAATTATACCCTATATAAATTCCATGGTTAGTCTCATATACCTTGTCTACATCCTCTCCGAGCTTACTGGCCTTGTACCTCGTATAGTCCGCCTTGTAGCCAAACTCGATCTCGTTATGCTCATCAAAGCTATATAGCCCGCCTAGTCTTGCACCGATGACCCAGCCAGGCAGAGTCTTTGAAAGCGAATCGCTGCTTCCGTCAGATTCGTCATACGAATAAATTTTATATTTCAAAAATGAAACTCCTGTATATGCGCCCGCTACGAGTTTAAAGCCATTCGTAATCTCAGGCGTAAAATCCCCGCCTACGAGCAAGCTATGCTTATTCCACTCGTGTTTAAATATGATGTCCTCGTCAGTGCCAGTTTTCGAAGCTTTGAAATCATACAAGTACTCGCCGTACGCCCTAGCTATACCAAAATCATAGCCGCCTTTAAAGCCGAGCGCAGCCTGACCCTTATTATCTTTATTCGTGCCAGAATCGTCCTCGTCAGACCATTTAGTAGTGATGCTGGATTTAAAAGAATAATCTCCCTCGATACCTAAAAATATCCCCTCGCCAAAGCTTGAACTCACGCATACCGCAGCGGCAAACGCCGCGATTAAAATTTTGTTTTTCACATTTTCTCCTTATAATTTATAATTTCGGGCTTTCCGCCGCCGCTTTTGCTATTTCACCGCTTGCCGTCCTTAAGCATTCCGCCGGGTTCGCTTACGGGCTCGTTTAAAATTTGCTGATTATAATATCCTTTTTTTGAAATTCCGATGAATTTTGCGGCAAGACTTGGAATTTTATCTCACTCGCCTTGGATAAAATTTTATCTCGATTGCCAGCACGGAATTCGACGAAATTCTACGCCGCCTCCCTTGAGCAGTTAGCAAATTTAATGTCGGGTGTCATTAAAAAATAATCTGTGATGAAATTTAAAGCGCTTACTTAGTTGTTCGTTTTTATGTATAATTTAAAATTTACACATGAGATAAGTGCCGTGTTACCGATAGTAACTGCACTTTTAAAAATTTAAGACGATTTGATTTGGAATTTATAAAATTCCCGCCTCATTTTTGTATCATAAGCCAAATCCAAAAAAGGAGTATCTATGGAAGAACACAAAGTGGAGTTACGCAACTCCCGCTTGCAAGGACCACTGGACTCAGACGTAGACGAGCTGGGTTTAGACAGGCTAACCGACACCGTGCCGTTTCCTAAGCGTGGTGTCATCATTATGGCGATTGCCGCTGCTGTGGGCTTTGCGCTATATGCCGCGCTACCATTTGAGCCTAATGTCAAAAAAGGCCTTGCGTTACTTGCTTTTATCGCGATTATGTGGCTTACAGAGGCCGTGCATATCACGGTAACCGCGCTTATGGTGCCGGTGCTTGCGGTAGCTATCGGACTTGGCAAATTCGCCAAAGATGGCACTTTCACAGCTGCCACCATCAAAAGCACGCTTGCAAATTTTGCAAACCCTACGATCTTTACCTTTTTCGGCGGTTTTGCTCTGGCAACGGCTCTGCATATGCAAAAGCTCGATAAAAAGATCGCGATGTGGCTAATCGCCCGCGCAGGCGGTCGCTTGGGTGTAGCTGCGATTTTAATCTGCCTTGCTACGGCAATCCTTTCGATGTGGGTTTCAAATACCGCAACTGCTGCTATGATGCTTCCGATCGCGCTTGGAATTTGCGCCAACATGGACGAGAGCAAAGATCGCGGCACGCTCGTGTTTTTGCTTTTAGGCATCGCGTATTCTGCAAGCATCGGAGGTCTGGGCACGCTCGTAGGATCTCCGCCAAATTTAATCGTGGCTCAAGCCTTGCACTACAGCTTCGCGGACTGGATGAAGGTAGGTTTGCCGCTAATGTGCGTGATGCTACCGATAATGCTTGTGGTGCTTTATATAATTTTCAAGCCGAATTTAAGCCATAAAATAGAGATGGATCTGGAGCATATCCCTTGGACGCGCGAGCGCATTATTACTATCGTCGTATTTGCTCTAACGGCGCTTGGCTGGATATTTTCGAAACAAATTTCAGCCCTTGTGGGCTTTAAAGTGGACGATGCTTACGTCGCGATCTGCTCGGCAGTCGTAATCGTCATACTAGGGCTTGCCAAATGGCACGACATCGCCGAAAACACCGAGTGGGGCGTGCTGTTGCTTTTCGGCGGCGGACTTACGCTAAGTGCGGTTTTAGGCGATTCCGGAGCTTCTAAGGTGCTTGGCGATCTAGTCGCGCACACTTTCGGTGGAGCGCCTACTTACATCGTACTTTTAGTAACAGCGGTTTTCATCATCTGCCTTACGGAATTTACCAGCAATACCGCCTCCGCTGCACTTTTAGTACCAGTATTTGCGGGAGTAGCGGCTCAAATGGGGCTACCGAAAGAAACTCTTACGATCATCATAGGCGTAGGCGCGAGCTGCGCTTTCGTAATGCCGGTAGCGACGCCGCCGAATGCTTTGGTTTTTGGAACGGGACGCATTCGCCAGGCGGAAATGGTGCGGAGTGGCGGAATTTTAGCAGTGGTTTCCGCGATTTTAGTTTCCGGCTACGCGTATATTTTTTACTCGTAAAATTCCGTCAAAATTCTATAGTCCGGGTATCTGCTCGGACTAAATATATTTATAAGATATATTTTTAAACTCCTAAATTTTCGGAATCTTTATAAAAAAATTCTGATTTAATACTATTTTAATCAGTTATCTGTATAATATGCATATTTTACAGAAAGAAGAATTTATGGATTTTGATTTTATAGCTAAATTTAGCCCTATGTTCGTAAAGGCGGGAATTTTAACGCTAAAGCTCGCATTTTACGGGATTTTACTATCCATCATCATCGGCTTTATCTGCACGCTAATAAAATATAAAAGAGTACCTCTGCTAAGCCCGCTTGTGAGCGCATATATCGAGCTATCTCGCAACACTCCGCTTTTAATTCAGCTATTTTTTCTATACTACGGCCTGCCGAAGCTCGGCGTTCAAATTTCGGGCTTTACCTGCGCGATCGTAGGGCTTGCGTTTTTGGGCGGAAGCTATATGAGCGAGAGCTTTAGGCTCGGTTTTGAGGCGATAAAAAAATCCCAGATCGAAAGCGCGATGAGCCTAGGCCTTAGCGAAGCACAGATAGTGTTTTACGTCGTGCTGCCGCGTGCCTTTGCGATCGCCCTGCCCTCCATCAGCGCAAATATCATATTCCTACTCAAAGAAACCTCGATCGTTAGCATCGTCGCACTCGCCGATCTCGTTTATGCCGCAAAGGACGTGATCGGGCTGTATTACAAGACGAACGAGGCACTGTTTATGCTAAGCGTTTCGTATCTGATCATAATCCTGCCGCTTTCGCTCGCACTTACGCTGCTTGAAAAGCGCCTTGCGTATATGAGAGGCTAGCGATGGAACTATTCGGCGGCGAAAATTTAATCAGGCTTCTTGGCGGACTTGGGGTCACGCTGCAAATCGCGCTCATCTCGATCGCGGTTTCGCTCGTACTAGGCTTGGTACTTGGAATTTTAATGGCCTCTGGGCGTAGAGCTTTATACATCCCGCTTAAAATTTGCCTAGAGATCGTACGTATCATGCCGCCTATCGTTTGGCTATTCATCGTGTATTTCGGTGCGAGCAAGGCATTTGGCATCCACATCTCAAATATCGCGGCTTCGATCATCGTCTTTAGCGTCTGGGGTGTTTTTGAGATGATGGATCTAGTGCGTGGCGCCGTGCTTAGCATCCCTAAGCATCAGTTCGAAAGCGCCGAAGCGCTCGCATTTAGCAGATCTCAAATTTATCTCTACGTGATCCTGCCGCTTGCGATGAGGCGCCTGGTGCCCGCGACGATAAATTTATTCAGCAGGATGATAAAAACAACCTCGATCGCCGTGCTAATCGGCGTCATCGAGCTCGTCAAGGTCGGACAGCAGATCATCGAAGTAAATGTCTTCCGCGACAATTACGCGCCACTAATCATCTACGGAGCGATATTCTTCGTATATTTTTTGATCTGCTACCCTATCTCGGCGCTTTCGAAAAAATTAGAAAATAGGTGGAGCTGATGGAAATTTTAAAAATCGATAAAATCAATAAATTTTACGGCAAGCTGCACGCGCTAAAGGACGTCAGCCTTAGCGTCGCGCAGGGCGAAGTCGTTGTGATCCTAGGTCCTAGCGGCTGCGGTAAAAGCACCCTACTTCGCACGATCAACGGCTTAGAGCCGGTACAAAGCGGAAATTTTATAATCGAAGGCGAACGGATCGATCAAAATTTCAAAGAGTGGCGCAGGATCAGACAAAAGATCGGCATGGTATTTCAAAGCTACGAGCTTTTCGATCATCTTAGCGTGCTACATAACATAATCCTGGGCCCGATGAAGGTGCAAAACGTCCCGAAAGAGGAGGCGATAGCTCTAGCTCGCGAATGGCTAAAGATCGTAGGTCTTGCGGATAAGGAAAACTCCTACCCCAAAGAGCTTAGCGGCGGGCAGAAACAGCGCATCGCAATCGTACGAAGCCTGGTGATGAAGCCCAAGATCATGCTTTTTGACGAGGTTACCGCAGCTCTTGATCCCGAGATCGTGCGCGAGGTGCTCGACGTAATGCTAAATCTTGCCAAAGAGGGGCAGACGATGCTAATCGTAACGCACGAGATGGGCTTTGCGCGCGCCGTAGCCGATCGCATAGTTTTTATGGACGAGGGAAGCGTCGTCGAGATTAACGAGCCGGAGGCGTTCTTTACCGCTCCGAAGAGCGAGCGTGCGAAGAAATTTCTAAATATGTTCGAATTTAAAAAATAAATTTTAATAAAGGAGAAAAGATGAAAAAAACGCTAAGCACGCTTTTTATCTTAGTTGCGTTATTTTTCGCAGGTTGCAACGACGAGGGCAAAGGCTCCTCAAATTCCGCACAAGGTTCCGCCGCTCCGCAAAGCTATATAGACGGAGTTAAAAAACGCGGTGTAGTGAGGATCGCCGTTTTCGGCGATAAGCCGCCGTTTGGCTACATTGACGAGACGGGCAAAAACGCGGGATATGATGTGTATTTTGCAAAACGCATCGCAAAGGAGCTCTTAGGTGATGAGAGCAAGGTGCAGTTCGTGCTCGTAGAGGCGGCTAATCGCGCGGAATTTTTAGCGTCGGATAAGGTCGATATCACGCTTGCAAATTTTACCGTCACGCCGGAGCGCAAAGAGGTCGTGGATTTCGCGCTGCCGTATATGAAGGTAGCTCTCGGCGTCGCGAGCCCGAATGGCGATATCACCGACGTTTCGCAGCTTAAGGACAAAACGCTTTTAATCAACAAAGGCACGACCGCAGATCTGTATTTTACGAAAAACCATCCCGAGATCAAGCTTTTAAAATTTGACCAAAATACTGAGACTTTCGGTGCGATGCTGGACGGCAGAGGCGATGCGATCGCGCATGATAATACGCTTTTGTTTGCGTGGACGAAGTCAAACCCTGGCTTTAAGGTAGGCATCCGCTCGCTCGGCGATCAGGACGTCATCGCGCCTGCGGTCAAAAAGGGCAACGATGAGCTTCGCAAGTGGCTTGACGATCTAATCGTAAAGCTCGCGGACGAGAAATTTTTCCACGCCGACTACGACGCGACGCTAGCGCCGGTATACGGCGACGACATCAAGGCTGATGACGTCGTAATCGAGGGCGGGAAGCTATAAATTTAGATTTGCCGTCTAGTTTAGCAGGGCAATTGAGCCCTGCGACCTTGCAGTGACGAGCCCGCCGTAACTTTACCGAAACGGCGGCTGTAAACGCCCATAGGCGGCGAGCGCTTCTATAAGCTAGCTAAATTTATCGATCTAGCGGCAAAGTTTTGCTTCCGCACGGCGAATTGCCGCCGAGTAAATTTAGCCGAGCCAAAACGCAGCCTAGCGCGGGTCGTCGCGGCAAATTTTAAGTCGCACGCGGCGGCGTAAAATTTCAAGCGACAGTAGAATTCTAATACAAACTGCTCGTGCGATAAAAATTTATATCGCACGAGCAGTGATAAATCGCGAGCGACCGATCGTTAAACCGAGCGAGAATTTATAAAATTTATCGACTCAAAACGACTTGTAAATTTCCACGCGGGCTAAATTTTCCGTACCGATTTAAGAGCCAAACGCATAAGCCGCGCAACGCATCCATTTCCACGCCCAGCTACACAGCGCATCTGTGCCGCTAAGCCTACGATCCCGCGCGCTTTGTCTGCATATCTGTGTATCGCCAGAACCGTATGCAGCAACCGCCTCTACCATATTCCACTGCGCCGCCGCCCACCTCATTCGCTCCAAATTTTGCGGTTCAAATTTAGCTCGCTCACGATATCAACAAGCGCGCCGATCTCATCTACGTAAAGCGCTATCGTGGCGTCCTGCTTTAGCGAGCAGTCGATTCTAGGCTCGAAATTATCGCGCCAGGTCTCGATCGCCACGTAAATTTTATCCTCCCTTAGCACCGCGTTTATCTGCGAGCCCAGCCTTAGATAAACCTCCGTCAGTCGCTGCATCAAAAGCGGCGTAAGAGCGTATCTGGCACCCACCTGATCGGTCGTATAGACGTCAAAAAACTCCTCAAATTTCACATCGTCCATATTCGCTCGCTGCCCGTATCTGCGCAGATTTCGCGAGTTTTTGTGGCACACCCGCACCTCGCAGTTAAGCCTTTTGTGAAAGTCCGCGACGAAAAGCACTCCTTGAAATTTTACATCGGTGCGAGTGCCGTTTTTGGTGCGCACCTTTTCGGCGGCGTAAAAGTCGCTAAACCTCACTGGCACGCCCTGCACCTCCCCGCTCATCATATCCTCGCTCGATTGCTCGTTTATATAGCAGTCGTAAATTTCAAAAAACTCATCCGCTGTAAGCCCGCCGCTTTCGTCGTAGCTAAGCCCGAAGCTTTTTGCGATGCTCGCGACGATCCTGCTTTTAAAATTTGATCTGAAATTCCGTCTTTTGCTCGCCGTCAAAAGAGCGCCTACTATGCCATAAACGGAGATACCGAAAAATACGCCGACCGCCACTTCGCCCCAAAAGCGCGCCACTAGTGCGCCCACGCAGGTCCCTACGATAGCGGCGATGATGTTGGCCTTTTTCACCGCTTTTTTCAGCGCCGCGCGCTCATCCTCCAGGCTCTGCAGATCGGCTAGAAAGTTAAATTTTGACTGGGTCTCGCCGTCTTTCTCGCCCCTGCCTTCTCTTTCGGCAGCTTTGGGCTCAAACCTCTCGTAAATAGCGCTCTCGCGGCTATCACTGCTTTCGTAGCTACCGCCCTCGCCCGCTTCAGCTTTTAATACCCGCCCCTCGTTTGTATCGGTACTTAAAATTTGCCCATCTTGCGCCGCGCCCTGCCCTAGCGCGCCTGTATTTTGCGTCGTATCAAAGCCACTAAATTTATCAAAATTTGCGCGCTGCGTGCCGCCGTTTTTGCCAAAACTTAGGCTGTAAAATAGGCGGTAGAGCAGCCCGTTTAAGAGGGGAAAGATTATGAAAAGCGCGATTATAAGCCAGTTTGTATCAAACGAGACGAGCTCTGCCCTGGTATTCAAAAACACGTAAAGTCCGAGTAGCAGCAGGGTTATCAAAAATGAGACGAGCTTACTAATGCGCGAGAGCTTTTCGCGCCGTTTTTCAAGCAGGTAAAGCTCCTCTAAATCGCCGTTTCTATCCATAATCCGCCTTCTGTAGCGCATTTAAGCGCCGGTTCATTTGTCGCGCAAATGTTTAAATTTAACCGCGCACCGCCGCCTGATCGCCGCTAAATTTAGCGCAAAACTCGCGCCCTGCCGCAAAATTTTAAAATTTACTGCGCCTGTCTTAGATTTAGCCGTTATAAATTTTAAATTTCGTCCTTGCCGCGCCGCAGCTTGCTTAATGCGGACAAATCTTTAGCGCCCCTTTCAGCCGCCCTAGCCCATCTTTTAGCAGCGCCCTAGAGGTCGCGATATTTAGGCGCAAAAATTTCTCGCCGCCCTTGCCGTATTGCGCGCCGCAGGAGAGATACAGCCCCGTTTTTTCGCGGATGAAGCGCGCAAGCTCCGCGCTATCCTGCGTGTAAGCGCCCGCATCAAGCCACATCAGATAGGTCGCGTCTTGCGGCACGACATGCACCTGCGGAAGCTCACGCGCAATAAATTCCGCCGCGAATTTACGATTTTCGCTGAGGTATTCGCGCAGCGCGTCCAACCACGGCGCACCCTTCGTAAATGCGGCGATCGCTCCTTGGACGCCAAAAAAATTCGGCTCGGCGATGTCGTCGGAATTTAGCGCCTTTGAAATTTTATGACGCAAGCGCTTATCTGCTGCAAAGACCGCCGCACTTTGCAGCCCCGCGATGTTAAACGCCTTGGTTGGCGCGATTATGGAGGCTGAAATTTTCTCGCACGTCTCGCTCGCGGCAGCAAATGGCGTGTAACGCACGCCGGGCTCAGTCAGATCGCAATGCACCTCATCGCTAAGCACCGTCACGCCGTGCTTTTCGCACAGCTCGCCGATACGGGTAAGATCGTCTCTGCTAAAGGTGCGGCCGACCGGATTGTGCGGATTGCAAAGGATAAAAAGCGTCGTCTGCGGATCGGCGAGCTTAGCCTGTAAATCCTCCCAATCAATGCTATAATCGCCGTTAGCGTAGGCAAGCTCGTTTTGCAACGGCACGCGGGCGGCGTTTTTGATGCAGTAGTAAAAGCAGTTATAAACCGGGCTCATCAGCAGCACGTTTTCGGCGGGCGAGGTGAGCTTGCGGATGATCGAATCGATCGCAGGCAGCGTGCCATTTGCATAGATCAACCACTCCTTTTGGATTTCATAATCGTGTCGCGCGAGCCACCAGCCTTGATACGCGCTGCGCCATTCATCATCCACAAGCGAATAGCCCAAAACCCGCTCATTTAGCCGCTTTTGCAGAGCCTCGATGATCTCGGGCGCTACGGCAAAGTCCATGTCCGCGACCCACATCGGAAGCTCATTCTCGCCTACGTCCCATTTAAGCGACTTCGTGCCGCGGCGGTTTGGCAGAGTGTCGAAGTCGTATTTCTCCTTGCCACTTATAAAATCAAAAAGTCCCATCTTACGCCCTTAATTCAGTAATAATTTCAGTTTTAGACGCGTCCGTTGCGCCGTCTAGGATCAGCTCGCCGATGCTTGCCGCGCGGATTAGCCCGCTGCTCGGATTTTTGACGCTATCGATCGCGCCTTTTACCTCGGCACGGACGTCGCTGTATTCAAACGCTAGCGTCGTATTTATAAGCTCGCAGTCTTGCAAGCGTAAATTTTGTATATAGCAAAAGCCCTGCAGGCTCTCGATCTTGCAGTTTCGTAGCGTTACGTTTTTGGAATTCCACCCGAAGTACTCGCCCGCGATAAAGCAGTCCTCGATAAGGATATTTTCGCAGTTCCAAAACGCGTCCTTGGAGAGGAGCTTGGAGTTTTTGATCGTTACGTTTCTACAGCCGTCAAAGCAGTAATCTCCGAAGAGCGATAGATTTTCGATGCTTAAGCCTTCGCAATCAAGCCCGAAATACGCGCCCTTTGCGGTGACGTTTTTTAGCATGACGTCGCTGCAGTGCCACAAGGTCTCCTGCGCGTCGTGGAATTCCACGTTTTGAAGCGCGGCGTCTTTTACGCGGCGAAGCCCCTTGGGCGCGCCGTAGAGGCAGTCTTTTAGCACTACGCCGCGGCTATACCAGATCCCTGCGCGCGCGACCTCGTCGAATAAGCAGTCCTGCGCGCGGATATTTTCGGCGTACCAAAACGGATATTTCCACTCAAATTTACAGTTTTGCGCGACGATATTTGCGCTGTGTTTTAGCGGCGACTCGCCCTCGCCGAAGACGGAATTTTCGATCCGCAGATCCTTTGCGCCGAACAGCGCGCGCTCGCCGCTAAAGTGCTTTTGTTTTAATATTTGCATGGCTTTCCTTAGATTTAAAATTTGCTTCAGATTATACAAGGAATTTCAAAATTCCGCATAGATTAGGCGTATGAAACGCAAGCGAATTTTAAAAATTTTAAAATTTAAAGGCGGCGAGGGGCTAAATTTGATGTGCCTCGGTAGTGGTTACGAAACATATGCGGTGAATGCGCGGCAAATAGCCGCGCGCCTATAAGTCAATGGTGTACGTGCAAAATGCCCATAAGCGCGTCAGGTAGCCACGGCTAGCCGCGTATTTACGCAGGCATCTGTATCTGCTCGCGACGCGTGTCGCTCGAAAGATACATAAAATTTATCGCGAGCGGCGCTTTAAAATTTATAAAATTTTCTCCGAGCAGCATGTAAATTTTAGCAGACGTCTCAAAGAAGCGTAAATTTTACCCCGCGCACAAACGGGGCGCGTCTAATGCTCGTGGTGATGCAAGTGAATATCTTCGCCGCGGTCTCGATCTGTAGCACGCTTTCGCAGATCAAAATACACAAAAAGCCCGCTAGGCTCGCCATCCTCGTAAATTTCAAGTTTGTAGCGCATTACGGCGTGCGTGCATACTGCAACGTCAAGCGTCGCTTCATAGCCGTCTGCACTGCGCTTTAGCGGGAATTCCGCATTGCCCATATTCATACTCACGCCCGAAATTTTAACGCTCGGATTTTTCAGCTCACGCGAAATTCCGCTTATTTTTAGCTCGTTTGCTCCCGCTTCGATCGGATGGCGCGCCACGCTAAAAAGCGCCTTCTGCCCGCCCGCGTTAGTCTCGCAGTCCTGTGCGGCTAGATTGCAGCCCAGACGCGTCCTTATGTCCTTAAATAATGCATCGCTCTCATCCGCGCTAAATCCTAAAGTAGCGGCGAAAATCAAGCTAAAACGTAGAGCCTTTATCATTATGATCCTTTGTAAATGAAATTTGTGCGCAATTTTAGCAGAAAATTCCGCGCCTATTAAAAATATTTATTAAAATTTTAGCTAAAATAACGATATCTTCTACGAAAGGATGAAAAATGGCTGAGTTTTTAATCAAAGACGCTAAGGACGGCTGCAAATTCGATCTACTCTATGACGGACACGTGCTATGTACTTCGGAGGTTTACACGAGCAAGGCCGCTTGCAAAAACGGTATCGAAAGCGTCGTAAAAAATGCCGCGCTAAATAAGATCGAGGATCAAATCGCAGGCGGCGAGAAGCTAAACAATCCGAAATTTGAGCTCTATACCGATAAAGCCGGCAAGGTTCGCTTCCGCCTAACGGCTAGCAACGGGCAGATCATCGCCGTTAGCAAGGATTTTGAAGCCAAAGCGGACGCCCTAAAAGTAATAGAGCTTATCGTAAAACAGGCCCCAAAAGCCAAGATCAAGGAGGCGTAAATGGACATAAACGGACTTGTAAATATGGTCTCTGCGCTTAAAAGCGACGATAAAAATTTAAGAGAATTTCAAAGCGGTCCGGTCGCGTTTATCGAGAAATTTTTAGGCGTGGATCTGCCAGACGATCAGATAAATGCGATAATTGCGGGCATCAGTTCAAATTTTTTAAGCAAAAACGAAAGCGGCGGATCTAGCTCGCTAGGCTCAATGCTGGGCGGACTTTTGGGCGGCGGCGAGGACGTACAAGCAAACGCCGTCGATAGCAAAGGTGTGGATTTTAGCGCGCTGATCGGTAAAATCGCAAGCGCCAAGCTCGACCTAAACGGCGACGGCAAAGTCGATATCAACGACGCAAGCAGCTTTTTGGGCGATCTTTTAGGAGGCGGCGCAAACGGCGAAGGTAAGGGGCTAAATTTAGGCAGCCTGCTAAAAACGTTTAAAATTTAAACGAGGCTAAATTTCAAACGCAGGCCGGATTTTGCGCGACGATGTTTAAATTTGCGCGCGCTATTTTAATCCGTGCCTGCACCGTTTAACGGTTTAAATTTATACTGCATTGCGCGCGCGATGCCTTGGACTTAGGCAAAACGAGCTTAAATTAGAACAAGACGGTGTTTAAATTTAAGCCGCTTCTTTGTAGCATTTTATTTATGCTGCCGCGACATAGCACTCTGCTCCACTCTTCTGATCGTCCATATTGAGCCAAAATAACCACAAACTGCTTTAAATTTTATCTTTGCTCTTTAACGTCCGCTTTAAATTTAGTCGCTCTTCGGCTCCGTTTCATTTCGCTACCCATTCAAATCTCCACGCAGTGCGTCAAAGCATATAGTCAAATTTCATCAAAATTTTAAAAACGGCTATAAATTAAGCGTGAAAGAGTTCGCCTAAAAAGGATATATTTTATTTCTATTTACTGTTTAGGTAGTATAATCGTCTTTGTCCGACAAGATAAAACCTCCTTTTTGTATGAAGCCCGAGTTTAAAAGCTCGGGCTTTTTTTATGCCCGAAATTCTGCTATAATCCCGCCAAAAAATGCAAGGAATTTTATGCTTACACATATCGACGAAAACAATATGCCGCGCATGGTAGATGTCGGCGCCAAGGACGAGAGCGAGCGCGTAGCCACCGCTAGCGGCATCATCCGTATGAGCGCGGAGGCCTTTGCCGCCGTCAAGCAAAACACGGCCAAAAAAGGTCCCGTGCTTCAAACTGCCGTCGTTGCCGCGATAATGGGCGCTAAAAAGACGAGCGAGCTAATACCAATGACTCATCCGCTTACGATTACTTCGATTAAAACCGATATTGAGGAGCTTGCGAGCGAGTGCGCATTTAAGCTTTTCGTAACTGTAAAAATCACGGGCAAAACGGGCGTCGAGATGGAAGCGCTAACGGGCGTGAGCGTGGGACTACTGACGATTTACGATATGCTAAAAGCGATAGATAAATCGATGCAGATTACCGACATCGTGCTGCAACGCAAAGAAGGAGGCAAAAGTGGCGTGTATACTAGGAGCTGAAAAGCCAAAAATCGACTATCCGCTCTTTTGGGAATATAAAATTATCCTGGACGCAAGCACCCAAAAGCGCGAGCAGATCGATGAAATTTTAAAGGGCGAAAATTACAAAATAGACTTTTCGCGCTTTTCAAACGGCGGCAAATATATGAGCTTCAACGTAAGCGTTTTCGTTAAAGACGACTTGCATCGAAACGAAATTTTCGAGCGCTTAAAGGCTCATTTTAAATACATACTGTAGGAGAGGATATGAAGGAAAAACTGATAGAAAAATTCGGCGCCGATCTCGCGCAAATTTCACAAGCCGAGCTGGCGGTCTGCGTGCAAAATTTAGCCTTTGAACAGAGCTTAAAGGCTCTACGCGGACTAAGCGAAGATGCAAAAAGCGCTAAAAGCGCCGAGCTAGTTTTAAGCTTTGCCGCCGAGCTTAACGAAATAGGAGCGCTAAAAGACGCCGCCTCCGAAGCGCTAATCGAAGGGGTAAAAAAGGCGCTGTGCGACGAGGACGAGCAGGCTCTTTACAAACTCATCTACGATTACGACGATCTGCGCAAAAAGATCGCTTGTAAGCAAAAGGCGATTAAAACCCTAGTTCTGCGCAGCTACGACGATCTGGATACCGCGCTGCAAAACGCAAGCGAAACAGAAGCAAAAGAGCGCATAGGCGTGGCGCTACAGCGAGCGATTGCGAGCAAATTACCACTTGCGGACGTGCTGAAAGAAGCGAGCGAGCTAGCCTTCATAAGCGTGCTAGAAAGCGGCACCGACATCGAGGACACCGCGCACGAGACGGCGAAAAACATCGCATTTTCGGCTATAGGAGATGGGGAATTTACGAAATTCCGTACAAAAGAAATTTCAAAAATCATCATAAATCGCGCGATTTTCGTCGCAAACGAGAGCAAAAATACAGCCTCTGCGCTGATTAGAGGCGCGATTTTAGGCTGCTACGACGGCATAAACAAAGCCGCCGAAAGATACCGCGACGAGCTAAGTTTCTCGCCAGCAAGCGACGCACAGAGCTTAGAAAACGAAAGGCTTCAAATTTCGCAGATGAGCGAGCTATTTAGCGCGGTTTTAAGCGATGCGGTCGCAAGCTCGGAGGAGCCCGCTAAAAGCGAAATCGCCAAGATCGCCGATGAAGAATTCGGAGGCTATTTGGCTAAATTTAGAAAAATTTCAAGCGATCTTGCCGAGCAGCTAAGCATCAAAATCGGCGAAATAGAGCTTGGCGAGCGCGCAAAAAAGGCAAGCGCCAAGGCGCGCGAAATCACTCAAGAGCTAAGCCAAAAAAGCGCCAAAATCATCGAAAACCTCGATCTGGACGAGAAGCTCGACGCAATCAAAAAAGAGCTTAGCGAGTTTGAAAAGAAGATGAGTCAAAAATTTGCCGAGCTAAAAAGCTCCGACGTCGCTAAAAACGTAAGCGAAAGAGCGCGCGAGATGAGCGCCAAGGCTTACGAGGCAGCAAAAGAAACGATCGCCAAGCTAAAGTCTAAAAAGGATTAAATGGGCGCCGCAGGCGCAAAATCCTAGCGACAAACACTCGGCGCTCGCTGCTTTGCGCTGCAAAATTTACTCACATGCCTATACTAGCATGCCTTAAAGCTCGCGTGCCCTAAAAGAAAGGAGCTTTCGTTAGAGTTTGCGAGGCCTGCGCAGAATTCTTTATGCGCTTTAACGGCGCTGTAAAATTTCATGCCGATAAAGAATTTTACGAATTTTGCATAACTAAATTTAGATGCGCGCTGCAAAATTCCGTGCCGCCAAAAATCCTACGGCGATGCGAGACCCCGGTCCAACCAAATCTTGCCGCAGTGATAAAATTCTAAGTGTAAAATTTTATAGCTGTCAGAGCATATATAAAATTCCAAAAACGGTGCGGATTTTTAAGCTTGAAATTTCATCGCGTAAATTTGCGTAGCAGAATTTTAAAATTCTAAACGCGTAAAATTTTAAAATTCCATCCAAAATGATACGGTACGGCTTGCAGTTTGAAATTTTATCCCGACGCGCGCAAATGAAATTTCGCGAGATAAATTCTACGAAAAGGCGTCTTGGCGTTTGGCATTTCTGTGATCATTTTCACTGCAGCGTAAGATGCGGCGCATTGGCTTTTACCAAATTAGTAATTAAAAATTTATGTACCGCAAAAGATTAGCGCGACTCACCTCAAATCATAGCGACATCCGAGCCCATTTTATCGCACGATTTGATTGCGCAAATTTCAAATTGCTCTTATCTGCCCAAACCGAGCGCCTGGTGTAAATAAAATTCTGCCACATTTATCGCAGTCTACGCTACACAAATTTAAAAGCTGTACCCACCCCCCCCCTGCCTTTATTTGGGCGCAGAGGCGCCTTATTTATACAACGTAGCACTTGGATTTGGATAAATCCACTACTTTCACATAGCAATGCCTCGCTTACGCCGCGATAAAATTCTGCGAAATCACCGCTAAATTTTATCGCTAAATTACAAAGCCCAATTCTATTTTAAAGGCGACGGCCGTCCTTAAATTTCACGACAAATTCCAAATAGATCGCGCTCACAAAATCCGGCAATCCAAAATAAAATTCTAAAAATTTAATCAAATTTCGCTAAAATCGCCGCAAAATTCCAAGGAGAAAAGATGAAAAAATTAGCTCTTTTAATATCCTTTGCTGCGATGATGATTTTTACCGGCTGCGCGAGTACCACGCAAGGCGGCGCCGTAGGCATCGACCGCTCGCAATTCATCACCGTAAGCGAAGCTGAAATGGATCAAAGTGCCGCGCTTGCCTACAGGCAGATTACCGCCCAAGCAAACGCCAAGCACGTCCTAAATACTGATAAAAAGCTAACTGATCGCGTTAGAGGCATCTCGAAGCGCCTAATCGCTCAAGTCGGCGCATTTCGCAAAGACGCACTGAAATGGAACTGGCAGGTAAACGTCATCAACGACCCTACAATCAATGCTTGGTGTATGCCTGGCGGTCGCATCGTCGTATATACGGGCATCATCGAAAAGCTTAAGCTTACCGATGCCGAGCTAGCTGCTATTTTGGGGCACGAGATGTCGCACGCACTGCGCGAACACAGCCGCGAGCGAGCCTCGACTGAACAGATGAAAGATGTCGGTATCGCCGTAGCAAGCTCTGCAGCAGGGCTTGGAGATCTGGGCTCAGCAGCTTTGAACATGGCGGCGCAGTACACATTCACGCTGCCGTTTTCGCGCACGCATGAGACGGAGGCCGATCTGATGGGCGTTGAGCTGATGGCGCGCGCAGGATACGATCCGAGGGCGGCGATAAACGTCTGGGAGAAGATGAATAAGCTAAACGAGAGCCATCCACTTAAATTTATGTCCACGCACCCTTCAAACGACGATCGTATCGCCGATCTAAAAGAAGTGATGCCGAAAGTCTTGCCGCTTTACGAGGCCGCCACAAGAAATAGATAGTCTTGCGATTTAAAATTTCGCAAGAGTTTGCGCGCTGAGGTTTTTTAAGTAGCAGGTTTTATCGTCGCATTTAAATTTCTCAATGGGCTTGCGCACAGCGCTAGGATTATCCGCCGCCGCGCCAAAGCTCTATCGCGATAGAATCTCGCCGCGACAAAGGCCTGCCGCAGCGCGAAATTTTAAATTACCGCAAAATTCTACGCACGGGCGCGAGGCATTTTCCACGCCTTTTGGATTTTAAAGCGTTTTTAGATATAATCATAAATATTCATTTTTAAATTTCAAAGGATAAGAAATTTGGACACGGACAGTTCGGTTTTAATGTTAGTTTTAGCTTTTGTATTCATCTTTATGAATGCTTTTTTCGTTCTTTCGGAATTCTCAATCGTCAAAGTAAGAAAGTCTCGCCTCGAAGAGCTTATCAAGGATAAAATTCCAAACGCAAAGCTCGCTTTTAAAATTTCAAACTCCCTTGACACCTACCTCAGCGCCACTCAGCTAGGCATTACGATAAGCTCGCTCGCCCTCGGCTGGATCGGTGAGCCAGCAGTATCGAGACTGATTGAGCTGCCGCTAAGATCCATCGGCATAGGCGGCGGAGCGGCGGCGCATACGATCGCCTTCGTCATATCTTTTACGCTCGTTACGTTATTTCATGTCGTACTCGGCGAGCTAGTGCCAAAATCCATCGCTATTGCTAAAACCGAGAAGATCGTGCTTTTTATCTCCAGACCGCTTCATATTTTTTGGATTATGTTTTTTCCGATCATCAAGGCATTTGACTTCATCGCTGCCGTCTCACTTAAAATCATCGGCGTAAAGCCCGCTAAAGAGAGCGAGCTTGCGCTTTCGGACGAGGAGATCAAAATCATCGCAAGCGAGAGCCTAAAAGGCGGCGTACTCGATAGCCTAGAGACCGAGATCATCAAAAACGCTGTCGATTTCAGCGACACGGTCGCCAAAGAGATAATGACGCCGAGGCGCGATCTAGTTTGCCTAAATAAGCAAAAAAGCTACGATGAAAACTATGCAACCGTATTGCAGTCGAAATTTACGCGCTTCCCGTATATCGACGGCAGCAAAGATAACGTCCTAGGTCTCATCCACATCCGCGACATCATCCAGCAAAAGGGAGATAAAAGCTTCGATAAGATCGTGCGCAAGCTCATCATCGTGCCTGAAAACAGCCCGATCTCTAAAATTTTACCTATGATGAATAAGCAGCGCATTTTTGCCGCGCTCGTCATCGACGAATACGGCGGCACGGCGGGATTTTTGACGATGGAAGATATAATAGAAGAAATTTTTGGCGACATCAACGACGAGCACGACGCGAATGCGCAAAATTTCAAACGTATCGACGAGAACACCTTTGAGTTTAGAGGCCGCTTCGAGATCGAAGGCGTCGAGGAGGTGATGGGTATCGACTTCGACGAGGAGACCGAGCAGCTAACGATCGGCGGCTACGTCTTTAATCTCTTCGGCAGCCTACCTGAAATCGGCGATAAAATAAGCGATGAAAACTGCGACTACGAAGTGCTGCGAATGGATGGCACAAGAGTTTCGCTCGTAAAAGCGATCAAAAAAGTAGTTGCGCAACCGCAAGAAAACGAAGAAGCGGAGAAAAATAACTAAGCCAAAATATGGGTTAATAAAATTCGCTCTGTGATGCTGCGTGCCGGAAATTTCAAGCGCGTTGCCGCTTGCGACGCGGCTAATTCTCATATCGGGTAAAAATTTTTTGCTGCTACCACATAGATGCCCTAATAGCGGACAGAGGAATGCCCGCGCCCTGTAGGATTTACAAAAGTGCTATTTATAAACCTTCTGCGCGCTGTAAACGAAAGGCGAAATTCTACCGCGAAAATTCTGCCAGAGCGGCGCTAGATACAATTTCTTGATAAGCCTGTTTCAAATTTTGCGAGATCGTAGATTTTAAAATTTTGCGGAATTTTAAAATTCTAATTGATCTAAATTTCTCGCCTAACTTAAATAGTAAGCCCTCTGTAAGCCCAGGCCAAGCGAATTTTAAATCCAAAGCCTAAGCGTAAAATTCTAAAATTATTAAAGATAAAATTTTGCTGCGCAGTAATCGCAGAGTTAACTCTATTGATTTTAATCATAAAATTTCACCAATCTTACTTTAAAACTTCGCAATTTTAAATTCTAAAAATTCCTAAGTAATCAAGTCGGCACGCCTTAAAATTCCGCATAAATAAATCTTAAATTCCTTTTTGCTACCATAACGAAAATTTTTCGCACGGATGGCTTTATGACAAAACACAAATTCTCATCGCGTTGGGCCTTTATCATCGCTTGCGTGGGCTCTGCTGTAGGTATGGCAAATGTCTGGGGCTTCCCTTACAAACTCGGCACGAACGGCGGCGGCGCATTCTTGATAATCTACGTTTTTTTCGTAGCGCTGTTTTCATACGTAGGCCTAAGCGCCGAATACGCGATCGGTCGCCGCGCCAAAACAGGCACGCTGGGCTCATACGAATACGCGTGGAAAAGCCGCGGACTTGGCGCTATCGGTAAGGTTATCGGCTGGTTGCCACTTGCCGGTTCGATGTGTATCGCAGTGGGCTATGCCGTCATCATCGCCTACGTTTTAAAGGCGCTAGTTCAAGCCATAGACGGCTCGCTAATGAGCGAAAATACCGATACGTGGTTCAACTCTTTTGCCCTGACGCCCTACTCCGTGGTGCCTTATCACTGTATAATCGTCGCAGGCACGTTGCTGACGCTGTTTTTCGGCGCCAAAAGCATCGAAAAAACGAATAAAATTATGATGCCGCTATTTTTCGTGCTATTTGCGATTTTGGCGGTTAGGGTCGCGACGCTGCAAGGCGCTACAGGCGGATATGCCTTTCTTTTTGGCGCCGATTTTACTAAGCTAGCAGATCCGATGGTTTGGATTTCTGCGATGGGACAGGCATTTTTCTCGCTATCGATTACGGGCTCAGGGATGATCGTCTATGGCGCGTATCTATCCAAGGACGAAGACGTCGTATCTGCGGCAAAAAATACCGCGCTATTTGACACGCTAGCCGCGATGGTAGCTGCGCTAGTGATGATCCCTGCAGTATTTGCTTATGGAATGGATCCTGCGGCGGGGCCTAAGCTACTTTTTGTAACTCTGCCTAAAATTTTGCAAAATATGGCAGGTGGTAGAATCTTTGCGGTGATTTTATTTACCGCCGTGATTTTTGGTGGAATTTCATCGCTTCAAAATATGTTCGAAGTAGTCGCCGAATCGCTAATGCATAAGTTTCCAAGGCTAAGCCGCGCCTTCACGCTTGCGCTATTGTGCGCGATCTGCCTGGGTGCGGGCCTTGGTATGGAAGCGATAAGCTCATGGGGTCCGTGGATGGATTTCGTATCAATTTATATCATTCCGATTGGGGCTGTAATCGGCGCAATATCGTGGTTTTGGGTGATTAAGCGGAATGAAATTTTAGATGAGATCAATCTGGGCGCAGAGAGGGTTCGCGGCAAGCTCTGGTATGATATCGGGCGCTTTGTCTATGTCCCGCTGGCGCTACTTTTATGCATAATCGCGCTTAATATGCATATTTCGTTTTAAACTCATCGCGTTGCATTTATGAAAATGCAACGACTGGCAAGATACGGCAAAGAAGGCGAAATAGGGTAGAATTTTAAAATTCTACCTAATAACGAACTTAAAAATTTAAATGGTCAAAACGACTTTAAATTTTAATACGTTATGAGAATAAAGCGTTATAACGTGCCAAAATTTTACAAAATAGGGGATTTATGAGAGATTACGATAAAGAGCCATTGATCATAAACGATTACACCGTCTATCATGTATTTTCCTGGAGCATATTTACTTGCATATTGGGTTTTTCGCTTTTGGGTTATGATCTGATTACGACTGGCACTACGGGAAAATTTAGCGCTTTCGGTACCGTTTCTTTAATTTTTGTGACATATTCTTTCATACGGCTAAGAATTTCGGCGGAGCAAAATTTTTC
The DNA here is from genome assembly GCF_937981295.1 of uncultured Campylobacter sp. Classification (GTDB taxonomy): domain Bacteria; phylum Campylobacterota; class Campylobacteria; order Campylobacterales; family Campylobacteraceae; genus Campylobacter_B. The sequence continues at coordinate 86,081 of NZ_CALJPC010000095.1, forward strand.
TAAAAATCCGAGCTATTTTTATTTTTCAAACAGCCTGATCCGCTACGTCGAAAATATAGATATGAAAGATAGCATAATTTCCGAAACCAAAATAGCCCCCGATCCGTCCGCAAATATATCTAGCGTTCATTTCTGCGTAGTATGCGAACTAGAAAACTCTTACGGCAGGTTCCATTATTTAAGCTCGTATGAGTTATATAGATATTCAAGCATAGGCGTTCATATAGGCAAACTTGCTCTTTATATAAAGCATCTAATGCTATATTTAATATTTGCTCTGCCGTATAAAATTTACAAGCTCAAAAAGAGCTCGGAGCCCCTTTGGCTGTTAAAAAGAAATTTTGTCGTTAAATTTAACAACAGAAATTACTTTTTAATAAATGCCGTATCTACAAAAGAGTATTATGAGCTGCCGCAATATTTCAAGGCGCTAAACGTAAAAATAGAAGATCGGACCGACTTTATACCGCAGGCTCAAAATAGCGGCTATTTCACCGATAAAAACGAAATTTACAGCGACGATTTTAGCGATACGCAAATTCCGAAGAAAAATTTTAAATGGAAGCTTAGGCGGTTTTTTAGTTTGGATTGAAATTCTAGTTCAAACGGCAAGCCGTTAAATTTCACGAGTAAATAGGGCGGAGTGGGGCAGCGAGACGAATACCGCTCGCCGCTCCTCTGGCTTGCCGCATTCACAAAGCTATGGCGGGTAAAATTCACTCAGCCCGTCGCCAAGGTAGAAAAGCTTTGGGCAATTCAGAATTTAACCTCAGCCCATCACAGCCGTAAAGCTGCGGCAAGCCAATCGATCCGACCCGTCGCCGCAGCAAATCCTCGGCGATCTGAGGATAGAGCCTCGCCCTAAACCCCAGACCGCTTCCAATCCCTACTTCGCCCCTTTAGGCGGCATAAATGCGGTTAGTTTAATATCCTCGCCCGCCTTGTGTTTATAAAGCTCGATATTTACTAACGCCGTATGGGAGATATTGCCGTTGGCAAGCTCGCTCGTAGGCAGGTCGATCGTAAGCACGTTCGGATTTCCGTTTTTGCAAAGCCCATCGGCGTTAGGATCGTACCACGCGCCTTCAAAGATCTGCACCACGCCGCGCATTATGTCATCGCTTACGTTCGCACCTGCTAAAATTTCGCCGCGAGCGTTATACACGCGCACCAGATCGCCCTGCTTTATGCCGAGCTCTTTAGCGTCCTCGGTATTTATTAGTACCGGCTCTCGATCTGCGACGGCGTATCTCTTGCGATTTGAGGTATTGCTCTGCTGCGAATGCAAGCGGTCATACGGATGAATGCTAAGCAGGTGAAATTTCGCGGGCTTATCCTTCATCCCGAGCCACTCGACGGGCTCGAACCACATCGGATGCGCGCCGCAGTCTTTGTAGTTCATCGCAGCGATCGTATCGGAGTAAATTTCAATTAATCCGCTAGGCGTTCCCAAAGCCTCCAAAACGGGATCATTTCTAAAATCCTCAAATGTCACGTACGCAGCACTCTCTGGCGTTTCGTAAAATTCCGTCGGCTCGTTTTTCTCCCACCACTGCTCAAAGCTCGGCATCTGTATTCCCAAAGCGGTGTTTGCGTTCACGGCGCTTCCCGCTCCTTCGTAAAATTCTTTGATCCAATCCATCTCCGTTTTGCCGCCGTCCGTATAAACCTCGGCAAGCCCGTCTGCGTAAGCCTTGCAAAGGTCGGTAAAAATTTGATAATCGTCCTTCGCGCCGTGCTGCTTGGCGACGACCTGCTTCATCGGGATTATATGCATATTGGAGTAGTCTCCGCTCATCGTGATGTCGTTGCGCTCATACTGAGTTGTGGTCGGAAACACGATGTCTGCCATCTTCGCAGTCGGCGTCCAGTAAATTTCATTCACTACGATGGTGCGCGGCTTGCGCCAAGCCTTGATGTTGGTGTTGGTGTCTTGATGGTGCACGATAGGATTTCCGCCGACCCAGTAGATGAAGTCGATCTGAGGATAGGTGATCTTTGCGCCGTTTGCGTCGATCGTTTTGCCCGGATTTAGCAGTGCGTCTGCGATGCGAGCTAGAGGAAAGGCAACCTTCGCCGTATTTACAAGCCACGCTTGAGTAGCTTCGCCGCCTTGCTTCTGATCCTGCGCAAGCCCTAGGAATTTGCCGTCCTTAACGACGCCGACGCTTGCCGCGTTCATTCCGCCGATCACGCCGCCCGCGCAGGTAGGCGCACCGCCGTTAGCGTAGTGGTAGCTAAAGCCGAAACCGCCTCCGGCAAGTCCGATCTGTCCTAGCATCGCGCATAAAGTTACGATCATCCAGTGCGCCTGCTCGCCGTGATGAGCGCGCTGGATACCCCAACCCGCCATTATCATCGTGCGGTTTTCGTAAAATTTTATCGCGAGCTCTTTGATCACGTCCGCGCTAATGCCGCAAATTTCACTGGCCCACTCTGGCGTCTTAGCCACGCCGTCGCTCTGCCCCGTAAGGTAGGGCACGAATTTTTCAAAGCCCACGGTGTAGTTTTGTAAAAATTCCTTATCGTACTTGCCCTGTGAGTAGAGATGCTGCGCCATACCCAGCATCATCGCCACGTCGGTGTTCGGGCGAGGGGTGATCCATCGCGCCTTGCCCTCGAAATACTTGCCGCTTACGGTTTTGATCGGATCGATGATGATGATCTCTTTGTCGCTGTTTTTTAGCTGCTCGAAATACTTAAATCCCTGCTCGTCCGAGCTCGTCCACGCCACGCGAAGCGTAGAGATCGGATTGAGCCCCCAAAAGACCACTACTTTGGAGTTTTCAAGCACTACGGGCCACGAGGTTTGCTGCTCATAGACCTGATTTGAACCCGTTACGTGCGGCATGATGACCTGAGCCGCGCCCGTGGAGTAATCG
>NZ_CALJPC010000096.1 GCF_937981295.1 uncultured Campylobacter sp.
AGTGGGAGTTGATCCCTTCGAGTCCGATTTTTGCAAATATCGCAGTCAGCGCCGCAAAGGTTGCTGATGCGAGCGCCCAAGCCACCCAAGTTTCCATGGTCTTCCTCTGTGAAATAAATTGTTAGATTATAGCCCTATTTAGGTAAAATTTACTTATAATTTTGTGGGCGTCGCGATAAAAAGCAAAATCGCAAGCGATCGACACGGCAAAGGCGACATTTAAATTTTAAAATTTTAGCCGCAAAATACGGCTAAATTTCAGTTCCGACAAGCAAAGATTGCCTCGCACGCTACCGAATGAGTTTGGGCGCCGTTTGAGTGGTGTGCCGCAAGACGCGGTTCACAGAAACTGCCATAAAATTTCGCTTTGGCAAGATAAAATTTTATCGAGGCAAGACGAGCTTTCCTTCGAATGCAAAATTCTATTTTAATTCAGCAAAGACACGACGAAATATGCCTTCGCAAATCCAAACGCGATATAAATTCCCCCGAGCAGAAAGATCTGAATTTAAAAAATATTTATCGTCCGTATATAAAATCTTAAGGTTTCTACGAGGAGAGCTTATGAAAAAATTTCTACTCGCGCTCATTGTGATATTCGTTTTAGCGGGCTGCAGCAGCGACCCGAAAGGCGTAGCCGAGGACTTCATCAGAGCCCTATACGAGGGCGATTCTAAGACTTTGGTGGATGCTATAGACATACCCGATAAGGACAGATCGGACGACGGCTCTATGCAGATGATAAACGGCAAACTGATACAAATGGCAGGTGCCGGCAAGGAGGAGGCTTCCAAGCGCGACGGACTAAAGGGTGTCTCGGGCGAGCTGCAAACTAGCAGCGAGGAATCGGCGATAGTTAAAGTCACCGTGTCTTTTAAAAACGGCACGAACCGCACCGAGAGCGTTAAACTCGTCAAAAAAGACGGCAAGTGGAAAGTCTCGCTTTAGCGAAAAAGTTTCTTATCTGCTTGATCTTTGTGGCGGGCGGGCTCGGCGAGCTTTGGATGCTCACGCACGCACCTGCCGCCAAAGAGCCGCTACGGGTACCGGATGAAATTTTATCAAATCTACGCACGGGCGATCTCGTCTTTCGCTTAGGCGACATTACCGACAGCCGCATAATCGCGACTGCGACGGATTTTAAATACTCGCACGTAGGCATGATCGTGCGCGAGCGCCCGCTTTTGGTGGTGCACGCGGTAATGGGCGAGGGCGGGCTAGAGGGCGTCGCGGCTGTTTCGATGCGGGAGTTTTTAGCGCATGCGCGAGACTTCGGCACGGTGCGGATGAAATTTTTAAGCGAGGAGCAAAAGGCGCGCCTCGCTGTCTCTCTACTTAGGCGCGTCGGCGAGAGTTTTACGTTAAGACCTCGCGGTGAAGCAAACCTCTACTGCACGACGCTACTTGAGCAGGAAATCTCTAAAATCACGGAATTCTCGCCGCAATATTTTAAACTAGGCCTAGCCGTCTTGGGCGGCGAATACCTCGCGCCGAAGGCGTTTTGGCATTACGGCGACGTTGAAATTTTATACGAGCGATAGGTACGACCTAGCTTGGGCTGGAATTTTGCGCGCCGTGTAAATTTAAATATCGCATCAATTCGAGCACTATAAATAAAATTCCGTGCCGCAAAATTTCGGTCAGAATTTTGCTTTGACGCTAAATTTTAAAATTCCGAACGACGTAAAATTTTATATTAGAATTCCGCAGGGCATTAAAATTTTATAAATTTCGCTAGCTACCGAATTCGCAAAATTACCGCTCGCTTCAGATTCTGCACATCCTACGCGCAAAACAAAATTCCGCCTTGCTGCAGAATTTTCAAAAGACGAAATTTACAATTCATAAAATCCTAAAAGAATAGAATTTTATAAAAAGCGCAACTTGCAAAATTTCAAAAAGCGAAATGCGCGAGCTCTACAGCTCACCGAAAAGCGCTTCGAGATTTTTAAGACCTTCTTCCGTGGAGACCTTTTTCTCGCTCGCCGAACCGGTTTCGATAAGCTCGATCTCGCAGCCGCACAGCATCGAGGCAAGGCGAATATTTAGACCGTTTTTGCCGATCGCTTTACTTTTTTGATCGGGGTTTACATAGACGATCGCCTTGCCGTCCTGCGCTATTTTGACTGAGTTCACGATCGCGGGCGCCATCGCACGAGTGATCAAAATTTCGGGACTTGCAGAGTATTCAAACGCGTCGATACTCTCGCCGCCGCTTCCGTCTTGCAAATTTTTGCTTAAAAATCTACTCACCGCGTCGATTCGAGCACCTCCTTTGCCGACGGTGGCGCCTACCGGATCGACGTTTGGCGAGACGGCGCTAAGCGCGATCTTGGCTCGCCTGCCGGGGATTCTGGCGCAGGCTTGGATGATGATGCTGCCGTCTTTGATCTCTGGGACTTCGGCAGCGAGTAGGGCTTCTAGGAATTTCGGGCTGGTGCGCGAAAGTTCCAGCCTGATGCCGTGAGATTTGTCGATAGCTACGTTTTTGATGACGGCTTGCAGCACGTCGCCCACTTTGAAATTCTCGCCCTTGATGCGGTTTTTAAGCGGCATGAAGGCCTTCGTATCCTCGATCTCTACGTAGGTCGTGCCGTCGTGATCGATCTTGGTGACCGTGCCGTGGGTGAGAGTACCTACCTTGCTTTTATAGTTTTCAAAAATTTTCTCTTCAAGCAGCCTTTGGATGTGAAAATTTAGCTCTCTAGCCAGGACTCCGGAAGCCGTGCGACCGAGGTTTTCGATATTTATTTCGTAGCTTAGCTCATCGCCGATCTCTGCGTTTTCGCCTATTTTTTTGGCTTCGCTAAGCGCGATGAAGTTGTGATCGCCGAGCCGCTCATCATCATCCGCGACGACGTGGACCTTTTGGTAAAGCTTAACGCGTTTGGTCTGCGGATCGACTTCGCTGTCGTAGAGATACTCCTCGCCGAAAAGTCTTTTTGCGGTCTGGATGAATGCCGTTTTGACGCGCTCTTTTACGTCTGCGGGCTCAAGTCCCTTTTCATTTGCAATCGACTCGATGATGTCGGTGATTTTTTCCATAAATTTTCCTTAAGATTTGATTTCGTGCTACTAAATTTGGATTTTAAATTTTGAAGTGCGGTATTATATGGAATTTTGACTTTATTTTTATTTAAACGAATTATTATCTAAATTTCGCTAAACTCGCGGGTTTAAAACATAAATGAAAGGATAGATCATGCAGCTAAAACTTGCCAGAACGGAGCTTGCCTCTAAGCCAAAAAGCGTTAAGATCGAGGATTTGCAAGCCCAAGTAGAAAAGAGCGGACAAAAAATATTTTATCTGGATAGAGAAAATTCTCAAAAAGATTTAGCCGCTTTGGTGGATTTTTTCGACACTAAGGGTTTTAGCGTGTATCAGCGCATAGTGCGATACGGGCTGAACGAAAACGAGTATATGTACGAGGTACATATCCTTTGAGTAAACTCCTCTTCATCCAGACCCTAGGTTGCGCGATGAACGTGCGCGATAGCGAGCATATTATCGCGCAGCTAAAAGAGCAAGATTACGAGATCACCGACGACGTAAATATTGCGGATCTGATCTTAATAAATACCTGCTCCGTACGCGAAAAGCCCGTGCATAAGCTTTTTAGCGAAATCGGAGCTTTTGATAAGGCGCGAAAAAAGGGCTCTAAAATCGGCGTTTGCGGCTGCACCGCAAGCCATCTGGGCGGAGAAATTTTTAAGCGCGCGCCCTTTGTGGATTTCGTACTCGGCGCCAGAAACGTATCTAAAATTTCGCAAGCCGTACGTACGCCAAAATTTATCAGCACGGACATAAACTACGACGAGAGCGAGTTTGCTTTCGGCGATTTTGCGAGCTCGCCATATAAATCCTTCATAAACATAATGATCGGCTGTGACAAAAAGTGCTCCTACTGCATCGTGCCGCAGACTAGAGGCGATGAAATTTCGATCCCCGCTCAAATTATCTTGCGTGAAGCCGAAAGATCCGCAGCTCGCGGCGCCAAAGAGATATTTCTGCTCGGCCAAAACGTCAATAACTACGGCAAGCGCTTTTCTAGCGCGCACGAAAAAATCGACTTCAGCGACCTGCTCGTGCGCCTTAGCGAGATAGAGGGCATTGAGCGTATCCGCTTTACCAGCCCCCATCCGCTGCATATGGACGATAAATTTTTAGACGTTTTTTGCAATAATCCTAAAATTTGCAAATCGATGCATATGCCCTTGCAAAGCGGCTCTAGCAAGATTTTGCGCGATATGAAGCGCGGATATACCAAGCAGTGGTATCTGGATCGCGCGCTTAAGCTACGCCAAAGCTGCCCGGACGCGGCGATCAGCACCGACATCATCGTGGGCTATCCGAGCGAGAGCGAGGAGGATTTTGCCGAGACGATGGAAGTGTTAGAAGCGGTGAGATTTGAGCAGATTTTTTCCTTTAAATTTAGCCCGCGGCCGCTCACGCCTGCGGCAAACTTAAAGCCGCTGGATGATGAAATTTCAAGCGAAAGGCTAAGCAGGCTGCAAAGTGCTCATACTAAAATTTTAGACGAGATCACAGGAGCGCAAAAAGATAAAATTTTCGACGTGTATTTCGAGGAGCTGCGAGAGAGCGGCACTGCGTGCGGTAGAAGCTTTTCAAATTTTCTAATCTGCGCGCAAGGCGGCGAGGAGCTGTTAGGCAAAACGCGCAGAGTACGTATCGAAAAGACCGCCAGAATGGCGCTTTATGGAAAAGTTATCGCTTAAAAAGCGGCTATTTTTCCGAGTCGCCGAATATCTCATTTTTATTCTGATTTGGTGTATTTTTTTAACGTGCAGGGTTAAATTTACCCCCACGAAGCTGCCCGAAAAGCCCTGCGTCGTCGTGTTTTGGCATGGAAGATTAGCGATGATGAGCTTTGCTTATAGGCGGTGGTGGCTACGGGATTTCGGCAAGAGGCGCGCTAAAGTTATCATCAGCGATCACAAAGACGGCGAGATCATCACGCGCGTGATCTCGCATTTTGGCATCGGTGCGATCCGCGGCAGTAGCTTTAAGGGTGGCGCACGCGCACTTATGGGTGCGATTAAAGAGATAAAAAACGGCACAGATGTTATCATCACTCCCGACGGTCCGCGCGGCCCGCTTCACAGCGTCGCCGACGGTGCCGTGATCCTTGCGCAGCGGCTAAACTTAGACATTTACGCGCTAAATTACGAAGCGAGCAGTTTTTGGAAATTTCGTAGTTGGGACGAGATGGTGTTGCCAAAGCCGTTTTCGCGCATAAATTACAGCCTCAGCGCGCCGTTAAATTTAACTGGGCTTAGCCTCGATGCGGGTAAAGAGGCGATCAGGCAACTGCTTTTTGCAAGCGCTGAGCAGGACATTAAATTTTAGTTTGAAATAATAGTGTTTCGATATAATTGCAATTTTAGGAGAAAAAATGGCACTATTTAAGGCAAAATCATTCCTCAGCGTCGCTAAAAGTGCCGGCGCATGCGAGTTTTTTTATAGAAAATTGGGCTTTGGCAAAAGAATTTTGGATGAGAAATCCGATTGTTTTCCTATCGCGCAAGAAAATGATCTGGCTACCTCGCTGGCGGGCTTTGCGGATCTGAGTGATAAAAATTTAATCTCTTGCGTACTGATAGACGACGAAAATCAAAGAGTGCATTTTAACGAGGATTATATGATTAAAGAAAATAGCATTTATCAAAAAGTCGATGATAGCTTCATAGTGGAATTCCCTCGCGCAAGTGCACAGGCGGCGGATGAGACTTTTGGAATAGAATTTAGCTCGCACGCCAGTTTATTTAAAATTTTATACTTCTTGCTAAAAAATCAAAGCGATTTTGAAAATATGGCGATGTTCGCGCTGAAATTTAATAACCGCGCATGTTTCGTCGTCGCCAACCAAGAGCGCGTGCTCTACGCCGATATAATGCGTATCGACGAGGAGATGCAGGCGGCGATGAGCGATACTGACGAGCTATTTTACGAGCTTTTAAATTTTCAGATCGAGACCTTCTACAAATCCGAAAATAGCGAGTTTCTCACCAACGTTTTCATCTACTCAGACGGCACGCTTAGCAACGAGATCGGTTATGTGATTTTCACGCGCATCTTCATCAAAACAAATTTGATAAATCTAAATTTCGCCGATTACATCAACAAAATCGTGATGCTAGAAGCCCGCTAGATCAAATTTTTTGCTCCGCACCTAGGCAGAATTTTAAAATTTTATCTTTGCAATTGCGCTTGCTTGATACGATTTAGTTGCCTGTTTGCGCCGCATTTTATTAAATTTTATCTCGCGTTACATAATGGATTTTGGCTAGATAAAATCATTCATATTCAAATCAGCTCGATTTTAAATTTAAGCTCATTTGCCGCAAAGAGCCGTCTTGCACCGCAAATTTTATTTTTTACGAACTCTGATTAATTTTACGTAAAAAATTTTCTATTAAAGTCCGCCTTTGCTCCACGTCGTTGTTCTCGCTAATGCCCTCTAGCTCACTTGCGTGATGAGCCTTGGGCGGGATGTCCTTGAGGTACGACCACACCTCGTCCTCGCTTAAAATTTTGCCGTGCAGATCAAAACCTACGTTTAACGTTCTGCCCGAAACCTCAGCGATATCTGCGTGCAGGTGACCATAGAGCATCAGCGCGCCATAATGGCAGTTTGCCCACTCGATCATCGGGTAGTGAGACAGAGCCGCTCTCTTATGCGATAGGCGCACAAAGGCATATCCCACGATCTGCTCAAACATAAAATTGCCGTCCGCCTTGCGTCCGCTTAGCAGTTCGTTTTTCATCGCGGCGATGCGCCCATCGTGGTTACCGAGCACCAAAAAATGTCGCCCGTTTAGTCTGCGAAGTAACTCGCAAGTGTGCGCAAAATCCTTGTGAAAGGACACATCGCCGAGATTATAGACGAGATCTTCTGGCGTAACGAGCGCATTCCAAGCGGCGATGAGATTTTCATCCATTTCGGCTACGTTTGCGCCTTTTCTAAAATTTGGATATTTTTTAAGCACCAGCTCGTGGCCGAAGTGCAGATCGGAGGTAAAATAAACGCTCATAAAAGCTCCTCAAATAGCGCAAAATCCGTGCTTTCAGCAAATAAAAATCCGCGGTTTATCGGCGGTACGGCGAGCTGCCTGCACACCTCTTTAAATTTCTTTTCCATAGCCGCTTTGATATATGGCGTCACAAAGATAAAATTTGTGCCAGCGCCCACGGCTACCTTGCCGCCTAGCACGCAGTCGGCGCCGTTTTCTAGGCAGCGCGTGCATTCGTTTCGCTGCGCCGAGCTTAATACGAGTCCTAGCCGCTTGCAGGCAAGATCTACGCCGCGAAGCTCGTTAGCGCCACGTTTTATGAGATAAATTTTTGGCGCAGGATTAGAAATTTCGGGAGTTAAGCTTAACGCATCGGCCGCCACAAACTCAAAGCTTTTTTTCACGCCGCTAAAGTATTCGTTTAAAAACGGCTCGCTAAATTTCGCGCGAATAAATCCACGTTTAAACCGGTCCGTTAAATTTGTCTCATCGGTGAAGTATTTTAGATTTCGCTCACGCAAAAACCGCTCCAGCTCGCACTTTCGCACGCCCAAAAGCGGACGAGCGATCACGTAGTCCTCGCGAGTTTCTAGCTCTTGCATGCCAAGTAGCTCGCTAAGTCCTGCGCCGCGCCCAAGCTGCATCAAAAACCACTCGAATTTATCGTCAAATTGATGTGCTAAAATCAAATTTTCATAGCCCCGCTCGCGGCAAATTTCGGCGAAAAAATCGTATCTGGCCGCGCGCGCCTCGTGCTCGAAATTTGACGCGCCCAGATGCACGTTTTTTACGTAGATTTGTTTATTAAATTTAGCCGCCAGATCTCGTGCCGAGGCGACCTCGTCCTTGCTTTGCGCGCGGACGTTGTAGTCCACGATCGCAAGGTCAAATTTCACGCCCGCCTCGTCCAAAAGGTAAAAAAGCGCCGTGCTATCGACGCCGTGTGAAAAGGCAAGCAGATTTTTGCTAGCCCGCAGCAAGGCTAGAATTTTGCTCGGAATTTCAGGCGAGTTTTTCATTGTCCTTGCGAGCTTTTTAGCACTCGCGCAAGTAGTCTATCGCCCGCAAATTCCGTGATTTCGCACTCGTATAGACCGCCTACTTTTAGATTTTGTACGTAGCTTTCGTTGATTAAAATTTCGCCGTCGATGTCCTTGTCCCATGCAAGAGGCTTGGCGCCGTAAAAAAACTCGCCCTCGCTGCTGGCACCTTCGATTATTAGGGGTATCTTTTTGCCTACGAGCGCGCGCATGCTGCTATCTATAGCCTCGCGCGTGATTTTTTCGATTTTATTCAGACGGCGGCTAATTGTCCGTGCGGGGATTTGCGGCATCGCAAAGCTCGCCGTATCCTCCTCCTTGCTGTAAGCAAAAGCTGAAATTCTATCAAATTTAAACTCCTGCAAAAAGTCGCAAAGCTCGTCAAATTCTACGTCTGTTTCGCCTGGGTGTCCGACGATGACGCCCGTGCGCAGAAATGAATTAGGCGCTGCACGCATTAAATTTAAAAGCTCTTTGATCCGCGCCGCGCTCGCGCCGCGCTTCATCAGGCTTAGCATTTTGTCGTTTATGTGTTGGATCGGCATGTCGAAGTAGTTTGCGAAAACGGGTGAGTCCACGATTGCGCGGATGAGTCGCTCGTCGGTGCTGGTGGGGTAGAGATACAGCACGCGCGCAACCTTGACGCCCTTTATTTTTTCGATGCGTTTTATCAGCGCGACTAGATCTATGTCCTGCTCGTGGGCTTTTTCGTCGCCCGCACTCTCGCCGCTAGAGCCCTTACCGCAGGAGAGCCTACTTTGAGCGGAAATTCCATCTGCCGCGTCGCCGCATGAGCCGTCGGAATTCTGCCCGTCGCGAAAGCTTGCAAAATTTAACTCGCCTTCGGAGCCTTTAAAATTTGACCCGCCCTTGTTACTGCGTCTTAGATCGCGACCATAGCTGCTAGAATCCTGCGCGATAAAGCTAAAATCGTAAAATCCGCGCGCTACCAAGCTGCGCACCTCTGCTTCGATGTCGTCGATGCTGCGGCTTTTTAGGCGACCTTTGAAGCTCGGAATGGCGCAGAAAGAGCATTTTTGATTACAGCCCTCCGAAATTTTAACGTAAGCATGGTAGTTTGAGCCTGTTATCACGCGCGAAGAGGTAAGCGCGGGGCTTTGCAGATAGGTTTGCGGGCTGAATAAATTCTGCTTTTTTAAAATCATCTCATCGATTTTATCGTAGTCGCCAACGCCGCTAAAAATATCGACCTCGGGCAGCTCGCGCATGAGCTCATCCTTGTAGCGCTGCATCAGACAGCCCGTGACGACCAGCAGCGCGCCGCTTTTTTTCTGCTCGCTAAGCTTCAAAATCGTGCGGATACTCTCCTGTTTGGCGCTTGCTATGAAGCCGCAAGTATTTACGATCATCACGTCCGCACTCGCAGGTTCATCCGTGAGCTCATAGTTTTGCAAGCGCCCAAGCATGATCTCGCTATCAACTAAATTTTTATTGCAGCCCAGCGAGACGAGATGGAGTTTCGCCATTTTACAGCCAGATATTATCGATCAGACGGGTTGTGCCGACCTTGGCGGCTACTAAAATGATAGTATCTCCCGACTTGATCTGCGAAATTTCATTAAATTTATAATCCACGAACGCTATGTAATCGACCGCCAGCGGCTCAAGCACGCTAAGCATCTTTTCGCGGACGATGTTTAGGCTGATCTCGCCTTTTTTAATAAGCGAGCTGGCATTTAGCAAGGAGCGCGAAAGCTTAAGCGCCATAAGCTTGCCCTCCTCGTCCAGATAGGCGTTGCGTGAGCTAAGCGCTAGGCCGTCGCTCTCGCGCAAGATCTCACAAGGGATGATACTTATAGGCATAAAAAAGCTCTTTACCATCTTCTGCACGATGAAAAGCTGCTGGGTGTCCTTTTTGCCCATATAAACGTTGTTAGGACGAGTTAGATTAAAAAGCTTATTTAGCACTTTAAGTACGCCGTCGAAGTGCCCGGGGCGCGTTTTGCCTTCTAAAATTTCACTTATCGGCTTAGGTGCTATGATTGCTGGCTCCTCCGTGCCGTAAATTTCATCCGCGGTCGGGATAAAAAGCGCGTTCACATCGAGGCTTTCGCAAATTTTAATATCGCCCGCTTCGTTTTTTGGATAGCTGTTTAGATCCTCGCCGGGCAAAAACTGCGCCGGATTGAGGAATGCCGAGACGATTACGATGTCGTTTTCGTTCCGCGCTCTTTTTATGAGGCTTGCATGCCCCGCGTGCAAAGCGCCCATAGTAGGCACGAAGCCCACGCTGCCGCTTGCTGATGCTCTGAAGCTTTTTAGCTCCTCTACGCTTCTAATGATCTGCATTGTTCTCTCTTTTCAATATAAAATATTAAGGCTGGCAATTATATCAAAAAATATTAAAGGTATAAATTAAGCGCAAAAGGGCGGTCTATTTAGCGAGCGTTAATCAATAAGTACTAAAATCTACCACGAGCTTTAGCTCTAAAATAAACTTCAAAAGGAGCGAAAATGGCTACTCAAGAGACAAATTTGGAATCTTTGAAAAAGGATATCGACTCTTTAAAAGCAGATTTTAAAGAGATTATGAAGTCTATCAAAAATATAGGCGTAGAGCGTGCGGAGTCTGCTAAGGATAAAATTCTAGATCAGCTAAACAGCAATGAGATCAAAAAATATATAGATGATCTAAGGCTCAAAGGCAAAGACGGCATAGAAAGCGTAAATGACACGATAAAACAAGACCCGATAAAAAGCATCGCGATCGCTGCTGGCGTCGGATTTTTGCTCGCTTGGTTGCTGAAAAAATAATGGCTGGCATATCTGAATTTATAGTTTCGGTAGTAGAGCTCGTAGACGCTCAAGCTAGCGATATTAGGCGCTCTTTTTTAAAGAGCGCCAATTCGGTTTTACTAAATATAATTACGGGCGTGATTTGCATTATAGGCTTAGTATTCTTTTTGTTAGGACTGCACGCGCTTCTTGAAAAAACTATCGGAGAAATTTGGGCGTATTTTGCATGCTCTATTGTGGCTTTTCTGTGTTCTATTATCGTATATAAGGTTCTTTCGTGCAAAGCGAAATGACAAAAGAAAAGCTAAGACTAGTGGTGTCTATGCTTGAAGACAAAAAAGCCGATTGCAAAAAGTTAAAGCTAGAAGAAGCAAAGCTAAAACTGCTACTAAACGACCCCTTGCCCGATCTCTCGACGGAGCTTAAACTGATTAATCACGGCAATATCAAGCAGGTTTTGATATCCCTAATAGATAAATGCTTCATAATGCCCGCCTTAAATAAAATTTTATAAACAACCTTAATCCAAAATATGTTATAATCACGCCAAAAGCATAAAAAAAGGTTTTAAATTTTGGATAATTACGAATACACGGAACTTTTAAAAACCCTAAATACTAAAGTCGAAAATATTGCGGGCGTCGTAAAACCGGAGAACATCAAAGCGCGCCTAAAAGAGATCAAGGAGCTTGAAAACGATCAAAATCTATGGCAGGACGTCGCAAAAGCAGGCGCCATCGGCAAGGAAAAAACTAAAATTTCAAATATCTTAAATAAATTTCTAAATGCTAAAAATGCCGTAGATGACGCAAAAGCTCTATATGAGCTGGCAAACTCGGAAAACGACGAGGAGACGATAAACTCGCTTTTTGCCGAAGCGGACGAGCTAGAGGACAAGATCATAAATTTAGAAATTTCTATGATGCTTAGCGGCGAAAACGACGATAAAAACGCTATCGTCAGTATCCATCCGGGCGCGGGCGGTACGGAGAGCAACGACTGGGCGAGTATGCTATACCGCATGTATCTGCGCTTTTGCGAGCGAGAGGGCTTTAAGATCGAGGTTTTGGACTTTCAAGAGGGCGAGGAAGCGGGTCTTAAGGACGTTAGCTTCATCGTGCGCGGCGAGAACGCCTACGGATATCTGAAAGCCGAAAACGGCATCCATCGCCTGGTGCGCGTAAGCCCGTTTGATAGTGCAGGGCGCAGACACACGAGCTTTTCAAGCGTGATGGTAAGCCCCGAGCTAAATGACGATATCGAGATAAATATCGAAGAGAAGGATATCCGCATCGATGTGTTTCGCGCAAGCGGCGCAGGCGGGCAGCATATCAATAAAACCGAAAGCGCCGTGCGTATCACGCACATCCCGACGGGTATCGTAGTAAACTGCCAAAACGACAGAAGCCAGCACAAAAACAAAGAAACGGCGATGAAGGTGCTAAAGTCGCGCCTTTACGAGCTGGAGCTGATGAAACAGCGCGAGAAAGATGAGAACGTGCCTAAAAGCGAGATTGGCTGGGGGCATCAGATCCGCTCCTACGTACTTTTCCCGTATCAACAGGTTAAGGATAACCGCAGCGGCGAGGCGTATAGCCAAACCGATGCGATTTTAGACGGCGATATAAAAAGCATAATCGAAGGCGTTTTGATTTCACAAGCGAACAAATAAATTTTTTTGAAAGGATGAGAATGAGTGAAGATGGAATTTTGCTAGCGCTAGGATATAGCGTAAACGACGCGACGGTCGCGCAGCTGCGAGGAATTTTATCGAAGTGCGATTTTGAGGATAACGAGCTTGATCGCATCGTGGGGCTGAACGATAAGCTTAAAATTTACGGTGCGCACGTGGCTATGTCGAATTCAAACCCGTATTTTAAGATTAAAAACGACGCTACGAATGAGGAGCGCAAGACCGCTGTTGAGGATATCATCAGCGCTTGGTCGGAAAAATTTAAGCTCAAGCTACAAAAAGTCGCGGGCAAAGAGACCTATTACATTTTGGGTCGCCAAATTTCAAAAAATTAAGGAGCAAAATATGAAAAAAATTCTAGCTTTGATCGCCGCTGGAGTATTTTTAGCAGGCTGCGTTAGCAACGCACCAAAGAGTGCAGTTGATGCACCGAAGAGCGGCAAGTATTCTTTCGCCGATGTTCAAGACGGAATCCGCCCGATGAACTTGCAAGGCAGCGTCGTGCAAAGCGATGCGTGCAAAAACGGCAATGGCGCAATGTGTTTAAATTTTGCGGATTCTATGTATTCCA
>NZ_CALJPC010000097.1 GCF_937981295.1 uncultured Campylobacter sp.
CTAAACCACACAATGTATGTCACGCTACTACCGAAATCTGTCACGGCGCCGATCGGTATGGGTATCAGCGAAAGCTTAGGCGGCATCGTGACACTAACGGTGGCCTGCATCATCGCTACGGGCATCATCGGTAGCGTATTTGGCGAGGCGCTACTTAAAATTTTTGGCATCAAAAAGGCGATGGCAAAAGGTATCGCCCTAGGCTGCGCGAGCCACGCGATGGGAACGGCGCGCGCTCTTGAGATCGGTGACGTAGAGGGCGCGATGGCGTCTTTAGCAATGGCAGTTACGGGACTTCTTACCGTCATCGGTGCCGGTATATTTGCACATTTCATCTAAGGAGAAAATATGATAATCTCGATCGCTAGACAAACGGGCGCAGGCGGGCGCGAAACCGCGCGCAAACTAGCCGAGCGCTTAGGTTACACCTATCTAGCCAAGGCGGATCTGCTCCGCAAAGCAGACGAGCTTGGCTGCTTCGAGCAGATGTATGAGTTCTACAACGAAATGCCCGTAAATACGCTACTTCAGGCAATATCGCACAACGAGCTAGCCAATGAGCAGAAGCGCGATCGTATTGTAGCAATTTACGAAAAGATCGTCTCGAGCGGCAACGTTATAGTGCTTGGACGCTGCGCGGGGTTTTTCTTGCGCGGACATCCGGATCTGCTGACGGTATTTTTACGCGCGAGCGATGAGTTTAAGCTTGCCAGATTAGAAAAAGAGGGCCATACCGACGCGCGCGAGTATATGGAAAACAGCGACGCAGGCAGGATGAGCTTTCATCAATATTACACCAACCAAGTCTGGGGTGCGTCCGCAAACTACAATATCTGCATTGATACGTCGTATTGCGGCATCGATAATGCGGTAAATATCATAGAATATCTGGTTAAAAACCACGATAAAAAGTAAAATTTGAAACTTTGCGACGGACGCGGTAACGAGGCGACATTGCTGCGACGATGAGGTTATCGGTGGCGATGAAATTATATTGGCACGGATCGCTGCGGGCGGCGTGGCATAGTGGCGGCAACGAGATTATGTCGCTGCGGCACCGCTACGGCGAAATTTTATGCTAAGGTTTAGGAAACATGACGGCAGCAGCGATGCGATCTTGTGCGCGGCAAATTTTCCGTGGTTATCGGCGGCGAATTTCTGGGTGCAAGCGAGCAAATTTACGGGTTTTAGGGTGGCTATTCGGGTTTTTGCGGCGGCGTTGGCGCTCAATTTACCTAAATAGGCTAAATTTGACGGCTTTCTTTACGGTACGATTTTGAGCAAACTCGGCAAAAAAGGCTTGCTCAAATTTCAAACCTTTAACGTCAATTTAGCTTTTTTTTAATGCTAAATTTTATAAAATACCGATAAAAATTTTGGCAGGAGTAAATTTATGAAAAGATTAATCGCGGCGCTCGCCTGCGCTATGGTTTTGTTTGCGGCGGGTGAGGATATAGGGGAGTTGCAAGAAGCGTGCGACGACGGAAATGCAATTAGTTGCGGTTCCCTCGGGCTTTTATATGATACCGGACAAGGCGTGAGACAAGACTATCAAAAAGCGAGCGAGCTATACTCTAAAGCTTGCGATATGGGAGAGGCAATTAGTTGTTCTAATCTCGGGGTTTTATATGTTAACGGACAAGGCGTAAAGCAGGACTATAAAAAAGCGAGCGAACTATTTTCTAAAGCTTGCGATATGGGAGAGGCAGACAGTTGCCATAATCTCGGGTTTTTATATGCTAACGGACAAGGCGTAAGACAGGACTACGAAAAAGCAAGCGAGCTATACTCTAAAGCTTGCGATATGGGATATGCAGGCAGTTGCCATAATCTCGGGGTTTTATATTATGATGGTAAGGGCGTAAGGCAAGATAAAGGAGCGGCAAAAGAGTATTTCGGCAAGGCTTGCGATTTAGGCAATCAGGGCGGTTGCGACAAATATAAAATCCTAAACGAGCAAGGATGGTGAGCTAGGCGCGCAAAAAGGCGGTAAATCCAGGTAAATTGAGCCCCGCCTTGACGCCTCAAAAAATCGCGGCGTCTGTAAATTTAGCCCGAATTTTGCTCAAATTTAGCTTTCGCGAGCCGCAGTATAAAATCACCGCTCAATTTACCGCTCAAATTTAACTCCCTAACGGCAAAAGCGGGCAAAATTTAAAAAGCCGCCAAACCCGAAATCCGCAAAGTAGTTTCAGGCGCAGCGGCGTAAATTTAGCCTATTTTAGACTATTTACGATCGAGAGCATATCGTCGCTCGTCGTGATCGCCTTTGAGTTGGCTTCATACGCGCGCTGAGCCGTGATGAGGTCGGTCATATCCTCGACCAGCCGGACGTTACTCATCTCGACGAATCCCTGCCTGATCGTGCCGTGGCTGTCGAGCTCTGCCGTGCCGACTGTGACCTAGCTCAGATCCCATTTGGCGAGATGATACAGGGCGAGGGGGTCATATATGTGCAGATCTGCGAGAAATGCGAGGTTTTAGGCGGCTGCTTTCAGTGCACGTGAGGGTAAAATCAAAATTTTAGCTAAAGCGCGTCAAATTGCATTTAAAGATGGATAGAATTATAATGCTGTCCTTTTTGATCTGAAAAGGTACCACATAGCTTTTAAAGATCATCTCTCTGACGTCGTTTCTGTTTTGTTTTAAATTTTTTCTAAAGCGATACGGCATAAAGGGGATTTTCTCGATTTCGCTTTTGAGCTCGCGCATAAAATCATCAGCCCGAACTTCGCTGTGCAAAGCTATAAAATTGGTGATATTTTCGAGTTCGCTCACGAAATTTTCAGAGTATAAAATTACCACGCGAGCCCTTTTTCGGCTAGCCTTTCTTTTATCTCATCATCGTTATAAAGCTTTAATTCGCCTTTGTCCGATTGATCTATTATCTCGTCAAGCTTTTTTTGATCGGATTCGCTTAGCATAGGTTCGTCGCAAACTATAGTCGCCGTCGGATCAAGTAGCAGCAAAGCCTTTATAGCTTTTATGGTGTTATTGTTTTGTGTCTGTATATTGATCGTCGCCATCTTAGCTCCTTTGCGTTTTATTTTACTAAAAAATTTTAAAATGCAGCTTTCGTAAAATTTTAAAATAGCTTCATGCTGCCTAAATTTGATTAAAAGGAATTTGCGGGTTATTGGCTTGGGTAAAAAAAAGGGACACAGGGCATGGGCTAAATTTTAATTTACAGCCAAATTTAGCCCGCCCGCATAGCTGCCAAACGCTATCTACTCGCTAAGTGCCTCTGCGACGTGATCCCAGCCGAGCGCTCTAGCATAATCAAGCGCGGTTTTGCCGTGGATATTTTTAGCGTTTTTATCCGCACCCTTAGCAAGCAAAAGCTCGAGCCTCGTCAGATTGCCCGCGATCACCTCGTGGTGCAGCATCGTGTAGCCCTCATCGTCCGTGCGCGTGATCTCGTCCGGATACCCGCGCAAAAACTCCTCGAAATTTTTCTTCGTATTGACGCTCATCGGGTGCTCGGTTAAATTTTGCGGATGCTCCTGCTGTTCGTACGCCACCAGCACGACGTCAGGATCGCCGAAATTTAACCCCCACGCCTCGTCGTGCTCGGCGCGCTCGCTCTGGCTCATAGCTTTGCGCATCGCCTGCACGCTAAAGCCGCCGTAGGTCTTGCCATCTATCGCAAACATCCAGTCGCTGATCTGCTCTAGCGGCACCGCGACTTCGTCGCCGTTTTTGACGCTACTTAGCACGTTCGGGTCGTTTACGAGCACGCCGCAAACGCGCTCGCCGTCAAAATACACGTCGTTTACCCACATATGCTCGACCTCGGTGCTACCGTTTAGCTCTTGCGAAAAGGCGACCTTAACGCAGGCAAAGCTAAGCGCAGGGACGATGCGGAGGCGCTCCCAGTACAGCTCGCGCCAGAAGTAGCGAAAGCTCTTTCGCGCCTGCTCGAATGCTTTTAGCATCGCCTCATCTTCGCCGTCCGCGTAAAACACGGGCTCGCTCTCTTTTGCGTCTTTTGCCGCGGCGTTTTCATCCTGCGCGTCTTTGCTATCGCTATCTTTCGAGCACGCGTCATCGCCGCCGAATAGTTTTTTAAACAGTCCCATTTGCTCCCCTTAAATTTAGTTGAGATTCCTATTGTATTTTAAATTTACTTTCATTTGCCTGATTAAAATAGCGGGCAAAATTTCACCGCGCGAGCCGTATAGCGGAGCGCAGAAGAGCAGGGTGGTCTTACGGCTTGCGTTCCGCGCCCGCGCAAAAATTAGCTATAATTGCGTTTAAATTTAATTAAAGGAGAGGCCGTGGGGTTATTTAGCTCAGGAAAAAAAGCTGAAAAGGCGCAAATTCCAAGCACTTTTGCCGGCAGAGTGGATAAATTTTGGGCGGAATTTAGCGGCGCGATAGATGAGATCAAGGCCGATCTGGCGGCAAAGGAGTTTAAAAAGGCGATGCAAAAGACCGACGAGAAGCTTCGTATCTGCCTTGCCGAGCCCTATTTTATGACGGGGCTTGCGGGCGATAAGCTTGATCTGGTGCTAACTCCCGAGGGCATGAGACACCGATTATTTTGGCTAAGCTTTATCAAAAACGCTATGCCTAGGCAGCTTGAATCAAAGATGCTATGTACGCTCGGAAAGCCGCGTGCGCCGCGAGGTATCGGCGGACTTGAGATGTACGGCACGCGCGTAAACGCCGAGGAGTCGATGATCTACGCGCAGTTTAACGAAAGCGACGTGGATATTAAAATTTACAACGAAAACCTAGCGGCTCTACTCGCGCAGGACGAAGGCAAGGCCTATAACCTTAGCTTTATCCTTCTTGACAATATGATCGGCGAAACGGCGGTCATAAATACGCTAGGCGAGCTTGAGGTGCTGGCCCAGCTCGAAGAAAACGGCGTGCCGCTAAGCGAATTTGCCGATCTGATCGATGAGAAATTCGGCGAAAAAGCCGCGCGCGAACCGCTAAAGAATTTTTTCAGCTATGAGATGCAGCCGCGCGGCAGCGGAGTGCGCGAGGACGTGATCGTGGGCACCACCTGCCTGCGAAATCTCATAGGCGAGTACCTAGGCGGCAAGCGCGACATCTATAACGAAGCCTTCGAGCTCGGCATCAAATTTTGCTTTCTGAGCATTGATAACGACGGCGACATGCAGGCGGGCTTTGATCTGCGAAACAAGATCGAGGACGATGAGCTAGAGAGCTGCGGCTCGTTTTTGGAGATAATCGGCGGCGCAACCGGGCAGAGGCACGCATACATCGATCTCATCTGCTATGACGAGGAGAGGCTAAAAGAAAAGGTAAGCGAGCTTTGCAAAAAATACGGTGCGAATATAGAAATCCACGACTTTAAGCGGTAGCGGCCTCTGTTTTTGCGGCAGATAAATTTGAGATTTTGCGCCATCGCAGAAAATAAATTTTAAAATTCTATGCCGCCGCGTAAAATAAATTTAAAATTTGCCGCGCCGCACGCTTTTCGTTCGGTTTTGCCATTTCGCCGACACGCGGTAAAATTGAGCGAGCCGTGAGCTTGCGATATAAATTTTGGCGATTTAGCAGTAAATTTTAGTAAAATTTGCGAGGTTCGCAGTGCGAATTTACGATGATAAAATTTTGCTTCGGTTTCAGTACAAAGCGCGCCGATTAAGAAGCTTAGGAAAGATAAAATTTTAAGGGACGAACATGAAAATTATCTCGAAATTTAAAGATAATTACGATTTTATGGTGTCAAAATACGGACTTGACGAGACTTTGGTCTATGACCGCAGAAACTCTACTCTAGTAGGTGCGGACGAGCTATGGAGGCTTGATGAGGGCGATAAAAAGGTCTTTGAAAGGAAGCTTAGCGGGTACCGCTTTATCCGCGGTAAATTTATAAACTGGAGCAAAACGGACGTAAATAAGCTGCCGCGCCTGCTTCACTCCGTGATTTTCATCGGCAAAAATTTAGTCCATATTTTCGCCTCTCAAGGTAAAATTTACACAAGCCTAGAGTTTGACGAGACGGAGTTAAGAAGGCAGTATCAGAAGGACAGAACTTTGAGCTTTAGCGATGGATTTCGCGTCCATATCGTCTCGTGGCTAAGCAAGATGATCGGCAAGCAGGCTACGCGCGAGGAGATTCTGCAGCTCGTAGCGCTAGAGGGCGACCGCAAAACGACACTAAAAAATATTGTTCGCGACGATAAAATTATAAGCAAAGATGAAATTTTGAGCGCCCCAATCGTATTTTTTAAGCTCACACAGAACATTCACATCGCGGCGATAAATCCACAGCTTAACGCGATGGGGTTTTATCTGGATGCCGACTTTGTCTGGCAAAGCTTAGTCGAGTTTTTATCCGCCAAAAAGGACGCCTCTGCTCCGGCAGGCACGATACCAAATGATATAAAAATCGCTAGCAAGGGCTTTGACGTAAAGCGCTCGTTTCGCCCAAAAATGAAATAATTCGGTTCGTGCGGCAAATAATCCGTGCAAATCGTCGCCAGAATTTATCCCTCTTTACTTCGCTGTTTTGACGCGCCTCATAAATCGAGCGAAATTTTATAAATTTTTATAAGTTTCGACGAGCAAGCGCACGAAAGCTTAGGCACAAAATAAAATGTGGATAAAATTCCGCAAAAGCTCTTTCGCAAAATTTTAAAAGAATTAAAATATTTCCTTGAGGAATTTTAGAATTCCGCATAAGGCGGATTCGTAAAAATTTAGTGAAAAATATGAAATTTCACGAAAATTCCACAAAATTTTAAAATTTTACCGCAGCGGCGTCCATCGCGCGCATTAGCCGCAGCATTTGAACGTGTTCGAAAACGTCGTGCGTGCGGATGATCGCAGCGCCGTTTAAGGCAGCGATCTGGTGCAGATACAGCGAGCCTGCGAGCCTGTCCGCGACCGCAGAGGAGCTGTAAAAATCGATAACGCTCTTTCTGCTCGCGCCCACGAGCAGCGGGCAGCCGAAGTGCAAAAAATGCTGCAAATTTTTAATCAGTACCAAATTTTGCTCGGCGGTCTTGCCAAAGCCGATGCCCACGTCAAGGATGATCTTTTTAAGCCCCGCGCTTCGCAGCTGCTGCAGATTTTGCGCAAAAAACTCATCTATCTCGCCCATCAGATCGTCGTATTTAGGCGCAAGCTGCATATTTTGCGGCTTTCCTTGCATATGCATCAGCACGTAAGCGGCGTCATAGCGAAGCGCAAGCGGTGCGAGAGCGAGGTTTGCGCTGATGTCGTTGATGATGCTAAAGCCCCGATCTAGCGCAAATTCCAAACAATACTCATCGAAGCTATCGAGGCTAAATTTAGCCTTTTCATGCAGACGCAGACGGTAGATTTCGCTCAGCACGTCCTTTATGCGCGCAAACTCCTCATCCCTGCCGCAGTACTGGCTGCCCGGGCGCGAGCTCACGCCGCCGATATCGATGATAGCGGCGCCCTGCTTGATCATTTTTTCGATCTTATTGGTCGCCTCTTTTAGGTTTGCCGCGCGGCTTGCGGGGTTGAAGCTATCGGAGTTGATATTGACGACGCCCATTATTTCGCAGCTTTGCGGCTTAGCAAATTTCTTGCCTAGAAATTTCGCGACCTCTTTTAGCCCGAAATCCTGCAGTGCTTCCTTTTGCGCCAAAACCTCGATCTGGCGATCGTTTGCGATCAAAACCGCGTCCGTATCGTCGCGCCCCAGGATCACCCCTTCGTTGCACGCAAGCTCGGCGCCGATACTAAGGGCATCTTGCTTTAAAATATTTGCCGCGGGCGCTCGCAGATCTTTTAGATAGAAAAAGTTTAGGCGCGATTTTTTCTGCATTATCGCCCGTCCCGCATTTCGCACGCCGATACGCTCGCAAATCAGCGCGAAATCGGCCTCGTTTGAAATTTTATAAATTTTCATCTTTTCTCCTCGATCATCAACAGTAACGGAGTAAGCACGGCGTGGGCTTTGGCGTTGTGCTCGGCGAGGTAGCTTAGGCGGTCAATCCGCTGCAGCTCATCGCCGCTTAGACTGACGCCCGCTTCAAAGCACTCTAGCGCGATCTCGCCGATGAGTGCTTTTAGCGCCGTCTTATCCAGCTCGCCCTTGCGCTCCAGCGCGATCTGCGCGTCGATAAACTCCACCGCTTCCTTTAGGCTGAGCCTGGTTAAGTTTAGCCCGGTGCGGTATCTGGGCTTTCGCACGCAGAGGTTTTGCACGATCAGGCGCGAGCGGATAGTAGGCAGCAGGGCGTTGATGAAAGGGGTGATCAGGAAAAACACCGTATTTTTGGGCGGCTCCTCTAAAATTTTAAGCAGAGCGTTTTGCGCCTCCTCGCCGAATTTCGTAGCGGCGATGACGATGATCTTATCCTCGCGCTCGGCGACGTAGGCTTCGTCAATGATCTTTCGTGCCTCGTCGATCTTAAGCTCGACGCTTTCGAAAAACCTTAAATTTTTGCGCGGAATTTCGGCTAAAATTTTATCTTTAAAGCCCTCATAATCGCCCGTTAAAACGATCTGATTTATGATTTTCAAAGCACCACTTCGTCAAAAAGCACGGCGTCGATGCTTTTATCTAAAATTTTAAAAAGCTGGATCAGTTTGAGATCCAGGCTAGGATCGCTCTCGCTCATATAAAAGCTATTTTGCAGCCTCTCGTCGATGAGCCACAAATAGCTGTCCTCGTGGCTTTTGGCGATTTTGGCTAGAGGATGGTTGCCGTTGCCGATGTAAAAATATATAAAGCCGTTGGCAAACGCGAGGCTTAACATATCGTTTAGCAGCAGCGCGTCCTCCAGGCTATTTACGCCGCCGCGATAAAGCGAGCGTAGCGAAAAAAACGGCAGCAGCGGGCGAGAGTTGGTAGAGGAGTTGATCTTTTTGATGATATATTCGCTAAACCAGCTTCGCTCATCGTCGCAGATGACGATGAAAGCAAAGCCGTCGTGGAGGAATTTCAGCTTTGATGCTAAAAGCGGCGTCCAGTCCTCCTTGCGATCCTCGAGCCACTCAAGTCCTGGCTCGGAGCGCATGGCCGTGACGCTCCAAGTGTGCAGATCCTGCATTATTTATCCAAATCGTAGGCTTTATGCAGCGCGCGCACGGCAAGCTCGCCGTATTTAGCCTCTACGATCATCGAAATTTTAATCTCGCTCGTGGAGATCATCTGGATATTTATCCCTTCGTCCGCAAGCGTCTTAAACGCCTTGCTGGCTATGCCGCTGTGGCTTTTCATACCCACGCCTACCAAAGAAACCTTTACGATATCGGCATCCGATTCGATGATGGAATTCGGATTTGGATTTACCTCTTTCATTACCCTATAGGCCGTCTCTAGCTCGTTTTGCGGCACGGTAAAGCCCAAATTAGTCTCCCCATTTCGTCCGATATTTTGTACGATCATATCGACGTTGATCTCCTTGCTTGCAAGCGCGGAGAAAATTTCAGCCGCGACGCCGGGGCGATCCTCTACGTTTCTAATCGTAATTCTTGCTTGATTTTTATCCAGTGCAATGCCGCTAATTACCGCATCTTCCATCTTTTCTTCTCCTGTTATGAGTGTTCCTTCATGATCGTTAAAACTGCTTCGCGTCACCAAATTTACGTTTAATTTCTTCGCAAGCTCAACGCTTCGATTTTGCAAAACCTTCGCCCCCAAGCTCGCAAGCTCAAGCATCTCGTCGTAGCTGATGCGATCAAGCTTCTTGGCTTTGGGCTCGATGCGCGGATCGGTCGTATATACGCCGTCTACATCGGTGTAAATTTCGCACAGATCGGCATTCAGCGCTCCTGCGACGGCGACTGCGCTAAGATCGCTTCCGCCTCGCCCGAGCGTAGTTACTTCGCCTGCGGTGCTGATACCTTGAAAGCCCGCGACGACGACGATTTTGCCCTGCTTTAGCGCCTCTTGCATGCTTTTTGGATCGATCGAGACGATGCGAGCTTTGGTATGAAAATTATCCGTCACGATGCCCGCACCACGCCCGCTAAATGCGATCGCAGCATAGCCCTTGGCGTTTAGCGCGATAGCTAAAAGTGCGCTCGTGACGCGCTCGCCCGAGCTTAGCAGCACATCCATCTCTCTGCCTACGGGAGTTTTAGTAAAAAATTCCGCCTGCTCGATGAGCTGATTGGTAACGCCGCTCATCGCAGAGACGATTACCGCGACATCGTGTCCTTCGTTTTTAGTCTTTATCACGCGCTGCGCAACCGCCTCGATCCGCTCTAGCGTGCCGACGCTCGTACCGCCGTATTTTTGAACGATCAGCATTAAATGTAACCCTCCTCCTTAAAATATTTTAAAACCGTCGCGTAAATCGGCTTTTTGAAGTGATTTACGTGCCTTAAAACCTCATTCGCGCCTACGAATTTAAATGCGTCGAACTCCGGAAGTTTAGTATTGATGTTTATATCGGCTAAGCTTCGCAATCGCACTAAAAAATATCTTTGAATTTGCCCGTCGTATGGGCGCATCTTTTGAGCTACTCCATCGGGAAAGTCGTAGCTAAGCCACTTCGGGCACTCAGCAATGATATCGACTTTGCTTGTTCCGATCTCCTCGCCTAGCTCTCTACGGATCGCCATCTTAGGCGTCTCACCATCATCGATACCGCCTTGAGGAAACTGCCAAGCGCCTTTGATGTCGCTTCGCTGCGCGATTAAAATTTCGCAATTAAACGGATACGAGGGCGAAAGTACGATTGCAGCGACATTTGGTCTGTAATTTTTCTCTTTTTCCATCTCGTTTTCTCACAAAAAATTTCTCAAAATTCTACCTAAAAATATTAAAATTTGCGTTAAGAGGCTTAAAATTTATATAAATTTTCAAATTAATTCGCTAAATTTTGCGACGTAAATTTAGCCCATAGGACCGCCCTTGCACATCTACATCCACGTGCCGTTTTGCACCTCTAAATGCCCGTATTGCGCCTTTGGCTCTTTTAGCGATCAGTTTAGTCTCGCAAAAAGCTACTTTCGCGCGCTAGAGCTTGAGGTGCGCGACTTTTTGGCGAAAAATCCGTACGCGCAAATTTCGACGCTTTTTATCGGCGGAGGTACGCCAAGTGCCGTAGATGCGGGGCTTTATAATGAAATTTTTGCGCTGCTCGCGCCGCATTTCGCCGCCAAAGCCGAAATCAGCTCGGAAGCCAACCCAAACTCCGCCAGCCCCGCTTGGCTTATGGCGATGCAGGGGCTCGGCGTAAATCGCATCAGCTTCGGCGCGCAGAGTTTCAACGACGCCAAGCTAAAGTTCCTCGGTCGCGCGCACAGCGCCGCGCAGATTTTTCTCGCGGTGCAAAATGCCAAAGCGGCGGGCTTTGATAATATAAACTTAGACCTAATCTACGCGAGCAAATTTGACGATAAAAGGAATTTAAAATTTGAAATGGATGAGCTTGCGCGCTGCGAAGTGCCGCATCTAAGCGCCTATGCGCTAAGCCTTGAGGAAAACACGCCATTTTTCGGGCGCGAAAGCTTTAAAAAGGAAAGCGCGACTCTAGCTAAATTTCTCTTTGCTCTTGCGGGAGATAGCGGCTTTAGTCAGTATGAAATTTCAAATTTTGCCGCGCGCGGACTGTGCTGTAAGCACAATCTGGCTTACTGGCGCGGCGAGGATTACGCTGGATTCGGAGCATTTGCGGTCGGAACTAGCGGACGGGTGCGCCTTAGCTCGCCTAAAAATTTGCGAGACTACATCGCAGATCCGCTGCAAAAACAGCGCGAAGTTCTAAGCGCGCAGGATAAAAAGCTCGAGCGCATATTTCTCGGGCTGCGCTGCATTTTGGGCGTGGACGCGCAAATTTTAGACGCCGCGGAGCTAAGCAGCGCGCAGCTACTCGTGCAGGCAAAAAAGCTGAAATTCGGCGAGGGTAAATTTTATAATCCCAACTTTTTGCTTGCCGACGAGATCGCGCTTTTTATCACGCAAAGCAGCCAAAGCGGGCGCTAAATTTAAGATTAATGAAATTTTAGTTACAATACGCCACTTTTTACGTTAGGAAATTTTATGTTTGGTATCAGTATGCCTGAAATTACGGTCATTTTAATCATCGCGATAATCGTGCTGGGGCCCGAAAAACTCCCAAAAGTGCTGGTCGAGCTCGCGAAATACTTCAAAGTCATCAAAAAAACCATCAACGACGCAAAATCGAGCTTTGATCAGGAGCTTCGCATCGCCGAGCTCAAAGAGGATGCCAAAAAATATAAAGAGAGCATCACGCAAGCAAGCGAAAGTGTGCGCAAAAAGCTCACGTTTGAGGAGCTCGACGAGATAAAAGGCGGCATAGACTCGGTCAAAGAGACGCTAAATGCGGGGCTAAAAGACGCGAAAAGCTCGCTTAAAGAAACGCTTAGCTCGGATGCCGCCAAAGATGCGCTAAACTCTGCGGAGGTCTCGGTACAAAAACAAAATGAGGCGGCAAATTTAAAAGCAAATTCGGGCAGCGAAAATTCCGCGCAAAGCTCGGACGCCGCGAACTCTGCGCAAGGCTCCGCCGGCAGCACAACAAATTCTAGCGCCGAAAGCGAAAGCGAAAATTCCATGCCGAGCACGGACGGCGGTGCGGGAAATTCCGCGCAAAATACAAACGTAAGCGGCGAAGCAAAAAGCAGCGCGGAAAATTTAAATGCAAATTTAAACGGCGATGCGCAAAATTCTATGCAAAATTCCGCGCAAAATAACGATACACAAAAATCATAATGAGAGAGAAATTTAATGTTTGAAGAGCTAAAACCCCATCTAGCCGAGCTTCGCAAACGCCTAGTGATCTCCGTGCTGTCCGTCATCGTTCTTTTCGTCGCGTGCTTCGGCTTTTGGGAGGATATTTTAGGCTTTATGACCCGCCCGCTAGTGCGCGTGCTTCCCAAAGGCAGCGAGATCATCTTTACCCAGCTTGGCGAGACCTTTTTTACCGCGATGAAGGTGTCGTTTTTCACCTCGTTACTTCTAGCGATGCCGATAATTTTCTGGCAGGCGTGGCTTTTCATAGCGCCCGGGCTTTACGACAACGAGAAAAAATACGTCATCCCCTTCGTTAGCGGCGCGAGCATTATGTTCTTTTTAGGCGCGGCGTTTTGCTATTTTTTCGTAATTCCCGTAGCGTTTAATTTCTTGGTAAATTTTGGCGCCAAGCAATTTACTGCGATGCCTACGATCGGCGAATATGTAGGCTTTTTCGCTAAGCTCGTCGTCGCATTTGGCATCAGCTTCGAGCTTCCTGTAGTAACCTTTTTCCTCGCTAAAATCGGGCTTGTGACGAACAAAAGTCTGAGCGATTTTTTCCGCTATGCAATCGTCATTATTTTCATTTTTGCAGCGGTCATGACGCCGCCGGACGTACTTAGCCAGTTTATGCTCGCAACTCCGCTGATAGTGCTTTATCTGCTTTCGATCTTCATCGCCAAAATGATAAATCCGTATAAGCAGGAGGATGACGAAGGCGAAAATTCCACGGACGTAGCGCAGGCGTAAGATGGCGGATCTAAATTTAGTCTCTAGCTACGATTACGAGCTTCCTAGCGAGCTCATCGCAAGCGCGCCCGCGATGCCCAAACAAAGCGCGCGCCTGTTAATATACGACCGCGCCAAGGAGAAGATCACGCACGCACGCTTCGGCGATCTGGCGGACGCCCTGCCGCCCTGCGATATTATTTTCAACGACACGCGGGTGATTAAGGCGCGTCTCTTCGGTCATAAAAGCAGCGGCGGCAAGATCGAGCTTCTGTTAAACTCGCCGCTTGAGGGCAATAAATTTAGCGCCTATATTCGCGGTAGCGTCAAAGCAGGCAGCGAATTAAAATTTCAAAGCAATCTTAATGCGCGCGTTTGCGAGCTGATGGACGACGGGCTTCGCATCGTGCAATTTGAGCGCGGCGGCAAGGCTTTAAATACCCACGATGTTTTTGAAATTTGCGAACGTATCGGCCACGTGCCGCTGCCGCCGTATATCAAGCGCGCCGATACGAAGGAGGACGCAAGCTGGTACCAAAGTATCTTCGCGCGCGAGCAAGGCGCTGTCGCCGCACCCACCGCGAGCTTGCATTTTAATAGCGAGATGATCGCGGATTTGCGCCGAAATCACGAGATCCACTTTATCACGCTGCACGTGGGCGTGGGCACCTTCAAGCCCGTGGAGGTAGCGGATCTGCGCGATCACAAGATGCACGGCGAGCTCTACTCCATCCCGCCGCAGACCGCGCAAATTCTAAAAAGCGAGCGAAAAATTTTAGGCGTGGGCACGACCGTTACGCGAACGATCGAAAATTTTGCGCGCAACGGGCAAAGCAGCGGAATCTGCGAGCTGTTTTTGCACCCGGGCAATCCTCCGATAAGACAAAATTTTCTGCTTACGAACTTTCACCTGCCCAAATCCACGCTGATAATGCTCGTGGCGAGCTTCATCGGCCTTGAGCGCACGCTTGAGCTCTACCGCATCGCAGTGGAGCAAAGATACCGCTTCTACTCCTATGGCGATGGGATGCTTGTGCTATGAAAGCCGTGGTTTTAGGCGCGCTAGCAATATTGGCTGCGACGGCAGGCTTTGCGGCAAGAAAATTTTTTGCTAAAAAGCCCGCCGTAAGCGGCAAAATTTTCTCCGCTGCGCCTAAAGCCAAAGAAAGCGATTCCGTCGTGCCTAGACGCGAGGATATCGCGCAGATCGATATTTTAAAAATTTTAAAATTTCAAAGCGAAATTTTATTTGAGGAGTGCACAAAATACGACAGCACGCTCTATCTTAGCTTTCCACCGCAGCTACCGCGTATCTACGGCGGCGAGGTGCTAAATCTCACTAGCGCAGTCTTTGACGCGTGCGAGTTTTTCCTGCAAAATATCGCTGAGCCAATCCGCGTAAGCGTGGAATTTAGTAGCAAGGAACTTAGAGCGAATATGAGCTCCGTCAAGCTCGACGTGCGAGTAGGTATCGATCGCGAGCTAAAGGATCCGCGCACCTATGCGCTTAAAAGTGCACTAGAAAGCGTCGCTAGCACGGATGATGAGTATCTTACTTCGGCGCAGACCCATTTGCGTGCACTCGGTTCGCATCCAAGTATTGGAGCCGACGGGCGCGGAACCTTTATCAAAATGGATGCCGTGCTTAGCTGCTTCGCGCAGCAGAGCTTTAGCGCCAAAAAATACGACTACAACGTCATAATCACGCACAAAAACCGCGCGATCTTCGAGGAGCTGCGAGATTTTTTGAGCGGGCTTGGTTGCGACGTGATGCCAAACTCCAACTGGGAGAGTGCGAAGAGACATCTAAACGACTTCATCTACGTAGCCGACGTCGTCATCCTTGACGCCGAGATCCTGCGCGCCAATATAAGCGAAATAAACTACCTCAACGCGCTGGAAAAAGACGGGGTATTTTTCATATTTTTACTTAAAAACAAACACTCGCTCAAGGTGCTGGAGGGGCTAAGCTTTAAATTTTTCAAGCTCGAGATGCCATATTTCTACGACGAGTTTTACGCCACGCTCGATATCATCGAAAAGATCAAAAACGATGAGAATTTCTTGGGGCTGTAGCGAACAGGCGGCGATAAATTTAAAACCGAAGAGATTGAAGTGATATATTTTGACTTAGATTGGATCAAGGGCAATATAAAAGATAGCGAATATGCCTTAAGGCAGCAGCGGTACGAGGCGTATTTGGCAGGGCTGCATAAAAATATGCATACGCTAGAAAGAATTTTTGCGGGCATAAGCTTCAACGATGCGCTATTGCTACCTAAAAAGCAAATTAATGAAAAGTTGCATTTAAAATTTTACATCGGAGATTTGCAAAATGGATATTATGAACTAAAATGTGTTATGAGCTCTGATCAAAGATGCGACGCGGCGCCCGGCGAAATAATAACGAGTGAGATATTTTACGAAAATGGCAATTACCGCTTCTCTTTCATCCTCGCTTGCTTGAAGGAATACGTCGTTAACTTTTCCAGGATAGATAGCCTTAAATTTAACGCGATTTCGCAGAAAAAATACCACTTTGAGCATAAGAAATTTAAACTTTTATAGAAAACCGCGCGCCCAATCGGTCGCGCATAAAATTTACCCATAAAGATCGCGCCCTTAAATTTATCCCGCTTGCAAGCTGCAAACAGCGTAAATTTCGTCGCGCCTTGCAGCTAAATTTATTAAATTTAACATAGTCCGCGCACAAGCAAGTTTATTTCGTCCGCTTACCTCAAAAACGCTCAAGCCACATTTTTAAAATTTACGCCCCAGACAAGCTTAAGAGACTTTGACAAGCAGCCCAGTCTATTTTGAGGCGCCCGATAAGACGTATATAAAGCGAGTAAATTTAAGAATTTAGCGCGACGTACTCGGCTTGCAATTTAAATTTTATCTTTCGCCCTCTTTTTTAGCCTTGACTGCCTCATAAAGTTCGTCGATCGAGGTTGCGGACGAGCCCGAATATTTCTGCGCCGCTTGCATAGTTTTTTGCCCCATTTACCGTCGATCGTCACGCCGTAGCCGCTAAACATCAAACTTCACTGGATATAATAGACTTTATCTTGCTGCGTCATATTTTGTTGCTTCTGCACTTTCTTTTGCTTGCTCACTTTCATCTACGGAAGACCCGCTAAATACCCTAGAACTAAACCTCCCACAATTAGTACGACAGACGCAATAAATCTATTATTTACGCTAGAAGTCAAGCCTTCTAAAAATGCCTTTACTATAAAACCCGGAATAAAAGCGATAACCGCGACTGCAAGCCGCCCATCAAAAGCACCATTACCAGCAAGGAAACCTAGAGAAAATTCATAATCTATCTTTTAAAATTTAAGTAGCGTAATTCTCCCAAATTTAAATTTAATCAGAGAATTACAAAAATTTATCTGTCAACGGACGGCGACATAGACTAATTAACGTGCTTCATAATCCTATTAAATTGTGGACTGTGATCTCGCGCCATAAAAATAGAAGCAATTATACCTATAACTCCTATAGCTAAGACGAAGTAAAATATTGTACCGCTATCTTTAGTAAAAGTTCCTATAAACCAAAGCCAAACTATAGAACCAAGAAGTGTCTTTATCCATGGTCTGCGATAAGATATCTCTGCCTGACATCCACTGCATACGATTGCTCCGTATTTGATGTCGTCTTTGCCGCAAAATGGGCACATTAAATAATTCTCTTGTTCATTCTCTGCCATAATTTCCCCTTTGAAAAAATATGGATGAAATTATATATATAAGAACAGGCTTAAAAATTTTAAAAATTGGATTTAAAAAGTAGGAATTTTAGCGGCTCTACGCCGCTAAAATTTAAAGATTTTCGAATGGATTTACGACCACGTCTTTACGATCGACGATGTAAGGTATAAGGGCTGCTTGGCGCGCGCGCTTGATAGCCTTTTCTACCATCTCTTGGTATTTTTTGCTGGTGCCGGTTAAGCGACGCGGCATAATCTTAAAGCGCTCGCTTAGGCAGTGCTTTAGCAGCGCCGTGTCCTTATAATCGATAAATTCGATCTTTGCTTCCGTAAATTTGCAATACTTCCTAGTATATTTTCTCTTATCTGCCATGATTTTTCCTTAATTAAAATGGGATCGTGTCGTTGCCGTCATCGTATTTATCGGCATCGACGTCGACTTCAGGAATCGTGCTTTCGTAACTCTGCTCTTTTTGTTTAGGTGCGTTGTAATCGTTTTTTGCGCCTCTTGAATTTGAGTTTTGTCTGTTAGCATAGCTATTTCCGCCGCCGTAATTACCGCTGCCGTAGTTAGAATTTCCTCCGCCGTAGCCGCCGGAGCTTCCGCCATAATTACCGCCCTCGTAATTGCCGCCTTGATTATAGCCGCCGCTTCCACCTTGATTGCTTCCTAGCATCTCCATCGTATCTACGCTAATGGAGTGCTTGCTTCGGTTCTGTCCGTTTTGATCCTGCCACTGATCTAGCTTTAAGCGGCCTTCGATCAAAATTTTACTGCCTTTTCGCAAGTATTGGTTTGCGATCTCAGCCGTACGACCGAAAAAATCTATGTCTATAAAGCACGTTTCTTCGCGTTTCTCGCCGTTTGAGCTATTATATCTGCGTGTGACGGCAATGCCGGTTTTACCTACGGCGGTGCCCGTTTGCAGATATCTAAGCTCGATATCTCGGGTCAAATTACCTACCAAAACTACTTTATTAAACATATTTTATCCTTTATTCGCCCTCTTTGGCTGCTTCTTCAGGCTCTTTTGGCTCTACCGGCGCTTTTGGCTCGCGCTCTTTTTTCGCAGGGCTTAGTTTGATGCCTTTGCTTAGCTTGTCCCAAGCGAAAATTTCACGCTTAGTCTCATATTTGACGGTCAAAAATCTAATGATATCTTCGGTGATGCGCAGATTTCTAACAAGCTCGGAGATCAAGTTCGGCTCGGCCTTAAAATAGATTACGAAATAAACTCCGCGCTCATATTTGTCGATCTTATAGGCTAGCTTTCTAGCACCCATTTCGATCACGGAAGCGATCTCTCCGCCGTTTTTGGTTATGATTTCTTTGACGAAATCGACTTTTGTTTTAACTTCATCGTCGGTAAGCGTGGGCTTAACGATGAATAAAACCTCGTAGTTTCTCATAAATTCTCCTTATGGATTTTAGCTCGCAAACAGCGTCTGCGGGCAAGGATTTTGCAAAAAATGCAAGGGGATATTACTAAAATTTCACTTAATATTTGCTTTTTGCCCGAGCGAACTTAGCAGCATGCGCTGCAACTTCAAAAACGACGCGAGCAAAAGCTCATCTTTCGCCGCGTTTTTTTCACTTTTGAGTTCAAATTCCAAATCGTTTAAGTGAGCGAAAATTTTATAAAACGTCGGCGTTGAAAAGCTGGTGGCGTAGCGCTGCATCTGTGCGGCCACGGAAGGTGGCGGTTGATAGCCTAAAACCGCCTTAAAATCAAATCTACCGTTTATTTTCACGTAAGCATGCAGCCGAAAAATTCTATAAATCAAGCGGTAGAAATAATTTATCAGCTCCATCTCGTTGTATCCGCCGCCCAGAGCCATTTTGTAAAAATCTACGCGAAAGTCGCTTAGTCCAAAAATTTTATCAAAAAGCTCGTCGTAGCTCACCTCGCTAAGGCCATAAACCATCAAATTTACGTTTTGCAGGCTAAGCTCAAGCCCTAAACTTGCAAATTTTTCTATCTCGCTCGCGCTCAGGCTTAGGCTCTCGTTGTGGATGGCGTAGATCCTACTAAGCGCGGCGGTGTTTGCAAAAAGCCCGCACATCTCGCATTTTTGCGCAAGCAGCGCTATGGCTTCATTCACGCCCGAGGGTTTGAAAAACCTCACTTCGTTTCGTTCAAATTCCTTGATAAAATCCGCGCTCACCGAAATTTCGCTATCGTTTAGCTCGTAGATTAGATGATTGTTCGCGTCCGCCTTGCACAGCGCGATGAGCCTTCGCAGCTCTTCCTTTTTGATGAGCGAGGCGGTTTTGATGTGAAGCGTGTTGCTGCCGCCGAAAAGCGAGGGCTCCAAGAAGCTTCGCGCCTGCTCAAAATCATACTCCAAAAAATACAAACTCAAAAAATTTTCCGCGGCGTAAATTTGCTTCAGGCGCTGCGCGTAAAGCTCGTTTGAAAAATCGTCTCCTCCGCGCAAAAGCACGAAATTCGGCACCCTGCCGCTTGCGATAAGCCCGTCAAATTCTTTCCTATACATCAGATCTTCTTTACCACCCTGCCTATGATCACTCCGCTAGCGATGTTTGCATCCGTAAGCTCGATTATCACGGGCGTTAAAATGTCGCCGGCGAAATTTGAAACTAAAATTTTAGCCCCCTTTAGCTTGTCGTCTAGCTTTGCGGTGACGGAATTTCCATTTTCGTCGATGTAGCAGCGGAATTTTTTGCCCAAATTTTCCGCGGCCCAGCGCGCAAATTTTCGGTCCATAAAATCAAACGCGACCTTGTCCGCCTCGCGCTCAAGTTCGTTTAGCCGCGCGCACGTCGCGTCAATGTTTAAAAGCAGGTAATTATAAAATTTCTCATCACCCCTCATCTGTGCCTTTAGCAATCGGTGCAAAATGAGATCGGAATAGCGCCTGATCGGGCTTGTGAAGTGCGTATAGTTATCAAATCCGAGTCCGAAGTGCCCGCGCGATTCGGATCCGTACTCGGCGCGCTTTTGAGCCTTGATGATGAGCTTATCGACCTCCTCGCGGATACCCATAGTATCGGCTTGCGCTTGGATTTCGCCGATCATTTTGGCAAGGTTACTCTGATACGGCGCGTCGATGCCGAACAGCGCCAGATCGTCAAGCAGAGCGTAAATTTTTTTAAGCTCCGCCGAGCCGTGATTTCTAAAAACGCCCCGCTCGATACGCGCCGCGGCGGCTTTATTGGCTAGCAGCATACAATCCTCGATGAGCTTGTGCGACGGAGTGTCGGTCTCAAAACGAGTGGAGCTTATAAAACCGTGCTCATCAAGCGTGATGCGAAGCTCCTTGGTGCGGAAATCAAATCCGCGC
This sequence comes from uncultured Campylobacter sp., assembly GCF_937981295.1. Classification (GTDB taxonomy): domain Bacteria; phylum Campylobacterota; class Campylobacteria; order Campylobacterales; family Campylobacteraceae; genus Campylobacter_B. Next base: position 20,418 of record NZ_CALJPC010000097.1, read on the forward strand.
TTCAGCCTCGCGCGGCGCAGGCGCTCGCAAATTTCATTAAGCGGCAAGAGCCAACTTAAAATTTCAGGCTCGCACGCCTTGCGAGTGCGTAAAATTTCATCGACCTCGTCGTAATTGTAGCGGCGCTTTGATCTTATGATCGCTTCGAAAAGCTCCTCTTTTTGCGGGTTTAAATTTTCATCCAAAGAGATTTTAAAAACAAAGGCCAGCCTCGGCAGATCAGGCATCAGCGAGCAGATATTTTCGCTAAGCTCGCGCGGTAGCATCGGCACGGATCGGTGCGGGAAATAGATCGAAAAGCCGCGAAATTTCGCCTCCCTATCGATCGGCGAGTATTCGCTTACATATTCGCTCACGTCGGCGATCGCGACGTAAAGCGTGCGCTCTTTTACGTCAAAATAGATCGCGTCGTCGAAGTCCTTGGCGTCGATGGGATCGATAGTGCAAAAGGGCAGATGCTGCAAATCCACGCGCTGCGGATACAGCGCCTCGTCCACTTCGCTGCCGAAGCTCGCGGCTTGCTGCTTGCACGCTTCGTTAAATTCGTCGTTTTTATCGTAGATCGCTAAAGAAATTTTCTCATCGACGAAGGGATCGGCTAGGTTTCCGATCACCTCGGTAATTTCGTTCGTTAGATTATCGATCTTTAAAAGGGTGTTTGCGGGTAGCTGCTTGAGCGATTTCTGCGTGGCTTTGAGCGGATTTGCAAGGCCGGTTTTGACGTTTACGCCTAAAATTTCGCGCCCGAAGCTTTTGGTATAAACCACGCTTGTTAAAAATGCGGGCTTGACGCACATCAGCACCTTTGCGTGCAGGCGGGACTTTCTTGAGCTTAAAATTTTTGCTAGGATCAGATCGCCCAGATGCACGCCGCTTAAATATCTGTTTTCGATGATGAGATCTGCTTTGAAGCGATCGTCGAAGCTTTGCAGATAGCCCGTGCCGTCGCGCGCGATGTCGAGCCTGCCGAAAACATAGCCGTCGTTTAGATAGAGCTTGCCTTTGTGCGCGCTGATGGCGCCGATATTTAGGAGGTTACGCACGAGCTCCTTTTGCTCGCCGCTAAGATCCTTTTCAAATACGCCCGAGTTAAAGGCGCGCAGGAACTCTTTCATATCGAAATTTCGCCTTTAGCCTCTAAAAACGCCTCCTGCTCGAAGCCAAACTCGACTAGTAAATTTAAAGCGTTGTCGATGCTAAGCTCGTCAAAGTGATGATAGATATTGACCGCGGTTTTGGCGATCTTTAGCATCGCGTAGCGGGATTTGTTCTCAAAAGGCGCGTCGTCCGGGGCGTTTGAATACAGCGTGTCCTGCGCGATCTGCTCTAGCCCGAAATGCGCAAATAGCGCGTGCGAGACGCTTTCGCGGTTCGTGCCGGTAAATTTCATCTCCACGTCGGTAAAATCCTGCGGAAAGATCGAGCCCTTGATGGCATGGTAAAATTCCTCCGCCTTGCCCGCAGCACACACCTGCTCGTCGATAAAAACCCGCCCGAACTCCACCAAAATCACGCTTGAGAGGATACTTTGCTCTATCTGCGGGTAGGATTTGATCCACGAAAACATAAGCAGATTTCGCAGCAGCGAGACCTGCGTAAGCTTTTCGCGGTCGATGCGATACGCCCGTAGGCTCGGCTTTAGCATCTCGTCGAATACGGCGAATAGAAAAAACGCCCGCATCTGCTCGCGCCCGTAAAGCTCAAACGCTCGCTGTAAATTTAGCGTTTTTAGTGCCGCGGCGCCCTGCTCTCGCCCCTGCTCCTGCGCTCTTCCCCATTCTTGCTCCTGTTTTTGCTGCTGCGCTTGCCCCTGCTCTTGTATCGGCTCTCGTCCATGCGCTCGTTCGGCTTGCACGGAAATGCTTGAACCTAGCGCGCAATCAGCTCTCGCGGCGACGTGTTGATTTTGTGGCGGCGTATCGCTTGCTGCTTGTGAGGGGTTAAATTTAAAATTCTCGTCGCTGCAGTTCGCGTCGTTTGCGTCATTTAAATGATTAAATTTAAGACTATCGCCCTGCTCTGCTAAGTCTGCGCCCTTTTGCTCGCTCGAGGTACACTCGTTTTGCCGCCACTCGTCTGCGGCATCTTGTAAGCCGCATCCTATGGACTTCACAGGCTCCATGCTTTGGAGATCGCACCGCTCATCCGCGGCACCGAAATTTTGCCTCGCGAGCCCTTCGGCGCTAAATTTAGACAAACCGCAAAAGGCTAAATCTAAAATTTTATCCGCGAGGGGGGCGTTTTTTGAAATTTGCAAAGCGAGCCTGACATCCGAAACATCCGCGTCAAACGATGCTAAAATTTTTAAAATTTCATCGCTAAAGCCCGCGAGCGCGCCTATTTTTTGGGTTATAAATTTATTCATTTTAAAAAGCCGTTCAATATAAATTTCGCACAATCATATCAAATTTTAGCCCAAATTGCAAAGCAAAACGCCGCCATTATGCCTAAATTTTGCCTCATTTTACTGGGCTTTTGAAGCGCTCTTTTTGCACCCGAAAATCGCGGATCAAACCGCCCGTTTGTCGCGACGGCAAAACCTAAATTTCAAGCGCCGTTTTATAAAATTTTAATCCCCTTTCGTATAGAATGCATCGAAATTCCGTTTATAAAGAGCTCGATTTGGATAAATTTAAAGCCGGTGCTGCGCTAAGGAAAGAAGAGACTAGGGACTACGACAAAGAGCCGCTAGTTTTGCGGGATTATTCTAGTTTTGCTTTGATTTTACATTATTTGTTTATTTTGATATTTTGGATTACTGCTTCTGGATTTTGCATTAGTTGCTTAGACGATTTTGAAAGTGGTATTTTAGATTTTGATGACGACGAAGACGGCAGTCCAAACGATACTTTCCCAGATACGACTCCGGCTTCAACCAAAACTTCACCGATTGTGATTGATTTAAACGGCGACGGCATAAAAACAATATCAAGAAAAAACAGTAAAACATACTTCGACCTGGATAATAACAAATTTGCCCAAAACACAGCTTGGATGGATAAAAATGACGGAATTCTCATCAATAAAACCTTAATCACAAATAGCATAACAAACG
>NZ_CALJPC010000098.1 GCF_937981295.1 uncultured Campylobacter sp.
ACTTTGCACTTTCTTTTATTTTTTTTATATCTTTAAAAAATTCATCTATATTGCACCTGAAAAGCTTCGAGAGCTTGTATAGATGAAGCAAATTGAATCGTTTTTGATCTGTGAAATTTTCCATGTTTGCGTAAAATCCGTTTGAAGCTTGACCTATGCTTAGGGCAGTTTCTAGCTGGCTTAAACCACATTCTTGGCGTATTCTCTTAACATTGCTTGCTACGATTTTTAAAAATTCTTCATCTTCTTCTTTTGTAGTTATTTGCGGCAAAGAAAGCATAGAAATAATTCCTATATAAAAGTTTTCTATAAGTTTAGTTCTTATATAATGCTTTTTCAATTTCCATCAGCGATTATTTCTATAGAGATTAAATTGTAAATGATGTAATTTTGAAATTTTTTTAATTTTAAATGAAAATCATGGATGGATTTGTAATTTTGTTTTATAAAAAAGCAATAAATTCAAAAGAGGTAAATATGAAAAAATTGTAGCCTTTATTTTGGCTTGCATTTTAGGATTCATTACTTTCTTTATAGTAGTTGGATCTCTAAATTTTTTGCTTTTATTTAATAACCTAAAAATGGGACCAATACTCATATTGGCGTTGTTTTCATTTTTTATTTGGATCACCAAACGACTTTATTTTTTCTTTTACAGAAAGATTGACCGCGAGCATACGGAAGAAGAGCAAAAATGAAAGCTATTATTTCCATGATTGCTCTTTTTATGAGTGCATTTTCATTGGACGGATATACCTATTATTCCACTCAAAATAATCCTAAGGCGAAAGGTCTTGATTTGAAAATAGGAATTCCTAATTCCTTTATATTGAAGGATGGTTATAGACCAAATGTGGTTTTAAAATTTATAGATACAAATTTAAATATGATTATGGTCCTAATATATAAATCACCGGATTTTATGGGAGTAGAATTGAATCAAACTAATTACAAAGAATTTTGTGAGTCCAATATAGTGGATATGTCTAAAAATAATATGCTATCGCGGTTAATTTCTTGTGATATGCTAGTTATTGAAAATTTACCAGCTGTTGGTATGGTAAGTGAGATTTTAGGAAAGAGATTAAATCTAGAAATTACAAGCTATAATAATACATATTTTGTATTCTATAGAGACTATCTTATAGAAATAAATTTTGTTTCTGTTGATATGCAGAAATTATTGACCCTAGAAGATACAATATATCAGGTTTTAAATTCAATAGTAATCAATGATATGTACAGATAAGGAGCATAGATGTCACTTTTGATCTCAATTATATTTTTCCTATTATACTGTATGAGTTTTAGACCATCGTTCAATCCGTATAACCCATATAGAGATCATATATTTTTATTAAATAGGCTTTTTAAGTGGCTTTCTATCATCTCGGCAATCATTTTTATTGTGAGAATTTTTTCATAAGGAAGGTAGTCATGAAAATATTATTGATTTCTATATGTTTTATAATAACAGCCAAATCTTATATGATAAATGGCATGTACGCAACTATGGAAAGTTGTAGATATGAACAATTTGGTTATGAATTTGGATATGTGGGTTATTATCGTGGCAACGATAATAATCTGTATATTATATTTTTTGGAAAAAATTATTGTGAATTTTAATAAGAGGAATTAAAAATGAAAAAAGTACTAGCCTTTTTGGTTGTATGTTCTTGTTGTTTTTCTGCAAATAAACAAAGTTGCAATATAGCGTTGCAACAAATTTTAAGTTATGAAAAATATCCTATAAATCAGCAAAACATGATTATTATAAATGAACCTTTTTGCGATGAATATGGGAATCTGAACAGAGTAGTGATTTTGACAAATCTATTTCTAAATAATAGCAATATGAGTATTGAAGAATTAGAAAATCACATGGCTAATAATGCGAGTCCGCAGTTTTGTAGGTTTTTAAATATGGGTAGATTTTTTGACTATATTAACAAGCACACTTCATTTTATAAAACCGAAGATGGAAAAAATCTATTTGAATTATCTGTAAGCAAGGAAGGTTGTGTCAAATATAGATAAATTTTAGAGTAAAAGTATCTTTAGAGGGTATAGAGAGGTCATTTAAACGCCGCGAAGCTCATAAAATTCGCCCATTTAAAAATACTCTCGACGTGCTTAAAGCCCGCGCCCAGCGCCAAAGCGCGGTTTTCCGCTTCGGTGTATGGCACTAGCACGTTTTCGAGCGCCTCGCGTTTTTGCGCGATCTCGTAGCGCGAATAGCCTTGCGTGCGCTTGTAATCCTCGTAAATTTCGATCATCCGGCGCGCGAGCGCAGGCTCTTCGTAGACGATCTTTTCGCTAAAGATCAAAACCCCATCCTCACGCAATCCGTCGTAAATTTTACTCACGAGCGCGGCCCTACGCGGCGGCCTGATGAACTGCAGAGTGTAGTTTAAAATCACGGCGTCGCAGTCCGCGAGGCTCGCATCCAGCACGTCCGATACGCTAAGCTCGAGCTCGGCGCCGAACGCCGCCGCCTTAGCGCGAGCGTTTTGTATCATCGCCTCCGAGCTGTCGATGCCGCACAGCCGCAGATCGGGGCGCAGCGCAAACAGCGCCAGCAGCGCGGTCGCAGTCGAGCAGCCAAGATCGATCACGCGGGCCTTTTGCGGCAGTATCCGCGCCAAAAGCTCGCTGCTAAGTCGCGTGCTGGCCTCGTAAAACGGCACGCTGCGGCCGATCATATCATCAAAAACCGACGCGACGCTGGCGTCAAACTCAAACTGCTTTTTGATAGGCTCTTTAAAAATTTCGTCTTTCATCCGTTTCCTTTTTAGTTTCGCTATTTGCGCAGCACTCGATTTATACTTCCTACGCATGCTAAGCGCAGAATTCTCACGCCGCGCTTTCTGCACTTAGCACTTACGCGACACTCGATTTGCGACCGCTACGCATGGAATTTTTGCGCTTAGTTTGCCCCGTGCGTAAGCATACCTAAATTTTAAACGCAGCATGAGCGCTTTTGATGCGAGCGAGCTGTATCCCAGTTTGTGCTCCACTTCTAGCCCAGATACGCTTGATGCATGATTAAATTTCATGTCTTGCTTGACAGACCCTAAAATTCCGCGCCGTGCAAATACATCTTTAAAATTCTACGCCGTATTTTCGCAGCATTAATTTTACGTCGCCAAATCTCACGCTACCAAAACAGCTCCTTTAAATTCTTTAATTACTAACTTAAACTAAAAGCATAGTCAAAGCTCCATTAGTAGAATTTCGCACCCATTTTGCGATTTTACGCGCCGTAAATGGAGGCGCTTGGTAAAATTTACGTTTGACTATGCGCATAATTTAGCCGCTTGGCTCTTGCTCGGCAGCTTATCCCTGCTAAATTTTAAAGCTTCGCAGCGCAACTAAGATTTTTTATCGCCCTTAATTTTTGGCGCGGCTTGCACTTGCCTTGTTTTGCATGAGCTGAAGCTCAAGGTGCGTTAAAGCCATGTAGGCGATACGTCGTTAAAATTTAACGACTTTTTAGCAGCTTGCGCGCCGCTTTTGTGTACACTTCCCATATGGCATCGCAGACGCAGGCGGTGCACCAAGTATTCTCAATGACAACGGGCACACGACTTTTATACGGGACGACGCAGACGGCTCATTTAATGCGCCTAGATGCAAAACGCGTGCAGACACATCAAATTTCAAGCACACAGCGCGCAAATTTCATCTTTAAGCTTACAAGCCGTAGATTAAAATTTGCGGTTTCGTAGTACCGCCTCCGCCTCCGAAGCGTCTTTTAAAATCTGCTCTTTAAGCCGCGCTAGATCGCTAAATTTGCGATTTTCACGTAGGAACTTTATAAATTTCACGCAAGCAAATTTCGCGCCGCTGTTTTTGTCCGCAACCTCTAAATTTTTATTTTCGGCGTCCAAGCTCTCACTCGCCGCAAAATTTTGTGTAGAAATTTCTACTGAATTACACGCCGAAATTTCATCTAAATTTCGCGCAGAATGTGCGGCTTGCCTCCCGCAACACGGCGCGCGATCTTGCGCAGAATTTACGGCCTCGAAGCCCGCAAAGCCCCCTAAAATGTGCGTTTCAATCGCAAAAGCCCCGTCGGTGCTGAGCCTGTGCCCCAAGAAGCTCACGCTTGCAAATTCCTTGCTTCCGGCGCGCGCCAGGGTCGCATACACGCCGCTTTTTGGCATAAAATAGCCGCTCGCATCAAGATTTAGCGTCGCTACGAACTCCCGCGCCCCGCGCCCCTGACCGCGCACGATCCGCCCGCAGATCTCGTAATTTCGCCCCAAAAGTTCCGCCGCTTCTTCGCACTGGCCGCGCGATAAAAGCTCTTTGATCCTGCTTGAATGCACGCCGCCGCCGCTTAAGCAAAACTCCCCTACGACGCAGGTTTGCCCACGAAATTCGCGCCTTAAAAATTCCACGTCCCACGCCCGATCACGCCCAAATCTAAAGTCCTCGCCGACGACAATTTTTTGTAAATTTATGAAATTCTGCCTTAAAAGTGTGATAAATTCGCCTCCGCTAAGGCTTTTGATAGTGCGTAGATCGCAATAAAAAATCTTTTTGTTCGTAAACGCCTGCCGTGACGCAAAAGGGGTTAGCTTCGTGCCACCACCTGCTAGGATTACGATTATTGCGCCTTGCTCGCCTAGGCGCTCAAATAATTTTTGATGTCCAAGGTGCATGCCGTCGAAGTTGCCGATTGCTACGGCGCGCACATTATCGCGGTTTGAGCCTTGTAGCGTTGCGAAAATATCGCCTCGTGCGAACTGCTCGCTTAGGCGCGCACGCAGCACTTCCGCACAAGCAGGAAACGTGCCTTGAGCCTGCACGTCTACGTCATTGCTGCAAGCGTCATTATAAGCCGTTTTACTGCCAAAAGTCGTTTCATTGCTGCAAGAGGTGTCGGTGTCTGCTTCATCTGCGCGGTGCGCATCGCCGGTTTTATTTTTGCGTAGCTCTTGCTTCGGGTGTTCGATACTTTTAGATGAATTTTCCACATTGCTTGTGAAATTCTGTTCCGTAAAATTTTTCAAGCTGGAATTCTGCGCTACGAAATTTTGCTCTTTAAAATTCCGTAGTGAAGCCTCTGTATGGTCTTTACATGATTTTTGATTAGCCATTATTGCTGCTTTGTCCAGACGATTTTTTTGGTGTCGTAACCGCTATGCTTCGCCTTTTTTAGATATAGGATGCGGATCGGCTCGGGCAGGGTTTTGGTGCGCGAGAGGATATACAGCTCGCTCGTATCGGCGCCGAAGATCAGGGCGTAGCGATAGTCGCCGTCCACCTGCGCCACGCGGTAGAGGGAGTCGGAAATCAGACCTTTTTGATAGAGCAGACCTACGTTTTTATCGCCCGCAAACTCCAACACGTGCTGCTCGTTTTTGATTTTGCCCGAGCTCGTTTGGGCTGATTTTAGGAGGTTGATGGTGGAATTTTTATCGACGAAGCACTCGTAGGCGGTGTTTTGCAGATCGTCGTCGCCCTTCATGCGGGCGATCTCATACCAGCCGCCGCTAAATTTAGAGATGTCGAAGTTTTTTACGATCGGCGCTTTGGGGCTCAGACTTTTGGCGCATGAGCTCAAAAAAACGGCGCCTAGCACCAAAATAATCAAATTTTTAAATTTCATCGTTCGTCCTTTTTAGAAGATAGAAAAATTCTTGATTTCCCTCTTTGCCCGTGATCTTACAGGCGCTAGCGTGCAGCACGGCAAGGCCCAGCTCGGCGCATAGCCGCTCAAATTTCGTCCGTGCGGCGCGCGCCGCTTTTTCGTCTTTGAGCACGCCTTTTTTATTTCGCTTGATCTCCGCGCCGACTTCAAACTGCGGCTTAAATAGCACGATGAGAACGCTTTTTGCAAGGCGCACGAGGCTTTCTAGGATTAAATTTAGCGAGATGAAGCTCACGTCGCAGGTGATGAGATCAAATTTTTTCTTGCTCGCAAACTCCCTGATGTCGGTGTTTTCGCGCACTATCACGCGAGGGTCGCGCCGCAAAATTTCGCTTAGCTGCGAGCTGCCGACGTCAAGCGCGGTCACGCTCTTCGCGCCGCGCTGCAATAAAATCTGCACGAACCCGCCGGTGCTGCTGCCTACGTCCAAAACATCGACTCCCGCTAAATTTAAAACCTCTTTTTGAGAAGGCTTTATTTGTAGCGGCTCCGCGCCGCCTTCGCTGCGGCACGCGCCCGCCTTGCCGCCAGATTTGGAGGCTGCCGTATTTGAAATCTCTGCCGTTTCGGCGTCTACGTCCGTTTGCAAATGCCCTGCCGTATCGGCGCCTGTGCTCATCTGTAAAAATTCCACTGTTTGCTTGCCTGCACCGGTTTGTAAAAGCTCCGCCGTATCGGCGCTAGTTTTTACGTTGCGGATCGCCTCGGTAGTCGCTTTCGCGCTCTTTGTTGTCGTGACGGCCGCGCTTGGAATTTCGGTCGTCTCGTTCGCGTTTAAAATTCTTTTCGTAGCCGCAAAATCGGCACTTGAAATTTGCGTCGTTACTGCGCCCGCCTTTTGCGTCGCTGCCGCTTTGCTATCCGCGTCCTTTGCGGCGCTGCACGGCTTTGAAATTTCTGCCGCCGTGCTAGGCAAATTTGCGCCGCAGCTTGCTAAAAGCCCGTTTTCGGCGAGCTCGTCCAAAAAGCCTGCAAGCTTGAGCGCGCCCCTGCTTACGTAAATTTGATCAACCGCGCTGATTTCGCCGCTCTGCTCGGGCGCTATCTGTGCAGAGGGCCTGTTTTGAATGGCGCCTCGCAGCAAAATTTTATCCTGTTTTATTAGCGCGGCAGCCTGATTTCTGCTGATTTTAAGCGTATTTGCGACGAGCAGATCAAATCTCATTTTGCTTTTTCTCCGCGCCGCGATGAAATTTTAAAGCTTGCGCAGTTTTTGCGCGAGCTTGAGCTTAAAATTTTATCACGTGTAGTAAAACCTCGCGTAGCAATACCGCAAGGCTCAAATTTTAACCCGCGACGTGCCGTAAATTTAGCTATACTGCGCGTTGTAAATTTCGGCTCGCCGTGCGTTGCAAATTTTATATCGTCGCTAGCGAAAATTTTAAAATTTTTCCTATCGGCGCAGTGTTCGCGCGCCGCAAAATTTGAGATATTCTTGCTTGCAGCCGCATCTATCGGCGTCGTGCGCGCCGTTTTAGCGCCGCGGCAGGCAGAGCTCGCCCGCCTCGCAGAAATCGCCTCTCGGTCATCCGCTTTTACGCGCGCTTCAAAGCCCTGTGGTCTTGCGTCGACTGCTCGATTTGCAGCTCTCGCTTCTGCCGTTAAATTTGACGTTCGTTCGCGTACCGCAAAATTTTTAAAATTCTCGCGCTTCGTAAAACACGCAAGCGCCGCAGAGCGGAGATTGCTTTTGAAATTTAATCCCGCGCCGTTTGAGTGCGGGTTTGGCGCCAAACAAAAAACCTTCACTCGCCGCTCCCCGCGAGCACTTCAGGCTCGCTCTTGCCGGGTGAATTTGCGCCGGGCGTCGCCAGGCTCGCAAGCGCTTCAAACTCGCTCTCGTCGATCACCCGCACGCCAAGCGAGCGGGCTTTTTGCAGTTTGGAGCCCGCTTCTGCGCCTGCAAGCACGAAGTCGGTCTTGGCAGATACCGAGCCTTGCACCTTCGCGCCCATTGCCAAAAGCCTGGCCTTAAACTCGTCGCGCGGACGGCTAAGCGTGCCGGTGATGACGACGCTGCGGTCCGTGAAGACGCTTTTGACGGTCTGCATCTCGGGCGCGCGAGGCGCGATGATTTCGCTTAGATTTAGAATTTTTTCGCGATTTATCTTGCAAAACTCCGCTAGGCTCCTTGCCATCGCTTCTCCAAAGCCCTCCAGCCGCAAAATTTCATCCTCGCTCGCATCCAGCCAATCCTGCCCGAATGCCGCAGCGATCTTGCGCGCGGCCACCTCGCCGATGTGTTCGATCCCCAAAGAAGCGATGAAGCGCTCAAGCGGCGCGTTTTTGCTCGCGTTTATCGCGCCCAAAAGGTTTGAAATTTTTTTATCCGCAAAGCCCTCAAGATCCGCCAAATCCTGCGCGCCGAGGGCGTAAATGTCGCCGATCTTTGAAATTTTGCCGCTTTCAAAAAGCTGCGTGATCGTCGCATCGCTTAGCCCTTCAATATTCATGCATTTTTTGGAGCAGAAATAGATCAGCGAGCCTATCACGCGCGCCTTGCAATCGAGGTTTTGACACTTTATGAGCGCGCCTTCGTCAAGTAGCTTCTCGCCGCAAACCGGGCAGCGACCCGGGCGCGAAATTTCGCTCTGCGTGCCGTCTCTGCGCTGTTTATAAACGCTCGTGATCTTCGGGATCACGTCGCCGCTGCGGATGATGCCTACGAAATCGTTTTTCATCAGCCCAAGTCGCGCGATCTCGTCGAAATTATGAAGCGTCGCGTTTGAAACGTTCGCGCCGTCGATATTTACGCTATCTACGACGGCTACGGGGGTGACTGCGCCGGTGCGGCCGACCTGCAGATTGATCTCGCGCAGCCGCGTTACCTTTTCGACCGCAGGAAATTTATACGCGACCATAAAGCGCGGAAATTTCACCGTATAGCCCATCTGTGCGCACTTTGAAAGCTCGTTTACGCGGATTACCATGCCGTCAAGCATCAGGTCTTTGCTCGCGCGCATGCTATGTAGCGCCTCGTACGCGCTCCTGATCTCGCTTGCGCTCTTGCAGATGCGGCAAAACTCGTCGCGTAAGAAACCTAAGCTGCGCACGAACTCCATTATCTGCGAGTGCAGCGCAAAGCCTAACGAATGCTCGCCCACTCCCCACGGGATAAATTTTAGCTTCCGCTTCGCTACGATCGCGCTATCTAGCTGGCGCAGGCTTCCCGCGGCGGCGTTGCGCGGGTTTGAAAACAGGCTCTCGCCGTTTGCGGCGCGCTCGTCGTTTAGCGCGTCAAAATCGCTCTTTGCGATCAGCGTCTCGCCGCGGATCTCGATCCTTCCCTCGTAGGGGATCTGAAGCGGCACCGATTTGATCGCTCTTGCGTTTTGCGTCACGTCCTCGCCTATAAGCCCGTCGCCGCGCGTCGCCGCGCTTATAAGCACGCCGCCTTCGTAGGTCAAATTTAAGCTCGCGCCGTCAAATTTCGGCTCGACGTAAAACTGCGCGCCGCTCTTCTCGCCGCGAGCTAGCCACGCCAAAAGATCCGCGTCGTCGAAAATATCCTCCATCGACCACATCTGCGCGCCGTGAGCGAGCTTAGAAAAGCCCTCGCTGATCGCGCCTCCGATGCGCCGTGTAGGCGAGTAGGGCAGCGCGAGCGCGGGATTTTGCTCCTCAAATTTCTCCGCTTGCGAATAAAGCTCGTCGTACTCCTCGTCGCTTGCGATCGGCCGATCGTCGGTGTAATATGCCCGCGCCCACGCATTTAGCGTATCTACCGCGGATCTGTATTCATCGTAATTCATCTTGCGCTCGCATCTTTAAATTTTAAAATTCCGCGCTCCGTTAAAATTTTACGTCGCGTTAGAATTTTACGCTCCGCGGCGGGTCTGTGCACCCCAAATACTGTGCCGCACAGCCCATTATCGTTAAATTTTGTGGGTCCGCTCGCTTTAAATTTCGTGTTTAAAAAGGCGCGATCAATTTTCATTGCCGAACTCCTTTAGCGCGCGCTCGTAATCAGCCGGCGTGTCGATGCCGATGCTTTCGGTTTCGATCCCAAGCATCGCGATCTTCTCGCCCGCGCTTATGGCGCGAAGCTGCTCGAGTTTTTCGGTATCTTCCAGCGCTGAGGCGGGCAGGGCGCAAAACCGCTTTAAATTTCGCACGCTGTATGCGTAGATGCCGATGTGTCCGAGGTAGCACTCGCATGCCGCGCGTGGATAGGGGATGAGCGAGCGCGAAAAATAGATCGCAAAGCCCGCATTATCAAGCACTAACTTGACTAAATTCGGATCCGCCGCCGCCCGAGGGCTTATATATTTGTAACAGCTCGCCATAAATGCGCCCTTTTGCGTGATCATGGCGTTGGCGAAATCTTTAAATTTAATCAAATTTTCGCTCTCGAAAAAGGGCTCGTCGGCTTGGATATTGATGATGATCTCGTTCTCCGCAAGCGCCGCGTTTGCGACCGCTTCATTGATCCGATCGGTGCCGCTTTGATGCTCGCGCGCGGTGAGAACGGCGTCAAAGCCGTAATCTTGCGCGATCTTTAAAATTTGCGGCTCATCCACGGCGATTAGCACGCGGTCTGCCTTGGCGGCATTCTGAGCCGTTTTGATAAACATCGGAACGCCATCAAACTCACATAAAATTTTATTTTTAAAGCGCGTCGAAGCAAGGCGTGCGGGGATTACTATCATTTTTTTATCCACTCTATTATGGCGTTTTTGATCTCGCTTTGCTCCACGACGCTGGAGTGTACCTGCGGCGCGCTAAAAAGGCGCGAGATCTGCGGCGGAATGTCGCTGCGAAATTCCTTCGAAAGTGCGATCATATCGGCTCGCTCGTCCTCGCAAGCCCTGCCTTTGATCGCGCCGATCATCGACGGCGTAAATTTAATCCACTTCGCGGTCGAGATGACGAGATTTAGGCGACTTTCGTCAAGTAGCTTAAAGCAGGTCGCCGTGTGCGGATCGATCAGCACGCCGCGGCTGCTCTCTTGCTTGATAAACTTAGCGCACTGCGCATCGTCGCAAAAATCCGCCTCGAAGACCTCGCGCAGCTTCGCAAGTTCGCTCTCGCTGAGTTTGTAAAATTTATCTCGCGCCAGGCTTTGCATCAGCTCGCTAGTGCGCGCATCGCCGAACATATCGCTAAGCAGCCGCTCAACGTTGGAGCTAACTAAAATATCCATCGCAGGGCTGATCGTGCGGATGAGCTCGCGCCCGCGCAGATCGTAGATGCCGCGCGTAAAAAGCTCGGTCAGGATATTGTTCGCGTTTGAAGCGATCTTGATTTTGCCGATCTTTGCGCCCATCTTTTTGGCGAAATACGCTCCCAGCGCGTTGCCGAAATTCCCGCTAGGCACTATGACGTCGAATGTGTTAAATTTAGCGTTCTGTTTTGCGCTCTGCGCGCCGTTTGCGCTTGTCGCAGCGTCTAAATTTTGACTGCACGCCGTGCACTGATCGCTTTGCTTTAAATTTTGCTCATAGCCCAATACGCCGTGCTTTGAGAAATAGATGCTAGCGTAGAGGTAGTAGATGATCTGAAATAAAATCCTGCCGAAATTTACCGAGTTTGCGGCGCTTAAGTTTAAATTTGCCCGCGCGAGCTCGTTTCTGAAATCATCGTCTGCCAGCAGCGATTTTAGCGCGCGTTGCGTATCGTCGAAGTTGCCGCGCACGCCTAAAATTTTAAGATTTGCCGCGCTTTGTTTGACCATCTGCTGGCGCTGTATCTCGCTCGTGCCGCCCTGCGGGTAGAGGCAGACCGCTTTGATATTCTCGTCGTCCGCAAAAGCCTCCAGCGTCGCAGGCCCCGTGTCGCCGCTCGTGGCACACATTATTAAAAATTTTTCATTCCTGGATTTTGCGATGCTTTTTAAAAGCGCGCCGAAGGGCTGCAGCGCCATATCCTTAAACGCGAGCGTCGGGCCGTGGTAAAGCTCCAAAATATAGGCGTTCTCGCTTAGTTTTTTGATCTGGACGGGGCAGGCGGGGTTTTCAAATTTATCGTAGCGCTTTAGCGCGCTCTCAAAGACCTCGCTGCTTACGTCAAAATCGAAGCTCTCGATGATTTTAAGCGCGATCTGTTTGTAGCTCAGATCCTCGCACTGCTTAAAAAAATCCTCGCTCAAAAGCGGCAGCCGCTCGGGGCTGAAAAGCCCGCCGCCGCTCGCGCTCGGATTTAGCAGCGCGTAGCTAAGATCCGCTTTTTGCGAAAAATCTCTCGTTGAAACCAGTTTCATCTTTTTCCTTTTTAAAATTTTAAAATTTACGCCCGCCTAGGCGCTTTAAATTTGATCGCTTAGGTCGCTTGCGCGGACTTGCGGCATCGCCGCTTTAAGCCTGCCGCCTCCGCGCTCGCGCCTAAATTTCTTCCTTTATTAAACTTCCTATGCCGCCGTCCGTGAAAAGCTCAAGCAGGATCGAGTGCGGAATTTTGCCGTTGATGATATGCGCGGCACTTGCGCCGTTTCGCACGCATTGCAGGCATGCATCGACCTTTGGGATCATGCCGCCTGCGATCGTGCCGTCCTTTTTAAGTTTCGAAATGAGCGCGGCATCAAGCTTGCTGATTAAATTTCCCTCTTTATCGAGCACTCCGTCAATGTCGCTTAAAAATATAGCCTTGCTCGCTTTTAGCGCGGCTGCGATCCTGCTGGCGCAGAGATCGGCATTGATATTAAAGCTCACGTTTTCGTCCGTCTCGCCGCCCGCAAGCGGGGCGATCACCGGCAGATAGTCCTTTTGCAGCAGGTCGTTTATCAGCTTGGTGTTTACCTCGGTGATCTCGCCTACGAAGCCGTATTTTTTCTCATCGAGGAATTTTGCCCTCAAAAGCCCGCCGTCCTTGCCGCTGATACCGATCGCGGGCGCGCCGTTTTGGTTCAAAAGCGCCGTGATCTCTTTATTTACCGCGCCGCTTAGCACCATCTCGGTAATTTCGATCGCGTCTTTATTCGTTATGCGAAGCCCGTCCTTAAACTCGCTGCGCACGCCGATCTTATCCAGGGTCTGATTGATCTTTTTGCCGCCGCCGTGCACGACGATGATCTTGATGCCGACCATATGCAAAAGCACGATATCGCGGGCAAAATCAAGCTTGAGCGTATCGTCGGTTTGCGCCGCGCCGCCGTATTTGACGACGAAAATTTTATCTCTAAATTTACGGATATAGGGCAGCGCGGAGATGATGACTTCGGCGGTTTTGCTCTTTTTTATCATAAAATTCCTTTAAAAACCTTATTTTATCATAGCTTGGTTTATGTAGTTTTGAATTTCGCGGATAAAGTTTTCGCTTAGCTTTAAATTTAGCAAAATCACCGAAATTTCCGCGCCCAAATCCCTTAATTTCACGTAATCTTTCGCCGTGCAAAGGATATGCTCCGCATCCTCGCGCCTTAACAGCTCTAAAATCTGCTCTTTTTTGAAATCATAATGGTCGGGGAAAAATGCGTGGGCTTTTGCGAGCGGCAAAAACTCTTGCAAGCGCCAAGGCTTGGCGATAGCGCTGATTAAGATCGTACGGGATTTTTCAAAACCAGCCTCTTTAGAATTTAAAATTTTATCCGCAGCCGCGGGGTTTAAATTTGAAATTTCATCTGCCGCGCGATTTAAATTTAAATCCGAAATTTTATCCGCGGCGAGATTTGAAATCTCATTCGTGCCGTTTAGCTTACTTTGCAGATCCGCCGCCGAAATGATTTTAAGCTCCTGCGAGATGTCGCTTTGCGCGGGTATGAAATCCGCAAATTTATAAAAAAACGGCGGGTAGCGATATGCGGCGAATGGCAGACAAAAGGGCAGCTTCGGCGCGCTTTGAGGGCGTAGCAAGATATCAAATTTAGAGATATTAAATTTAGAAAATCCGTCGTCCAAGATCACGAGCTCAAAGCCGAGAGTTTGCGCGCGCAAAATCCCTGCGGCGCGATCTTCGCTAACGATTACGTTTGCGCCGCGCAGAAACAGCGCGTATTCCATCGCCTCATCGCCGCTTTGCCCTACGTCGCAAAGTATCCGTCCGCCGAGAGATACTTCGAGCAAGCCTCTGCTTTTGCGCCCGTATCCGCGAAGAATGATGCATGTTTTGAGCTCCCCGCTAAATTCTTTAAAAAGCGCTCGCACTAGCGGGGTTTTGCCGCTTCCGCCGAGGGTTAAATTTCCGACGCTGATTATTGGAATTTTAAATTTTTGCGGCTTAGCAAAGAGCCTTTTTAGGCAGACGATAAGCGTATAAAGTAGCGATAAAGGCGCTAAAATTACTCCGAGCGCAAGCCATGCGGGGCTCGGGTCGTATAGGTTTCGCTCGATTAGGAGTTTAAACACGATTTTGCGCTATCTCTTTGATCTGCTCGCAGATGTAGCTCACATCGTCGTCGCTAAGCGCCGTGTAGATCGGCAGGGATAAAATTTGCTGATAGTTTTTAAGCGCATTCGGGAAATCATTGACCTTGTAATTATATTTGCTTTTGTAGTAGCTTAGCAGATGCACCGGCACATAGTGCAGCGAAACACTCACTCCGCGCGAGATCAGCGCCTTGGCGAAATCGTCGCGGTTTTTGTCGATCTTTACGATGAATTGAGTATAGATATGCTCCTCGCTGTCGCTTGGAAGCGTCACGTGAGGGCAGTTTGCGAGCTGCTCGCGATACGCTGCGGCGATCTGCTTGCGGCGCTTTATAAAGGTATCGGTTTTTGCAAACTGGGCGATCGCGTAAGCGGAATTTATAGCGTTAAGATCATATTTTTGACCGATGCGATCGACGTCGTAGGTAAAGGACATATTGCCGTCTTTGTAAAAGGCGTCTCCCACGATGCCGCCGTTTCTTAAAATTTGCGCGGCGCTTGCGATCTCATCGTCGTTCGTGACGAAAAAGCCCGCCGTAGAGATCGCGTCTTGCGCTTGAGGATTGATCTGAAAGCACGATATGAGCGAGCTTTTAAGCGCTCCGATTTTTGCGCCTTTATAGGTAGCGCCCATAGCGCGGCACGCATCGTCTATAAGGATGATATTTTCGCTTTTGGCGACCTCGCTGATGGCGTCTATATCCGCAGCAAGCCCCGCGATGTGCGAGATGAAAGCGCATTTTAGTTTCTTGTGGCGGTTCTGATCTATCGTGCGAGCAAGGCTTTCGCTCGTGATGTTAAAGCTTATCGGATCGATATCTACGAAAACGGGCTCTGCGTCGAAGTGGCGGATCACTTCGGCGACATTGGGGAAGGAATTTACGGAGCATAAAATTTTATCTCCGCGCTTAATATCCATCGCGCAAAGCGCCAGATGCAGCGCCGTCGTGCCGCTCGTGGTAGATACGGCGTGCTTTACGCCGAAATATTTACAAATATCCTCTTCAAAAATTTCGCTATATCTTATATCGCTGTTGTAGAGGGCGCTTTTAATTAAGTCTTCCTCTTTTTTATCGATTTGAGCCTTATAAAACGGTATCTCTTTCATAAATCTCTCCTTAGTGTGCGGGCTCTATGCGGGCGACCGCGGGCGCGCGAAGCTTAAAATTATTTTTAAGAATTCTACGGACGATAAATTTCACTAGCTCTTGATTGTGGCGCGAGTTTCGCAGATATTTTAGATCGTTTGCGGTTATTTGCTCGCCTGAGCGAAATTTCGTCCGCAGCGTTTCGTGCGAAAAAATATCTCTTAGCACGCTATCTAAGATCTCGTAGCTGTATCCAAGCTCGCGCTCATCGCTTTGATTTTCCCATAGATCGGCGCTCGGGGCTTTTTTGATAATTGCATCGTCTATGCATAAAATTTTTGCAAATTTAAACAGATCGGTTTTTAAAATTTCTCCAATAGGATTAAACGCGCAGGCTAGATCGCCGTAAATCGTGCCGTAGCCTAGCATCCTCTCGCTAAGATTGCTCGTGCCTACGACTACGCCGCGTTTAGCCGCGCTGTAATCATAAAGCAAGCTCATTCTTACGCGCGCGGCGAAATTTCCGATGCGAAGCGGGCTTGCGCTGGGATTTAAAGCGGTAAAATTTTCTACAAATGGCGCGATCTCTTGGATTTCGTAGGGGATATTAAAAGATTCGCAGTGAAAGATGCCGTCTGCCATATTTTCTAAATTTGAACCCGCACTAGGCAGGATAAGTCCGTAAGTGGGGATCTCGGTAAGTGCACAAAGCGCGGAAACCACGGCGCTGTCAAGCCCACCGCTGATACCCACTACAAAGGCGTCCGCGCCCGTTTCATCGAGTCTCTCCGATAAAAAATCGGTCAGTTGCGGCAGCAAATCGTCCAAAAACATAATATTTAGCCTTAAAATTTTACGTTAAATTGTGCGAATTTTAACTATTTTTGGCTAAATTACGGCTTTAATTTAAGCTTAAAAGGAGGATTTAAATGCAAATTTTAAAAAAAGCTTTCGGCGAATACGCGACGAACTGCTACATTCTAAAGGGCGAGCAGGGCGATCTAGTGATCGATCCGGGGCAGGGCAGCTTTGATTGGGTGATGCAAAATACGGGAAAGATCGCGGCGGTTTTGAATACGCATGGGCATTTCGATCATGTTTATGACGATGCGAAGCTGCAAAGAATGGGCGCTAAAATTTATATCCACGAGGATGACGCCTTTATGCTGCGAGCGGATCCTTTTGAGACGATGCCCGAGCCCATAGAAGCGGACGTGCTCATAAAAGGGCAGGAGCAAAGCTTTGAAATAGCGGGCTTTAACGTTAAATTTAGCCTTTTTGCAGGACATACGCCGGGCAGCTGTATGATTGAAGTGGACGGCGTTATCTTTAGCGGCGACGTCATATTTAAAGGCTCTATCGGCAGATGGGATTTTCTCTTTTCAAGCGGCGCGCAGATGAGAGAATCTCTGCATAAAATTTTGCAGATAAAGGGCGATTTTACGCTATATCCGGGACACGGCCCAAATACTAGCCTGCAGGCCGAGAGGCAAAATTTAAAATATTTTTTGCAGCTTTTTGAGCGCTGATCGTTTAAATTTAACTGCGCTTAGTCGCGCAAAAGAAGCGGCGTGAAGCGGCATGAGACCGGTCGGCGTTAAATTTTATACCGCTTTGCTCGTGGGCACCGGAATTGATGCCGCTTTACTCGCATTGCAGTTTACAGCTTTGTTTGTCGCCGCGGGCGTTAAATTTTGCGCTGCGTTCGTACTGCGCGCATTGGCGAAGATGCGTAGATAAAATTTTAAAATTTACCGCTGCTTGATTAAATTAATAAAATTCCGCGCTGCTGCGCATGCAAGACGCAAAGCGTAGCGCAAAAGCAAAATTTAAAATTTCGTGCCGCCGTGTGCGCAAGACGCAAAGCGTAATGCAAAAGACGAAATTTAAAATTTGCACTGCCGTACCGATCCTAGCCGTTACAATGCGATCTAATCCAATTTGGGGCCCGCTAAATTTAGCTAAATTCCGCGCTCTGTCGAATCAAAATTTTCTCCGCGAGCTGATAAATTCAGTAAAATTTTACGCATTTTTAGAAGCGCAGATCGCGTCCGAAGCTCATTTTATATCGGTGCACGGGTACACGAAAAATGTCTTAAAGGCGTAGATCACGCCCTAAGCCGCACGTAGATACGCCTCGGGGCGGGGTAGCCCTCGATCGTGCGCGAGCTGTCGAGCGGGTCTAGGAAATTCTCCAAGCTCTGCCCGTCGATCCACTCCGTTTTGCGCTGCTCGCTAGCATCCGTGGGCTTTTGAGCCAAAATTTCAAAATCTCTAAATTTCGCCCGCCCGCACCAATTCTGTAGCGCGCCGACGGTCGGGACGAAGTAGATATTTGAAATTTTCGAGTAGCTGTTTTTCGGACACAGCGCGAAATCGCCCGCTCCTTCGATATACATCGTGTCTAAAATCACCTCGCCGCCCGCATTTAGCGAGGCTCGCAGATCTTTTAGCATCTTTACGGGGTCGCTGCGGTGGTAGATGACGCCGAGACAGAAGATCGTGTCGAATTTATGCTCGTAAAAGGGCAGATGCTCCACGCCCAAAAGCTCGAATTTCGCGCCGCTACGGAAGAATTTCTCGATGAAGCGAAACTGCAGATAAAATAGCGCGCTCGGGTCGAACCCCACAAGCCGCGCAGGCGCTAGCTCGCTTGCGCGAAACATATAGTAGCCGTTGTTGCAGCCCACGTCGGCGACGGTTTTGCCGCTCAGATCTAAAAACGGCTGTAGCAGGTTAAATTTAACGAAGCTTCGCCACTCGGTATCGATAAAAAGCTCATTCAGCGCAAAAGGCCCCTTGCGCCACGGCTTTAGCGCTCGCGCGATACGCAAAATTTCATTCTCTTGCTCCGCGCTAGCGCTAAAGCTTGCCCGCACGACGTCGCCGCACTCGCACTCGCACCCGCCGATTCGTAGTGCCTCGATCGCGCTTAAAATTTCGCGGTTTTGCCCGCTTTGCAGCTTTTTAAAGTTCTCGTCTCTGATTTTTTGCAGATCCATTTTTAATCCTAAAATTTCAAATTTAGCGCCATTTTAACATAAAATTTTATCCATTTTAAGGCGCAAAAAGATAAAATCGACTTGCAATTCAAGCAAAGGAGCAAAAAATGCAAGAAGCAAAAACGAGAAAATTTAGTCTCAGGTTTAATCACGAAATTTCAAGTAGCGGCGCAGAGGTTCGGCTTTGGCTGCCATTAGTGCTGCAAGAGCCCTATCAGAGGTTGCTTGGCGAATATCATGCCCGCTCAAATGCGCAAGAGTCGGCTATCTGCGGAGATCATATAAGCACGTACTACGCGCGCTTCGCACCCGATAAAGAGGCAAGAGCGGGCGTCGGCAAATACGGCGAGCAAGGTGTCGTAGGCGAAGAGGATGATTATTTTGAGCTTAGCTTCGATATTGAAATTTCGGAGCGAAACACCGATTTTAGCAAGGTAAGCTTTAATGAAAATGAGCGCTTGAGCCCCGAGATCGAGGAGTTTTTAAAGCCTTCAAAGCTAATTCCGGTAGAAGGCGCTGCGAAACAAAAATCAGACGAGATCACCGACTCGCTTAAAGGCGATCTGGAAAAGGCGCGCGCGATCTACGAGTGGGTTGCTAAAAATATGAATCGCGATAATAGCGTGATCGCATGCGGCAGCGGCGATGCAGCGGCGATTTTAAGCAGCGGCAAGCTAAGCGGCAAATGCGCCGATATTAATAGCGTGTTCGTTGCGCTCTGCAGAGCAGCTGGCATTCCTGCGCGCGCTATTTACGGCATCCGCACGGGCACGGCGCAGAAATTTTCGCCTGAAATGGGCGTCATGGGCGCCTTAAGTGGTGGTGCGCTTGAAATTTCCGGTGCGCAGCATTGCAGAGCGGAATTTTATCTAAAAGGTCACGGCTGGATCCCCGTCGATCCCGCGGACGTTACAAAGGTGCGATTGGGCGAGAACTTAAGCGAGGATGATTCCAAGCTAGCGCGGGTGCGCGAGTATCTTTTTGGCAACTGGGAGCCGTGCTGGCTGGGCTTTAACTACGCTCGCGAAATCGTGCTAAATCCGCGCCCGGCGCACGTTCCGATTGAAATTTTTTCGCATCCGTATTGCGAAGTGGGCGGTACGCCGAAAGATCCGTACTCGCCTAAAAATTTTATCTACGAGTATTTTTCGCGAGAAATTTAATCCTCTGGTGGCTTGCATTTTACCGCCTTACCGCCGCATTTTGCTTAAGCTAAGCCGCCGCGCTTCGTCAAAGTTTAACCGTTTCATCGAAACGCACGCTTGGCTTTTGCGACAGCGGCGCTTTTTGCGTGGTTTAGCCTACGCTGCCGATACATACTGCCTGCGCGCCTAGTTTGCGGGCTATCATGCCCGCTTTGGCGAAATTTCGCGCTATGTCTTTGAGCAAAATTTTGAAATTTTAAAGCGAGCAAAATTTTGAAATTTTAAATATGGATAGAATTTCAAAATTTACGGCTTGCGGAATTTTAAATTTAGCGATTTCAAAGCCGCAAAAGGCTAAAATCCGCGCGTAAATTAGGGCTAAGGCTTAGCCATTTTATTTTGAAGGCATTTCATGCAAAGACGCGATTTTTTAAGAAACACTGCGATTTTAGGCGCCGTTATGGCAACTCCGAGTACTATTTTGGGCGGGGAAAAAGTCATTGACAAAAAGAGAACTTTCGGGCTATCGCTAAATCACGAAATTTTGGAAGAGGGCAAGCAGACTCGGCTTTGGATACCGCTTCCTCTCATCACGGAATATCAAAAGGTAAGCGACGTAAAATTTGACGGCAATTTCAACGATCCGTCCGTGGACTACGGCGAAATTCCGACGCTCTATGCCGGCTACGTCGGGGTGGCAAAGCCTACGCTAAACATTAAATTTAGCGTCGAGACCTTTGAGCGAAATACCGACTTTAGCAAGGTAAAATTTAATCCGAACGAAAAGCTTAACCCCGAGGTAGCGAAGTTTTTAGAGCCTAGCACGCAAATTCAAATCGACGGCGTCGTTAAGCAAAAATCAGACGAGATCGCAGGCGGCATCAAGGGTGATCTGGAAAAGGCGCGCGCGATTTATACGTGGGTGGCAAACACTATGCAGCGCGATAACAGCGTGCTAGGCTGCGGGTTAGGGGACGTGAAGCAAATTTTAAGCAGCGGCAAGCTAAGCGGCAAATGCACCGACATAAATAGCGTTTTCGTCGCACTTTGCCGTGCGCAGGGCATAGCCGCAAGAGAGATGTTTGGCATCCGCGTCGGCGCGTCGAGATTTAGCGCTCAAATGGGCGCCGCGCCTAAAGACAGCGTCAGCCATATCTCGGGCGCGCAGCACTGCAGAGCGGAATTTTATCTAAAAGGCCACGGTTGGATCCCGGTCGATCCTGCGGACGTTACAAAGGTGCGACTCGGCGAGAAGCTAAGCAATGACGACAGCAAGCTCGTTAAAATCCGCGAGTATTTATTTGGTAACTGGGAGATGTGCTGGATCGGCTTTAACTACGGCAGAGACTTCACGCTAAGCCCACGCCCAGCGCAGTTTCCGATCAATAATTTCGGCTATCCTTACGGCGAAGTGGACGGCAACACTCTTAATTACTACTCGCCGAAAGATTTCAGCTACGATTACAGGTCGAAAGAGCTGTAGCGGTTCGCGTTTTGCTATGCGGCACGTCGAACTACTTGAGCTTTTTGAGTAGGTATACAAGAAAGGCTTCCCGCTAGACGACTTTGGGCGGATGTGTAAAAGCGCGCCTAATCTACATGCTGCCGCGTCTGCATTGGAAAAAAAATTCCGCGCTTTATTTGGCGTGGAATTTTAAAATTTTTTAGAATTTTGTGAGCGGCGAAATTTTAAAATTCCAAGATGAATAAAATTTTGAAATTTTTCGGCGCGAAATTTTAAAATTTACGGCTTGCGGAATTTAAAATTTCGCCTCTTTGCCACTCTGTGCGAAATTTGGTAGTGGTAAAATTTGCGGATAAAATTCCGCGTCAAAAGGCCGACGAGGGTGCGACAAGATTATTAAGATTATACTTAAAGGTAAAATTTGAAAACCGAACTAGAAAATCCTGCACAAGAAACCTTGACGCAAAAGCGAGAATATCCTGGCAAAAATCGCTTCAGCACGCGCAGTCTGTGGCTGATATTTGCCGCGATTTTTAGCGCAGTCGCGGCGACGTTTTGTTGCCTACCCGCGCTTTTATTTTTGATTTTCGGCGCGAGCTTTTCCATTTTTTCAGGCGCAGAGGCTTTCGGCAACTACCGCGCGCCGCTTTCTGCGTTAGCACTTTTTTGCTTCGCGCTTTCTGCATTTTTCTTTTTCAAAAAGCCGCGCGCATGCTCGCTACAAAGCGGGCGCAAAAAGTGGATTCTGATCTACGTGCTTTTAGGGACCTTGCTTGCCTTTATGCTTACATATCCCGAAATTTTAGGAGGGCTTTATGCGTAAAATTTTGTTTTTGATGTTTGGATTTACGGCGCTTTTTGCCGACAAAGAAGTTAAAATTTACGTGGAAAAAATCCACTGCCCGCTCTGCACTACGATCGTGCGAAAGGCGCTTTTGCAAACACCAGGCGTGATAAGCGCGAAGGTTTCACAGCAGAGCAAAATCGCGACCGTCGCGGCAAAGGATGATGCAAACGAGACCGCGATGCTTGAGGCAATCGCTAAAACGGGCTATGAAGGCGTAATCGTAAAATAAAAATCCCCGGCAAAATTCTGACTAAATTTTAAATAAAATTCTTGCTAAATTTCGGTAAAATTCATGCGACTTTACGTAAAATTTCATTTTGCGCGGCTTGCCTGCAGCGTAAACTAGCGCGATTGAAATTCTGCGCGTATTTTGCGGAAGCGCTATGTCGGCGCGATCGCGTTTAAATTTAGCAGAATTTCGCAAGCGCTTAAGCGAGTGCGGTTGCGCTTAAATTTAGCGATATGCACCGCCGCATATACACCGCGCTAAAATAAATTCCAAGGAGTGAACATGCAAAAAAACGAGGTTATGAACGATTTTAAGAAGCTGTGCGAGATACCGCACTGCAGCTGCGAAACGGAGCAGATGAGGGAGTTTTTGGCGGATTTTGCGCGCTGCCAGGGCTTTAGCGTGAGCGTCGATGAGGCGGGCAACATCCACGCCGAAAAGGGCGAGCCTAAAATTTGCTTGCAAAGCCACTACGACATGGTTTGCGTGGGCGCGGCGCCGAATTTGCAGCTCATCGAAGAGGATGGCATATTAAGAGCCAAAAACTCGAGCTTGGGCGCTGACGACGGCATCGGCGTGGCGATGATGATGGGCGCGATGCGGGAGTTTGCGAATTTAGAGTGTCTATTTACCAACGACGAAGAAGTCGGGCTCGTGGGCGCAAACGCCTTTAAGGGTAAAATTTTATCGCCGAATTTGCTAAATTTAGACAGCGAGGAGGACGACCGCGTGACGCTGGGCTGTGCCGGCGGCATAAACGTGAGCGCGAAAATCGGCGCCGCGAGCGTCAAAAAGAGCGGTAAAATTTACGAGATCGGCGTCACCAGGCTTAGCGGCGGGCACTCGGGCAACGAGATACATAAAAATATCCCAAACGCGACGAAGCTGCTGGCGAAATTTCTCGCCGAGGAGGGCTGTGAGCTTATAAGCCTGGATTTTGGCGAGAGGAGCAACTCGATCCCAGCAAACGCCGTGTGTAAGGCGCTGTGCGCGCATGAGCCGGCGCAGCGCGGCCTAGCGTGGGTAAAGAGCCTGGGCGAGGGCGAAGCAGACGTGTTGGTAAACAGCGGCAAAATTTTGGCGCTAATTAACTCCTTCGCTCAGGGCGTGCGTAGTTACGATACGCAGCTTGGCATGGTAAACGAAAGCATAAATCTCTCGACCGTTAAGCAAAAAGAGGGCGTGATCGAGTTTGACTTTTTCGCTCGCGCGATGAAGCGAGAGGGGCTCGAAAATCTAGGCTTTGAGACTAGCACGCTGGCTAGCGCGCTGGACTTTGATGTGAGAGTAGCCGACCGCTCGGCGAACTGGGCGCCGTGTATCAGCGACTTTGCCCATCTGGTGCTTGAGGAGTTGCAAAAACAAAAGCCGCAGGCCAAATTTGCCGCCGTGCACGCAGGCCTTGAGTGCGGCGTACTGGTCGCAAAACAGCCCGAGCTGCAGGCCTGCTCCATAGGACCTAACATCCACTCGCCACACTCGGTAAACGAGCACTGCGAGATAGCGTCGGTGGAGATGATGGCGGAAGTGGTGAGAAATATCGTCGCTAGACTGCAATAAATTTAGCGGCTTGTCTTTTTGTCCTATACTTCGTTGGATTTAAATTTTACT
>NZ_CALJPC010000099.1 GCF_937981295.1 uncultured Campylobacter sp.
GTTTCGTTGCCGATCGCTTCGTAGCGCGAGTAGTAAAACTCCACAAACTCCCGCACCTGCGCCTCGCGCGGCAGATACACGCCGCCACTAAGCTCCGCAAAGCGCGATAAAAATTCCGCCGCGTCCTTTTTGTCGCAATAAAGCCGCGCCAGCTCCTCGTAGTTCTGCAAGCACGCGGCCTTGAAGCTCTCATAGCCTGCGCGGTCAAATTTAACTGCCAGCCGTATGCCGTCAAATTTCAAAACGCCCGATGCAAAAAGCAAGCTCAGATGTATCAAAGCCTCGCAGTAGTAAGGCTTAAGCTCCTCCACTCGCTGCCACGCGATGAGCCCCACGGCGCGGCGGATCAGCTCATCTAGCACCGGCAGGCAAAACTCCTCCTCATGGAAAAAGAAGCTCACGAGCCCGCCGGTGGTCGCCTTGTACTCCTCGATGAGCTTAAAAAGCCCCGAGCGGTTCATGCGCGCCTCGGTGTCCGCGTCGATGAAAAATATATGCCCGAACTCATGTCCGATCGTCGATATTTCGTAGACGCGGCGCCAAATTTGCGGCTTTTTAAATAAAATTTCGCGCCCGAAATTTAGATAATCGAGAGTAAAAATTTCGCTGCTTAGCCGCATAAAAGGTCTAGCCTTGGCGCTTTCATAGACGAAATTTACGAAGGCGAAAATTTTCTTGCCGCAGTTGGTGCTTACGAACTCGTCGTTTGGCACGACCTGCGCCGAAAAGAGCCCGTTCAGATCGGCGCCGTAGTAGATCAACGGCGCGCAGACGTAAAGCTGGGTTTTGGCGATATTTGAGAGCACGAGCGAGTGCATGACGGCGTTATCGGCGCCGATTTTTTCATATGCGCGCTCAAAGCTCTCGCTTACACGCGCTTTAAATTCCTTCGCGCTGAACTCATACGCGCCTGCAAGCCTGACGTCCCATTCCAGCGCGACTGCATGCGTATAGGCGTCCTCGTAGTATTCGAGCGGATGCCCGATTTGAAGCGGCGTTTTTATATCCATCCACGCGATCTCCGCATCCCGCCACGCGCCGATTACCGCGTTAGCGTCCCTCTCGCAAAAGGCCTGCTTGAGCTTGGACAGATACGCGACGTAAGCTAGCTCGCTCTCATCTTCTGCTAGCGTCACCAAACGCTCCAAAAGATCGCTAAATTCGCTCTGCAGCTTTGCCGTCTCATCCGCAAAGACCACGGCGTAGGGAACCATTTGGGATTTGCCGTCACGCTGTACTATCGCGCCGTAGCAGCGCTCGCAGATCTCGCCGTGAGGCGTGCGCATAAACAGCTCCTCTTGCAGCAAAAATTCCTTCGCCTGCGCAAGCGAGCTAAATTCCTTTTCCAAGCGCTTGTTCGTGCCTTCGATAATTAGGGCTTGCCAGCTTTTTTGCATATCGCTTAGCACGAGCCCGATGCGGTGGATGCCCTTTAAAAGCTCCAGATAAAACGGCTGCAAAATCCCCCGCGCGCCTGCCTCGGCGATGAGAGCTGCGTGCATGCCTTCGTGTATTTCGCGCGTGAAATCATACATTTTGCTTTTTAGCTCACGCTGCCGCGCCTCATCGTAGCCTAAGCGGCGAAATTCCTGCAGCAGCGGATCCTCTTTGAGATCAACGATTCGGCGCAGCACGGCGATGCGCGCAGTATCGCCAGACTCAAAGCCGCAAATTTCTAGCCCGCGCGTGATCAGCTCGGCGTGCGGCTCGTCGTAGAGGGCGTTTAGTCGCGCCTTAGCGCTCGCCGCCATCTCGCTAAGTTTTACAAAATCGTTCATCGCGTACCCTTTTTGTCGTTTTTATCGTCTTTTTGCGAGCGGAATGTGTCTGCTTTGAGAGCAAAATTCTATCCTCACGCTCGCTTAAAATTTTAAAATTTCGGCATAGATTTTTGCCGATTGTATCGAAAAAGTGTTAAATTTGCGCGGTTAAAATGCGAGATTTTTAAATTTAAGGAGTAAAAATGAGCGATTTAAACTTAGACGATTTCGGCGAGCCGCGCATCAAGGTCGTAGCGCTGCCTAAGGACACGAATAGCTCGGGCAATATTTTCGGCGGCTGGATACTTAGCCAGATCGATTTAGCGGGCGCGACGGCGGCGCGCGAGATAGCGCCCGAGCGGGTCGTGACGATCTCGATGCAGGAGGTAACTTTCAAGCAGCCCGTATTTATCGGCGATGTCATCAGCTGCTACGCAAAAGTACTAAGCGTGGGAAATACCTCTATCCGCGTGCAGATCGAGGTCGCAGCGCTGCGGCTGGGCGAGGACGGATTTCGCGAGTGCTTGCACGTAACCAGCGCGATCGCAACCTATGTAAGTGTGACCAAATCAGGCCAAAAAAAGCCTATCAGCGCAGAGATTAAGCGGCTGCACGGATTTTAAAATTTCTCAGACTTTAGTTTCGGCTCAAGGAATTTTAGCATCAAGCTTATAACGCGAAAATTCTTATGTGGGATAAGCTTGGTGTGCAGAATTTGCTGCGTAAAATTTTATAATTTCAAGCGCGGAATTTTGCTGTGCAGTATTTTGGTAGAAAACCTCGCAGACAAAATTTTAGAATTTTAGAATTTTAGAATTTTAGAATTTTAGAATTTTAGAATTTTAGAATTTT
>NZ_CALJPC010000100.1 GCF_937981295.1 uncultured Campylobacter sp.
GCTAGTCGAAATTTTATCTAAGAAGTGTGATAGCGGAGATTATGAAAGTTGCGGATTGCTCGGTCTAGCGCTTCTCAGTTCTATGGACAGATATGAGGACTCTGCCTATGCTTGTAAAAAAGCCTGTGAAGCCGGCGCAGCAAACTATTGCTATGTATTAAGTGTAATCGAAATACGGTACAGCGGGGACATAAATTCAGCCATGAAATATCTTGGAAAGACATGCAAAAGAATAGATAGCGTATATAAAAACGAAGCGTGCAAGATAAACGAGGAATTGGAAAAATGCCTAAATGACAGCGAGTGCAATCCTATAAAAAAAGCAAGAATTTTGTTAAAAAGCGTAAGATGATGTTATTTAAAAAGCCGTTTTATATATCAAAATTTTAAATAGGAGAGAAAACATGCAGAAAATTAAATTTATAATTCTAGCTTTAATATTTTTAATATGCTCTAGTATGGCAAGACCCATGGATTCGAGCTTTTTCAAAACTTGGGAAGAAAAAGAGCTAAATTTAGAGTGCGATAGCGGCGATGGAAAATATAGCGCATGCACGAGGCTAGTCGAAATTTTATCCAAGAAGTGCGACGAAGGAGATTACGAAAGCTGCGGATCGCTCGGCGCGGTGCTTTTAGTTACAATGGGTAGATATAAAGATTCCGTTTCAGCATTAAAGAAAGCTTGCGGGGCAGACATGATGTATTATTGCTTTTTGCTAGCAGGGAATGAAATATTTTACGGCGGAAATATACATAGGGCTATCGGTTACTTTGACAAGGTTTGTTACGGAAAAAACAGCGACAAGAAGGATTTTTCCTGCAAAATAAAGGAGCAATTAGAAATTTGCTTAAACGACAGCGAGTGTAATCCTATAAGAAAAGCGATGAGTATACTTGTACCAAAATAAAAATTTTAACAACGCGATAAATTTCATCCTTATAGCTGATGCACTTCGCAAAAAAAAGCAAGAATAAAGCCGCTAGAATATTACCGCCCACTTCCATCGTTTCGCTGCCATAAAATTTTACTCCGTCTCTAAAACCTCTCTCGCGTATTTCATCCCCAAATCATACGCCTTTTCATTTAGCGCGCGAGTTTTTTCAGGCACGGAGCGGAGCATTTGCTCTTTTACTAGCCCTGAGTCCATGCAGCGGCTAAGCTCTACTGCGATCGCTAGAGCCACGACACTTTGAGTGATGACATTTCCAACTTCGTATTTTGCGATGGTAATGATTGGAATTTCATAAATTTTAAAGTTTATCCTATCCTCATCGCTCGGCGCTACTAAATTCGGCTCAATTACGATCACGCCGCCTTTTTTCACGCCATTTTTGAAAGCATCGTAGCTACTCTGCGCCGTTGCGAGCATGAAATCGATCGCGCCCTCACTCGCGTAAGGATATAGAATTTCTTCATCGCTTAAGATAATATCCACTTTCGTAGGTCCGCCACGTACCTGAGAGGTATACGTAGATGCCTTGATTCCATAGCCGCCGTGTGCGATCTTTGCCGCAGCTAGAATTTCGCCTGCTAGGATTACGCCTTGACCGCCCACCCCCACAAATCTTAATTGATTCATCTTAGTCCTTCAAAATTTATCGCTTCGCCGCTTTGTGCCGCGTCTATCACCTTTTGATACGCCTTTGTGTATTCGGTATGCTCATTATCTTCATGTAAAACCCCAAGCGGAAATAGCCCCACTCGCTCATCCTCGCTAAGAGCGTCAAATTTTACTTTAGAAATCGTGCGCGAATCAAGCCACTTTAGCATTTGCACCGCCTCGCTCATTTTATTTTTACGACCCAAATTTACGTGGCAATTGCTAAAAATATCAAAAAAACTATAACCCTCGTGCTCAAAGCCCTTAGCCAAAAGTCGCTCGATTTTTTCGGGATTTGTCACGCTCTCGCGTCCGACAAAAGTTGCTCCAGCGGCAATCGCAAGCTTTGCCGCATCAAAGCTGGGATCGACATTGCCGTATTGCGCCGTAACCGTCCAAAACCCGCGCGGCGTCGTAGGGCTCGTCTGCGAGTTTGTAAGCCCGTAGATGAAATTATTTACCAAGATATGATTTAGATCGATATTGCGGCGGCATCCATGGATCGTGTGATTGCCCCCTATCGCAAGCCCATCACCATCGCCAGTGACTACTATTACGTGTTTGCCTGGATTTGCAAGCTTGATACCCGTAGCATAAGCTATCGCGCGTCCGTGCGTCGTATGGACGGTATTGCAGTCTATGTAACTCGACATCCTACCGCTACAGCCGATACCGCTTACCACGCACACATCGTCCATGCTCCAGCCTACGCGGTCAATTGCGCGGATGATTGCTTTTAAGATCACTCCGTCGCCGCAGCCCCAGCACCAAAGTGTAGGCATCTTGTCCGTTCTTAGATATTTATCGTAATCAAACGCCATTTAAAGCTCCTTTACTTTCTCGATAATCTCGCTAGGGCTAATCGGTCTGCCGTTTGCCTTAAGAAGCGTCTTAAAATCATCTCTCAAACAAACGCGCTGCACCTCTAGCAGATACTGCCCTAAATTTAGCTCGGCGATCAAAATTTTATTAAATCTCTCCCCTAGCTCCATTAGCTTGCGCGCAGGGCTTGGCCATAGCGTGATCGGGCGAAAAAGTCCCACACGCACGCCTTGCCCTCGTAGCTTTAAAATCGCGTCTTTTGCTGCTAAGCTAACGCTGCCGTAGGCGATGATACAAGCATCAGCGTCATCTAGCATAAATTCCTCATATTGCACGATCTCATCTTCATGCGCCGAAATTTTATTAAAAAGCCTTTTTATAGAGCGATCCACGATCTGCTCATTTTCGGTCGGAAAGCCCTTCGCGCCGTGATGCAGCCCCGTTATGTGATAGTGGTATCCCCTAAAAAAGGGATTTAGCACCGCAGGCTTATCGGGCGCAGCATCGTAGGGCTCATAATCTTTCGGACTACCTTTAAATTCCGCCCTACGCTCGATTTTTAGATCCGAAATTTCAGGCAGCATCGCCTTAGCCTGCATATGCCCAAGCGTCTCATCAAGTAGCAAAAATACCGGCGTCATAAACCGCTCGGCTAAATTGAAGGCGCGCACGGTTTGCGTATAAGCCTCCTTTAGTGAGCCCGGGCACAGCGCGATGCTTTGAAAATCGCCGTGAGTGGGGTTGCGAGCTTGCAAAATATCGCCCTGCGCCACTCGCGTAGGAAGCCCGGTGCTAGGACCTCCGCGCATAACATTTACGATTAAAAGCGGAATTTCAGCGATAAAGCCAAGTCCAATCTGCTCTGATTTTAGCGAAATTCCAGGGCCGGAGCTTGCCGTCATCGCCTTCGCACCGCTCATAGACGCGCCCAAAGCTACAGAAATGCCTGAAATTTCATCCTCCATCTGGATAAATTTACCTCCGACCTTAGGTAGCAAGCGACTCATCTCGTGCGCGATCTCGCTGCTTGGCGTGATCGGATAGCCGCCGAAAAAATTACAGCCGCAATCAATCGCTGCGCGCGCAATTAAGGCGTTACCTGTGGAAATTACCTCTCTCATTATGCGTCCTTGGGTTTCATAAAATTATTGTTTTTGATCTTTTCTGCCATCTCTCTAGCCTGCGAGCTTAGACGAGCGAATTTAAAGCCCTTGGGCGCAACGAAAATCGCAAAATCTGGGCAGTGCAACTCGCACTCCCTACAGCCGATACAGGCGCCCTCATCCACCACGTCGATCATCATGCCTTGCACGGCGCCCTCGTCCTGTCTCATCGCAATCGCGCCGCTAGGACAGACGCTTACGCAGATGTTGCACGCCTTACAGCGGCCCTCATCCGTCCAGACGGCGCGCTGGCTCTCATTTTCGCTCATATTTTCTCCTTAATTTATCAAAATCTGCACTAAATACCGCCTCGCGATTTAAAATTTGAAATTTTGCGGCGCAAGCCCGCTTTGATCGCATTAAAGTCCTCTCGTTTTTAAATTTTGCAGAGTTTAAATTTTAAAATTTTGTGGCGTTTAAAAATTTTACGTCACGCAAAATTCTGCGCCAAAGTAAAATTTTAATCTATGAAATTTCACAGCGGGCAAAATTGCGCAAATTTTAAAATTCCGCAGCGAATGAAATTTTACGCTACACAATTCCGCGAGCTTAAATTTCTTACCAAAGTGAAATTTGATGCTGCAAATTCTATCGCAAGAATTCTGCGCTTTAAAATTTTAGCTCTGTAAATTCCGCATCGCGTCGAATTCGCTTTATTTCCACTAAAACTTCAGTTCCGCTATCCGCTCACGCATCCGTTCAAGCTGCTCGTAAAACTCGCCCGAGTAGGCGAAATTTCTCTCTATCGCACCCATTTTACCGACGCTTACGAAGCGCCCCAAAGGCACTCCCGATCTATCCGCGACGCAGCATGCGAGCGTGCCGCAGGTATCAAAAAGGATGTATTTTATGATCTTTACGATGCCCGCAGCGGGCGCCAAATACGCCGACGTGCCCAGCAGCTCGCCGATCTGTGCACCGGCGCGTTTGGTATTTTGCACCGCACGCTCGAAAATTTCATCCGAAATTTCAAATCCTAGCTCATTTTTAAGCGCGATCATCTCTTCGCTATGCGGGCCCACGATCGCGCTTCTCATCGATGAAATTTCCTTGCCGCTCGCTCGCTCGAGTTCAAATTTAAGCCGCGCGCCGTCTAGCTCGCCCGCCATGCCGATGACGCGCTCTTTTGCAAACCCGCTGGCCTGCAGCGCCGCATAGACCATCAGATCAAGCGGATTGGTAACGACGACGATAATGGAGTTAGGCGCATATTTTGCGGCATCTCGCGCGCATTGAGCGACGATGGCAGCGTTTACGCCAAACAGCTCCTCCCTGCTCTGCCCCGCCTTTCTTGCGTGCCCCGCCGTGATCACGACGATGCCTGCCTCCGCTATGTCGCCGGGCTCCGTGCTGCCGCTTATGCGCAGGTCGCGCTCATAAACCGCCGCCGTATGGGCTAGATCGAGTGCCTTGCCGCTCGCGATCCGCTCTACGGCATCCACAAGCGCGATGCTATCTATCTTTTGGCTCAAAGAATCGCTTATGATAAGATCGTTCGCTACTGCCGCGCCGATGTTTCCGGCGCCGAATATCGCTATTTTCATTGTTATCTCCCAAATATCGGCCCGCATTTTTATAACTGCGGGGTTTAAATTTTAAAATTTAAAGACGAAATCTCGTTTTTTAAATTTATTGCCGAAACGGCCTTAAATTTTACCTCTGCGCCTTTACGTTGCGCTCGTGCTCGGCTTGCGTGCGCGCAAAATCGTGAAGCCCCGTCTTTTTATTTCGCATAAAATACAGATACTCGCTCTTTGCGGGCGCGAAAACGGCGCGTATCGCATCGCGAGAGACCACGCACACGGGCTCTTTGGGAAGTCCGTCGTTGAGGTAGGTGTTGTAGTGGCTGGTGTCGGTGCGGATGCGCTGCGAAGTGATCTTGACGTGTGAAAACTCGCCGTAATTCAGCGTACCGTCCATCTGAAGACGCATATTTTTGGCTAAGCGATTGTCGATGACGGAGGCTACGAGTGGCATCTCATCTGCGTTTGCGGCCTCTTTTTGAATGACCGAGGCCTTGATCAGCACCTGCTTCCATGCCGTGGCGTTGTAATCGCCGCTAAGCTCGCGCGACAATCCTTCGTGGAATTTTTGCGCGCTTGAGATGAGGTGATCGATGATATTTTTTTCGCTTTCGTTTTTGCTAATTTTATAGGTTTCAGGCACCAAAAAGCCCTCGTAAAACGGCGCCGTGGCGTTGTATTCACGCTCAAGCTCGCTAAAGCTTAGCCCGCGATCTTTCGCCAGCTGTTTTAAAAACACGATCGTAGTCTCTCCCGGGATCAGCTTGATCTCGTTCATCACGGGCTTTGCGACGCTTAGCTCATATAAAAACTGATATTTGGGCAAATTTTCGCCGCTAAGCTCCAGCTCGCCGGTTTTTGCGCCGCCGTAAAAAGAAAGCAGTCTCGCGTCGAATTTGCTAAATTTAGGATAGCTCTTTGAGAGTTCGGATAAAATTTTCGTTGAGCTGCCCTGGCCTATCTGCACGGTTGCCGCGTTGCCGACGCGCTCGTGTAGATCAAAGCCTACGGCCAAAAGGACGATAGCCGCAAGCTCGATACAAATGCACGCCGCTTTGATGAGCTTTATAAAGAATTTCATGCGTTCCTTTCAAAATTTAGCTAAAATTATAGGCAAATAAGCCAAAATTTTGAATAAATTTCATATTATAAGCGCAGTTTTTCGGCACGTCCGATTTGGTTTTGGGCGTAGCTTTTTAATGGGACGATGATGTATAAATTTTTAGCTAGATTTTTTCTTACGCTTACTATACTTTTTATAATATGCGCCGTGGCTCTAAAGCACGGTATTGCGATTTCACAGCTGGACGTGGGCTTTGCAAAGCTCGAGGGGTTTTATCTCAAGCTAAATAAAGGTCTTGTGCTGCGTATCAAAAATCTTGAAATTACGCAAAATAATACACAAAATTTAGAGCAAAATTCCACCGATCTGCGCACGCAAAGCGAGAAAATTTTGGAATTTAGTAAAAAAATCTCGCTCATCAACTCCTTTTTTGAAGAGATCGACGTGCAAAATTTGAAAATAAAAGGCGAGAGTCTGAAACTAAAATACAAAAGCGACGTTTTTTACGCAGATACGCGGTTTTTTAGGCTAAACTCGCAGATCACGCCGAGCGCAAACGGGCTGAACTTCGATCCGATCGAGTTTGAACTAAATGATTTTAATCTCACTCTGCACGGCACGGCGCGAGCAAATTTCAGAGCCGATACGTATGATTTTAACGGCACCTTCGCTTCGCACGAGATCGCGGGCGAGCTTGACGTGCACAATATCGGCTCGGAGCTAAATATCGAGATAAACCGCGCCTCGGCCTTGAGTCTGAAAAATTTTATGAATGAGCTAGGCGCACTTACTGGGCTAAATCCTCTTGCGAACGAGTGGATCTACGGCAAGGCGGTCGCGCAAAACTACTATATCGAAAACCTGCATGCCAAAATCGATCTGAAAGACCCGCGCCCGATCGCCGAAAACGTCAGCGCCACGGCTTACGCGCAGGATCTTACGATAAAATTTCAACCGCAAATCGAAGCCGTAACGGTAAAAGACGCCAATATCACGCTTAAAAACGATTTTCTAAGCTTCACGCTAAATGAGCCTAAATTTAAAGGCAAAAGCCTGAAGGGAAGCGGCGTGCGTATCGGCGGGCTATTTGAAGAGAAGCCGATCGTATATCTGGATCTGCGAACTAAAGAGAGCTTGGGCAAGGACCTTGTAGATATTTTGCAAAGCTACGGCATAGACGAGCCCGTATATCCGCTAGGCGGCGGGATCGATGCGCGCGTGCTTATAGACGTGGACGTAGAAAAGGAAAGCGCCAAGGTCGATGCGAACGTAACGCTAAAAGATGCCGATCTGATGATCTCAAAGGCAAAATTTCACTCCAAAGCCGCGCGGGTGCACATCACCGAGAAAAAAATCGATATCAAAGACGCGAACCTGCAAAATGAAATTTTTAACGCCACGGCAAGCGGCAGTATCGATATCGCCACGCGCAAAGCTAAATTTAACGGCACAATCCATAGCTTCAATCTCTCCCCGAACGGCAAAGAAATTTTAAAATTTGGCGACGCGCGAGATAATATAAGCCTTGATTTTAGCGGCAAAGCGCCGGTGCTGAGCTCGCAATTTTTAGGCGCGAAGATGAGCTTCGGCGAGCGGATCGAGATCAGCTCGCCCGATATTAGCGGAATTCTGCCCTTTTCTAAGACGCTTAAAAACGCAGGCATTAGCGGCGGAGACCTTAAAATTTTAACCAGCGATTTTACAAATTTGGATATCAGCAGCAACAATCTTATCTTTGATTTCGGTCTGCTAAACAAAGACGGCAGCCACTACAAAAACGATTCTTTCGCGCTTCGGGTGCGCGGGGGCGATCTGGACGGCTCTAGCGGAAGCGGTAAAATTTCTCTTAAAATAAACAAAGGCGGTAACTTCGTCGCTCTAAAAGACGTGGACGTCGCGATCAATACGAGCGTGCAAACCAGCGAGTTTAATAGCGGCACAAAGGAGCGCTCGCCGATAAATTTCAGCGGGCAAAACTCTTCCATAGTGCTATCCGATCTTAATAAGACGCTGAAATTTACGCACTTTAACGGCGTGCTGGACGGCAAAAATATGAATTTAAACGCAAGCTTTAAACGCGGCGACGTGAAGTTGATCTTTAAAAAGAGCTTGCTTCAAATTTTTGCGCAAAACATCAGCGGCGAGGCGCTCAATCAATTCCTAGGCTCGCAGAGCTTCGACGGAGGGGTATTTACGCTAAAAGCAAGCGGCATCGATCCGCGCAACTACCGCGGCGAAATCAATGTGCAAAACACCTATCTGAAGGACTACATCATCTATCAAAGGCTGCTTAGCTTTATAAACTCCGTGCCGTCGCTGCTTACGTTTAAGACGCCCGATTTCAACGATCGCGGCTTTAGCGTGCAGAGGGGCAAAATTTACTTTCGCCGCAGCGGCGATAAAATTTACATAAACGCGATGAACTTTACCGGCAGTAGCGCTGACATCGCGGGCAACGGCGAAGTGGATATGAAAAGCGGCGCGCTAAATATCGATCTGGAGCTTAAATACCTCAAAGACGCAAGCTCGATAATCTCAAAAATCCCGCTGCTAAATCATATCATCTTGGGCGAAAACAACACGATCTCCACGATCATCGAGATTCGCGGCACGACGAAAAAGCTCACCTACTCGACCGCCGTTGCGACCGACGTGCTAAAAACGCCGTATAATCTCATCAAAAACACGCTGATGCTGCCTTTCGTGATCTTCGGCGACAGCGAGGAGAGCAAATGAAATTCCCGCTCGATTATAAGGATAGCTTTGAAAAATCGCTGCTGTTTTGGCTCGTAAAATTCGTACGCTACAAGCTAAGCGCGCTATCGAATAAGGAGCTGAAAAACGACGCGCTGTTTCGCCGCGCGAGCCTGGCGCTAAATCACGAGGTAGCAAACATCAATGAACTCGAGCGACTCGCAAAAGACGCACGAAATGCAGGCCTTACAGGCATCAATACCTATTTTAACCCGCTTAAAAAATTTTACGAAGCGATCATGCAGTACGGTCTTGAGAGTATGAAAAATATCGACGAAGAGCTTTTGAGCGAAATTTTAGCTTCCATTACGGGCGGGCTGAGCGATGCGAGCAAAAAAAACTACCGAATCGCGCTGATAAATTTTTTCGGCTTCATCGACCGCCAAAACGAGCAGGACGGCACCTCGCACAACTACGGCATCGAGCTTAAGCACTGGGGCGGCATTAGCGGCAGCCGCGGCACGAAGCTTCCGGAGTTTATGAGCGAGGAGGAGCTGAAGCGGTTTTTGGACGCGATAAATCTAAGCGAGTTTCCCTCCTTTGCCCATCGCAACCGCCTAATCGTAAAGATCATCGTCTATACGGGCATCCGCGTGGGCGAGGCGATAAATCTCAAGCGCAAAGATATCGCGCCGGAGGGCGATCTTTTCGTCATCCGAATCCGCGGTAAGGGCAACAAATACCGCATCGTGATGATTAAACGCCACCTGATCGAGGAGCATCTAAACGCACTGGAGACGAATTTTGCAAACAAAGAGGGCTATCTTTTCGTCACCAAAAACGGCGCGCCGCTCACGCAAGCATACGTCAGCGGCATCGTGGAGAAAATTTTAATGAGCGCGGGCATCCGCAAGGAAAAAAACGGCGCCCACATGCTGCGCCACACCTTCGCGACGATGCTTTACAAAAAGCAAAAGGACCTCGTGCTCGTCCAAGAAGCCCTCGGCCACGCGAGCCTAAATACTTCGCGCATCTACACCCACTTCGACAGCGACAAGCTGCGCCTTGCGGCGAAGGTCGCGGAGGAATTCGAGGAGTGAAATTTTAAAATTTGAGATGGCGCGAGGCTTGCTTGAGCGAGATTTTTTAAATCTCGTTTTGATGCGGCTTTGAAATCGTTTTTTATGAAATTTATTTTCTAAAAAATTTGGAATTTTGTTTTGAAAAATTCTGAAATTTGTTTTTCATACTCGAATAATAAGACCAAAAATCCTGCCTTTCGCATTTTAGAATTTAACTCATTAACTCGGCAAAATTTAAAATTAACGCGCGAGCCTTAGAGCTTGATCGCAAAAGAATCTAAAATTTTACTCTTTTGGAATATAGAATAATTTACTTTTTAGATTTTCTCATGCGATTTTGCCTAAAATTCCAGATAAATTTTAGTATAAAATTTCATTTAAATTTTGACGATACGGGATTTCATCCGAGGATTTTATAAGCAAAAGGTAATCGACATATTAAGAGGTAGCGGATATAAAATTTATCTGCAAATTCCGCAAGGATGGAATTTATGATTTAAAATTTAAACCCTCGAAATTTTATAGTTTGATTTGCTTTCAAATTCTCATCGCACCGAATTCTCCTTAAAATTTAAAAATGCAAAAGATTTGCCACCAAAGTTTGCTGCAAAATTTACTGACGCGAAGTTTGTTTCGTAAATAGCGTAGGAATCATATATAAATTTCTAATAAAATTTAAAGAGATAAAATCATCGGCATGATTATTTTAGATTTATTTTACGACAGAAATCCCGCTCTTGCGAGCAGGATTTCATTTCTTAGGGGGATAAGAAAAGGAGTTTAGGCTAAATAAATTTAGCCCGAGATTTCGTCTAGCCACAGAGTCCCGCGGCAAAAAGGAGCAAAAAGACGAAATCTCGCGCAAAATTTTAAGCCAAGATTTAGACGATCGGCTCGCGACAATAAACGAGATTTGCGACGGCTTCAAAAGCTATCGCAAAAACGCCGTGCCGCAAGCATCAAAATTAAACAAGCCTTTGTTTTTTGAAATACTCGCGCGGAGCCTTGCAGAGCGGACAGGCGCCTGGGGCTTTCTTGCCGCGATGAACGTGGCCGCAGACCTCGCACACCCAAACTTCTTCGTCGAAACTCTCGAAAAAGCCCTCTTCTAGCAGGATCTTTTGAAGCTCGTTGTATTCGCGCTCGTGCTCCTCCTCAACCTTGCCGATGGCGTTAAAAAGGCGCGCAACCTCTTTTTTACCCTCTTCGGTCGCGATTTTAGCGAAGCTCGGATACATGCTCTCGTGCTCGTAGCGCTCGCCGGCGGCGGCATCAAGCAGATTTTTATCCATCTTATCAAGCGGAATACCCGCAGCCGCATGATGCGCCTTTAGCTCGGCTCTGGCGTGCCATTTTTCGTTTTCGGCGGCCTCGTAAAAATGTCGCGCGATGGCGTGAAAGCCCGCCTCTTTGGCTAAATCGCCATAAAGATCGTATTTATTGCGCGCTTGCGACTCGCCTGCGAACGCCTTCATTAAATTTACCTGCGTCAGATCCTCGGTAATGCATTTCATCGGCTCTCCGCAGCAGCTAAGCGTGCCGCCGCCTACTTTTTGCACTTCGACCTCCGCGCCGCATTTGTCGCATCTGTAAGTTTCGTACTGTCTCATTTCCAACTCCCCTATCAAGAATTTTGCGGAATGATACCACAGCTACTATTAAATTTTACTTAATAAATTTTATTCTTCTCAATAAATTTATATTTTTGAGAAAATTTCAGCACGAAATTTCCATCCGCAAAATCTAAATTTAAGGTTTTTCAAAGCAAATGGAATTTCAAGCGAAAGTGCTAACACTCGATCATCTAAAAATATGAAATTTAGTTTTCTGACTCATTTAGTCTACGATTTCAAGACGAGCCACATCATTGGAAATTTTTTAAAATTTGAAAGTTATCTCAAAAATAATTTGCTAATTTTGCCGCGCAGTCTTATTTCACGAGTATATGACAATGCTCGGCAAAATTAGCCTTAAAATGCGCAACGAGCCGCCCAATTGTAATTATGAAGCGTTAAAAGCGTAATTAAGGGCACTGCAGCATTACCATTTTGCCGCTATGATCGGTAATATCTGAGAATTTATGAACGTCAAATTCTAAGCCGCAAATCGAGCAAGGAGGGAATTTATCGACTTCCTTCTCGCCTAAAAGCGAGCAAATTGCGCCTATTGTCGGATTATGTCCAACGATAAATACGCATTCCGCGCTAGCTGTATTAAAATTTTGCACAATATCTGCGCTAGAAATTTCTACATTGTTGCAAGATATCGCATTATTTTCGCTAATGCTAGCGGGATTTTTAGTGCTCTTAAAAGCAGAATTTTCAGCGTTTGCGTCGCGAGGTTTTTCGCTACTCAGACCGACCGCATTGTATTTTTCCACATTCACACTGCACCCAGAAAATCGTTTCTCATCCAAGCTGCGAACAAACTTTGCCAAATCCCATAAGCTTGCGTCGTATAACTCTCGCAATGGCACTACCCTTTTTGTCGCGTCCAGCGCATTAGCGATAATTTGCGCCGTACGGAGTGCGCGCATAGCCGAGCTTGTAATAATCAAATCAGGCGCAAGTCCCAAGCTAAGCAGCTTTTCTCCGAGTTTAATTGCGCAAAGTTCGCCCGCATGGCTTAATGCCCGCTCAAAATCGCTTCTGTTGCCGCTTTGCGCCTCGGCATGTCTTATAAAATATATCCGTTTCATCTGCATCCTTTCACAAAATTTTATGTAAAATTTAGCGTTAAATTCTATAAAATTCTAAATTTTTTCTGGATCATTCCAAAGCCATAACCGACCACAAATCCCGCTATGTGCGCATACCACGCCACATTTATGCCCATTAGCATCGGTGCAAAGCTCATTATCAAAATCGCGACAAAAATCCCGCCCGCATTGCGTTCATCAAAATAAGCAATCACGCCTAAAAGCACGCAAATAGCGCCACTAGCGCCTACGATATTGACAATTTCTCCCATGCTCATGGCATAACGGATATAAATCAGGCACAAAGCGCCGCTCAGCAGCCCGCCTACGATGTAAAGTAGCGTAAATTTTATCCCACCGAACGCTCGCTCCAAAATCCCGCCGAACTGATACAAAACCGCCATATTCATCGCCAAATGCGCGATGCCGCCGTGCATAAAAAATGAACTTAGTAGCTGCCACGGCATCCCCTCGAAAAAATATGGATTGAGCCCGAAAAATAGGTAAGACTTAAAGCCGAAAAAATATTCCAATGCGAATGAAATCACGAAAAATAGGATATTC
The DNA here is from genome assembly GCF_937981295.1 of uncultured Campylobacter sp. Classification (GTDB taxonomy): domain Bacteria; phylum Campylobacterota; class Campylobacteria; order Campylobacterales; family Campylobacteraceae; genus Campylobacter_B. The sequence goes on from NZ_CALJPC010000100.1 coordinate 13,211, forward strand.
GCCGCGATAATCGCGAGAGTAAATTTGCCTGTTTGCATGAAACTCCTTAAATTTTTCACGCATAGTAGCAAAATTTTGATTAAATTAAAGGCGTCGTGTAATTTTATAGGCTCGAGATAAATTATAGATAAGCTAGTATCAAAATTTTGGCAATAGTTTTAGTTGCAAGCGCCTTAATAAAAGGGCTTGCAACTAAAATTTAGATATATAGCTTTAAAGTAAAATTTTTACGATAAGAATTCAGGTTATAAATCTTTTTTAAAGCTTTACGTAATTTATAAAGTTTATATGACGTAAATTAAAAAACAAACATGCCGTTAAATTTAATAACGATGGAATTTCAGCTATATGAAGCTATTTCGTAGAATTTTATGTGAAATTATAAGTATAATTTTACTAAGAATAACAAAAATTTGAGTTCAAATTAATTCCAAAATAAATTTTAGAGTAAATATTTTAAATGCTTGTTATATATAATTACGCGTTAAATTCGTTACTTCTTATATGCTCTCATAATCATAATTGGTGCATAACCAAAGGGCTCGAATTTATTGTATTGAAAAATACGAGGTTATAAAATACAAATATTCTTTATATAGTGCTAACTTAATTTGACATAACAGCATCAAAATGAGTTTTTATTGATAAGTTTTTACTGCAAGAGCTAAAAGCCACAAAATTTTAAAATTTGATTAGAATTTTAGAAATTTAATAAATTCTGCAAAGATAGGTTGCAGCTAAAATTCCAAGCTAAATTATCTGCAAAATTTCACTTGAAATTTTAGAGCATAAATCAAACCGCCGCGAATTTTTAAAAGGTCCAACAAAATTCCATAAAATCTAACAAATTTTAAAAGTTATGAAAAGATTTTCAAAAAAAATATGGCGAAAGAATTTTAAAAATCCTAATTATTTACTCGTCCATACCCTGCGAAGCGGTTCGATGCTAGGCAGCTTATGCGGTCTTTACCGCAGCGCACGATATAGCTATTTTCCATCTTTTGCCCCGCTACATGGACGTTTTTCTTATTTAAATTCACGAAGTCCGCTTGATTTCTACCACGAGTATTGTGGACGAATTTCACGCGACCATCGGCATATATCTCGCGCACGATACCGATATGGCTGATTTCGTTATTGACCTTGCCTTTGTTAGAACGTAAAGTGTTTTGAAAAAACACCAAATCCCCCACTCGCGGCGTATTGCTGAGTAAATTTTTACGACTGTAATAATTATATATTGCTTGGGATTTGCGTCCGTTTGTGAAGTATTTCGGCAGATCTTTTGAGTTAAAAAATAGATCATCGTATTTATCATTTAACACGGTGATAAATCCGCTGCAGTCTCCTCCGGCGCGAGTGCCGGTGTAATCGTCTACCGATGCGATTAGCGGGCGGTTAAACTCGCTTCCTGGCACCGAAGTTATTCCTTCTTCATGATCGTTTAAGACATACGCTTGCTGGCTGCCGGCAGACGGGGCTTTTGAGGAGCAACCGATCAGCAAAAACGCACCCAAAGCGCAAATAATTAGTTGTTTCATATAAAGATCCTTATAAAATTATGTAACGATTAAATTTGGGCGTAATTTTAGCGCTCAGTGGTAACAAAATGGTAACTTTAAAGCTAAATTATGTATAATTATTTAAATTTTACACGGAGAAATCATGCATTATCTACGAATTAACGGAGGCAAAAAACTAAGCGGCAGCGTCAAAATAAGCGGCGCAAAAAACGCCGCACTGCCGCTCATAGCTCTATCTATCCTTTCAAAAAACGAAGTCGTAATTAAAAATTTACCCGCAGTTTCCGATATCCACACGCTAATTCAGCTGCTTTCAAATTTAGGCGCAAAGTGCGAGTTTCTTGATACCAATACCGCCAAAATCGATCCGCGCGAGATAAACTCGACTAAGGCGATCTACGACATAGTGCGTAAAATGCGTGCTTCGATCTTGGTGCTGGGGCCGCTTTTAGCGCGGTTTAGACACTGTGAAGTAAGCCTTCCGGGGGGCTGCGCGATCGGCGCAAGACCGATCGATCTACACCTTAGCGCGCTTGAAAAGATGGGCGCAGAGGTTAAGATCGAGCAGGGTTACGTCGTTTGCACCGCAAAAAAGGGGCTTAAGGGCGCGACTATAAATTTTGACAAAATTACTGTCACCGGCACCGAAAATATCGTAATGGCGGCAGCCTTAGCAAGCGGCACCACTCATATCATAAACGCGGCAAAAGAGCCCGAAGTGATCGCCGTTTGCAACGCATTAAAAAGTGCAGGCATCGACATAGAGGGCATCGGCACGAACGAGATCCTCATCAAAGGAAGCGGCGGCGAGCTTTTAAGCTTGAACGAAATTTCGATCATTCCCGATCGCATCGAAGCAGGCACCTATCTGTGCGCAGGCGCGATCACGGGCTCTCGTATCAAGATCACGCACGCTTGCGCG
>NZ_CALJPC010000101.1 GCF_937981295.1 uncultured Campylobacter sp.
GCGCCGCCGCATCCGAGAAGACAAAAACGTCGGAGCAGATTTTTTTATTAAAATTTGCCACGAAAAAGGGTCCTTCGAAAAATTTAAAGTATCTCTTTTTAAAAAAGGATGAAATTCCCCTGCTGACGTCCTTTTCCAGCCTTATGTCGCAAAACATAAAATCCACTCCGTCCACGTTCGCGTAAACCAGATCATCCGCGCGAAATCTATCAAATCCGTCAAATATCTCGCTTTGCCTTACTTCTTTTTCCTGAAAAAGCGCGCCCATTTTATACGAAAAACCCAGGCTTTCGATATAGGGCTTGAGATAAAGCTCTTTGTAGCGCATCAAAAACTGCTCGGTTTTGCGCTCAAAAATCCACTCGTAAAATTCGTCCCGCGTGCCGATTATTACTAAAATAGACATGACTAAAAAGAATAAACTTTCTATGCCAAGATCGAGTTTGGGAAAATCGAGAAAGATGATTATCAATGCGAGCGCAAGCATCGGACCGAAAACCACGAACGCTACGAGATAACTTAAAATTTTCCAAAGCTTGCGACTTTTCTTGAGCCGTTTGCGCTGCTTTTCTAAATCTATGACGGTTTTAATATCCACGCCAAACCTCTATTTATTAAATTTAACGGCACAACCTTGCGGCGCAGCATAAATCTGCGCCCGATACGGCGCAATAGGTGCACGCTGTTTAGATGCCGCTAAATTTTACGGCTACTTGCGCGAGCCGCGCGCAGTGAAATTTGCCGCCAAGCTCAACTTGTAGCATAAATCCCGTGATTGGAAAAACTTATTTCAGCAGTTCGTTTGCATACGCTCGCACGCTCGCATCCACAGCCGCAAGCGCTTCTGCGTCCGTCACGCTAGGCGAGTTAAATTTCTCCGCGCACTTTAGCACCACGCGCGCAATGTCGGTGAAGCGGCACCGCTGCTGCAAAAACGCATTTATGCCCGCTTCGTTCGCGGCGTTGATGACGACGCCGAGATCGGGGTTTGCTAACAGTGCGTCTTTGAGGGTAAAAATTTGAAATTTCATCGTGTCGATCGGCTTAAACTCTATCGGTCGTAGCGAGCACAGATCCACAGGTGCGGTGATCTGCTCCCGTACGTCGCCGCTAAACATCGCGTGCGCGATGGCTAGCCGCATATCGGCCCTGCTAATATGCGCCGTCGTAGAGCCGTCTGCGAATTCGACCAACGCGTGGATTTGCGAGGTGCGCTCGATAAGCGCATCGATCTCGCGCGTGCCGTAGAGCCAAAACGCCTCGATCACCTCAAAGAGCTTATTCGCCATCGTGGCGCTGTCGATCGTGATCTTCGCGCCCATCTTCCAGTTGGGGTGCTTGAGGGCGTTTTGCGGCGTGAGCGAACCCAGCTGCGTTAGCGGCACGTCATAAAACGCGCCGCCGCTAGCCGTGATGATTAGGCGCGAAACGGGGATTTTGGCATTGCTAAGTAAAAATTTCAGTCCAAAATGCTCGCTGTCGATCGGGTAAATTTTATCCGTTTGCAGAAATTTCCCGCCGACGACGAGGCTTTCTTTATTGGCGAGACACAGTCTCTTTCCGAGCTCTTGGGTTTTTAGGCTGGGCATCATGCCTGCAAAACCTACGAGAGCGTTTACGACGGTCGTGCTTTTACACTCCGCAAGCATCTGCAAAATTCCATCCGCGCCGCAAAATACGCGCTCGTGATCTACCTCGCTTTTTTGCTGCGCATCCGCGATACAGACGAGCTTTGGATGAAATTTTGCGATCTGTTCGTTTAAAAGCTTGATATTGCGCCCGCAGCTAAGCGCTTCGATCATACTACCGCTACGCGCGGCTACGTCTAGGGTGTTTGTGCCGATAGAGCCCGTGGAGCCTAAAACTACCATGAATAGACTATCGCCATCGCGATCGCGCCGAACATATAGCCGTCGATGCGGTCTAAGATCCCGCCGTGTCCGGGAAAGAGCGCGCCGCTATCTTTAAGGCCCGCCGCGCGTTTTAGGTAGCTCTCAAACAGATCGCCGAACACGCCAAAAATTGCTATGATGATGGTTTTGCCTAAAATTTCAAGCGGCGGCATATTGGTAAAGATGCGCGCATAAATGAGGCTAACGATAAGCGCGAGCGCAAGACCACCTAGCACGCCTTCTACGGTTTTATTCGGCGAGCTAGCGCTTAGCGGAGTTTTGCCAAAGGCTCTACCGATAAAATATGCGCCGCTATCGCTAGCTACGATAATAAAGATCAGCCAAACGAAGTGAAAAACTTCCCCGAAATCATCGTAAGCCGCCCACATAAAAAATATCGGCGCAACGGGATAGATAAAAGGAAGCGTGATCTTTAGGCTAGGGCCCTTGGTAAAGGCTACGACAGAGGCGACGCATAAGATCATCAGGATGCTAACTTTTAGCGCTGAGACGAAAGGCTCATCGGTTTGCGTAAATGGTAGCAGCGCAAAAAACGCGATCGCCAGCGCGAGCCACTTTTTGCTAGTTTCCTCCAGACCCCATAATTTGAGGCTTTCAAAAAACGCAAGCACGAGTATTAGCGCAAATACGGCGAAATTTAGCCACCTGGCGTTTATGAGAATTAGAGCTAAAAATACGGCGAGTAAAATGCTTGCCGTGATTATTCTTTGCTTCATAGAATTTCCTTGGAATTTATTTTGAGCAATTATACTGCAAGCTCGCTTATTACGGCTTTAAAACGCTGATTGTTTTAAAATTTACGTAGTTTACGAAAGCACCTTCGTTGATTTTGACATTTTGACGTTTAGTGTAATCGACGAGATATTTTCCGCTGCCGCTTGCACTGAAGCTCACGCAAATTTTAGCGGCGAATTCGATCACCTCTTCGCTTAGACTTTGCTTATTTGTCTTTACGATGACGTGTGCGCTTGGAATATCCTTAAGATGAAACCAATAGTCGGACTTGGAGCTATTTTTTAGTAAGAGCTCATTGCCTTTTTCGTTTTTACCGACGCTGATTTTAAAATCTCCTAGATAAAAGTTCGCTACATATTCGCTATTTTTTTCCTTGCTTTTTTGCCTAATTTGCGTGCGCTTAGGCATTAGAATTTCGATCTCGTGTGCGTCCTGTGCGGCAAGGACGAGCGATTTTAAATTCTCATAAAACGCGAGTTTCTCCTTTAAATTTTGCTCTTCGATATGTATATTTGCAGCCTTTTGGCGCATACGCTTTGCCTCGGAGTAAAGCTCGCCCAAAGCGGCGCTTACAGGCTTTTGCAGTTTAAATTCTACCGCTTCGGCGCCTTCTTTTTGCAGCGTAAATTCTCGCGCGCTGGTTGGAATTTTATAGATATTTTCCTTTAGCAAGGCGGCTTTTGCACCTAAAAGCTCGGCGCTTCGCAGTAGTTCGGCGCTGCTTTGCAAAGAGCCTAAAGCCTCGCACACCGAGTCTAGCTTTTTATTTAGCGCCGTGATTTTTGCTGATTTGAGCGAGTTTAAGCGATCCGCATTTAGCGCGTTAAATTCCGCGCGAAAAAATGCTCTAAAGTTCGAAATTTTTGGCACGGGGGCTTCTTTAATATTTGCAGGCGGCAGATGACGAAGTTTTCTTCCTACCTTGATCTGTCTAAATTCCGTCTCGAAGTGCCGCAGCGCCTCTAAAATCACATCGTTTTCATCGGTGATTATTACGTTGGTAAATCGCCCGGTAAATTCGAAGTAGATATTTGAGCTTTGGGTTTTGTAGCTTGCGTTTTGGCTCACGCTAAGGCATAAAATTCTATTATTTTCCGGCACGCTAACGGAAGTGATGCGTGATTTTACGAAGCGTTTGGCAAGTAGCACATCAAAGGGCGCCGCGTAAACCTTACCTTCGGTAAAAGCGTCATTTTCGTGGATATTGCAGCCCGATTTATTCATATCAAAAAACAGCGTCTCGTTGCCGTCAAAGCAGACTTTAAAAAGGTTATCTCCTACGCGTTTAATGTGCGAAAGGAAGCGTTTGGCGCGTAGATACTCGCAAATTTGAATTAAACTTTGGTACTTCATACGCGTTAAAATTTCTCTTTGTGGATTTTGCTCAAATTTAGCTTCTGCAGATCGTGCGGGTTCGGGCGCTGTTGCGGTACGCCGAGGGCTAGTATCGCTTCTGCTTTGAAATTTGGCGGAAAGCCCAGCGCCTCGCGCAAAAACTCCTCGCAGCTGCGTCCGTCCGCAGCGGCACGCAGCCTTACCTGCACCCAGCAGCTGCCAAGATTTAGCGCGCTTGCGGCAAGGTGCATGTAGCCTAGCGCTACCGAGCAGTCTTCGATCCAGACGTCTTGCTTCTGCTCATCTGCGATCACGACGATCGCGGCCGCGGCCTGTTTTAGCATATTCGCTCCGCTGCTGCGACATCCGCTTAGTCGCTCAAGCATCTGTTTGTCGCGCACAAGGATGAACTCCCACGGGCGGCGTGCATGCCCCGACGGCGCAAGCAGGCCCGCTTTTAAAATTTTATCCAGCGCCTCGTCCTCAAGCGGTCCCTGCGCGTATTTTCTTACGCTTCTGCGGTTTGCAAAAATATCTAAAATTTCCATCGTCTCGCTCCTTGCGGCTCAATTATACATAAAATTGCAAAAATTTATGATTTTTTAGCTAAAATCGCGCAAATTTAACCGATACGAAGGAGATTTTATGAAGCAGACGATCACGGAGAAAATTTTTAGCGAGCACGTGGGCGAGGCGGTTTTTGCGGGGCAGATCATCGAAAGCGCCATTGATATGGTCATCGGCAACGACATCACGACGCCGATTTCTATCAAGCAGTTTGAGCTTAGCGGCGCGAAAAAGCTCGCCAACCCGGACGGCTTCGCGATCGTGATGGATCACTATATCCCTACGAAGGATATTCTAAGCGCAAACCAAGCTAAAATTTCACGCGAGTTTGCTTACAAGCACGATTTGAAAAATTATTTCGACGAAAAAGATATGGGTATCGAGCACGCGCTGATGCCTGAAAAGGGGCTCGTAGTGCCCGGCGATGTCATCATCGGCGCGGACAGCCACACCTGTACCCATGGCGCGCTGGGAGCCTTTGCGACGGGTATGGGCAGCACCGATCTAGCTTTCGCGATGATAACGGGCAAGAATTGGTTTAAAGTACCGCCTACGATCAAAGTAATTTTTCACGGCAAGCCCGCGCCGCACATCTACGGCAAGGATCTGATCTTGGAAGTTATCCGCCTCATCGGCGTGGACGGCGCGCGCTATAAGGCGCTGGAGTTCTGCGGCGACGCGCTTAAACACCTGGATATGGATAGCAGATTTTCGCTTTGCAATATGGCGATCGAAGCGGGCGGCAAGAGCGGTATCGTCGCGGTCGATGAGATCACGAAGGAATTTTTGGCAGATAAAAATTTGCGCGCCGAGCCGAAATTTCACTACTCCGACGAGGACGCGAACTACGAGCAAATTTTACAGATCGACGTTAGCAAGCTTGATCCGGTGATCGCGTATCCGTTCCTACCTAGCAATGGCAAGAGCGTGCGCGAGGCGGTGCGCGATGATATCGCCGTCGATCAGGTCTTTATCGGCAGCTGCACCAACGGCAGACTCTCCGATCTACGGATCGCCGCGCAAATTTTAAAAGGTCGCAAGGTCGCGCGCAAAACCCGCCTCATCATCACACCTGCGACGCAAAAAATCGCTCTGGCCGCGCAAAAAGAGGGGCTGTGGGATATTTTCGTAGAAGCGGGCGCAGTCGTGAGCAACCCGACCTGCGGCGCGTGCTTGGGCGGATATATGGGGATTTTGGGCGTGGGCGAGCGCTGCGTAAGCACGACTAATCGAAATTTCGTCGGTCGCATGGGCGATAGAACGAGCGAAGTATATCTAGCAAACTCCGCCGTCGCCGCAGCTAGCGCCGTCGCAGGTAAGATCGCCGATCCGAGGGATTTGTAGATTTAGGATTTAAAACTTAATGGCAATGCGGTTTGTCTATATGTGACCTAATGAATTTGCTTGCTTGATCCCGGTGTAGACGCCAACACCATAAACACAGCAAGATCCACGTACGTAGCGAGAAATACGGCGGTCTAGTGAAATAATTAAGTAGGCTGCAACCAAATGCCAAATGTGCGCCAAAGCCTGCTAACAAGCTGCCTACGATCACCCGAAATATCTAGACTTTACTCGCGGATAGGCGAAATTTGACCTCGTTCGCCATAAAAATCGTCGGCATCAAAGGCGAGACGCTAGACGAGATTGTAAATTTAGCCTACGACTACGCGGTAAACTGGCGCAAAGATAAGCTATGCACGTAAGGAAAATATCAAAGCGATTTTTGAAATAGCGAATGATAAATTCGAAGATATAGTTAAAGTTTGATATTACTAAAATTAGTATAAAGTTTTAACAGTATTTTATTTAGTTTATAATATTTTTCTCCGAAATCCAAAATCTATAATCATCTATTTTACTTTTATTTTGATCTTTTGCTATGACTTCTAGCCAATATCTGCCGTCTGATTTTGCTTTTACGAGGATGTTTTTAAATTTTACCGTCGAACTTGGCATTTCGTCAGATATGCAAGTATATTTTATAAAATTTATGTCTTTATCCTGCGTATTTTTGCATTTATTGATATTTTCTAAATTTACGTATTCCGGTATATTTTCTTTTTTGATATCAAAGTCGGTTTGGTAATTCGCCAGACCTACAACTCTAACAAAAAATCCACTATTACTAGCAAATAGTAAAAATACTAAAGTCATAAAAGATAATACAAATAAAAGAACTCTGTATGCGAATTGTTTACTAATTTGAAGAAGTCTTATTAAAAAAGAAAGAATCGCCATAGAAACCACTATAAGAATGTATTCATCTGCATAGTTAAAATAAATAGCTATCAATATTAGCAAATCGGAAATAAATATTAAAAAAGCAGCTAGAAAAATATTGCTCAATTCATCTTTATTATCCCACCAAAATTTACAAAAAAAGTATACTAGTAATACTGCATGCAAACCTAGACATCTTCCAAATAAACAACCTATATCATTAAGACATCTATGTGAAGAATACGATAAATTTAATATGTAATAAATTAGTGGAAAAAGGGCCATTAGTAGTATTGCAACAAAATCTACTTCTATAAAACAGTATTTGATTTTATTTTTACTTTCGTACCAGCATCTAAATAAAAAGTAATTTTGTAAAAATACAAGAATACAAAAATATAAAGTCAAAAATACAGCAATAGCAAAAACTGCAACTAAGGATATAGGTATGCTTCCTATAGAAATTTCCGGCACTCTTCTTAACTCTAAAAAATATGGTATGCAAAGAAGCGCTCCAAAAACTACAAAATTTAATACAGAAAATATTTTATATTTTATACCTTTTGCTATGATTTCTTTTGCGTCGCTTAACATAGAATTTGAAACATGGCTTATATATGTTTTTTTGTCTTTGATAAATTTATCCGGTAAATTATTATAAATTCTATATATTTCACTCTCGTTTTTAAGAAATTTTATATAAAGTTTCTTTTTATCCTCAATATCTATAGTTTTTATTGATTTTTTAACAATTTCTTTTTGTATTTTTAATATTCTAAGTATCTTTTCATAATCAGTTGATAGCTTCTTTATTGTATATATACTTATAGAATTTATACCATTTTCTTTAAGGTAAGTTAGTGAAATATAGATTTCATCAATATCCTTTTTTGATTCCTCTGATAAAAGATTATATTTATTATCCATTATGTCTTTCACATACGATCTGATTTTATCGATTTTGTTTTCGTATTTAATACATTTTGTCAGGAGGTTCTCTATACACTCAATTCCCCATCCTATACTTATTTTGTGCTTAAATTTATCAATAATTTTATTTATGTTATGTGCATGGCACCATTGCTTATTTAGGTTTTTAAAATTTGAAAGCGCGCCTATCTCATCATCTACTAGTTTTAAATCCTTATAGGTAAAATCTCCTTCAAACATAAAAATCATTCCTTATTTAAATTTTTAAAACTACGATACCTACCGATTTTAAATTTCTATGCCTCCAAAATCGCTCCGTTGCTAGCATTCGTTACTAGCTTGCGATACATTCGTAGCCAGCGAAACGGCAGAGGTTTTTCAATCGGCTTAAATTTAGCTCTGCGCTCTGCAATCTCGGCTTCGCTTAGGCGCACGTTGATCGCGTACGTATCCACGTCGATATCGATGATGTCGCCGTCTTGTAGCAGTCCGATCATGCCGCCCTCGGCAGCTTCGGGGCTCACGTGTCCGACGCTTAGTCCCCTCGTCGCGCCGCTAAACCTGCCGTCCGTGATGAGAGCCACGTCCGCGCCGAGCCCTCGCCCCATGATGAGCGATGTCGGGCTTAGCATCTCCTGCATACCAGGGCCTCCGCGCGGCCCTTCGTAGCGGATGACAACCACGTCGCCCTTGTTTACCTTGCCGCTTGAGATGCCCTCTATCGCTTCGTCTTGGCTGTTAAAGCACACGGCCTTGCCGCTAAATTTACGCTCGCCTATGATGCCCGCTGTCTTGATGACGCAGCCCTGTTCGGCTAAATTTCCAAACAAAATCGCCAGCCCGCCGACCTGCGAGTAGGCGTTTTCGATCTTGCGGATGACCGATTCGTCTTTTATGGCGCTCGCTCCGACGCGCTCGCCTAGGCTTTCGCCGCTTACCGTTAGCGCGTCTAGACCCAGTAGCCCGTTGTCGCGGCGCGAAATTTCATTTATTACGGCGCTTAGTCCGCCCGCGCGGTCGATGTCCTCCATATGCACGTTTGGCAGGCTTGGACTGATTTTGGCGATATGCGCGATCTTGCGGCTGATCTCGTTGAGCCCTGCGATCTGTAAATTTACCCCAGCTTCGCGCGCGATAGCTAGGATATGCAGCACGGTGTTGCTACTGCCGCCCATCGCCATATCGACGACTAGGGCATTTTGGATAGATTTTTCGTTTACGATGTTGCGGATTTTGTATTTTTCATCTAGCGCGATCTCGCAGATACGGCGTCCCGCCTGCCTGATAAGCTCCTCGCGCTCGGGCGTGAGCGCCGGCACGGTGCCGTTGCCTTTTAGCGCGATACCCATCGCTTCGCACAGCGTATTCATCGAGTTTGCTGTAAACATCCCCGAGCAGCTGCCGCCGCTTGGACAGGCTTTGCACTCGATCTCTTTTAGCTCCTCGGCGCTGATCTCTTTGGTTTCAAATTTACCCACCGCCTCAAACGCCGTAGATAGGTCGATCGGCTCGCCTTTTTTAGTGTAGCCCTTTTTCATCGGGCCGCCGCTAACAAAAACCGTCGGCACATTCACGCGAAGCGCGCCCATCACCATGCCGGGTACGATTTTATCGCAGTTTGGCATACACACGAGAGCGTCTAGGGCGTGTGCGTTCATCACCGTTTCTATGGAGTTTGCGATCAGCTCGCGGCTAGGCAGGCTGTAAAGCATCCCGGCGTGTCCCATCGCGATGCCGTCGTCCACGCCGATGCAGTTAAACTCAAACGGCACGCAGCCGTTTTTGCGGATCTCGTCTTTTAAAATTTCGGAGTATTTGTTGAGAAAAAAGTGCCCCGGGATGATCTCGATAAAGCTGTTTGCCACGCCGATAAAGGGCTTTTCAAAGTCCTCGTCCTTTAGTCCTGTCGCTCTTAGCAAGCTTCTGTGCGGCGCGCGCGTATAGCCTTTTTTGATAATGTCGCTTCTCATTTTATATCCTTGAATTGAAATTTTCTCCATTTTAGCATAAAATTTTACCGCTGCGGGCGTTTTAAATTTTGCGCATTAAAATTTAAAACCGGACTATTGAGCTTAATCAAACCGAATCACTCCTGTTTTTGATATAATTGCACATCGATTATCAAAATCTTGCCGTTTGGCAGGAATGAAAAGAGGAGAAGATGCAAAGAAGAAATTTCTTAAAACTAACGTCCGCGTTGGCGGCTAGCGGGCTTGCTAGCCCTCTTTTTGCAAAGGAGACCTTTACTATTTACGGCGCGCCCGCGATGCCTAGCCTCATCATCGGCGTTGCGTGCATGCAGGGGCAGATCGGCAAAAAATATGACGCGAAGCTCGAACTTTGGCGCGATCCCGATCAGCTGCGCGCAGGCGTGGCAAACGGCGAGTACAAGGTCATGATGAGCCCTAGCAACGTGGGGGTGAACCTCGCAAATCAGGGGCGCAAGATCGGTATGGTAAATATCCTCACCGAGGGGCTAAATTTTGTGATGAGCAAGGGCGAGAAGATAACGGAATTCGCGCAGCTGAAAGGCAAGAAGATCGTCATGCCTTTTAAAAACGACATGCTAGACATCATCGTGCGAGCCATAGCGAAAAAGCAGGGCATTAGCGGGCTAAATATCGACTACACCGCCAGCCCCGCAGAGAGCGCGCAACTGTTTTTGGCCAAGGACTACGACGTCGCGATCACGGTCGAGCCGCTAGCAAGCGCCATGATCCTGAAGGGCAAAGCATCGGGCATCGCTGTGCAGCGAGGAGCAAATTTAAGCAATATGTGGGCGCAGGCGTTTTCGGTAAAGCCCATCATCCCGCAGGCTGGCATCATCGCTGATACCGATTTTTACGCCGCGAAAAAGGCGGATTTTGAAATTTTAAATGCCGATCTGGCAGACGCGCTTGCGTGGATCAAAGCGAACAAACAAAGCGCCGCGGCGATCGGGACGAATTTCTTTCCTGCGCCGCCGCCTGCGATATTTATGAGCATCGATACATCGAATTTGTGCGTCAAAAAACCTAGCGAGATCAAGGACGAGCTTTTGAAATTTTATGAAATTTTAATGGAATTTAACCCTAAGCTCCTCGGCAGTGCGATGCCTAAGGACGAGTTTTTCCTATGCTAAAAATCGATAAAATTCGCAAAGCTCAAAACCCCGTATTTTACGTCATAGACTATCTGTGGGGCGGCTTTGCGAGCCTAGGGGCGGTGTGCTTTTTCATAGCCGTCTGGCAGGTGGCGAGCGAGGCTTACGGGCCGCTCATCCTTCCGGAACCCGCGGCTGTTTTTTCTAAGGCGTGCGAAATTTTAAAAAATTTCGCCGCAAACGATCTGGCCTTGTCGCTTAAACGTGCGCTTGCAGGCACCTTCCTCGCGCTTTTTGCGGGGATTTGCAGCGGGCTTGCAGCAGGGTATTTTAAAAGCCTGCGAGCCTTTTTAAACCCGCTAATTACCGTGCTTCTCTCGACGCCGCCCATCGTTTGGATCGTGCTTGCGATATTTTGGTTTCATTTCGGCGATACAAGCGTGCTTTTTACCGTCGTTATCGTCGTCGCGCCGATGACTTTTGCGTCCGCGGCGCAGGCGATGGCTAGCGTGAGCACCGAATACACCGAGCTTTTTGACAGCTACAAAAGCTCAATTTTAAAAAAACTGCGCTACCTCTACGCGCCGCATCTAATCGAGCGGCTGCTTCCCGCGATCTACGTCGCGGTCAGCAACGGCGCGAAGGTGCTTGTGATGGCGGAGCTTTTGGGCGCGAACGACGGCATCGGCGCAAAGATCGCCGAAGCACGCGTCAATATCGATACGGTCGAGGTTATGGCATATGTGTGCCTAGTCATAGCCTTTACGGCGCTTTTCGATTATCTCGTGACCAAGCCGCTTCAAATTTTACTGATGCCGTGGAGCAGATGATGCTAAAAATTTCAAATCTGCGCTACGAAATTCTGCGCGACGTTATAATTTCAGATTTTTCACTGCAGCTGCGCACGGGCGAAGTAAAGACGCTCTTTGGTCCGAGCGGCTGCGGCAAGACCTCGCTTTTGCGGCTGGTCTGCGGGCTAGAGGATAAAAAAAGCGGGCAGATCGAAAACGGCTTTAAGAAAATCAGCTTTTTGTTTCAAGAAAACCGCCTGCTACCAAACCTCACGGCGCTTAAAAATATCGAAATTTTTAGCCCCGCCGGCGTGAACGAAATTTACGCCCTTGCCGCAAAGATCGGGCTTAGCCCGAGTGATCTGAATAAATTCCCGCGCGAGCTAAGCGGCGGCATGCAAAAGCGCACGGCGTTTTTGCGCACGATCCTTAGCGGCTGCGATCTAGCGCTGCTTGATGAGCCGTTTGTAGGTCTGGATCGCGATCTGCGCGGCGTGCTGATCGAAATTTTAGTCTCAAAGATCGAGCGCGAGGGGCTTGCCTGCCTTTTGGTGACCCACGACCGCTTCGAAGCCGCACGCCTAAGCCACGAGATCATCGAGCTCGAGCCCAAAGGGATGGGGCTTAGGCGCGTCGTGAGGCTAGATGAGCCGCTAAGCGCGCGCGACGAGCGGTACGAAGAGCGCGTGGTAAGCGAGCAGTTTAGGGGAGTGAGCTATTATGAGTAGAAATTTTATCTTTAATGCGCGCAAACAGGGAGGCTCCGCACAAAATTTAAACTTACGTTGCGGTTCAGACGCGAGCAAACTCCGCTTTGGCGCGCGTCGCGATCCGGGCGCGTACGGACACGGACTATTGCGGAGCGCCGAATACTGCGATTTAGGCGCACGCAGGCATGGGTTTTTACAAAGTACTAAATGTCGCGATGTCGGAGCGGGCGGACACAGGCTCTTGCGAGATGCTAAATGTTATGATTTCGTTGCTTGCATAGACAGGCCCTTTCGGGACATCGGAGGCTGCGATCTTAGCGCAAGCGGATATAGCCTTTCGCAGGACATCGGATGCCGTGGTTCTGCCGCGCCAAAATACGAACTGTGCAGCCGTGCGAACTGCGATTATAACATGAGCGTGCTTTTGAGCGGCGCAGTGCGCTACGGCTTTGCTGCGCGAAATTCGGCGCTATTATGCGGCGATACATACCGCGGCTCTAGCGAGAGTCCCAGCTCACGGCTCAGCCTTAACGCGAGCGATCCTTTGCAGCGCGTATCCGATCGCCCTGCTCGTACCGCCTGCCCGCATTGCAGATTTGGTGCGAACCCAGACGCCCGTCTGCGTTGTGAATTTGGCGCAGATTATTTTAAAAATTCAGGCGGAATTTCTACGCGAAATTTCAAAAATTCCGCTCGCAGCTTGGAAGCGGAGCCCGTGCAAAGTTTCAAAAATCAAAATTCCACTCATGGCTTCTCACAAAGCGGCAGAAGCGCTGAGTCAAATTCCGAGCTGGGCTTCTCGCAGAGCATTAAAAATTCCGAGCAAAATTTACCGCTAAGCTTCTTACAAAGCGCCAAGAATTCCGATCAAAGTCAAAATTTTAAATCCAGTTTCGCGCAAAGCCATGCCGAACCAAATTCTGTTCAGAACTTTTCGCAGAGCTCTAAAAATTCCGATCGGAATTTTAAGACCAATTCCACGCAAAACCAAACCGAACCTGTTTCGCCGCAGGAGCTCAAGAATTCCGATCGGAATTTTAAGGCTAATTCCACGCAGGATAATCAAGCGGAGCCGAACTCTGCAGGAAAGCGCGAAGAGCTGGGCTTTTACGCGCCTAAATTTAAAGACGAGCGCGCTAGGAATTTTTTCTCCCATCCGATGCGCGCCTTCGTTCTTTGCGCCTGCTTTTTTGCGGTGCTGGGCGCGCTTAGCTTCCTAGCACCCGATGCGCTGGCGATCGATTATGTCGGCGCTCATAAGTTTTACTTTCTATTTTTGGCGCCCTCGTGCATCTACGCGGCGTTTTTGCTTACCGCGCTGCCCGATTGGACGAACTTCGAGGGCTCGCTAAAGCCCGTTTCACTCGCCTTTGCCGCCTGCCTGATCACGGCTTTTATCGCAAGCTTTTTAAATTTACTGCTCGCGGCTGCGATTACGGCGCTGTTTTGGGCAGTATTTTTCATCTTTGCGGCGCGGCTTTTGTGGCTGGATAAAAACTCGAATAATTTTAGCATCCTAGCAGTCTTAGCGGCGTTTTGCGCCTGCTCTGCGGCCTACGGCGCGAGCGGAGATGAGAAGTTTTTGCTTAGCTTCGTGCATATCAACGTCGCGGCAATCGCCGTCGTAAGCTACCGTATAAGCGTCGTCATCGGCAATGAAGCGCTAAGAGAGGCGGGGCTAAGCGACGCCGTTTTTATTCCAAATTTTATTTACAAAAATTTAACGGCTTTCCTCGCCTTTGCCTTGGCGCTCGCGACGCCATTTTTAAGCGAGGCGACGTGCGGATTTATCGCGCTTGGCATCGGATTTTTGTTTTTGGCGAAACTTCGCGAGCTGCACTACGCCGAAATTCTAAGCCGCCACTATATGGCGTTTTACTACGCGTTGCAAGCTGCGTGCGCGGCGGGGTACCTGTGGCTGGGCGCGGCGCTGATCCGCGGGGGATACGCTGCCGCGCCGCTGCACGTCATCGCGATCTGCTATATGTATGGAGCGATACTTTTCGTAGGAATGATCGCCGGCCAGCGCCACAGCGGAATTTCGCCGCTAAACTTCCCGCGCCTAAGCCGCGCGGCGCTCGTTTTGGCTCTGCTCGCGGGGGCTGTAAGAGCCATTTTTGCGGGCGAGAGCTTTATTTTATACGTGATGATCCCCTCGGCGCTTTTCATCGCCGCGGTCGCGCTATATCTGATAAATTTCATCCCGATCTTTCTGAAAAATCCTTTCAGCGCGGATCCGGATTGATAATCATCAAAGCGGGCTTGCTAAATTTTAGCTACAATCGATCAAATTTCATTTCAAGGAGAGCTTATGCAACACATCAAAAATATCGACGCCGCTAAGGCCGTAGAGCTTGCTTCGCTAGTCGAAGTGGCCCCTCATAAGGTGATTTCGCGCACCCTCGCGCAAAATCCTGCGCTGAATATGACCCTTTTCGCCTTCGACGGCGGCGAGGAGATCAGCTCGCACAAATCCGACGGCGACGCGTTCGTTTACGTGCTTGAGGGAGAGGGCGATTTCACGATCGACGGGCAGAAGCACCGCGTAAAAGCGGGGCAAAGCATCGTCATGCCTGCGGGCTTGCCGCACGCGATCTTTGCGCCGGTGCCGTTTAAGTGGTTTTTAGTGGTGGTTTTTTAACCTCTGAGTTTAGGGCGGGTCAAATTTTAAAATTTAGCCCGCCCGTCGCTTCATAAAATTTTATCCAAAATTCCATTTGCAGGGCTATTCTGCCTGTTTTGACTGCTCCCGCTCACCCTCACAAAATTTTAAAATTCCAAAACGTTTAAATTTTACTTTTATCTCGCCCAAAAATTTCGCCGAATTTGCAAACCGCGCGGGAGCTGAAAATAACGCACTGCGTTTGCGCGCCGTGCCGAGCCCGAAATCGCGCGCTTGAGCTCGCATCGCAAGTCAAATCCATAGCTCGCGCATTAAATTTTTAAGTCGCGCCTAGCGTGCAATATATATCGGGCGAGTAGAGCAGATGGACGCTGTAGTAGGGCGAACCCGCCAAGTGCGCGATGCGCGCCTAGCTCATAGATTAAGCGTAAATTTAAAGGCCGTGTCCGGCGCGAAATGCACGCCAAGCCGGCCTAAATTTTAAAATTTAGGCCTCGCTCGGGGTCAGCTCCTTGATGATGAGCTCGGGCGTGATCGTGCCGCGGAAGTTGTTTTTGCTAATCGTAAAGATCGCGTCCACTCGCTCGCCGGCGCGCGGCAAAAAGTCGTAGTTGAAAAACAGCGCCTCGACGCTGCCGCCGTTTTTATCAAGCGCCATTTTGATATGCTTGCCCTCCTTGCCGATCTCCCTGATATTGCGCGCGCGCGCGCCTTTGATGCAAAAGAGCGGGCGCGGATTTTTCTGCCCGTAGGGCTCGTAAAATTCTAAAATTTCAAGCAGCTCGAAGTCTATCTGCGACGCGTCCAGCTCGCCCAGCAGATCGTCTTGCGCGCTAAAATCGCTCAGATCCTTGGGCGTAATGCGCTCATTTACGCGCCGCTTAAACTCCTGCAGCAGCGCAGGATCGATCCCCACGCCCGCAGCGCCCTTGTGCCCGCCGAAGGTCGTTAAAATTTCGCTTTGCGAGGAGATCAGCTCTAAAATGTCAAATTTACCGATGCTGCGCGCGCTTCCTTTGGCGCGCGAGTCGCTTACGCTAAAGACGATCGCGGGCTTTTTGTAGGTCTTGCTTAGACGGCTTGCGACGATACCGATGATCCCTTCGTGCCACTGCGGGCCCCACACGACGATGACGTTGTCGCTCGGATCGACGCTTTTTACGATCTCGTCGTAGAGGTTTTTCTCCTCCTCTTTGCGCGAGTTGTTGATGGAATTTATCGTCTCTAGGTAGTGGTTTGCCTCTCTGATATTTTTGGCGCATAGGAAGTTATACGACATCGTCGCATCGTCCATCCGACCCGTGCAGTTGATAAGCGGCGCGATCGTGTAGCTGATATCGTCAAATTCGAAATGTTTTTTAAAATAATGCTCCTTAATCGCCTTGAAGCAGGCGCGGTTCGAGCTATTTAACCGCTTGATGCCGAAGCGCAAAAGCGCGCGGTTCATATCGCGCAGCTCCATCATATCGGCGATTATGGCGATGATGAGGATATCCATCGAGCTTGCCATATCATAGTTTACGCCGAGGGTTTCTTTTAGTGCGCCTACGAGATACCAGGCCACCTGCGCGCCGCAAATTTCGATATTTGGGAAGGTGCAATCGGGCTGCTTCGGATTGATTATCGCATAAGCTCTAGGCAGCACGGGCGGGGGCATGTGGTGATCGGTGATGATGAGATCGATCCCCTTTTGGGCGCAAATTTCGGCGGCTTCCGTCGCGGAGGTGCCGTTATCTACCGTGATAATGAGATCTACATCCTCAAGCTCGCCTATGATTTCGCTGTTTAACCCGTATCCGTCGGTGAAGCGGTTTGGTATCTTGATAACGTACTCCGCGCCTATTTGATTGAAAAAATCGCTCATTATGACGGTGCTTACGATACCGTCGACGTCGTAATCGCCGACTACGGCTATGCGCTGGTTTTCTTCGATGGCAGTTTTTATGCGCAAAGCCGCCTTATAGGTATCCTTCAGCTCGCAAGGTAAGGGAATTTCAGAAATTTTATTGTGCCGATCGCCCGCAAATCTCGATTTTAAAATTTCCCTTATCTCATTTTTACCTAGCATTTTTTATAGATGCTTCGATAAAGCCCAAAATAGCGGGATTTGGGCGCACTAGACGGCTGGTAAATTCCGGGTGAAACTGCACGCCCAGAAAAAACGGATGATTTTTTAGCTCGACCGCTTCGATAAGCCCGTCGCTCTCGCCGCAGACGATAAGCCCGTGCTTTTCAAACTCGGCGCGGTACTTCGGATTGGCTTCGTAGCGGTGGCGGTGGCGCTCGCGGATGGTCTTTTGCTCGCCGTAAATTTTACCCAAAAGCGAGCCTTTTTTGACGTCGCAGTCATAGCCGCCCAGCCGCATAGTGCCGCCCATAGGGGATTTGTGCGTGCGGATCTGCTTTTTGCCGCTTGCGTCGATAAAGCTATCGATCAGATAGATCACCGGATCTTCGGTCTGCGGGTCAAATTCCGAGGAGTTAGCGTTTTTCAGTTTTAATACATTGCGCGCGAACTCCACCATCGCAAGCTGCATCCCCAAGCAGATACCCAAAAACGGCACCTTGCGCACCCGCGCGTAGTTTATGGCTAAAATTTTACCCTCTACCCCGCGCGAACCGAAGCCGCCTGCGACCAAAATTCCGTTTACGTCGCGGAAAATTTCATCCACATTGCTTGCTTCAATTTTTTCGCTGTCGATCCATTTTAAATTTATCCGCGTATCAAGCGTCGCGCCCGCGTGGATGATCCCCTCGGTGAGGGATTTGTAGCTTTCTTTCAGATCGATATATTTGCCGACGAAGGCGATCGTGGTTTCGTTCGTAGGCACGATGACGCGCTTAACGAGGCTGTCCCAGTTGCTCATATCGACTTCGAGCCTGTTTAAGCTTAAAGTCTCCGCTATCGGCGTTAAAATATCCTGCTTCAAAAACGCAAGCGGGATCTGATAGATGCTCGCGCTATCGGGGCTTTCGATGACGCAGTTTTTATCCACGCCGCAGCTTAGCGCGATCTTATCTTTAAGCGCGCGATTTAGCGGCATTTCTGAGCGGCAGATTATCATATCGGGGCTGATGCCGATACGGCGCAGCTCGCCTACGCTGTGCTGCGTGGGCTTGGTCTTGAGCTCGCCTGCTACCTTTATAAAAGGCACGAGCGTGAGGTGGATATTCATCGTATTTACCCTACCCAGCTCCACTCTCATCGCGCGGATCGCCTCTAAAAACGGCAGCCCCTCGATGTCGCCCACGGTGCCGCCAATCTCGACGATCAGCACGTCGTTGCCCTCGCCCGCCTTTTTTATGCGGCGTACGATCTCGCCTACGATGTGAGGGATCACCTGGATCGTCTTGCCCAGATAATCGCCCCTGCGCTCCTTCTCGATGACGGAACTATAAACTTTGCCCGTGGTGAAGTTGTTATCTTGGCTTAAATTTTCATCCAAGAACCGCTCATAATGCCCAAGATCCAGATCGGTCTCCGCGCCGTCGTCGGTGACGAAAACCTCTCCATGCTCCAGCGGGCTCATGGTGCCGGGATCGACGTTGATATAGGGATCCGCCTTTAGGATGCGCACCTTTTGCCCCGCATGCTTTAAAAGCGTCGCGATCGACGCCGCCGCAATGCCCTTACCCAGCGAGCTCAGCACTCCGCCGGTGACGAAAATATATTTCGTTTGTTTTGCCATAAGTTTTCCTAAATTTTGATATTAATGTCGCGATTATAACTTCTTTTAGGTTAAAGCACACTAAGCTAGAATTTGAAAATTTTAGAAATTTACGGCAAAATACGCACCCAAATAAATTTTAAATTTAAAGGAGAGATGATGAAAAAGATCATCGCGGCTTTAGTGCTCATCGTAGCGCTTATAGCGGGCGTTTTTGTGGCGACGAAGGACGCCAAAACGGGAGTAGCTAAAAGTGTAAACGATAGCATAACCAAAACGGTTGACGGTGCGGTCGGCAAGAGTGCCAGCGCGGCGATTGAGCAGCAGATTGCGGAATTTATCGCCAGAAACGAAATTTTCGAGACTAAGAGCGCTAAATTTTATCCCGGAGATAGCAACTCAAGCGGCTTTATCGAAGGCGTAGTAAAAAAAGAGAAACTACAAAAAAGTCTTGCTGAAGGCTTTAGCAAGCTAAAGGAAAAAGCAGGCGCGCAAGATAGCAACGATACGGATGAGCCGGATCCTGCTAAAATTTTCCCGGAAGATTTTGCTTTTCGCTACGACTACACTATTAAGCATAGCGTAAAAAACGCTGCGGATGGATTTGAGAGCGACGGAATTTTAACGATTAAGACTCCATATTACGCGGAGCCTTGCAAGAAGCTGTTTAAGACTGACGCGCCGCTTAGCACGCATCTAAACTACGGACCTACAGAGGTTAAATTTAGCGCAAAGCTAGCCGATATAAATGTGCTCGAAGATGGCGGAATGGGACGTCTTGCAGGTCTTAGCCTAAACGGCACGAGCGATATGAGCGGAAAAACGATAAAAGCCTTGGGCTTTAAAATCGGTGAAATTTTTATAGACGACGGCAAGGATTCGGGTCTTGATATAAAGGATCTTATCTATGAGGCAAACTTTAAAAATGGCATCCAAGATCTAGACGATAATATAACTAAGCTCTTTTTGAATGACATAGATTTTGCAGGCAGCACAAAAGAGCTCGTCGTAACTGTAGATAAACAGCGCTTCGTCGTAGTTACGGATATGAGCACGGAAGGTAGCTACCGCGTAAAAGATGGAATTTTAAATTTCAACGAAAGCGATAAAGCCCAAAGCCTAAAAATCGCCGATGTGCTAGTGCGAAACATCCATTTAGGCGTCGATACCAGCTTTAGCGCCGCACTTTTCGAAAAATATCTGTCTATTATCTCAAATCCGCAAGAAGGCGAAAAATTAGCGGAAAATAAAGAGCTTTTTATGAAGCTGCTAAAAGATGATATGAAAATTAACGTGAATGATTTTTCGTTTGAAAATAGCCTCGGCAAGAAATTTGCTTTTAACGCAAGCGCGCTAGTAGGCGGCTACATCGACGAGACGCAGCTTTTTAAGCGTATGAGCTTGAACGGCAAAGCTACGATAAATACGACCATCACGGACTTCCTATCGCCCTATGAAAGCCTGCGCGATTTTGCGCCGATGGCTGAAGTTTACGGCTCGCAGTTTCTTAAGCCAGACGGAGATGGAGTTAAGATGGAGTTTAGCTTCGATAAGGCAAGCAACTCTATGATCTTAAACGGAAAGCCTATCCCGCTACCGCGCAACTAAATTCTTAAGCTTTGCGGGCGGATTTTAAGCCTGCCCGCAAAGATTTTTGTTTTCCTGCTTTTTCGGCGCAAAATTTCGCAAAACTCCACGTAAATTTTCCCCTACAAAATTCCGTGGCGGCGCCATAAAATTTCGCTCGAATTTTACCGCATCGTTTCTGCATGTCTTGCTAAATTTTAAAACTTACAAGCCAAAATCTCATACTTACAACGACAGATAGACTTAAGCAAATTTGGCTATAATGCGCGATTTTGCAGCGCAGCTAGCGTAAATTTAAAAGACGGCGGAGATGAGCGGCATTTATTACGCCGCCTCTTTTGACGACGTATTTTATATTGGGAAACTAACGCTAAATTTGCATTTTTAAATTTCAAGGAACGATATGAAAGTAATCAAACGCAACGGCAGAACCGAGGAACTTGACGTAAGCAAGATCAAAAAATACACGAGCGAGGCAGTGGAGGGGCTGGAAAACGTAAGCCTTAGCGAGCTTGAGGTGGACGCAAAGATCCAGTTTCGCGATATGATCACCACGGAGGAGATCCAGCAAACCCTCATCAAAACCGCAGTCGAAAAGATCGATGTGGACCGCCCGAACTGGACTTTCGTCGCCGCGCGGTTATTTTTATACGATCTGTATCACAAAGTAACGGGCTTTAGCGGCTACAACAGCCTAAAAGATTACTTTGCTCGCGGCGAGGCGGCGGGTCGCATAATGCTCGGCTTAAAGGAAAAATACGATCTAGAGGATCTAAATTCTTACTTGCAGCCGCAGCGCGATTTGCAATTTAACTACCTAGGCATTAAAACGCTTTACGATCGCTACCTCATCAAGGATAAAAGCGGTGCGCCGATCGAGCTGCCGCAGCAGATGTTTATGGCGATCGCAATGTTCCTCGCGCAAAACGAGCTTGATTGCCAGAGTTGGGCGAAGAAATTTTACGATCTCATATCTAAATTTGAAGTCATGCTCGCGACCCCTACGCTCTCAAACGCCCGCACGACGCGGCATCAGCTAAGCAGCTGCTACGTGGGAAGCACGCCCGATAATATCGAGGGGATTTTCGATAGCTACAAAGAGATGGCGCTTCTGAGCAAATTCGGCGGCGGTATCGGCTGGGACTGGTGCAAGGTGCGCGCGATGGGCGGCAGCATCGACGGGCATAAAAACGCCGCGGGCGGTATCATCCCGTTTTTAAAGATCACGAACGACATCGCCGTCGCCGTCGATCAGCTGGGCACGCGCAAGGGTGCTATCGCCGTGTATATCGAGCCGTGGCATATGGACGTGAGCGACTTCCTCGATCTGCGCAAAAACTCGGGCGAGGAGAGGCGCCGCGCGCATGAAATTTTCCCCGCGCTGTGGATAAACGATCTGTTTATGAAAAGGCTTCAAAACGGCGGCAAGTGGACGCTCTTTGATCCCGCCGAAGTAAGCGATCTGAGCGATCTATACGGCGCGGAATTTCAGGCGCGCTACGAGCAGTACGAGGCCGATGATAAAATTTCAAAATCCACCATCCTGGCAAAGGAGCTTTGGAAGAAAATTTTAACGAGCTATTTTGAGACCGGAATGCCCTTTTTATGCTTCAAAGATAACGCCAACCGAATCAATCCAAACGCGCATCAAGGCCTGATTCGAAGCTCAAATTTATGCACCGAGATCTTTCAAAACACGGCGCCGAACCACTACAAAATCAAAGTCGTTTTCGCTGACGGCAGCGAGAGGCTGTTTGAGGAAAACGAAGATGTAAGAACCGACGCGGGCATCGTAAAAAAGGCGAAAAAGATCACCGCGCTAGACACGCTGGGCGGCAAAGAAATTTTTATCGTAGAAAAGGGCTGCAGCGAGGGCGCGACGGCGGTTTGCAACCTCGCAAGCGTAAATTTAAGCAAAATCAATAGCCGCGAGGAGATAGCTCGCGTGATGCCGATCGCCGTGCGGATGCTCGATAACGTCATCGATCTAAATTTTTACCCGCACGCCAAGGTCAAACACACCAATCTAAAAACCCGCGCGATAGGGCTCGGCGTAATGGGCGAAGCGCAGATGCTGGCCGAGCGCGGCGTGAAGTGGGGCAGCTACGAGCACTTCGAGCTGATCGATAGGATAATGGAAAACGTGAGCTTTAACGCGATCAAAGCAAGCTCAAATTTAGCCGTAGAAAAGGGTAGGTACCCTGATTTTGCGGGCTCGAAGTGGAGCGAAGGAATTTTCCCGATCGATTTAGCGAACGAAAATGCCAAAGCGCTCGTTAAGCGCGGCGGGCTTTTTGAGCAGAGCAGTTGCGACTGGGACGGACTGCGCGAGAAAGTAAAGCGCGACGGCATGCGAAACGGCTATCTGATGGCGATCGCGCCGACATCGAGCATCAGCATACTCGTAGGCACCACGCAGACGATCGAGCCGGTGTATAAGCGCAAATGGTTCGAGCACAATCTAAGCGGCATGATCCCGGTCGTCGTGCCAAATTTAAGCCCGAAAACGTGGCAGGCGTATGTGCCTGCGTACGAGCTCGATCAGCGCTTGCTCGTAAAAGCGGGCGCCATCCGCCAAAAATGGATCGATCAAGGCCAGAGCCTAAATATCTTCATGAGCCTAGATAAGGCAAGCGGCGGCTATCTGAGCGAAATTTACACGCTCGCATGGCAGCTGGGGCTAAAATCGACCTACTATCTACGCTCCGAAAGCCCCGATAGCGAGAAGCTAAACAACGTCGCCGATCGCTCAATCGAGTGCGAAGGGTGTCAGTAAAATCACTAACATGCTTTATAGAGGGGCTTCTATATCATATGAAAAATATTGATGATTTGTTGAAAGACAAAAAAGAATTTCAAAACGAATTTGATAGACTGAAAAAAGACATTGAAGGTAAATTCAATGATTTTAACGTATCAAAAAATAATTTGATGAGTCTATTTTATTTAAAAAATAATATATTCAATGAGCTAAGAAATAATAATCTCGATGAAACCTTATCTAAACTATATAATATAGATGATAAAATTTATAATCAATTTGTAATTTTACGCTCGGAACTTATAGATGAAAAGCTTGATAAAAAAAGTGATTTTGAAAAAATTTTTAAAAAGTATTATGATAAGAAAAATTTAAAAGATATTGGCAATTTTTTAAATAAAGTTAAGGAGTTTATTCAAGGGTACTATTTACAAATAATTATTGTAGTAGGTACAATCCCATTTTGTAGTTATTTCCTTTTTAATAAAGGTTTAAATTACTTCCCAGTACTTGATAATTTTAACGTAATATCTATCTTTGGGGAATTTTTTATTATAGGTATAGTGTTATTTATAATTTATTACATAATACCTACTTTGCATATTATATTTATTTATGCATATAGAGATAAGATAAAAAAATCCAATCCTATTTTTGGTGGCTATTTGGTTTATCTATCATAGTATTAGTAATTATAGCGATATTGATTACACATGGAATTGAGCCGAACGCCTATATGAATTTGTTTATACTAGCTCCGATAATATTCATTCTTGTTATTTATCATTTCCGTAAACATAATTTTGAAATTATTCCTTATATAGTATACAGCGGCTTATTATTCCTCTTGGATTTTATTTTTATATTTTGCGTATCAGTTATTCGTTTAGAAGCGAGTAATTTTACTGAAGTTATATTATATCTCTTGCCAATAACCTTATCTATTATTCTTATCCTTATATTTTTATTAAATATGACATATTTTTTCTTCAGATTTGCATTCACTTCACTTATTATTATAAATTTATTTACCTTGTTTTTTATGAGTGATGAAATTATAAAAATTTCGAACTATGGCAATATTGATTATAATTTTATAGTGCTTGATAAAGATGCACTTGGAGCGCTACCCAGTCAAATTTGTATTAAAGATAATAATACAAATATTTTTTATATAGATCGTTATAATAGACGATATGATTTTGATAAAGATACATATATAGCAAGCATCAGATGTAATAATTTACGACTACAAGAACATATTTTAAAATTCCCTAACGACGAAATTTTTTTCAAGACGATGGAAGGTCAAAATTTCAACTTAGATAACACAGACAATATAAATTTTACTAATGGAACTCTTGAATATGAGCATAAAGAAGGCAATGGTAATAAAGATCAAAAGGAAAATATAACCGCTACTACTGAAGCTATCACTTATATTTCGATAAATGATAACAATAAAACCATTATACTTCACAACATAAAAGCGCTTTCCGCAATCGGTAAATTTTATTATTTGCAAACGACTATTTTGGATGAAAATAATAAAGCTATAAGATTTGAGATAGATTCAAACTTTATAAAATCTAAACAAATAAGAAACCAAATTATACCTTACGATTAAAATCTTTTATATAACCCAATAAAATTTGATGATTACGGGTAAAATTCGCTAGTAATTACTAGCGTAATTATTATTTTTATAAATCATAATTAGATCCTCGGTCGTAAAAGGCTTTAGAATATAGCCCCGTCCACGCCGATGGATATCGCTTTAGTGAAAAATTTAGACTCGTCATGGGCTGAGAAGATGACCGTTTTTACCAAAGGATCGATCTGCTTGATCCGCTCTATCATTTCAAGCCCGTTAATGCCCGGCATATTGATATCGGTAAAAACAATACCTACTTTGCTTGCTTTAAATTTCTCGATACCTTCTCGCGCATCACCGCAGTCGATAACTTGATGAAAGAATAGTTTTAAAATTTTCGCGGTCTGCCGCCTTACCTTATTATCGTCCTCGACATATAGGGCGCGCATACTGCGAGTTTGAGCTTGTATTTCGTTTATATCCATAATGCAGCCCCTCCTCTTTAAATTTGTCCGTTATCGCACCGTTATTGCAAATTTTATTCTGCTCGCCGCGATCGCGCTTTGAGCTTTAAATTTTAAATCGAAATGTTTCTATTCCACCTGCCCGAGCTTTTTGAGATAGGCAAAAATTTTAGCGATCTCGATCATTTTATTTAGGCTTTCGAGCAGTTTTGCGCTTTGCGAGCTCGGCGCGGATTTGAAAATTTCGCTATTTTCAACGCCGATTACGAGGCTGTTTTCACCCAGATAAAGCTCAGTTTTGCCGAACAAATTTACGGTGATCGTCTGCATGTTTTCTAAAATTTTTTTGTTTTGCAAAAATGCGGCAGCAGCGGGATTGTTGAGATATACGTCAAACGACGCGCTTAGATGCGGGCTGTCTTTAAGCAGCTTAAGATCCGACGCGCCGAAGATAAACTCTCCGCGCGGTACGACTAAAATTTTGCTATCGAAAGTCTCGCTAAAATCGAATTTTGCAAAAAGCCCGTCGAAAATCGCCGTATCATCCTTTTTTTTGAGATGCAGAATTTTATCCAGCTCAAATACCCGATTTTCTCTGTTTTTATCGAAATCGCGACTTAGGCAGATGTCGCCGATTTTTATGCCAAATTCGGGCGTCTTGCCCACTATAGCGTGCTTGCAAGTGCATAGATTTGCCTCTTTACGGAGCGGATTTTTGTAAATTTCATCGAGTAAAAACGCGCCGAAAGGCTGAAAGGTAAGGCGCAGCTCCTTTGCGATCCAAAGCAAAAATTCGTTTTTAAAAGCCTCTTCACTGAGCGCTTCAAATTTACGCGAAATACGCACGGCTAGGTATTTGTAAGCAGGATAAGCAAGAGCTAGCAGTACCAATAAAAACAGGAACGAGAAATCTCCGAAATCCTTGCGCATAGCAATAAACAGCGCCAGTACTACCACTGCTACACCGCCGCGCGCCTTCCAAAGCGCCACATTGCGTGCTCCATCTAGTTTTTGCTTTTTTAATTCGTAAGAAACAAGGCTCATCGCTATCCCCGTGAGTGAAATTTGACGCTCATTATAGCGAAAAATGGGATTAAATCAAGCCATATGATAAGCGCGTTGCTATTTATAAGGCGGGTTTTTTCATAATAGCTCAAAAGCATATAAATCGCCGCCTTTTTCTCTGCATTTTACAATATCGCCGTATTTGAATTCTAAAATTTCATCCAGTTCGGATTCAAAATTCGTCGTATCGGTAATTTTAAAAATATATTGCGCGATTTGAACAGCCTTTACCGGGCGCCATACATCGATATCTTCATTCAAAATTTTTATAAAAATTTTTTTATCGATCGCGTTCGCCATATTAAACCTTTCTACCCGGTTATCTAAAATTCTTTCTGCCTAGCCACAATTTAAGATATTTTAATACGGGTCTTAAATAATCATTTGTAAAGTTGGCTTTAAAGGTGCTCGCGTCTGATTCTATCAAATACCAGCTATATCCGTCATCCTTTAAAATATTCATTTTGCGATGTTTGGCCTCAGCGTTTGCGTCAGATATCTCTATATCCAGTACTTTATTTGCAATATTCATTTGCACCGATAGATTAGGGCTTAGATCATATATGAAACGGTTAAAATCTTTGATGATATGGGTATTATATACGTCATCGATCATCTCGGCTCTTCTCTTCTGAAAAATTTTCTTCTCTATTGGGTCTCCATCAAAAAGCTTTTCATAATGATCTGCGTCTGCTATAAGCTCTTCGTAAGATGCGGTAAAATATTTCCCATACATTCCGAATTTCCAATTTGTAGGTATCGTCTCATCGATTACTTGAAAATATTTGCTATTAAATCGATACCAATCTCTATCATCTTCAAGTGGCAATATGCAATAATAAACCTGTCCCTCTTCATATTGGATACCATGAACAAAATAGGTTCTGTTTAATCCCAAATGCCCTTGTCTATCTTCTTTTATACATTTTACAATCATTTTTAATCGTCCTTAAATTTGAAATCGTCTACGGCTTCTATGATGGGCTACCCGTCTTTATCGCCTATTATACTATTTTTAACAAGTTCTGTAAAAAATTATTTGTTTTTGGATTTGTTGATTGCCTCTTTTATAGCATTAAAGGATAATTTTAAATTATTTAAATTGCCGTCTATAATGCAAAAACCGTTTTTCTCACACAATGATATTATGCCCCTTAATACCGCTTCATACTCGGATCTAAAATCGATACGAAACGTAACGGACTCTATTATATTATTAGCATCAAAAAATACCTCTAAGCGATTGCCGTTTTCGCTTCCATATAGATCCATTTCGTTAGACCAAGATTTTTCGGGCTTTAATAGGCGCGAAATTTCAAAAAATATCTCTTTTTTGATCTTTGCCTTTTTCCAATACTTATCGTCTTCAAAGAGCTTTATATCGCTATATTGCGGATCGTATTGCAGATCGTAGGCATCGCTTTTAGGCAGAATAAAAAACTCACATTGCCAAATTGCCATATCTTCCTTCCTCAAATATTTTCATTATAAAATTTTAAAAGTAATACACATAGCAGCCTCGATCATCGTATATATCAAATAAAATCGAAAATTTCTCTTTATTGTTTGCGGCTAATTGAACTCTGATATTCAAAGATGGCTCTTTTGCCAGCTCAAAATTAAAATGGCGCAGCAGTATGGACCTCAAAAAATTTGGATCAAGCATCTTTTCTTTTATAAAGATAACGCCCGCTCTGGCGCCGTTTTTATAGGGTCTAGCTTTTGTGTATCGCCCCTTCATATTTTTAAGAAGATACTCCTCTATTTTCTCATCTCTTTCCCAAAAAAGAATTTTATAAACTACGCTATCTAAGTGGCTTGCTTTTGAAATTAGAAACATAATTAATCTAATTTTAGCCTCGACATCGATATTTTCAAAATCTATTCTTGATCTGGCTACGCCTCTTTTATTTCTACTTATTTTTCTAAATTCTATATCGAAATTAGTTGGGTCTATAATACTTTTTATCATTGCCGCCACCCTTCAAAGCCCTTTTGCTGCGTGATACTATACAAGCTCGCTTTAAAATCCTTATCTACTTTTTCCATTTAAATTTTAATTTCTTTCGCTTTATTTTTATAAAATTTT
>NZ_CALJPC010000102.1 GCF_937981295.1 uncultured Campylobacter sp.
GCAGGGAGCGGATATCTTGATGATAAAGCCCGCGCTTGCGTATCTGGATCTAATCAGAGACCTGCGGGAGCGCACGCTGCTGCCGATCTGCGCGTATAACGTAAGCGGCGAATATGCGCTTTTGCAGACGGGTAAAAAAGCGGGCGTGATCGATTATGAGCGCGTGATGATGGAGACGATGATAGGAATAAGGCGCGCCGGCGCGGATATGATCATCACCTATCACGCTAAAGAGATCGCGGAAATTTTAAATTCGCGCAGGTAAAATTTTAAAAATTTTGGAATTTTAAAATTTCGCAGCAGCAGCGAGACTTGGTTTTTGAAATTTACTTCGCGGCACGTAGCGTAAATTTAAAATTTTAAAGTCGAATAAAACGCTACGTAAGCGAAAACAGTGTAAAATTTAACCAAAAAGGAGCGATATGAGGCACTTTCTTACGTTAAACGATTTTAGCAAAGATGAGATAATCGAGATTTTAAATTTAGCCTTTGGGATTAAAAAAGAGGCTAAGGCGCGAAATTTTAAGCCGTATTTAAAAGATCAAAAATTAGCGATGATATTTGAAAAAAGCTCGACCAGGACGCGCGTGAGCTTCGATGTGGGGATGAACGAGCTAGGCGGACACGCGCTATTTTTGAGCAGTCGCGACATCCAGCTCGGGCGAGGCGAGCCTATCAAAGACACTGCACGCGTGATTTCGCGAATGTGCGATCTGATCATGGCGCGCGTAAATCGCCACGAGACGTTAATAGAGCTCGCGGAATTTAGCCGCGTGCCGGTCATAAACGGGCTAAGCGATAAATTTCATCCCGTGCAGCTAATGGCGGATTTAATGACGATCGCGGAGTGCGGTATTGAAACTCCAAAGATAAAAGCCGCGTACGTGGGCGACGGCAACAATATGACGCACTCGTGGCTGATGCTTGCTAGCAAGCTTGGCTTTGAGCTAAGAGTAGCGACGCCCGTGGGCTATGAGGCTGATCCGCAGATACTGGCGCAGGCGCAAGAAAATGCTAAAATTTCAGGCGCTAAAATTTTAATAACGAACGATATAAAAGAAGCCGTAGCGGGCGCAAACGTCGTGACGACCGATACTTGGGTTTCGATGGGGCAAGAAGGCGAAAAGGAGCAAAGAATTCGCGATTTCGCGGGCTTTTGCGTGGATGAAAGCTTAATGGCTCTGGCTGAAAAAAACGCGATCTTTTTGCACTGCCTGCCGGCGTATCGCGGATACGAGGTGAGCGAGGCCGTGTTTGAAACGCATGCGGATGAAATTTTTGCAGAGGCGGAAAATCGCCTGCACGCGCAAAAGGGCGTTATGGTCTGGTTGGATCAAAGAAGGTAAATTTAGGAGAAAGCATGGAAGAAAAAGATAAAGCGCTAAAAAAGATCGACAAAGCGAGCGAATTTTTCGGGCTGGATAGCTCGAAAAGGACGGTTTTTGAAATTTCGCAGGGCGAGGACAACGAGAAAAAACTCACTTTAAAAAGCGGCTCGTGGAGCGACGAGGAGCCGTGGTTCGGCATCGACGAAAATAACGAAGTGCACACGATGATCTCGATAAAATCGCTTGCAAATCTCATCGCCGCGACCAAAAACGCGATGCAGGAAAATTTTAATCTCAAGCTTGAGCGCTCGATTTTGCAGCATACGCCGGTGGATTTCGGCGACGCGTGGATCGTGTGTATGGACGAGATCAGAAGGCTAACGGGCGCAAATCCGAGTGCGAAAAGATTAAGCTTAGACGTCGATGCCGTCGTCTCGCGCGTAAAAAGCCTGCATCCAAACCTTTTTATTGATATCGAAGAGCTTATCAAAACCAAGGCGGACAGCCGTGAATAGTATAGACTTTGATGCTTACGCGAAATTTTCGCGCCCGGGGCCTCGCTACACGAGCTATCCGACCGCTTTGGAATTTAGCGAAAATTTCAGCTACGACGGGTATTTGAACGAGCTGAAAAATCAAAAAAGCTCTACGCCGCTGTCGCTTTACTTTCACATGCCGTTTTGCCGCTCCGCCTGTTATTTTTGCGGCTGCAACGTAATCTACACGGGCAAACGCGACAAGATGGATCGCTATTTAGACTATATCGAGCGCGAAATGCAAATTTTAAGCAGCGTCGTGGACGGCTCCAGGCAGGTCGTGCAGATGCACTTCGGCGGCGGCACGCCTACGTATTTTAGCGCCGAACAGCTCGCGCGCCACATAAAAAATATCAAAAAATATTTTAAAAATTTCAGCCCTGAAGCCGAGATCAGCTGCGAGATCGATCCGCGATTTTTGAACGCCGAGCAGCTCGACGTGCTCGTTTCAAACGGCTTTAACCGCATAAGCTACGGCGTGCAGGACTTCGACGAGCGCGTACAAAAGGAGATCCACCGCATCCAGCCTTTCGAGCTTACGAGGGACGTCATAGCTATGGCGCGCGAGAGGGGGATAAAATCGATAAATATGGATCTGATCTACGGCCTTCCGTATCAGAGCCTAGCTAGCTTTAAGCGCACGCTGGAGCTTGCGCTTTCGCTTGATCCGGACCGCTTCGCGATCTTTAACTACGCGCATGTACCGTGGATAAAAAAATCTATGCGCAAATTTGACGAAACGACCTTGCCGGAGCCTAAAGTGAAGCTTGAAATTTTAAAATTTACGCACGATTTTTTAAGCGCGAACGGATATGAGATGATCGGCATGGATCACTACTCAAAGCCCGCAGACGAGCTTCACGCCGCGCTTAAAAACGGCTCGCTGCACCGTAATTTCCAAGGCTATACGACCAAGGGCGGCGCCGATCTGATCGGCATCGGGCTGACTAGCATTGGCGAGGGCGTGCGCCACTACGCGCAAAATTTCAAAGATATGGACGCTTACGAGACCGCGATAGATGCAGGCAGGCTGCCGTATTGCAGGGGTATTTTGCTAAATGAAGAGGATCTGCTGCGCAAAGAGGTGATTATGGGGCTGATGAGTAATTTTTGCGTCGATATAGAGGCGATCGAGGAGAAATTTAAGATAAAATTTTTCGAGCATTTCGGCGCGAGCCTAAAGCAGCTTGAGACGCTAAAGGATTTCGTACAAGTCTCGCCGAATAGAATTTCCGTAACGCCCACCGGTACGCTTTTGATCCGCAATATCGCGATGTGCTTTGATGAGTATATGGGTAAAAATTTGGGCGAAAAGCGCTTTTCTAAAACCGTTTAAGCGGCGCGGCTATGAGTAAGGCAAAGCTTGGGGCGTTCGATTTTGCGGCACTTAGCGAGCGCTGCGTAAAATGTGGTAAATGTATCCAAGTCTGCACGATTCATGGCATTAACGGCGATGAAGTAACGAGCCCACGCGGATTTGTGGATCTTTTGGGCGCTTACGGCAGAAATGAGCTAAAGCTTGATAAAAACGCTAAGAAAATTTTTGAGAGCTGCTTTTTATGCACCAACTGCGTAGATATTTGCGGCGAGTCTTTGCCCATAGATACGGCGATTGAGAATATTCGCGCGCGCATTGCGGAAAAATTTGGCATCGCGTGGTACAAAAAAGCTGCGTTTTGGCTGCTCGGGCACCGCAAAGCGCTGGATCTAGCAGCAGCGCTTGGATACGTGTTTCTTAGCTGTGGCTTTAAGATGCGAAAAGATACGCAAAGCTCTATGTCGCCTAGATTTGACTTGCCACTACTTAAAAAAGAGCGCTTGTTGCCTGCTCCTGCGAAAAAGAGCTTTATGAACTCGTACGCAGAATTTATCGACAACGGCGGCGAAAAAACTATCGGAATTTTTATAGGCTGCATGGCAAACTACGCTTACACGGGCGTAGGCGAGGCGGTTTTACATATCGCGCGAGCGCTAAAGCTAAACGTAAATTTGATGAAGAAACAAGCCTGTTGCGGCGCTCCTGCGTATTTTACGGGAGATTTTGCGGCGGTTGAACGCGTGGCAAAATTTAATATAGCATATTTCGAAAAAGTCATGCCTGCTCTTGATGCGATTATCGTGCCCGAGGCTACGTGCTCTGCGATGTTGCGGGTGGATTACGCGCATTTTTTTGAAAATGAGCCGCAATGGAAAGCCCGTGCGCAAAAGCTTGCGAGTAAAATTTTTATGGCGAGCGAATACTTTTATAAATTTACAAACTTAAGTGATCTTTTGATGCGCCGCGGCAAAAGGGCTTTAGCGATTACTTATCACGATCCGTGCCATGCCCGCAAAATGCAGGGTATTTGGAAAGAACCGCGCGGCTTGCTCGCTCAAAACTACGAAATAACCGAGATGGATGAGCCTAATAAATGCTGCGGATTTGGCGGCGTGACGATGCAGGCCGAGCGCTACGAGCTCGCGCGCGCAGTGGGATTAGCTAAGGCGCGCGCAATGGCAGATCTGCCTGTGCGCGTAGTTTCTGCCGAGTGCAGTGCGTGCAGGATGCAGCTAAATAATTCGCTTTCTTTAAGCGGCTCGCAGATGAGGTGTGTAAATCCGCTGGAGCTCATCGCTGAAGCGCTTGTGAGCGAGGAAAATTCCAATGGATAAATTTTGCGTTTTAGAAGCTCCTGCATTTCGCCGGCTTTTTACTCAATTCAAATCCTGGGGTAAAATTCTGTGCTTTTGAAATTTTGGTTTTTAAAAATTATGATTAAATTTTATCGTTAGCTTGCAGAGGTTATGGTCTACACTTTTAAGCTTTCGGATATATTAAGCCTGGGGCAGCGCTCGGTGCGAGCTCATAGGTTTTGCTCTGCGGCGGGGTTGATTAATATGATTTTAAATACTAAAATTTTGTAGTTTAGAATTTTAGCTGAGGGATTTGCGCAAAATTTTAAGAAGTTGAATTGTAAGATGGATTTTAGCAGGAATTCTAATTTTAGGCGGTATTGTTTGAAATTCTATGGAATTTGTGCTGTGAGCAAATAGCTAGAATTTTGATTTATTGATTTGCGTGGATTTGCTTAGCGTTGCAGGATTAAAGCACGAATTTTAAATTTCGTAAAATTTAAGAATTAGTTACGTATGAGCTTCTTGCACTTCGCGGTTTCGACGTTGCGGTAAAATTTCTTTCAAAAATGCCAAAGTATGCATAAAATATACTCACAATTTTTAGCACGAGATATTTGGCAAAAAAGGCGAAGCTAGCGAAATTGGAGCTTTAAATTTAATTTTATTATTGCTCTTTTGCGTCATCTTCAGAGTCTAGCTTTGCTTCTTCAATCAAAAGCCTGTTGGCTTCGGTAGCCTTTTTTAGCTCGCTTAAGTTTTCTTCTATCTTATTTAGGCGCTTTTCAAGGGTATTTAGACGCTTTTCAGAGCGGGAGATAAAATAATAAATCAAATAAATCATAAAAACTATTATGATCCAAGGTACGATTTTCATATAAAATTCCTTAAAATTTAAAATCGGGCGCATTATAGCAGAAATTTTATGAAATTTTAAAATAGGCTGTTTTAGCCTTGACAATTGGGGATTTTTCGGTTATAATTGCCACTTCAATTTCAAAATGCTGGTGTAGCTCAGCTGGTAGAGCTACTGCCTTGTAAGCAGTGGGTCGGCGGTTCGATCCCGTCCACCAGCTCCATTTTTTGTAACAGTGTTTGACCAGATTTCATCAAAGGGTGAGATACTCAAGTGGCCAACGAGGGCAGACTGTAAATCTGCTGGCTTTGCCTTCCGTGGTTCGAATCCACGTCTCACCACCATGAATTTTTGATGCGGGATTAGCTCAGTTGGCTAGAGCATCAGCCTTCCAAGCTGAGGGTCGCGGGTTCGAGCCCCGTTTCCCGCTCCACCATTTAGGTTTACTGGGAGCTGTAAAACTTAACTGCTTTTATATGCTTACATAATCTAAATTTTGGTCGCATTGTTGGGTATTGGTAGCGATTTCTCTTTGCCTGAGTTTAGGCTCATATGGCTCAGAGGTAGAGCACTTCCTTGGTAAGGAAGAGGTCGCGGGTTCAAGTCCCGCTATGAGCTCCATAAAATAGAGTCGCTTAGTTTGTTGTGTAATCCACAAATCAATAACGGAGGATATGATGGCTAAAGAAAAATTTAATCGTAACAAGCCACACGTAAACATTGGTACCATCGGTCACGTTGACCATGGTAAGACTACTTTGACAGCTGCTATTTCTGCTGTTCTTTCTAGGAAAGGTCTAGCTGAGCTAAAGGACTACGACAATATCGATAACGCTCCAGAGGAAAAAGAGCGCGGTATTACTATCGCTACGTCTCACATCGAATATGAGACCGAGAAACGTCACTATGCTCACGTTGACTGCCCAGGTCACGCCGACTACGTAAAAAATATGATTACCGGTGCGGCTCAGATGGACGGCGCTATTTTAGTTGTTTCTGCTGCGGACGGTCCTATGCCTCAAACTCGCGAGCACATCTTGCTTTCTCGCCAAGTAGGCGTTCCTTATATCGTAGTTTTCCTAAACAAAACCGATATGGTCGATGATCCGGATCTTTTAGAGTTAGTTGAAGAGGAAGTTAGAGATCTTTTAAAAGAGTATAAATTCCCTGGCGACGAGACCCCAATCATTAAAGGCTCTGCCCTTAAGGCTCTTGAGGAAGCTAAGGCCGGACAAGACGGCGAATGGTCTGCAAAGATTATGGAGCTTATGGACGCGGTTGATAGCTATATTCCAACTCCTGTTCGCGATACTGATAAAGATTTCCTTCTTCCGATCGAAGATATTTTCTCGATTTCCGGTCGCGGTACCGTTGTAACCGGTAGAATCGAAAAAGGTATCGTTAAAGTTGGCGATACTATCGAGATCGTAGGTATTAAACCTACTCAAACTACTACCGTTACCGGCGTTGAGATGTTTAGAAAAGAGATGGATCAAGGTGAAGCCGGCGATAACGTAGGTGTTTTATTGCGCGGTACTAAGAAAGAGGAAGTAGAGCGCGGTATGGTTTTATGTAAACCAAAATCTATTACTCCTCATACTAAATTTGAGGGCGAGGTTTATATCCTAACTAAAGAAGAGGGCGGACGCCATACTCCATTCTTTAATAATTATAGACCGCAGTTTTACGTTCGTACGACAGATGTTACCGGTTCGATTACCCTTCCTGAGGGAACCGAGATGGTAATGCCTGGCGACAACGTTAAAATTACCGTTGAGCTAATTGCTCCGATTGCTCTTGAGCAAGGTACTCGCTTCGCGATTCGCGAAGGCGGTCACACCGTAGGCTCAGGCGTAGTTTCGAAAATCATCGCTTAATTTTTTGCAAGTGGAATTTTAAAATTCCACTTGCTTTTTTATTCAAGGAAACCAAATGGCAAAGAATTCAAGTAGAGTAAAGGTCGGATTAAAATGCTCCGAAAGTGGCGATATTAACTATACTACTTATAAAAATAGCAAAACTACGACCGAAAAACTAGAACTTAAAAAATATTGCCCTAGATTAAAAAAGCACACGCTTCATAAAGAAGTAAAGTTAAAAGGCTAATTGTTATAGGGCAATAGCTCCAACGGTAGAGCGCCGGATTCCAAATCCGATGGTTGGGGGTTCGAATCCCTCTTGCCCTGCCACGAGGATTGGGTATGGAAAAAGTAAAAGAGTATTATAAACAAGCAAAAGTAGAGTTAGATAAGGTAATTTTCCCGACTAAAGATCAGACTAAAACAGCATATATCTCTGTAGTAGTCGTAGTCGTAGTTATCGCACTGTTTTTAGCGCTAGTGGATCTTATTATGTCCGCTTTGATAACGGCTTAAGTAGGGATCGCAATATGGCAAATAAATGGTATGCGATACAAACTTACGCCGGCAGCGAGATGGCGGTAAAGCGCGCGATAGAAGCGCTAAAGCAAGACGAAGCGCTTGAGGCTAAGATCGGCGAAGTGCTAGTACCTACCGAAGATGTTATAGAGGTCAAAAATACAAAGCAAACCATTAAAGAGCGTAGCTTATATCCAGGATATTGCTTTGCAAATTTAGATCTGGATACCACTTTATGGCATAGAATTCAGATGCTACCTAAGGTTAGTCGCTTTATCGGCGAGGCTAAAAAGCCCTCTCCGCTACCGGAAAAAGATATCGAAATAATTCTAGAAAAGATTAATAATCGCGAGGCTCCTAAGCCCAAGATTAATTTTGATGAGGGCGAGACGGTTAGGATCGTCGATGGGCCTTTTGCTAATTTCAACGGCATCGTAGAAGAGTATGATATGATCCACGGCAAGCTTCGCCTCAATGTTTCGATCTTCGGACGAAGCACGCCGATTGAAATTTCATACTCGCAAGTTGAAAAGATTATTTAAATTTTATAAGGAGTAGATTTATGGCTAAGAAAGTTATTGGCGAAATCAAGCTGCAAATAGCGGCCGCAAAAGCAAATCCAAGCCCGCCAGTAGGTCCTGCATTAGGACAAAAGGGCGTTAATATTATGGAATTTTGCAAAGCGTTTAACGAGCGAACCAAAGATATGGCGGGCTTTAATATTCCGGTCATTATCACGGTTTATGCCGATAAAAGCTTTACTTTCATCACTAAACAACCGCCTGCGACGGATTTGATCAAAAAAGCGGCGAAGATAGATAAGGGTTCGGACAATCCTCTTAAAAAGAAGGTAGCATCCTTAACTAAGGCTCAAGTTTTAGAGATCGTCGAGAAAAAGATCGCCGATCTGAATACCAAAGATAGAGAGCAGGCTGCTAGGATTATAGCGGGTTCGGCTCGTTCTATGGGTATTACGGTCACTGACTAGACCTTTTGACCGCTAAGGTTTAAAAAAGCGGTAGCACTTTAATTGCGGAGAAATATATGCCAAAAAATTCAAAAAGATTCAACGAACTTTTAAAAAAAGTTGACGTAAATAAAATTTATAGTGTAGACGAAGCGATAAGCACGGTAAAAACTCTAGCTTCTGCTAAATTTGATGAGACGGTGGAGATCGCTCTTAAACTAAACGTAGATCCAAGACATGCCGATCAGATGGTGCGCGGCTCGGTCGTTTTACCTGCCGGTACTGGCAAGAGCGTTCGCGTAGCCGTGATCGCAAAGGACGCAAAGGCTAGCGAAGCTAGCGAAGCGGGTGCCGATATCGTGGGTGCCGATGATCTGATTGAAGAGATTCAAAAAGGAAATATAAATTTCGATGTTCTTATCGCTACTCCAAATTTAATGGGACTAGTCGGTAAGGTAGGTCGTATTCTCGGTCCAAAAGGCGTTATGCCGAACCCTAAAACCGGTACCGTTACTATGGATATCGCTCAAGCCGTTAAAAATGCTAAGGGTGGACAGGTAAATTTCCGCGTCGATAAGCAGGGAAATATCCACGCAGGCCTTGGCAAGGCTAGCTTTAGCAAAGAGCAGCTTTTAGACAATCTTACGACGTTTATCAAAACCATAAATAAGCATAAGCCAGCGACTGCGAAGGGCAGATACGTAACGCATGCATCGCTTTCACTTACTATGAGCCCTGCAGTTACACTGGATAATCAAGAAATAATCGATTTAAAATAAAATTTTAAATTTTTATCTTAGATTGGAGATAGTTCAAGGTTTTTAACTTAATTGATCGAAATTTCAAAATTTCGATCGCTTGGCTTGAAATCACCGATCGGAAAGGAGACCTAATGACGAGAGACGAAAAATCAAAGATAGTAGCGGAGCTTGGCGAGGCTTTCAAAGCTAGCGAAGCTATAGTAATTTCCGATTTTAAAGGCCTTAGCGTTAAGCAGCTTGAAGATCTTAGAAATAGCGCGCGCGAAGCGGGCGTAAAGGTTCGGGTTATCAAAAATACCCTAGCTAATATCGCATTAAAAAATGCCGAAAAAAACGGACTTAGCTTTAAAGATACCAATATCTTCTTATGGGGCGAGCAGCTTTCTGTATGTAAAGTAGCGGCTAAATTTGAAGAGAAAAATGAAATTTTTAAACTTAAGACCGCTCATATCGATGGGGAAGTAGCTGGCGTAGATAAGGTTAGGGCGCTTTCGAAGATGCCTTCGAGAGACGAGCTTATCGCGATGCTACTTCAAGTATGGAATGCGCCGATCCAAAATTTTACGATCGGCTTAAATGCGCTTAAGCAGAAAAAAGAAGCTAGCGCTTAATTAAAATTTAGGAGAATAAAATGGCAATTTCAACAGATGAAGAGGTTTTGGAGTATATCTCTAATCGTTCGGTGCTAGAGCTTAGCGAACTAGTTAAAAAATTTGAGGAAAAATTCGGCGTAAGCGCAGCTCCGGTTATGGTGGCTGGCGGCGCAGGTGCAGGTGGTGCAGGTGCGGCAGCGGCTGAAGAGAAAACGGAATTCGATGTCGTATTGCTTGATGCGGGTGACAAGAAAATCAACGTAATTAAGGTTGTTCGCGCCCTAACAGGTCTTGGTCTAAAAGAAGCCAAAGACGCTACCGAGGCTACTCCGTCCGTTCTTAAAGAGGGACTTAACAAAGAAGACGCCGAGAAGGCTAAAAAAGAGCTTGAAGAAGCAGGCGCTAAAGTCGAACTCAAATAAATCGCGGAATTTTAAAATTTCGCATACAAATGTGTGCCGGTGCGTTGCATCGGCACTTCTTTCTTTAAAATACAACTACGAGGTAGTGGAATGTTAAACAGCCTATATTCAGGAAATCGTCTTAGAGTGGATTTTTCAAAGGTTCCCAAAGACATCGAAATTCCGAATTTATTACAACTACAAAAGAAAAGTTTTGATCATTTTTTAAATCTTGATAACTCGGGTGGAGAAAGCGGCATAGAGAAGGTTTTCAAAGCCATTTTTCCTATCCACGATGCACAGAATAGACTAAGTATCGAGTATGTAAGTAGCGAAATTTCAAAGCCAAAGTATTCGATTAGAGAATGCATGGAAAGAGGGCTTACTTATTCGGTAAATTTAAAGATGAAGCTCCGTTTGCTAGTGCATGAGCGCGATGAAAAGACAGGCAAAAAAATCGGCGTAAAAGAGATCAAAGAGCAAGATATATTCATTCGCGACATT
The DNA here is from genome assembly GCF_937981295.1 of uncultured Campylobacter sp. GTDB lineage: Bacteria > Campylobacterota > Campylobacteria > Campylobacterales > Campylobacteraceae > Campylobacter_B. The sequence goes on from NZ_CALJPC010000102.1 coordinate 10,938, forward strand.
CCTTTAATGACCGATAGAATTTCATTTATCATTAACGGCGTAGAGCGCGTCGTCGTAAATCAGCTACACAGAAGCCCGGGCGTAATCTTCAAAGAGGAAGAGAGTCCAACCGTTTTAAATAAACTTATCTACACCGCTCAAATAATACCGGATCGCGGCAGCTGGCTATACTTCGAATACGACGTAAAAGACGTACTATATGTGCGCATAAATAAAAGACGCAAGGTTCCGATCACGATCCTATTTCGCGCACTCGGTTACAAAAAACAAGACATAATAAAATTATTTTATCCTATTAAGACAATCTATATCAAAAAAGGAAAATTCCTGACCGATTTCGATCCGAAAGAATACGCGGGCAGGCTCGATTACGATATTATAAACGAAAAGGGCGAAGTGCTTCATCAAGCAAGCAAGCGCCTAACATCCAAAAAAGCAGAGAAGTTAGCAGAGGACGGACTAAAGCTCATCGAGTATCCGGCTGAAATTTTAGCCGAGCGCTACCTAGCGGGCGTCATCGTCGATAAAAACAGCGGCGAAGTGCTTTTTGATTCGCTAACCGCGCTTGATGAGGGCAAGCTAGCCAAGATCGCTAACACCGAGAAAAAATTTACGATCGCTAACGACCTAGCTAGCGGCGTAGATACTTCAATCATAAATTCTTTTATTCAAGATGCAGACGCGCTTAAGCTCTTGCAGCAAAGCGAGGGCATAGACGACGAGAACGATCTGGCTGCGATTAGAATTTACAAAGTAATGCGCCCCGGCGAGCCGGTGGTAAAAGAGGCGGCAAAGAGCTTCGTAAACGATCTGTTTTTCAACCCGGAGCGCTATGATCTAACCAAAGTCGGTCGCATGAAGATGAACCACAAGCTGGGTATCGAGGCGCCGGAGTACGTAACCGTGCTAACCAGCGAGGATATTATCAAGACGGCGAAATATCTAATTAGAGTTAAAAATGGCGACGGCTTCATCGATGATCGCGACAATCTCGGCAATCGCCGCATACGTTCAATCGGAGAGCTTTTGGCAAACGAGATGCATCTTGGATTTATCAAGGTTCAAAAGGCGATCAAGGATAAATTTACTGGCATTAGCGGAAATTTAGACGAGCTTATGCCGTATGATTTCGTAAACCCTAAAATCATCACCACTACGCTTATGGAATTTTTCACCGGCGGTCAGCTAAGCCAGTTTATGGATCAGACCAACCCGCTTAGCGAGGTTACGCATAAACGTCGTCTATCTGCGCTGGGCGAGGGCGGACTAGTTAAAGAGCGCGCAGGCTTTGAGGTGCGCGACGTCCATCCTACGCACTACGGTAGAATTTGCCCTATCGAGACCCCGGAGGGTCAAAATATCGGTCTTATTAACACCTTGGCAACCTATGCGAAGGTAAATGATCTAGGCTTCGTCGAGGCTCCGTATAAAAAGGTCGTAGACGGCAAGGTCACGGACGAGATCGTATATCTTACCGCTACGCAGGAGGAGGGGCTCGTAATCGCTCCGGCGTCCGCTAAATTGGACGAAGAGGGCAATATCGTAGAGGAGCTTTTAGAGGTCAGAAAAGACGGCGAAAACATCATGGCTAAACGCGAGGATATTTCGCTGATAGATCTTTGCTCCGGTATGGTCGCGGGCGTAGCGGCATCACTGATTCCGTTTTTGGAGCACGACGATGCTAACCGCGCGCTTATGGGCTCGAACATGCAGCGCCAAGCCGTGCCGCTTCTGCACTCCACCGCCCCTATTGTAGGAACTGGCATGGAAGCGATAATCGCGCGCGATTCATGGGAAGCGATCAAGGCCGGTCGCGACGGCGTCGTAGAAAAGGTCGATAACAAAAACATATTCATTTTAGGCGAGGATGAGAAGGGTCCGTTTATCGATCACTATTCGATGGAGAAAAATTTACGCACTAACCAAAACACTACCTTTTCACAGCGCCCTATCGTGCGAAAAGGCGACGTGATAAAGGCGGGTCAAATCATAGCCGACGGTCCTAGCATGGACGGCGGCGAGCTTGCGATCGGCAAAAATGCCCTCATAGCTTTCATGCCGTGGCACGGTTACAATTACGAGGATGCCGTCGTAATGAGCGAAAAGATGATCCGCGCCGACGAATACACCAGCGTGCATGTTTATGAGAAAGAGATCGAGGCTAGAGAGCTTAAAGACGGCGTAGAGGAGATCACTCGCGATATCCCTAACATCAAAGAGGAGGAGCTTACTCACCTCGATGATAGCGGTATCGTAAAGATCGGTACTCACGTAAAGCCGGGCATGATCTTGGTAGGCAAGGTAACTCCGAAGGGCGAGGTCAAACCGACGCCTGAAGAGAGGCTTTTGCGCGCAATTTTTGGCGAGAAGGCAGGGCATGTGGTAAATAAATCGCTCTACGCTACCGCTTCGATGGAGGGCGTGGTAATCGACGTTAAAATTTTTACCAAAAAGGGCTACGAGAAGGATCCACGCACGAACAAAGCCTATGAGGATGAAAAAACCGAGCTCGAAAGGGAGCATCACGACAGGCTTTTGATGCTCGATCGCGAGGAGATGCTAAAGGTAGTGGCGCTACTTTCTAAAAGCGCTTTACAAAGCGATCAAAGCCTAAATAAAAAAGATTATAAAAAGGGCGATAAGGTTAAAAAAGAGGAGCTTGAAAGCTCCAACCGCTTTACGTTGAATTCCTTCGTCAAGGCTTATTCTAAAGCTGTTCAGAAGGAATACGAGGAGCTAAAAAACCACTTCCAAAACGAGAAGCGCAAGCTCAAAGAGGAACACGACGAAAAGATCGAAATTTTAGAAAAAGACGATATCTTGCCAAGCGGCGTCGTTAAGCTCGTAAAGGTCTATATCGCGACTAAGCGCAAGTTAAAAGTGGGCGATAAGATGGCGGGCCGCCACGGAAATAAGGGCATCGTCTCAAACATCGTCCCTGAGGTTGATATGCCGTATCTGCCTAGCGGACAGCGCGTGGATATCGTGCTAAATCCTCTCGGCGTTCCAAGTCGTATGAATATCGGTCAGATAATGGAGAGCCACTTAGGTCTTGTGGGCTGGCGCCTAGGCGAGCAGATCGCTAAAATTTTAGAGGAGAAAACGGGCGAATGGTTAAAAACCCTCCGCGCCAAAATGATTGAGATCGCGGGCGTTTCCAAGCTAATGCAGGCTAAAAAGACGCTTGAGAAGATCAGTGATGAAGATCTTTTGAAATACGCTAGAGATTGGGCGAAAGGGGTGAGATTTTCGGCTCCGATATTCGAAGGTATCGTGCCGGAGGATTTCAAAAAGCTATTTGAAATGGCGGGCATCGATCAGGACGGCAAGACCGAGCTTTACGACGGCCGCACCGGCGAAAAGATCAAAGAGCGCGTAAACGTGGGCTGCATGTATTATCTCAAACTACACCACCTAGTCGACGAGAAGGTTCACGCAAGAAGCACCGGTCCTTACAGCCTAGTTACGCAGCAGCCGGTCGGCGGCAAGGCGCTATTCGGCGGTCAAAGATTTGGAGAGATGGAAGTTTGGGCTCTGGAGGCATACGGCGCGGCATACACGCTTCGCGAAATGCTAACGATCAAATCCGACGACGTCGACGGACGCTTGGCTGCGTATAAGGCGCTGACAAAAGGCGAAAACGTTCCGTCTACCGGAATTCCTGAGACATTTTTTGTTTTAACAAACGAGCTTAAATCGCTTGCTCTAGACGTTGAAATTTACGAGAATGGAGAGAATAAATGAGCGATAATTCAAATTTAGAAAGAATAGAAATAAAAGAAGACGCTAGAGTTCACGACTTCGACGCGTTTGCTATTAGGCTTGCTAGCCCCGAGCAGATTAAAGCTTGGAGCCATGGCGAGGTCAAAAAGCCCGAAACCATCAATTACCGCACGCTAAAACCAGAGCGCGACGGTCTTTTTTGCGCTAAAATTTTCGGTCCCGTAAGGGATTATGAGTGCATCTGCGGCAAGTATAAAAAGATGCGATATAAGGGCTGGAAGTGCGAAAAATGTGGCGTCGAGATCACGAGCTCGAAGGTTCGCCGCACTAGAATGGGGCATATCGAGCTAGTAACGCCGGTAGCGCATATTTGGTACGTAAATTCCTTGCCTAGCCGCATCGGTACGCTTCTAAATATCAAGATGAAAGATCTTGAGCGCGTGCTTTATTATGAGGCTTACATCGTAGAAAGTGCAGGCGAGGCATTTTACGACAACGAAAATTCTAAAAAGGTCGAAAAATACGACGTTTTAAACGAAGAGCAGTATCAGAGCTTAAAAGAGCGCTTTTCGCAGACAGGCTTCGTCGCTAAAATGGGCGGTCAGGTGATCCGCGATATGCTAGCTGAGCTTGATTTAGTTGAAATTTTAAATTCTTTGAAGGAGGAGATGGCTAACACAAACTCCGAAGCGAAGAAAAAAACCATCGTCAAGCGTCTAAAGGTCGTCGAGAGCTTTTTAAATTCCGGTAATAAGCCCGAGTGGATGATGATTACAAATCTGCCCGTACTGCCTGCCGATCTACGCCCGCTTGTAAGTCTTGAGGGCGGTAAATTTGCGGTTTCGGACGTAAACGATCTGTATCGCCGCGTCATAAATCGAAATTCTAGACTCAAAAGGCTGATGGAGCTCGATGCACCCGAGATCATCATTCGTAATGAAAAACGAATGCTTCAAGAGGCAGTGGATGCGCTTTTTGACAACGGACGTCGCGCTAACGCCGTAAAGGGCGCCAATAAGCGACCGCTTAAATCTCTAAGCGAGATCATTAAGGGTAAGCAGGGCCGCTTCCGTCAAAATTTACTCGGAAAGCGTGTGGATTTTTCGGGTCGCTCCGTCATCGTCGTAGGTCCAAATTTACGCATGGATCAGTGCGGTCTGCCTAAGACGATGGCGCTTGAGTTATTCAAGCCGCATCTAATCGCTCGCCTTCAAGAGAAGGGCTATGCAACGACCGTTAAGCAGGCTAAAAAGATGATTGAAAATAGGATCAATGAAGTTTGGGAGTGCTTGGAGGAGGTCGTAAAGGATCACCCGGTTATGCTAAACCGCGCACCGACGCTTCATAAGATGTCTATTCAGGCGTTTCATCCCGTACTCGTCGAGGGTAAGGCGATCAGACTGCATCCGCTAGTCTGCGCCGCATTCAACGCAGACTTCGACGGCGATCAGATGGCGGTGCACGTGCCACTTAGCCAAGAGGCGATCGCGGAATGTAAAATTTTAATGCTTAGCTCAATGAACATCTTGCTTCCTGCGAGCGGAAAGCCTGTCGCGGTGCCTAGCCAGGATATGGTTTTAGGAATTTATTATCTAAGCCTCGAAAAGCCGGGTGCAAAAGGAACAAATAAAATTTTTGCAAACGTCGATGAAGTAATGCTCGCCGTGGAGGCAAATGCCCTAGACATCCACGCTAAAATCAAAACGATGATCGATCGCCGCATTATCTTTACGACCGCGGGCCGCTTGATCATCAAATCGATCCTGCCTAGCTTTATTCCGGATCATCTTTGGAATAAGATTATGAAGAAAAAGGATATCGCCGAGCTTGTCGATTACGTCTATAAAAACGGCGGCCTTGAGATAAGCGCGGAATTTTTGGATAATCTTAAAAATTTAGGCTTTGAATCCGCGACTAAAGCGGGCGTTTCGATCTCCGTTTCGGACATCATCGTGCCGAAGTCCAAAGCAAGCCTCGTCGAAGAGGCTAAAAAGCAGGTCAGAGAGGTTCAGAACCAATACGGCGCGGGCTTGCTAACCGACGGCGAGCGCTATAATAAAACGATCGACATCTGGACCAGCACCAGCAAGAAGCTAGCCGATGAGATGATGAAGATGATGGAGAAGGATAAGGACGGCTTTAACTCGATCTATATGATGGCCGATAGCGGCGCGCGAGGTAGCGCTGAGCAGATCAAGCAGCTAGCGGGCATGAGAGGTCTGATGAGTAAGCCCGACGGCTCGATCATCGAGACGCCGATTACTTCAAATTTTAGAGAGGGTCTGAATGTAAATGAGTACTTCATCTCGACCCACGGCGCGCGTAAGGGTCTTGCCGATACTGCGCTCAAGACTGCGAATGCGGGCTATCTGACGCGAAAGCTGATCGACGTCGCACAAAACGTCAGAGTTACGATGCACGACTGCGGCACGCACGAGGGTATCGAGGTTACTGAGATTGTAGAGAACGGAACGCAAATAGAAAGCCTAGCCGATAGGATTATGGGTAGGGTGCTAAGCTCGGATGTGATTGATCCGGTATCGAATGAAATTTTATTCACCGAAGGCACTCTTTTGGGCGTTGGCGAAGTAAAAACCATCGTGGATTCGGGTATTAAATCCGTAAGTATCCGCACGCCGATTACGTGCAAGGCCGCAAAAGGCGTCTGCGCGAAGTGCTATGGCGTAAATTTAGGCGAGGGCAAGCTGGTAAAACCGGGTGAAGCGGTCGGTATCATCTCTGCGCAATCAATCGGCGAGCCGGGCACGCAGCTTACGCTACGAACCTTCCATGCCGGCGGTACTGCATCTACCGAGCAGCAAGATCGTCAAGTAATCGCCGATAAGGAAGGCTTTATCAGATATTACAACGTAAAGACCTACGAAAACGGCGGCAAAAATATCGTGATGAACCGCAGAAACGCCGCGGTGCTTTTGGTTGAGCCTAAGATCAAAGCCCCAATTACCGGTAAGGTAAGTATCGATATAACTCACGACGATGTGAATATCATGCTAAAGGGTAAGAAGGAAGAATTTAGATATACTATCCGGCGCCACGATCTAGCCAAGCCTACCGAGCTTGCGGGCGTAAGCGGTAAAGTTGAGGGGAAATTTTACATCGTATTTAAAGACGGCGAAACCGTTGGAGAAAATGATAGTTTAGTAGAGGTTATAAAAGAAGACTGGAATATCCCTACTCGAATTCCGTTTGCAAGCGAACTTCGCGTCAAAGACGGCGAGCCGGTAACCCAAAAGATCAAAGCGGGAGCAAATGGTACGCTTAAGTATTTCATCCTAAAGGGCGATTATTTAGAGAGGTTAAGAGATATCAAAAAAGGTCATGTCGTAAGCGAGAAGGGTATGTATGTAGTCATCTCCGATGAAAACGGCAGAGAGGCGATCCGCCACTATATACCGCGCGAATCGGTCATTACCTATGATGATAATAGCGTCGTAAAAAGCGAAGATTTAATCGCTAAGCCTAAAAAAGACGATCGCTTGATCATCGCCGAGTGGGATCCGTATTCTATCCCTGTGGCTGCAGAGTGCGAGGGTAAGATCAGCTTTGAGGATATCGAGCCCGGATACACCGCTACGGAGCAATACGATGAGACCACCGGCCAGAGCCGCTTGGTCATCAACGAGTATCTGCCTCAAGGCGTTAAACCGGCCATTATCGTAACTCCTAGCAAGGGTGAGCCTATCAAATACAACCTAGGGCCGAAGACCGCGATTTTTACAAGTAAGGGTGATCAAGTAGCGATTGCGGATATTTTGGCTAGGACGCCGAAAGCTGCTGCGAAATCAAAAGATATCACTGGCGGTTTACCGCGCGTATCGGAGCTATTTGAAGCGCGCCGTCCTAAAAATACTGCGATCATCGCAGACATCGACGGAACGGTCCGCTTCGATAAGGCTTTGCGCGCGAAAGAGCGTATTATAATCGAGGGCGAGGATGGAACGAGCGCCGAGTATCTGATCGATAAAAGCCGCCAGATCCAGGTGCGAAACGGTGAGTTCGTCCATGCAGGCGAGAAGCTTACCGACGGAGTTATCAGCTCGCATGACGTGCTTAGAATTTTAGGCGAAAAGGCGCTGCATTATTATCTGATAAGCGAAATTCAACAGGTTTATCGCTCTCAAGGCGTCGTAATCAGCGACAAGCATATCGAGATCATCGTATCTCAGATGCTCCGCCAGGTCCGAATCGTCGATAGTGGCGATACTCAGCTAATCGTCGGTGATCTGATTAGCCGCCGCAGATTTAGAGAAGAAAATGAGCGCATTATGAAAATTGGTGGCGAGCCTGCGATTGCAGAGTCCGTACTGCTGGGCGTAACTCGTGCAGCTGTTGGAAGCGATAGCGTCATTTCGGCGGCATCTTTCCAAGAGACTACGAAGGTTCTAACCGAGGCTAGCATCGCGGGTAAATTTGACCGATTGGAGGACTTAAAAGAAAACGTTATCCTAGGTCGCATAATTCCGGTCGGAACCGGTCTGTATAAAGATAAGGAAGTTAAACTTAAAAAATAATTTAGGGCAAAAAGCCCTAAATTTAAAGGATGAAACATGAATATGATCAACATAAATTTCGGTCTGTTGTTTATCAGGTTGGGGCTTGGAGTTTGTCTTTTAATGCACGGAATTTTTAAGCTTACTCACGGCATAGACGGCGTAAAATCGATGTTGGTAGCCAGAGGAATTCCGGATTTAGTGGCTTACGGCGCGTACGTAGGCGAGGTGCTGGCGCCAGCGATGATAATCATAGGCGTATTTTGCCGCATAGGCGCTCTGCTTGTGATCGCAAACGTGTTCATGATAATATATGTCCTACATACTCCGTTGAGCGCGCTTACCGGCGTGGGCGGATTTGAGCTGGAAATCGTATATCTGTATCTCTCTGCCGCGATCTGCCTAGTAATCTGCGGCGGCGGAGAGTTTGTACTGATTAGAGATTAAAAATTTAGTTAAATTTACGTTTCTGTAAGTTTAAACAAAGTATAATCCAAATCTTTTTGAATAAATTTTTGTGAAAGGAAAGATGTGCCAACCATAAATCAATTGGTCAGAAAAGAGCGCAAGAAGATTACCGAGAAATCGAAGTCTCCAGCGCTAAAGAATTGCCCTCAACGAAGAGGAGTTTGCACTAAGGTCTACACCACGACCCCTAAAAAGCCAAACTCTGCGCTTCGTAAAGTTGCCAAAGTAAGGCTTACTAGCGGATTTGAAGTCATCAGCTATATCGGCGGTGAAGGTCACAATCTACAAGAGCACTCCATCGTGCTAGTTCGCGGCGGTCGTGTAAAGGACCTACCGGGCGTTAAATATCACATCGTCCGCGGTGCACTCGATACTGCAGGCGTTGCAAAACGAACCGTTGCAAGATCAAAATACGGTGCTAAACGACCTAAAAAATAGTTTAGCCGAAACAGACCGGCACTAGATTTTGCCGAGTTTGAGTAAAATTTTAAAATTTGAAGGAATAAAATGAGAAGAAGAAAAGCTCCCGTTAGGGAAGTTATGCCTGATCCGATTTATGACAGCAAAGTAATCACAAAATTTATTAATTCGCTTATGTTTGACGGTAAAAAGAGCGTCGCTACCGAGATCATGTACGGCGCCTTAAATTTCATCGACAATAAAGGCGGCGAAAAGAAAGGTATCGAAATTTTTAACGATGCCATCGATAACGTTAAGCCTTTGATGGAGGTAAAATCTCGTCGTGTAGGCGGCGCTACTTACCAGGTTCCGATCGAGGTCAGGCCGGCTCGCCAGCAGGCTTTGGCTATTCGCTGGATCATCTCTTTTGCAAGAAAAAGAAGCGAGCGCACGATGATAGAGCGCCTGGCTTACGAGCTTATGGACGCCGCAAATTCTAAAGGCTCTTCATTTAAGAAGAAAGAAGACACCTACAAGATGGCGGAAGCCAACAAAGCTTTCGCGCATTATCGTTGGTAGGAGGGCGTCATGGCAAGAAAGACCCCTTTACATATGGTTAGAAATATTGGAATTGCCGCTCACATCGACGCCGGAAAGACGACTACGAGCGAAAGAATTCTATTTTTTACCGGTATGAGCCATAAGATTGGCGAGGTTCACGAGGGCGCCGCTACTATGGACTGGATGGAGCAGGAGCGCGAGCGCGGCATCACGATTACGTCTGCGGCAACTACCTGCTTTTGGAATAATCATCAGATAAATTTGATCGACACCCCGGGTCACGTTGACTTTACTATCGAAGTGGAGCGCTCGATGCGCGTTTTAGATGGCGCAGTAGCAGTATTTTGCTCTGTAGGCGGCGTTCAACCTCAAAGCGAGACCGTTTGGCGTCAAGCGAATAAATATCACGTTCCGCGCATCATTTTCGTAAATAAGATGGACCGTGTAGGCGCAAATTTTTATAATGTCGAACAGCAGGTAAAAGATAGGCTCAAAGCACATCCTGTTCCGATTCAAATTCCGATCGGCGCAGAGGATGATTTCAAGGGTGTTATAGATTTGGTTACTATGAAGGCACTCGTTTGGGATGATAGCAAGGGTCCTTCTGCTCCCGAGATCGTTGAAATTCCTGCTGAATTACGAGAAAAAGCGCAAGAGTACCGCGACAAGATGATTGAGGCGGTAGCAGAGACTGATGAAGCTTTGATGGAGAAGTATTTTAACGGTGAAGAGCTAAGCGTAGAAGAGATTAAAAAGGGCATCAAGAAAGGTTGCTTAAGCCTAAGCTTTTTTCCTATGCTATGCGGCACCGCATTTAAAAACAAGGGCGTGCAGCCTTTGCTAGATGCGGTCGTAGATTATCTACCTGCGCCTGATGAAGTGCCTGCGATTAAGGGTCAGTATGAGGATGGCAGCGAGGTTCACGTAAGCTCTACCGACGAGGGCGAGTTCGCGGGCCTTGGATTTAAGATTATGACCGATCCTTTTGTAGGTCAGCTTACCTTTGTACGCGTTTATCGCGGTGTTTTGGAAAGTGGCAGCTACGTCGTAAATACTGGCAAAGGCAAAAAAGAGCGCATCGGACGCTTGCTAAGGATGCACTCAAATAAACGCGAAGAGATCAAGGAGCTTTATGCGGGCGAGATCGGTGCTGTCGTGGGTCTTAAAGACACTCTTACCGGCGATACGTTAGCTAGCGAAAAAGATAAAGTAATTTTAGAGCGTATGGAATTTCCTGATCCGGTTATTAGCGTAGCGGTAGAGCCTAAAACCAAAGCCGATCAAGAAAAAATGGGTATCGCGCTTCAAAAATTGGCGCAAGAAGATCCGAGCTTTAGGGTTACGACCGACGAAGAGAGCGGACAAACTATCATTTCGGGAATGGGCGAGCTACACCTTGAGATTATTGTAGATAGAATGCTTAGAGAATTTAAGGTTGAGGCCGAGGTCGGACAGCCGCAGGTCGCATATCGCGAGACTATCCGCAAAAAAGTCGAGCAAGAGTACAAATACGCCAAACAATCGGGCGGTCGCGGTCAATACGGTCACGTATTTTTGCGCCTAGAGCCTTTGGAGCCTGGCGCCGGATATGAGTTCGTAAACGATATTAAAGGCGGCGCGATTCCGAAAGAATACATCCCTGCAGTTGATAAGGGCTGCCAAGAGGCGATGCAAAACGGCGTTTTGGCGGGCTATCCGGTCGAGGACGTGCGCGTAACTGTCTATGACGGAAGCTACCACGAAGTCGATAGCTCCGAAATGGCATTCAAACTCGCCGCTTCTATGGGCTTCAAAGAGGGCGCTAGAAAAGCGGGCGCCGTAATCTTAGAGCCTATGATGAAGGTCGAGGTAGAAACCCCTGAGGAGTATATGGGCGACGTCATCGGCGATCTAAACAAGCGCCGCGGACAGGTTAATAATATGAGCGAGCGCGGCGGAAACAAGATCATCGACGCGTTTTGCCCGCTTTCGGAGATGTTCGGTTACTCGACCGATCTGCGCTCTCAGACGCAGGGTCGCGCGACCTATTCGATGGAATTTGATCACTACGACGAGGTTCCTAAAAACGTCGGCGAAGAGATCATCAAAAAGCGCAACGGCTAGGCTTAACGGGCGCTAGGGTGCGGCGATAGCTTTATCGCCAACCCCGGCGCTTCTTTAAATTTTAAGACGGCGCTTAAATTTAACCTGCTTTACGAGCCGAAATTTTAACTCACGCTCTAGCTTCAAATAAAATTTCAACCCATAAATTTTGATTTCTGTAGATTGCAAATTTAGATCAAAAAATTTCAATTAAATTTAAAAATTTAAAGCATAACTTAAAACGCGCTTATGATGCCGCGCCCATCGTTTTACTAGAGATATATTCATTCACAGATAAAGCGCGTGCGGCGCTATCGCGCTTTGATTTTCATTCACGGACAAAATCGCCGTAAGCTGGATCGCAAGTAGGATAAAATTTTACTTTCGGCGCAGCCTCAAGGCGGAGCGCACTATCATAGACCTATACCAGGTCGCGATCATCAGTGCTTATGCGAGTCGTGGTATTCTCGGGAAGGCGCTTTAATTGCGCCGCCGCTTCGCGCCATAAAATTTCATCTTCGCAGAGCGATCTACGCGCCGATCATATCGGCCGAGCTGGCGGCGCTCTAGCCCGCCTGTTTTCGGATTTAGCAGGCGTTTGCTTTCGCGGGTTATAATGCGCCCGTTTCAGATATTTTAAAACAAAGGAAAATCATGCAACAAACCAAATTACAAGGCGTAAGCGTCGATCTTTTGGGCAGCGAGCTTAAGCTGGGAGATAAGGCGCCCGAGCTCAGCCTGGTCGCAGCCGATCTTAGCGAGGTCAAAGTCGGCGGCGGCACGGGCAAGGCGCAGGTCATCATCGCCGTGCCGTCCCTGGATACGGACGTGTGCGCGACCGAGACGCGCAAATTTAACGAGCGCGCCGCGAGCATAAAAAATACCGAGGTTTTCGTGATCTCGATGGATCTGCCGTTTGCCGCGGGCAGATTTTGCTCGACCGAGGGGATCAAAAATTTACGCGCCCTAAGCGACTTTCGCGATAAGGAGTTTGCGCGCGCATACGGCGTGCTGATCGCGGACGGCGCGCTTGCGGGGCTAACGTGCCGCGCGGTTTTCGTCGTGGATACCGCAGGTAAGATCGCTTACAAGCAGATCACGGACGACATCGTAGATGAGCCCGATTACGACGCGGCGCTCAATGCGGCGGCGTTTGCGAGCGGAAGCGCTGCGACGCAGGGCTGATGCAATTTCTAGGTCTGCGGCGCAGACGTTGCCCGCTTAAATTTAGCGGGCTTAAAATACGCGGACAGGCGCCTTGCTCGCCCGCAACTTTAAATTTTAAAATTCCGCGGCGCCCTGAAATTTGGCAGGTCGCGTCTGAAATTTCAGCGGATCTGCGTTTGTGATCCTCTTTGCGCAGTTTGCAAGAAAAATTTTAAAATTTTAATCTCCAATTGATTCATAAATTCTCACATTCGGTATGCCTTTCGATCCGTCGGCACATATTTTGGATTTAGAAAAAACAGCGCGCGATCGGGTTTTAAATTCCGATCTTATGCTTGCAGTTGTGGGTACGACGATGCAAAAATAGTTTCTAAATTTGAGTACAAAGAAGGAGTGTAAGCGGCGGTGCCGCAAAGCTAAACAAGGCGCGGATAAAATTTGCGGGCGGAGCGTGTATGTAAATATGTAATCGAGCAAATTTTAGACGCAACGACGTATAGCAAAGAGAAAAAACGCGGGAATTAAGGCGAAGTATTTTTCGCTTAAACGAGGCGAAATTTGATTTTTAGGTGTAGGCCAGGCAGATAGCCTGCCGAGCCTGAAAATTAAATTTCAACGAAGTATAAGCAGAAAAAGACAAGCGCTAAGTATTCAAGTCCGGATAATCCCACGCATTATATTCATCCGTCAGATTATCGTTTTCGTCCCCCTTGCAGCACAGCCATTCTAGCCCGCCGCGCCTCTCCATCACGACCTCTTCGTCGAGCCCCGCGCAGTCTGAGCCGTGCACGCGGGCATTGACGCACGCCCAGTGGTAGCGGTAGATAAGATCGAGCGCCTGCAAAATTTCATCCGTGCCCCGCAGCTTCACGCGCGCAGAAAAATCGCCGCCGCTAAAGGTATCCATCACAAATCCGCAGTCGCAGATACCCTTTGGAAAGCTAAGCTCCTCCACGAGCCCCATCGCCTACATCAGCGACCACAGCGACTCGTATTTCCAGCCCATATTCACGGCCTCGTCGCGGCTCGCCTCGCCCTGCACGACGCGGCGCTCCATGCGCGTGAGCTTATCTATGCAGCCGTAGCGGTTATCTAGAAAGCCCCGCACGCCCTGCTTATCTTCATCCGCGAGCTTACCCTCGTCTCTGATTGAGCAGGCGCACATTATCGCCGCATACGAGCAGATCGCGCGGGCGATGACCTCGTCCTTTTCGCGCGGGGAAGCCTCGCTCGTCTCGTATCGCAGCGGCAGATGATCTATATACGGCACGCCTTGGGATTTTAAAATTTCGATGCTTATATCCTTGCGCTCCTGCGCGGTCTTGCCGATCTTTGCGGCGTTTGCGCTATTTTTGCCACCTTTTTTGAAAAGATTTAACAAAGCCATCGTCTCTCCTTTTAAATTTGATGAAATTATAACAAAAAGGGCGCTTAAATTTTAAAATTTAAACGCACGTCAATTTAAAATTTTATTTTCCAGCGATACGCATAAATTTCTAATTTTGGGCTGCATTATTTAATCCATTTAACGGCTAAATTTCAAATTATGAGATTATGCTATCTCTACCGATATTTGAGCGTCGATTTTGCCGTCGTTTTCTTTTAAAATTTCAGGAAATCCCAATTTTATAATCTGCTCTTCGGAGAGGCTATAAGAATAGTGGATATTTGCCTCTACGCCCAGCGGGCGGACTATTTTTGCAACTTCGCTAAAAGGCAGCTTAACGTCCAATAATGCCAAGTAAAAGGCGTCCTTATCGCTATCAAAGACATTTATATAGCAGCCTTTTATATTTTTATCTCCGTTATTTGGAGCTTTGATTATTCTTTCATGGCTAGCAGAGCAATCTAAGAAGTATGAAAAACCGGGCTTAACCATATCGATGCATCCAAAAGATCTCATCTGCTCTATGTTTAAGCTATAGCTATCTACATAGTAGGGATTGTCTTCATCCGATTTTACGATTTGTTTTATATCTTCTAAATCAAGATCTATTTGCCGCGAATCGGCGTAGCTCTCATCGATACCGAAAGATGTTATCTCATAATATGTCTTATAATACATATCGCGTATATGAAATTTAATTCGCTTATCTCTTAAAAGCTTTGGATCTATTTTTAGACCGAGTTTTTGCGCGTCCGATTTCGCAATCAATTCAGGCTCGAATATAAATTCTTTTCCAAAACGACCGCTTTGCCCTTTTGGAATTTTAATCCAATACAGTTCTCGTCCATCTCTTACCGGAAAAAGATAACGGAAAATACCTTTTACGCTTTTCATTTTTGAATCCTTCTTGTTTTATCTGCGGGTTTAGTTTGTCTGCCAGTTATATGGTCAAATTGACCCAAATGCGACCCCTGCTTATCATATTTTTCTAGCGCCCCATGCCGAGAATCCCACTCATAAATATTACCCTTTTTGTCTTTCCATCGCTTCCTTAATCCGCCGCCGATTGTTAGCTTCGGTTTTATCTTTGTTGTTTATTAACTAATGATAAAAGGCATGTGCCTCGCTGTATATTCCGAACAATACCGTAGAATTTTCGTCTTTTAATATGCTTCTAACCTCTTCCGGTTCTACTGCGCTTATATTTCCATCTTTCCGCAAAAACCAATCACTACCATTAAGTTCACGGTGAAATTCATCTTTGCTTAAATCATCTTTGGAAAGTGCATTCAAATTTATAAATATTAAATCGGGACGTGCACCCAACCTTGGCAATGTGAAATATAATAGTATCAAAGTATAAAATACAAAAAATACTAAAAATTTTACTATTTTCATTTACTGATCCTTATAGCACTATATTATTTTTTAAAAGCAAATAATATAGCATTGTGTGTCTCTATAATTTTTTGTAATTCTTTGCCAGAAACTATTATACAATCATTATCTTCATAATTACATAAATACCAACTATATGCATCTTCGAGCTCTGATATATATTTAATATCCTTTTCTCTATATGCTTTTAATAAAAGCATCCTTGGCAAAATTTCTCTCTCAAATTTATCATTTTCTAAGTTTGTTATATAAAAACCGCAAGCAATCAATACTATAAGCAAGCAAACAACAAAGCATAAAATAATTTTGAACTTATTCATTTATGTCCTTTATTTTCTGGCAAAAATTTCATTTCTCCATTCCCGCCAAAGCCAAAATAAGCTGGCGAGCTAAGACTTGGAAATAGCCAATTAAAGTAAAATTTATTTGGATATCCATAAACGGGAACCCCAAGTTGATTAGCTAAGTCTTGAGCTACTGATATAGTATTTTTTCCATCTTTTCCAGAAAAACACATATATAAACTTACGCTATCCACTTGTGGATCAAATTTCTTAATATCGGCCGCTAACTGAGAAACAGGGGTAACTCCTATACCCTTGAATTTATTATCATCTCGGAGATCAATAAAATTTCCTTCGGAACCGTGAGCGGCGACTCCTACCCAATGCGGACTTTTCTTATCACCCTTATATTCCACGGCAGCATTATAATTAAATTTCTCATGTGTTTTATTGAAATACACCAAGTCCAAATCATCACTCTTCCTCTGATCCAGCGAGTAAAAGTATTTGGTATCGGCTACGACGGTTTTGTCGTTAGGATTTACTTTAGGCGAATAGTCGTTAAGACTTCTACCGTTTAATCTTAAAGCCTTTTCCGACATACTTAGCATGCCTAGGGCATAGTTGGTAGCGAATTGATTTTGCGCGGGATCTTTAGGTATGAAAGTACCTCGTTTATTATCGCTGCGATGAACAAGCTCGTGTCTCAAAGATGTCATAAATTCTTTCGCATTGCTAATGTGCTTCGTATTGATATATACAGAATTCGGATCGTCGGAGTTAAATTTTCCTCCGCTTCCTTCGTCTAGATTGGCAAATTTAACCTTTGCCCCCATTTGATTTGCTATATCCTGTGCGGCTCGTTGCTTTTTAAATATATCGGCGCTAGGATCGTTTAGCACGTCAAGATTTGCCGCAAGCGACATACTATCTTTATCGTATCCGCTAGTAAAGCCTCCGATATAGTCAAATATTTTATAGGCTTTCGCATTCTCGGTAGTGGCTATTAAATTTATAGCTTCGTATATCGCACTCCCCCTATTAAGCTCATCCTTTATCTCATTCCTTCCCCCTTCGCTAAACAACCTCATATCCACGCTTGCATCGACATTGGAGTTTAGCTTTGTAGAGTATAGCTCTTTGCTTAGCTTGGAGCTATCTCTGTTTAATCTCATAAGATCGTCTGAGTTATATAGAGCCTTATT
>NZ_CALJPC010000103.1 GCF_937981295.1 uncultured Campylobacter sp.
ATTTCTCAGCAAAGTATTCATTTGAAGCTCTTCCTGTGCTTTCTAGTCCTTTCTCATCAGTTCCTGTCTTTCTCTGTCTGCCTTCAACTTTTCCTATTACATGGCTTCCCTCTTCAACTATTGTTCCGATAAGTCCAGCCTTTGTTGCATTCTTCGGATCTTCTCCATTGATTATTATTGTCTTGATTTTCTTTCCATTCTCATCACGTACATAAGCCGTCCCTGTTTTTGGCTTGTCATTTTCATCTAATAATTGTGGAGAATTTTTAGGATCTGAAAATATGATGTTTATATCATATCCTAAATCCTTGTAGGCATCCTTAAAAATACCTGCTATTTCAGTATCTACTGTCTTACCTATCAATCTTTCACCTGTTATATTTTCAAGACTCTTATTCAACCTTACTTCTGATAACTGTCCAAAGAAGTTTCTGTTGTCATCTCCTCTGTCATGAATTGATTCTTTTAGTGCCCATTTTATGTCATTTATTTCCTCTTTGGCTTTCCCAATATCCTCTTTCAGCTTAGCTGGATTAGTCGCATACTCAATAGTCTGGCTCTCTACATTGATATTCGTGCTGCTATGAGTGTCCTTTGTAACTTCATTTGCTTTTGCTAAATCCCTGTTTATTGGGCTTCCAGAAGTTTCTCCTATCTCAACATCTCCAATTACAGTGTTTCTTGTGATTCCTTGCTTGTCCCTGCTGTCCTGATTAAATCCAACGTTTGTAATTCTCGGTTTTCCTGTTGAAATTCCAAGTGATCCGCCTGTTGTCTTCATTGTGTCGTGATTCTGAATATCTTTTCCAACATAGCTGTCAATCTTGAATGTGGAGTTTCCTTGCTTGCCAACTACAGCTCCTGTATTTTCAAGCGTTCCAACGTGAAGACTGCTTCCCTCTCCGACAATGAATGTGCTTTGGTTGTCTACGAATGCTCTATCTCCATTTGTTCTGCTTCCGTTTATGTTTACAGAGCTTGGCACTCCGTTTGCACTTATTCCAAGGCTTATTCCGCTTGAGCTTCCAGTCGTTGTGCTTGTATTCTGTCTTGAAATAACTTCCACTTTTCCAATGTTTCCAGTTACTTTTCCGCCTTCCTGGTTAAAACCGTTTAATACCATTGAGCCTGTGTTGTTGTGAACTTCATTTACATTCTTGAAGTTTCCGTTTGCATAGACAGTTTCAACTGTATTCTGGTTGCTTTGGCTAGCTGAAATGCTTCCGCCATTTCCAGTAGTCTGTATTTTATGTCCATAGCCAATTGTAGCTCCTGCATTTATTCCTCTGCTTGAACTGCTTGATGTATAACTGTTATGAAGTTCCACTGATTCCTTCGTTATATTTTTACGTCATTGTATACAAACTTCGTATCCTTTTCATATGTTTCTTCTAAGCAATAATAGAGGGACAATCCCCCCCTATTATTACCTTTCTTTTTATTTCCTGAGTTCAAACTTTTTTGTATTATTTTAATATAACAGTTTTTTAGCTTTTCACTAAACTATCACTCAGAAATGGAGAAAACTTTATTATATGTTTATAATATCCCCAGATACTGAAACATCTTTTAACTCCTCAAGTTCCGGATTATATCTTTTAATTAAATCTGTAACATATTCACTGAAATTCATTCCTGTTTCCTTTAAAGTCCTATTCTCTCTGCTGTAATGGTATACTTTTAAGTCATTATCCCTTGTAGTTATAAAAATGTATTCAGAATTACTTTTTAAGTCAATTATAAAAGGTTTACCATCTCTTCCTTTTCCACGAAATTTATCTTTTTGTACATATTCCTGAAAATCATATTGTAACACTATTCTTTCTCTTATACTCCAGTCATTATATAATGACAATTCTTCTTCTCCTAACAATCCTCCCAAACTTTTCCCTGCTATACTTAAAAATTCCCTGAAATCTCCCTTCACTTCTATATCATATAATTCTTCTATTCCTCTTATCTCATCATCATTGTATCCTGTAAATTCCTTCTTGTTCTTTTCAAGATATCTTTCAAGAAGGATAAAAAGCTCTGTGTTTTCTTTTCTTTCTGAAGATACGTATTCTCTTATTTCCTTTAATCCTATTATTCTTTTTTCAGATGTATCACACTGTACCAGAAGTTCTCCTATTGATGGAATTTCCAATATAGGTTTTAATTCAGGATTGTATCTTTCTACTAAATCAACCATGTATTCATTAAAATCCATTCCAGTATCCTTTATCTTTTCTTCATTCTCATCAAAACAGTATACCTTTAAATCATCATCTGCTGTCCTTATATAAAAATAATAGGTTTCCATTTCTATTGAAAATATGAATGGCTTTCTTTTCAGTTCATCATAAAATACTTTTTCTTCAAAATCTTCATCATCTATAAATCCAAAATAATTTTTTCTTAAATAGGACCCCATATCCCAAGTTTGCCTATATAAAATAATAGGATCATCTCCCAGTAAATCTCCATCACATCTTCCGGCATATTTTAAGAACTCCCTGAAATCTCCTTTTGCTTCTATATCATACAGCTTTTCAATTTTAGTTATTTCTTCTTCACTGTATCCTATTGCTTTTCTCTCATTTTTTTTTAGATATTCTTTTAGCATATCCATAAATCTTTCATTCATTTCACATTAAAGGAGAGAAAATGAAAAGACGCGAATTTTTAAAAGGCGTTGCCGCGAGTGCGGCAGGTGCGGCGAGTGCAAACGCTACTAGCGTCATCAGCGACGATCTGATGAATAGCGAGGATGCGCCGATCACCGCCTCGCATTTCGGCGCGGTTAGGGCTCTTAGGCGAAACGGCAAATTTGAAGGCGTTTTAAGCGCAAGCGAGCTAGATTTTTTCCCGGTCAGTCTTACTCAGGGAATCGCAGCACGCACATACGATGCTACGCGCATCGCGCGACCATGCGTGCGAAAAGGCTATCTAGAAAAAGGCTGGCAGAGCGACAAAAGCATGCGCGGCAAGGACGAGTGGATCGAGATTAGCTGGGATGAGGCGTATAAACTCGTAGCGGACGAGCTAAAGCGTGTACTTAAAGACCACGGCGCAAGCTCGATTTACGGCGGCAGCTACGGCTGGTACAGCGTCGGCAGCGTAAATAATCCGCAAACTCTACTCGGTCGCATGCTGAATATCATCGGCGGCTACACTACGAGAAAGCTTAACTATTCGTGCCACTGTATAAGCGCGATAACCCCGCACATCAGCGGAACGGACGAGGCCAACGCTCTGCAAACCGCGTGGCCTACGATCCTAAAGCATAGCGAAGCGGTGCTCATCTGGGGTGCCGATCCGATCAATACCAATCAGATCGCATGGGCAGTGCCCGATCACGAGAGCTATTTGTATTTCGCAAAGCTAAAAGAGCAGATGCAAAAGCGCGGCGTAAAGGTGATCACGATCGATCCTGTATATAACAACACCGCTAAATTTTTAGGCTCTGAGCACATTTCAATCAACCCTACCACCGACGTTGCGATGATGATGGCGATATGTTACGAGATGATGGCGCAAGGGCTTGCGGATGAGAAATTTCTTAAAAAATACACTCACGGCGCAGAGGAATTTAAAGCCTATCTTAAAGGCGAAAGCGAAGATGGGCTCAAAAAAGACGCGGCGTGGGCGTCTAAAATTTGCGGCGTAAGCGAGGATGAGATCAAAGGCTTGGCTAAAATTTTAGGCAGCAAGCGCACTATGATAATGTGCGGCTGGGGTCCGCAGCGCGCTCATCACGGCGAGCAGTTTCACTGGATGGCGACGGTGCTTGCCGCTTTCGTGGGCCAGATCGGGCTTGCGGGCGGCGGATACGGCTTTGGCTATCATTACAGCGACGGCGGCTGCCCTAGCCCCGCAGCTCCCGTAGGAAGCGCGCTAAGCCTCTCAAGCGGCGCGGCGACTACTTCCTCGGCTTTCCCGGGCTTAGGCAGCATGAGTATCGTGCCTGCTAGCGAGGGCGAGTGGAAAAACCGCGACAACATCGCAATCCCCGTCTCGCGCATCGTCGATTGTATCAACAATCCCGGCAAGGAGATAGATTTTAACTGCAAAAAGATAACCTACCCTAACATCAAGCTTGCCTACTGGGCGGGCGGCAACCCGTATCTGCACCACCCCGATACGAATTTGCTCGCGCGCACGTTTGAAAAGCTCGATACCTTCATAGTCCAAGAGTGCTTCTGGACGGCGAGCGCGCGCATGGCCGATATCGTTCTGCCCGCCACCACCGAGCAGGAGCGCGACGACATAACCAAGTCGCATACGAATAAATTTATCATCGCTATGCATAAGATCGCCGAGCCTTACGAGCAGGCGCAAAACGACTATAAAATTTACTGCGAAATTCTAAAGCAGTTCGGCGAGAAGGAGTATATGGCGTTTAGCGAGGGCAAGAGCGAGATGGAGTGGATCAAGCAGTTTTACGACGCTTCGAAGAAAAAAGCGGACGCATCGAAGATAAAGATGCCGGAATTTGAGGAGTTTTGGAAAAAGGGCTTCGTGAAATTTGAAATTCCAAAGCACGCCTACGAATACGTAGCGATGGAGGAATTTAGAAAAAATCCTATCATAAATCGCCTCGGAACGCCGTCTGGAAGGATCGAGGTCGTCTCGAAAAAGATCGCTAAAGCGGCGCTGGACGACTGCCCTGCGCATCCAACTTGGATGGAGCCGATGGAGTGGCTGGGGAACGCGCAAAAGACGCAAAAGTATCCGCTAAATTTAATAACCCCGCATCCGAAATACCGCCTGCACGGGCAGCTAAACAACACTTGGCTACGAAGCCTAGAAGAAATCAGCAGTCGCGAGCCCGTGTGGATGCACCCAAAAGATGCCGAAGCAAGAGGACTTAAAAACGGCGACGTAGTTAGGGTTTTCAACGATCGCGGCGCCACGCTTGCGGGGCTCATCGTCACCGAAAACGTAAAGCAAAGCGTCGTGCGGATGCAAGAGGGCGGCTGGTGGGATCCGCTCTTTAGCGATAGCGGCGATATGTGCGTACACGGCAACGTAAACGTGCTGGTGCCCAACGAGCCCAGCTCGAAGCTTGCGTGCGGCAACCAAGCCACCGCGCTAGTTCAGATCGAGAAATTCCAAGGTGAGCTTCCGCCGCTTGCGGTATTTTCACAGCCGAAATTCGGCAAAAGGAGCTAACGATGAGACAAAATTTTAAAATTTACGCGCTCGGGCGAGGTCAAATTTCATCGCCTCACTCAGTTAGAATTTCATCGTCCGGCGCAGGTGGAATTTCATGCGAAACGGATAAAATTTGCGCACCCGAGCGAGGTAAAATTTTATCCAAAGCGCTAGCGGCGTTTTTACTCGCGGCAGCTTGCCATTTGGGCGCGACGGATCTTTTCGTCGCGGCTCAAACCCCGCTTCTAAACAAAGCGGGCGGCAAGGAGATCGCCAAGCTGCACGTAGGCGCGAAGCTGCAAGTGCTAAAGGACGGCAAGGACTACGTGCAGGTGCGATACGCGGGCTTCGTGCCCGAGGGAAGCAACGTAAGCTACGCAAGGCTTGGGATTTTGGAGCAGGACTTGCAAGCGCAAAACGCAAAGAGCCTAAAGACGCTAAAGACCGTGAAGGACGACTACGATAACGAATGGGCGAACGTCACTATCGACGGCTACGTTGCGAAGCTTGCCGTGACGGACGATGCGGCTAAAATTTACGACGCGGGAGAAAATCTATTCAAGGAGCGCTGCGGCAGCTGTCACGCGCTGCACGGATACGACGAGTTTAACGTCAATGTCTGGCCCAGCGTGGTCGAGACAATGATACAAAACTCGGGGTTGCAGCCCGACGAATACGAGACGCTCGTGCGATTTTTGCAAAGCAAAGCGCCCGTGGAATGAAATTTAAAGCGCTTGCTATTTACGCAGCGGGTGGAATTTATCACTTAAATCTCGCCCGCTAAGTAAACTTAGAATTTTAATACTCGAAGCGGAATTTAGTTTTAAAATTTACAAAGTAAAGCTCTGCCCAGGAAATTTCGGCTATGAAATTTTGCGCTAGCACCCTTTTGTGCGAGTAAGCTCATTCGCCACGGCGTAAATTTCGGCTATAGACTTATGCGCGGAATTCTGCTTGATTTCGCGTGGTAAATAACGGAATTTCTCCGCAAGATCTACTGTAAAATTTCACGCTCGGTGCGCATTTTGCCTATATCACAAAACGCAGCAGCCGCAAAATTTCACGCGGCAGCTTTCCACCGCAGGTGGAATTTCACTGCGCAAATTTTAGATTTTTAAAGCGAAATTTCAAATAAAATTCGTGCCATAAACCCATCGCGTAAATTCTATACCGAAAACTATAACTGCGTGACATCGATATGGATTTTAATCTAAATTTTACTCATAAATTTTGAGATTATTTTATAAGTGCATGG
>NZ_CALJPC010000104.1 GCF_937981295.1 uncultured Campylobacter sp.
ATCTTCGCTCTCCATAAAGGTAACGCCCGGCAATACGTAGTCCGCGTAATCACAGGTGTCGGTATCATAAGGATCGATGACTACTAAGAAAAAGTCGTCGTCCATCACGCGTTTTTTGATTAAATTTGTATTCGGCGCCGTTACCATTAAATTTGAGTTGTAGTTGATACAGGCACGAATGACCGTATTTATTGGTTTGTCGAGATAGGTCGGATTTTCCTTTTGGATGCCTTTGCCGAATTCTACATAGCTTACCTGCTGGCGCTCTATCTTTTTGCCTTCCGCGTCTTTCGGCGAAAGATCTGGCATGCAGTTATCGAAGTTAAAGCAGCCCTTTACGTGCACGTAAGCCCAGAATAATCCGCCGCCAAGTTTTGTAAGGCAGCCCGTAAGTACCGGCAAGAAAGTAACCGCGCGCACCAGCCTTGCGCCGTTAAAGTGTCTTTGCCCGCCGTCGCCGTGCATGATAGCCGGTGCTTTGGCGTGGGCGTATTCTCTAGCAAAGACTTTGATCTGATCGACGCTTGCTCCGCACATTTCAGATAGTTCGCCATAAGTGTAGAGTGAGCACTCATGTACTAGATCCTCAAAGCCGGTTGTATATTTTTCTACGAATTCATGATCATATAGATCTTCTTCTATCAAAAATTTGCAGACCGCTAGACAAAATGCCGGATCGCTTGAAGGCTTTAGCTGGATAAACATATCGGCCTGGTTTGCGAGCGGAATTCTGATCGTATTTATGACGATGATCTTGCCGCCTCGCTTTTTGACGCGGTGGGCAAATCTAATCCAGTGCACCGCCGTATAGGCTTCGTTTGAGCCCCAGCTGATATACATATCGCTCTCATCGACTTCCAGCGCGTCTTTTGAAAAGTCCGTGCCGATAACGCTCGGCGTGCCCGCATAGCGCGGCCAGTCGCATGGATTGCGCACAAGCCTCGTAGCACCGTATTTTTCAAAGAAATTTCCCGGCGCGATCGTCTTTGAGATATGCCCTTCGTTGCCCGAATAGACAAATTCCGTCAGCGCCTCGCCGCCGTATTTTGCCTTGATCTCGGTGAGCTTCGCGGCTATCTCTTTTAGCGCTTGATCCCAGCTGATGCGTTCCCATTTACCCTCGCACTTTTTACCGACGCGCTTCATTGGGTACATTATGCGATCGGCGTTGTATAGATGCATTGCATAGGTATGACCTTTGACGCAGACCGTGCCTTGCGTTAGAGGGTGCTTCGGATCACCCTTGATGCTGACCATCTTACCGTCTTTGATCTCTGCGATCATCGAACAGGCGTCGCGGCAGTTTCTAGGACAGGTGAGATAGTGATACTCTACGCCCTGCTCGTTTTTATAGGATTTCGGTTTAAAATCCACCTCAAACTGCTCCATACCAAATAGGCTTGGAGAGGCTCCCGCCGTAGCTAGAGCCGCTCCCGCGCCTTTTAAGAAAGAACGTCTTTGCATCTCTTCTCCTTAAATGTGGGCTTTATTTCATATCGTATATGAAAACTTTATTTTCTTTGCCTTCGCGCGAAAAAACATAAAATTTGCCGTCCTTCACCGCAAGCGCTCTCGCGTTTGCCGCTCCGCTAAAACTATACGCATCCTCAATTGTATGAGTTTGCAAATTTAGCTTTAAAATGGTCGAGAAATTTTTACTCAAAAGATAAACGGCATCAGGCTGAGCGTCGATGCCCGTGACGTAGTATTCGCCTAGGCTCCTGCTCTCTTTTAGTTTTAAATTTGAGCCGATTTGCGGAATAAATTCCTCCAAAATCATCTTGTCGTCGCCGTCAAACACCGCCACGCTCCAATAATCCCTCACGTCGTTAGGCACGGACGCAACGATAAATTTATTCGCAGCCGCGTCGTAATCCCAGCCGAGGATATATTGCTGCTTTGCTCGAAGCGTGGAGAAGCGCCCTTTGTTACCGAGATCGTTTAGCTTCCATTTATCCCAGCCCTCGCTCAAGTGCCTCCACTGGCTGTTTTGCTCCTCTGCACTCAATCCGTCCGTAGGCTCATAAAAGACGAAGGTTTTATTAAAACTTATCATGCCGAGCTCGTTTTTGTACCACGCAGCACCCACGGTTGCCTCCATCTCCATTATAAAGTGGCGATCGTGCTTGCCGTATCTAAGCGGCTTTAAATTTTCGTCCGCAACGTAAAATTCGTTATTTTTAGAAACCAGCGCGAACTGCTTTTTATCTGCGTCGTAGTCCGCTCCCGTAATCGGCGCATCGTTTTGCAAGCTTAAGCTTACTTCCGCACTCGGTGCACCGAGCTCCTTCACGCCT
>NZ_CALJPC010000105.1 GCF_937981295.1 uncultured Campylobacter sp.
CTACTCGACGGCACGAAAGAGTATAATTACGAGCTAGTAAAATAAATCGAGATTAGCTCTTGAGGTAAAATTTTACGACCATTCTTTGTATTCGCCGCGTCTTTGTAATATGCAGCTTCGCGGCGCCGATAAGACAGGCGCCGCTAAATTTAAAATTATTTGCTCCGCCTGCTCATTTGGCGCCTACTTTGCATAAAATTTGCCTTTGATGTAGGGCGTAAATTTTAAATTCTCCATACTGAGGCGGCAATAGCGCTTGGGAGTTTAACTCCTTTTAGAGGAATTTTTGAAATTTAAATCATAAAGTTGTAGCGGAAAAGCAGGTATTTAGAGCTGAAAAAATAGAAATTTACAAGCTAGCGCGGGTTTTGTGGGATGTAAAATTGAAACGGACTCTATAAAAGTTGCGTAAATTTTAAATGCAGACGAATCGCTTAAAAATTTTACTTCCGAAAATGAAATTTCGCGCTAGTGGTGCGCGCGTTTTAAATAGCCTCACCAATTTCGATAAAATTTGCGTTTTAGGAGAGGCAAGTAAAATCAAGACCGAATTCTAAAAGCAAATTAAGCCCGCAACGTATTTCTCGCTCCATCATTACAATGAATCGAATTTTACGCGGGAATCAAACGCACGAATTAAATTCTGCACGAAATTTTATTCAACCAAGAATTCCTTCTTATCGATCGTGCCATGATAAAAAATCCCGAGCGTATCGTCAAAGGTCTTATCCAAAAATCCGTCTTTTTTTAATCCCGCTAAAGATGTATTGATTAGCTCTAGCAGCGCATTATTGCCCTTCTGCACGGCGATTGCGTTGTAAGTTTGCTTACCTAGACCATCCAAAGCAACCTGCGTTTTATTATCGATGATTGCGTATGCGTGCAGGATTAGATTATCATCGACATGTACGGCGTTTTTCGCCCTCTTGAAAGCGCGGTAGCATTTAGCCGAGCTGGCGCAAAAGTTTAAATTCTTCTTAAAGCCCGCTTTGCGTAAGAAATTGTGAATAGGAGAGTGTTTGATGACGAAAATCCTCTTTTTGCGGAGTTGATCGAAGCTCGTGATATTTTCGTCTTTTTTGGCTAGCACACCTACCTGCACCTTAAAATAAGGCTCCGAAAAATCTACTTTTTTCGCTCGCGTGGGCGTAGGAGTAAAGGTCGCAATCACCATATCCGCTTCATTGCGCTGTAAAGCGCTAATGCGTCTTGAAGCCGTGATCGGGATAAATTTTACCTTGCCAGGATTATCGCCGAAAATCTCCTTACCGAGCTTTTCGCCAAGAGCAATCTCAAATCCCCTATATTTGCCGTCTACGAGCGCACTAAACGGCGGCTGATCGTT
The DNA here is from genome assembly GCF_937981295.1 of uncultured Campylobacter sp. GTDB lineage: Bacteria > Campylobacterota > Campylobacteria > Campylobacterales > Campylobacteraceae > Campylobacter_B. The sequence continues at coordinate 1,346 of NZ_CALJPC010000105.1, forward strand.
ATATACACCGATGCGAACGAGCCTATCTTTTTTGATCTGGTCCAAATAATTTGCAGATAGAAAACCAAGTAGCAGAGCCGCCAAAACAAATACTTTCATTTGCTCCCCTTTTAGTTGAAATAAGGCGCAATTATAATAAAAAGAAATTATAGCCAGCTAAAATTCTGCGATTTATGGCGCATTTTTATCTAAATTTATGAAAAGATGAAATTCGCGGAGAAATTCTATGTTCAATTTACAAACGAAATCTCATAAAAAACTTACACGAGCGAAATAAAAAGCTCTTTTAATTAAATTTTATAGACAAAATTTACGAATGAATTTCACGCTAGAAAACCTTAGCAAAATTTACGATATTCTTAAAAGCAAACGGCGAAATTCTACGCAGATTTAGCGTCTAATTGCGAATTTAACTAAGGGACGAAATTTAGCACTGCATCAATTATACAGAAGCCAAGCTCTTAAAATTTCGTAAAGACCAAGCCAAGATGAAACGTAGCGACCGATAAGCCTAGATCGGCATTACGCGGATGTTCGGGCTTAGATTTTCTTGCAAAACATTTTCGATCGCGTATAATGTACCGCTCGCACCGCTGGCGCAGCCGCTACAAGCGCCAAGATAACGGATATATATGTCCGTTTTGCCGTCGTCTGCAGGTCTGATATCGATGACGTCGAGATTGCCGCCGTCCATCTGAAGCATCGGGCGGATATCCTCGTCAAGCACCCCTTCGACAGCCTTAAATTTACCGATTAGATTTAACTGCTCAAAGCTCATCTCGGCTCCCACTTTCGCGCTAGTAGCGGCGCTCGCCTCGGCTTGAGCTTGAAGTCTCTCTCGCTCCATCTCCTCTCTGGTTTGCTTTAAAATATCGACCAGATAGTAATCCTTCTCCTCGTGTCCGCCCGGGCGCACGCAGGATTTGCAAAACGCACCTGCTTTGGTGTATTGCGTGATCTCCTCGACAGTATGGAGGTCGTTTAGACGGATCACCTCTTTGATTGTGCCGAGGCTTACGCGCGCGCAGTCACACACGATGATCTCGTCCTCGAAATGCGCGGGATCGACGCCCTTATAATTCGCCGCAGCCTGCTTGATGACGTCGTATGCCATTACCGAGCAGTGCATCTTTTGCGGCGGTACGGCGGGCTCGTCGGGATTATCGCGCATCGCGTGCTCTACGTCTAAATTTGTAATCTTTACCGCTTGATCGACGGTCTTTCCGATACAAAGCTCAGCCATCGTGTCCGAACTCGCAATCGCCGTGCCGCAGCCGAAGCTTTTAAATTTAGCGTCTAAAATTCTATCGGTTTTAGGATCTATCAACCAATACAACCGCACCGCATCGCCGCAGCTCTCGGCGCCGAAGTCTGCGACCACTAGCTTACCGCCTCTAGCCTTCGCCTCCTCCTCGGTGATCTCGCCCATATAGCGAGGATTATTCATACGGTCCTGCACTTTTTGCGAGTATTGCTCCCAGATCGAACCGTTTATTAAACTGTTTTTTGCCATTTTTTATCCTTTATTTTTCTCATAACCTTGCGGCGCGTAAGCAAACGTGCTTGAAATCCCGCGCAGACGGGCGATAGCTTTACTTATATGCTCGATCGCATAATCGATCTCCGCTTCCGTAGTAAAGCGCGACAGCGAAAGCCTTAGCGCCGTATGCGCTAGTTCCTTATCTGCGCCGATCGCTTCCATTATCGGGTTATTCTCGAGCGCCTCGCTCGCACATGCAGAGCCCGTAGAAGCGGCTATGCCCGCTTTATTTAGATCCCACAGCATCGCCTCTCCCTCGACACCTTGGATTGAGGCAAGAATGGTGTTTGGCACGCGAATGCTGCGGTCGCCCACGACGCTTACGTTTGAAATTTGCAAAAGCGCATCTTCCAGCTTATCGCGCAGTCTGCTTACCTGAGTGCGCTCAAAATCCATAAATTTATTCGCTAGCTCTAAAGCCTTACCGAGCCCCACGATGCCCGCGACGTTTAGCGTGCCGCTGCGGCGCCCGCCCATCTGCTCGCCGCCGTGAAGTAGGCTCGTAAGCGGCTTACTATCTTTTATGTAGAGTGCGCCGACGCCCTTTGGAGCGTGAAATTTATGCCCGGAAAGGCTCAAAAAATCCACGTCCGCCTCGCGCACGTTTACCTTTATCTTGCCTACGGCTTGCACCGCGTCGGCATGATATAGCGCGCCATGCTCGTGTGCGATTTGCGCGATTTTTTTTACGGGGAAGATCGTACCGGTTTCGTTATTTGCCCACATCACGCTAACAAGCGCGGTTTTGTCGTTGATCTTTTCGCTAAGCTCGTCAAGATCAATTAGTCCGTCTTTATCGACGCCCAGGCGAGTAATCTTTACGCCGCAAATTTTTTCTAAAAAAGCACAGGTCGCGCTGATTGCGGGGTGCTCGACGGAGCTTATGACGATATTATCCTTCTCGCCGGTTAGAATTTTATCGTAATAGATTCCTTTTAAAACCCAGTTATTGCTCTCGGTCGCACAGCTTGTGATGACGATATCGTCCGCATCCGCAGCGCCGAGTCCCGCATAGAGCCTATCCATCGCAGTTCTTAGCGCGGGGTGAGTCTCGCTGCCGAAGCTGTGAAGGGAGTTTGGATTGCCGTATTTATCGCAAAAAAACGGCTTCATCTCCTCAAAAACTTCGGGATCGACCATCGTAGTGGCGTTATTATCTAAATAAACGCGCTGCATAAAATTCCTTTCTAAAATTTGTCTGAAATTTAATCAGACAATTTCGCTCTTTTATCAATTTCGCACGATGATATAACATAATTGCTAAATTTTTCTTTAACGCTTGCCGTTTTAAAAACCAAAAGTTTTCGGAGAATTTATTAGATCGAAAAATTCCTTGCGCGTGTCGTTTCGGCTGATAAAAAGCCCTCGCAGTGCCGACGTAGTCGTGGTCGAGTTGATCTTTTGCACGCCGCGCATCTCCATACACATGTGCCGCGCCTGCAGCACCACGCCCACGCCGAGCGGATGGATTACCTCTTGGATTGCGCTTGCGATCTGCTCGGTAAGCTGCTCTTGGATCTGCAGCCTGCGCGCGAAAATATTTACCATACGCGGAATTTTACTAAGCCCCACGACCTTTTTATTCGGGATATACGCGACGTGCGCGCGCCCTATAATCGGCAGCAGATGGTGCTCGCAGAGACTATAAAATTCTATATCTTTTATCAAAACCATCTCATTGTTGCTGCTCTCAAACAGCGCGTCGTTTAAAATTTCTTTTGGATCCAGCTCGTAGCCGCTAGTTAGAAACTCGTAGGCTTTAGCCACGCGCTCGGGCGTCTTTACGAGTCCGTCGCGCTTCGGATCCTCGCCTAAAATTTCAAGCATCTGCGACACGCAGCTTTCAAATTTCGCTCGGCTTTTTTCGTCCATTTTTAGCAATTCCTTAAAGATCGATGCGCGATATTACTCAAAAACGCCTTTTATAACGCTGATAAATTTTAAAATTCCGCGCGAAATTTTATCAATCTCATTATGTTAATGATAATATATTTAAATTTAAGAAATTTTTGTTTAAAATCCGCCGTTTCGATAAACTTTATCTATAAGGAGTTTGGCGATGAAATTTAAGATGAGTTTTGGCGCGGCTTTGGCGCTCTTTTCTTTTGCTTGCGCCGAACAAAACGCCGCGGCAAGCTCCGCCTCGGGCGAAAACCTAGGCGATATCGAGGTCGTAGAATGGGCGAATAACGACGACGGTTACCGCGCCGTACGCAGCGAGATCGGCAAGACGACTAAGCGAATTTTAGAAATTCCGCAAACCGTAAATGTCGTAACGCAGCAGCATCTAAAGGACAAAAAGCCAGAGACCCTAGCCGAATCGCTGCAAAACGTAAGCGGCATAAGCTATGCAAATACGACGGGAAATATTTTTGATGCGATCATCAAGCGTGGCTTCGGCGAGGGTCGCGACGGCTCGATTATGCGCAACGGCGTGCCGGGTGCCGTGATGCACAATTTCAACAAAACTATTCAATCCGTCGAGGTTCTAAAGGGGCCCGCGAGCATGCTCTACGGTGCCCAGCAACCTGGCGGCGTCATAAACATGGTAACCAAAAAGCCGCAGTATGAGTTTGTAAATGAAATTTGGGGTGGGGTGGGCAATCGCAACTATTGGGACGCTGGATTTGATACTACAGGGCCGATCGCAGACAGCGGCTTTGCGTATAGATTTATATTCGATTACTACGCGAAGGATTATTGGCGAAATTTCGGCGGTATAAAAAACACGCTCTTTGCGCCGTCACTTGCGTATCAAGGAGATGATTATTCGATAAACTTAGGCTACACCCATAGCCGCTCTACCGATCCGGTGGATCGCGGCGCGTTTTTGGTGCCGAGTACGGGTAAAATTTACGGCAGCGGCAAAGTCCGCTTCGACGAGCCGGTAAATAAACTACAAAGCAAACTCGATACGGTTGATTTCGGCTTTGAGAAGGAATTTAACGAGGATTGGATATTAAAAGGAGCCTATGCTTTCTCGCGCAGTAAGCACGAATACGGCTACGTCCGTCCGAACAATCCATTCACGCCCCAAGGCCTTACCGGCACGACGCGATCGTATAACTACTACGATAATTTCATACACCGCACGCACGCAGCAAGCGTCACGCTAAACGGCAAATTTGAAACGGGTCCGCTTAAGCACGACGTCCTTTTCGGCACGGATTACAAAAACTACTACAGATACCGCCCGGGCGCGCTAAAAGGCACTGCTGGACGCATCAATATGCTTACCGGACAGACCGCTTCAGGCGCCGTCTTAACGAACAATAGAGAGCCAAAAATACAATATCAAAAGCTAAGAACGATCGGGCTTTACACCCAAGATAATATAAATTTAACCGACGAGCTAATACTTTCTTTGGGCGTGCGTAGGGAATTTTACGATCAAGTAGCCAAACAAAGCTGGCAAGGACCGAACAACACCGATCAGAAAAAGGCCGCTACGACCTATCAGGGCGGGCTTTTGTACCTGTTGAGCCCGCAGTGGTCGGTATATACTAACTACGCGCAAAGCTTCACGCCGCAGATGTCCATAGGCGAGGCGATAGGCGGCGATCTAAAGCCGGAGGAAGGCAAATCCGTGGAGCTCGGCACTAAATTTCAAAACGATCGCGTCACTGCGGGTGCGGCGGTGTTTAATATCGATAAAAGAAACGTCCTGCGAACGGTAAATAATATAAGTGAGACGATCGGCAAGGCTCGCTCGCGAGGATTTGAGCTCGATATAAACGGGCGTGTGACGCAGGGACTTAGCATGTCGGCGAGCTATGCATATACCAAAACGAGAGTGCGTGAGGACGACGGTGCTTTTGCGGTGCTAATCGGCAAACCGCTGGAAGCGACGCCGAAGCACCAAGCAAGCCTATTTGCCAACTACGATTTCGCACATCTAGGCGCAAAGGGACTTAGGCTGGGCGGCGGCGCGCGATACTTCGGCTCGTGGTACACCTACTATATGCGCACGAACCTACCGAGCGTGCCCGCAGGAACGGCGTTTAAGCTGCCTCACGCCGTAGTTTATGACGCCTTCGTGAGCTACGATACTAAAATTTCGGGCTATGATACGAATTTTTCGTTCAACGTCAAAAATTTGACCGACAAAAAATACTACACTTCATCCTCAACCGGCACGACTACGAGCGTGATACCTATTCAAATGGGCTACGCGCGGCAGTTTATGTTTAACGTATCGGTAAAATTTTAGCCTTAGTCCCGCTTTAAATTTCAAGGCGGGCTCTTAAAAATTTTAAAATTTAAAAGCTGCGAGCCGCTTAGGCTCGGCAAATTTTAGGAATTTATACTTTAAATAAGAAATTTTTTGATATATTACGAGCTATTTTTAAATTTTCTAAAGGAATTTTATGGAAGTAAAAGCAAAAATGAAAGACGCCGCAAATGCGGTAGCTGCGAGCAAGATCGAAGCAAAGCAGATCGCAGCCAAAGTAGAAGAGCTAGCCAAAAAGGCCTCCAAGCAGCTAAGAATCGACGGATTTAGACAGGGCAAAGTGCCTACCGCGGTGGTTTTGAAGCGATACGGCAAGCAGCTTGAGGGCGACGCAAAGCAGGAGCTTCTTAAAGATATGATTGATGAGTCTCTTAAAATTTTAAAGAAAAAACAAGATGAAATTTTATCCGAGCCGGCCTTTTCTAAATTTGATGAAAAAAACGGCGATATTGACGTTGAGATCGAAATTTCTTTCAGGCCCGAGGTTAGCGTCGAGGGGTACGAGGAGCTGATTCCTAAGTTTAGCAGCCCGCGCGTTACCCAAAAAGAGATCGACGAAAAAGTGGCGGAATTTTTGCAGATGATCGCTCCGCTTTCTAAAACCAACAAAAAAATTCTAGCTAAAGACGATTTTGCAAAATTCGACTTCGAAGGCTTCGTGGACGGCAAGCCATTCGACGGCGGCAAGGCGCAGGATTACGTCCTTCAGATCGGCTCAAATCAATTCATTCCGGGCTTTGAAGACGGAATGATCGGACTTAGAGTGGGCGAGGAGCGCGACGTAGCGGTTAAATTCCCGCAAGATTACGGCGCGAAAAGCTTAGCCGGCAAAAACGCGATCTTTAAAGTCAAGCTTCATGAAATTCAGGCTAAAAAACCTGCCAAAGAGCTCGGCGAGGAGGAGCTAAAGCAAGCGCTTCCGGGCGAGAAAGAGCCGAGCAAGGAGAAATTTGAAGCGCGTATCAAAGAGCGCATCAAAAACGATAAGCTTCAAAAGCTTATAAATGAGGATTTAAAGCCTAAATTTGCCGACGCGCTCGCCGAGAAATTTAACTTCGCGCTTCCAAAAGCGATCGTCGAGCAGGAGATTAATTTGCAGTTTAACAACGCCTGGAGCGGCTTTTCAAAAGAGCAGATCGAGGAATTTAAAAACAACAAAGACGCTCTGGATAAAAAGCGCGAAGAGTTTAGAAAGGCTGCCGAAAATAGCGTCAAACTTACATTCCTAATCGACGAACTAGCCAAAAAACGCAATATCGACGTGAGCGATCAGGAGCTTGTCCAAGCGGTCTATATGGAGGCCTACACCTACGGCGCCGATCCGAAGGAGCATCTAAATAGATACCGCAACAACGGCATGCTGCCGGCCGTTAAAATGGCGCTAATCGAGGAGAAGCTATTTAACGATATTTTCTCCAAACAGGGCAAAAAAGAAGAGAAGGGCGAATAGATGGTAATTCCTTACGTTATCGAACAAACTAGTCGCGGAGAGCGCAGCTACGACATCTACTCGAGACTGCTAAAAGACCGTATCGTAATGCTTAGCGGCGAGATCGACGACGCAGTGGCAAGCTCGATCGTCGCGCAGCTTCTGTTTTTGGAGGCGGAGGATCCCGATAAGGATATCTATCTATACATCAATTCCCCGGGCGGCGTAGTTACGAGCGGATTTAGCATTTATGACACGATGAATTACATCAAACCCGACGTAAGCACGATCTGTATCGGTCAAGCGGCGTCGATGGGGGCGTTTTTGCTAAGCTGCGGCGCCAAAGGCAAACGCTACGCGCTTCCAAACTCGCGCATAATGATCCACCAGCCCCTAGGCGGCGCGCAAGGCCAGGCCACCGACATCGAGATCCAAGCCAAAGAAATTTTACGAATGAAAGAAATTTTAAATGGCATCCTTTCGCAAAATTCCGGCAAAGATCTCGCGCAGGTCGAAAAGGACACCGATCGCGACTTTTTCATGAGCGCCGAGGATGCCGTGCAATACGGACTGATCGATCAAGTACTTCAAAAGAGCTTTAAATAGATGATCCTGGACGTCCTTACCTATCCGAATAAAAAGCTTTATCAAAGATCGATCGAAGTCATGAAATTCGACGCGGCGTTGGGCGAGCTTTTGGATGATATGTATGAGACGATGATCGCAAAAAACGGCATAGGCCTTGCTGCCATCCAGGTAGGCAGGCCCGTGCGCGCTTTGATCATAAATTTAGCCAATGAGGAAAAAATCCAAGACAAAAAGGACCTCATCGAGATCATCAATCCGCAAATTTTAAAAAAGGAAGGCGAGGTCGTATTTCAGGAGGGCTGCCTGTCGGTGCCCGGCTTTTATGAGGACGTCACGCGCGCCGAGTTTATCACGGTGCAGTTTCAAGATCGCGCCGGCAATACCCGCCAAATGGACGCCAGCGAGCTGCTAGCCGTCTGTATCCAGCACGAGATGGACCACCTCGACGGACATCTTTTCATCGAGCGCATCGGATACAATAAACGCAAAAAATTTGATAAAGAATTCAAAAAAAGCCTAAAAGAAAAATCGAAATGAAATCCCTAAAATGCGCTGCATTCACGGATGCACTGATACCCGTAGAGGTTGAATCGACATTCGTGCGGGGGCTGCCAGGATTTAATATCGTTGGCCTTGCGGGCGCTACGATAAAAGAGAGCGAAAGTCGCGTAAAAGCGGCGCTTGTGAGCTTAAATTTTAAATTTCCCGCCTCCAAAATCATCATAAATCTCTCCCCCTCCGACACGCCCAAAAACGGCTCGCACTTCGATCTTGCGATCGCGCTTCTAATCGCGCTGCAAAAAGAGCGCATCGACGACGATTTCTTCGTCTTCGGCGAACTCGGTTTAGACGGCAGCCTAAAGAGCACGGCGAGCCTCTTTTCGATCCTGCTTTTTTTAAGCACGAAGGTGAAGCGTGCTAAAATTTTAGTGCCGCAAAGCATTGCTCTAAAGGCCTGCACGATCCCAAACTACGACGTTTATGCCGTGGGTAGCCTAAGCGACGCGGTCAGATTTTTTTTAGACGAGGAGTTCGCCGCAAGCAGGCTCATGCGAGAAACCCATCCGCTTTTTAAAAACGTCGTGGAGATTGACGGGCAAATTTACGTCCCCAACCGCGATTTTTCGCTAAATTTCAAAGACGTCAAAGGGCAAAAGCGCGCCAAGCGCGCGAGCCTGATCGCCGCATGCGGCATGCACAACATCCTCTTTGAGGGCAGCCCAGGCTGCGGCAAAAGTATGTGCGCCAAGCGGATAGCTAGAATTCTGCCGCCGCAGAGTCTGGGCGAAGTGCTGCTCTCGTGCGCCTACGAGTCGCTAAATAACAAAGACGTCGATTTTAGCGCGCTGCGTCCTTTCCGCTCGCCGCACCACACCAGCACGCGCAGCTCGATTTTCGGTGGCGGCAGTAGCGGCGCAAAGATCGGCGAGGTCGCGCTCGCAAACGGCGGCGAGCTGTTTTTCGACGAGCTGCCGCACTTCGGCAAGCAAATTTTAGAAAGCCTGCGCGAACCGCTGGAGGATAATAGAATTTTGATTTCGCGCGTAAATTCCAAAGTCGAATACCAAACGAAATTTATCTTCGTCGCAGCGCAAAACCCCTGCCCGTGCGGAAATCTATTCTCCAAAAACCTCACCTGCACCTGCTCGCTAAACGACATCAGGCGCTACAAAAACACGATCTCCGCGCCGCTGCTCGATCGCATCGACATATACGTCGCGATGGACGAAACCGGCGCGGACGACAGAAGCGACGTTTGCAGCGAGGAGATGGCAGATGCGGTGCTGCGGGCATTTCGCGCGCAAAAGGCTCGCGGACAGAGCGAGCTAAACGCAAAGCTGCGCGACGAGGAGACTGAAAAATTTTGCGTCTGTGAAAGCGCTGCGCGGGAGGTTTTGCAAACCGCGATCACCCGCTACGATCTTTCGCAGCGCGGCGTAAATAAAACGCTAAAACTCGCGCGCACGATCGCCGATCTAGCAGGCGCTGAAATCATCGCTAAGGCACATATTTTGGAGGCTCTTAGCTTTCGCATAAGGAGCGAAATTTGAAAAAAATTTTCTTTAGCACCGAGGAGCTCGACGCGCGAGCGAGCGCAAAATTTGGACTTGGCGAGCAAATTTTAATGGAAAACGCCGCCGGCAGGATCGAGCGCGAGATCAGAAAGCGGCTCAAAAAGGGCTCGCGCATTTTGGCGCTTTGCGGCGGCGGAAATAACGGCGCGGACGCAATGGCGGCACTGCGAAAGCTAAGCGGCGATTTTAGCTGCACGGCGCTTTGCGTGCTGGAAAATAGAAGCGCGGCGGGTAAATTTCAAACGGATGCGGCGCGGGCTGCGGGCGTTAAGCTTATCGATATCGCAAGCGCGAAAGACGATTGTGGGCACGTAGAGAGCGCGTCTAGCAAGGATGCCTGCGCGCATGAAAGCGCGGACGGCTCCTCTTCAAAGGGTGCTGGCGCGAGCGAGTCGCGGAGCGAGCATGAAAACCTAAGCGGCGCTGACGCTTCGGACGACGGCGATAAATTACGCGCAAAATTTAAGGACTTAAAATTTACAAGCGCTAAATTTGAGATCGCGGAGCACGGCAGCGATTTCGGCAAGCTAGGCAACGATTGCGGCGAGTACGGCGGCGTCCTGCGCGATGAGATTATAAACGTAGACTGCATAATCGACGGGGTTTTCGGCAGCGGTTTGAATAAACAGATAAGCGCTGAAATTTGTGAAATTTTATCTCTCGCAAACAGCGCAAAATCCCTAAAAATCGCAGTCGATATCCCAAGCGGTATCGATAAGAGCGGGCGCATTTTAGGCTGTGCCTTTTGCGCGGATCTGACGATCGCGATGGGCGCGTTAAAGCTCGCGCTGTTTTCGGACGGCGCGAAGGATTATGCAGGGCGGATCAAGGTCGCAAATCTTGGAATTTCGCGCTCAAATTTTGAAAGGAGAAGCGAATATTTTCTGCTTCAAAAAAGCGATCTAAAGCTGCCGATGCGCAGGAAGCAAAACACCAACAAAGGCGACTTCGGGCACACCTACGTCGTAAGCGGACAGATGAGCGGAGCGGCGCAGATGGCAGCCCTAGCGGCTCATGCGATCGGCAGCGGACTCGTTAGCGTCGTTAGTGAGGGACCATTAAATCTAAGCCCGATTTTGATGCAAAAAAGCTCATTCAATGCCGCGCGGGTCGTGGTCTGCGGCTGCGGGCTGGGGGAGCGGAAGATCGATCTTGCCGCGCTGCGGAGCAAAAGCTGCGTCATTGACGCCGATCTGTGCTATGAGCGTGAAATTTTAAGCTTACTAAACGCCAATTCAAATTTAATCATAACGCCCCATCCGAAGGAGTTCTGCTCGCTTTTAAAGATCGCGGGTATCGCGGATCTTGGCGTGAGCGAGCTGCAAGAGCGCCGCTTCGAGCTTGCGCGGGCGTGGAGCGAGAAATTTAGCGGCGTGCTCGTACTAAAGGGCGCAAACACGCTCATCGCCCAAGCGGGCATTATCTACGTCTGCGACAAGGGCAGCGCCGCGCTCGCAAAGGGCGGCAGCGGCGACGTGCTCGCAGGGCTCATCGGCGGGCTACTCGCGCAAGGCTACTCGCCTCTGCAAGCCTCAATCTGCGGCGTCCTAGCCCACGCACTCGCCGCGCGAGCCTTCGCCAAAAACTCCTACGCGCTAAATCCGCTCGATCTCATCGAGGAGGTAAAATGGTTGTGAAAAAGCTCGCCGTGCTTTTTAGCGGTAGCGGCTCAAATTTGGAGGCGATCCTGCAGAGGCTGCACGGCAAAATTTTTGGCGAAACCAAGATCGAAGTTGCGCTAACGCTAAGCAACAAAGCGGATGCGGGAGGCATAGCAAAAGCCGCGAAATTCGGTCTAAAAAGCGTGATCCTAAATCACAAAGAGTTCGCTAGCCGCGAGGAGTTCGACGCCGCGCTCGTGCGCGAGATCGAAAAAAGCGGCGCGGAGCTTACGGTGCTCGCGGGCTTTATGCGAATTCTCACACCCGTTTTTACGAGCAGGGTTCGCGCGATAAACCTGCACCCATCGCTGCTGCCGCTTTTTAAGGGCGCGCATGCGATAGAGCAGAGCTTCGAGAGCGATATGAAAGTGGGCGGCGTGAGTGTGCACTGGGTCAGCGAGGAGCTCGACGGCGGCGCGATTATCGCTCAGCGCGCGTTTGAAAAGAGCGCGAGAATGAGCCTTGAGGCTTATGAGGCCAAAATCCACGAGATCGAGCATGAGCTATTGCCGCAGGTGATCGTAGAAATTTTGTGCCGAAGCTAAATTTTGCGCGGAATTTAAAGATCGAAATTCCGCGAAATTTTGTAAATTTTAAAGCTTAGCCGTTTAAATTTAGAGGCGGGTTCGAGGCTAAGCTTTAAAATTTACTAGCTAAATTTAGAAAGAGAAAGATGACCGCAAACGAACTGGAAAAACTAAGGCTCGGCATCCTGGATGAGGCGGAGCAGCGCAAAGGCACGGCGTTTTCGATAATAGTACTAGCGGTGCTGGCCTCGGCGTTGTGGCTATTTTTCAATTTTAGAGATCAAAATGCGGCAATGGTTCTCTGCTGGATCATAGTGGTATTTAGCTGCGGCAGCATCTCTTTTAGAGTAGTGAATAAAGATGCAAATATAGTGCGCGTATTTATCTTTTGTACCTTGCTGTGGATGCTTGCCAAAGGCGTAGAAATGTGCGAGAATGATACCTTGCGCTTCGTCATCGCACTCGTAACCATCTGCCTTTCTTTGTTTAATATCGCAGACGCCGCGTTGGAGCGGATCAAATATAATAGATCCAAAAAATTCGTCCGCGCCTTTAAACACCAATATATCGAACCCTATATCGCGAGCCTAGGCTATCGCTACGAAATTTCAGGCTCGTTTCGGCCGGCGTATCTGCGCGCTAGCGGCCTATTTGTGGACGGCATAAGCTATTTTGATTGCGAAGATAAAATTTCCGGCGTTTATGACGGAGTATTTTTCAGCTTTGCGGATGTTTGCGTGACCCACACCGACGAACGATATAACAGCAGAGGGATCTTTTTCTACGCGGAATTTAAAAAGCGCATAAACTCGGTGGCCGTGATCTTGCCGCTGCTCAGCGCGAGACCGACGCTCGGCGGACTTAAGAAGATCGCGATGGACGATAGCGAGTTTGGATCCGCATTTAGCGTGTATAGCGCCGATGCCGTGTCTGCAATGTACGCCCTCACGCCCGCCTTTATGCGGCGCTTGCTTCGCTTTAGAAGCGGTGCCGGCGGACCGATCAGTTTAAGCTTTTCGGGCAGAAACGTCTGCATTTTCATCCGCACGGGATACGATAGCTTCGAGCCTAGCGTAGATCGCAGCGTACTTAGCGCAGGTCCTGCGGCGTCTATCAAGCACGAGCTTCTATTCTTTCTATCCATCGTAAAAACTCTGAAATTAAACGAAAATATCTGGCAAGATTAAATCTTAAATTTGACTTTAAATCCGCAAATACGGAGGCTTTGCGCCGCCGCGAAATTTTAAAATTTAAAAGCACTCTTCCCAGCTCGGCGTCGCTATGATTTAGAATTTTCGCGACAAGGTTTTGTGGACTTTGCCGCAAGATCTATTGTATTTGCGGCAGAGGGCGAAATTTGAAATCTATCGCGATGAAATCTCATGCGATTTATAAATTTTTGCGACCCGCATAGAGGAATTGAGCACTTCTCCGTACCGAATTGAGCGAAGATGGATACTGGTATGGCGATGATTGCACCGTACGCTTTCCATAATAGAGGAGATTACCACGCTGCCTATCATCGTGCCGCAAACGCTACTTTTACCGTCGCGAGCCCGCGTCAAAAAAATTGAGGGCCCATCGCGGCAATGATAGAAGAGATAATTTACTCATATTTGCATCGTTCATTTCGCCATCCTAATGCTTTCAAAAATCGACGATTAAAAAGCTCACACAAAAGCCGGCCATACATTTAATCTGCCTCCAAGCATTTTTAAGCGACAATACGAAAATCAAATTTTCGGAGTTCTCATGACGATTTACGAGTTAAAGCCCAAATTTCAAAATTTACTTCGCCCGTTGGTAAGACGTCTTTACGGCGCGGGCGTCAGCGCAAATCAAGTCACGATCACAGCTTGCGTCATTTCCGTTCTGCTGGGCGGACTTCTGATAAAATTCGCCGAAATTTCGACGCTATTCTTTCTGCTGCCCGTTTGGATGTTTTTGCGTATGGCGCTAAATGCCATCGACGGCATGCTGGCTCGCGAGTTTAATCAAAAAAGCCCGCTGGGCGGCTACCTAAACGAAGCCACAGACGTCATCTCGGACACCGCGCTGTATCTGCCGTTTGCCTTCGTGGCGCCGTTTGACTGGGGAGTTATCGCGCTCGTTATCTTTCTATCTTTTATGAGTGAGTTTTTGGGCGTCCTAGGGCAGGTGCACGGTTGCGGCAGGCGATACGACGGGCCTATGGGCAAGAGCGACCGCGCGTTTATATTCGGGCTTATCGGTACGGTATATGCGCTATCTGGGCGACTACCGGAGTGGTTTAGCTGGGTACTTTACGCCGCGATATTTTTACTCGCGCTTACTTGCGCAAACCGCGTGAGGATGGGGCTAAAAAGCGGGGAATAAGGCGCCTCGGACGAGGATAAATTTAATAGCTATCTCCAAAATCGACGCAAGGTAAATTCGCCTAAATTTGATATAATTACAAAAGTTTTAAGCTCGCCTCGACGCGGGCACGCAATCGTTATAAATTTGATCTTGTTTAAATTTATGAGATTTTTTGAGGCGAGGATAAAATATCACGGCGAATTTGTCCGCTTAATTTAGACGTTTTAAAAGACACTAGGCGCGCAAAACGCGCTCGGTTAATTTCGAGCGTTTTATCAAAGTCGGTGAAATTAAAGGCAAGTAGCAAAAGCGGCAAATTGCAGGCGTTACTTAAAACCGTATTGGCTTTAATCGCCTCAAATTTATGTCTAAACGCTCGTTTTCGGCAAGATGGGCGAGAAGCTTATTTGCCGCACGCAACCGTAAAATTGAGGGCACCGCAAAAAGTGAATTTGAAAAGTAAAAGAGTAAAAAGGATACAAGATGAAAGAGTTTTTAGCTGCAGCGCTTGATTTTATCCTTTGCCGTATCACGATATTTATCACGGGCGTACGGCCGCCGCAGGAGCTTTTAAACATAGGCGAGGGTACTAAAATTTACTACGCGAACCACGCTAGCCACGGCGATTTTTTGCTGATTTTCGTCTCGCTGCCCTACCGCGTGAGAAAGCGCGTGCGCCCCGTCGCGGCGGCGGAGTACTGGGAGAGCGGGCCGGTGCGCAGGTTTCTTGCTAAAAACGTGTTTAATATGGTGCTAATAAGCCGCCGCAAAGATCCGCTGGAAGCGTTAGCACAAATGAGCGACGCGCTGCAGACGCACTCTCTCATCATCTTTCCCGAAGGCACGCGCAAGATGAACGACGACCTAGCACTTCAGCCGTTTAAAAGCGGGGTATTTCGTTTGGCGCAGGAGTGCCCCTCCGTGCCTTTGGTGCCGATTTGGATCAAAAACGCGCGCAACGTCTTGCCTAAGGGCTTTATGATACCCATCCCGCTGCTTTGCGAGCTGATAGTGGGCGAGGAGATAACCTACGGCGGCGAAGGCAAGGGCGAGTTTTTACAAAAGGCGCAAGACGTGCTGCTAGCAATGAGCGATACGCAAAATGACAGAACGAAAGCCTAATTTGTCGGCTTTGGCGAGAGCGGTAAATTTAAGCCCCGTAAATCCGCCACGCAAGACGGGGAGATTTGCGACCGATCTTTACGGCAAATTTGACGGCGAGCCTTCTAAAATGACGGCTAAAAGCGTCAAATTTAAACGCGAAACCCGGATCAAAACGCTCGCTACGCCGCAAATCAAATTTGATCCAAATGCAGGCTCAAAGCGCGAGTATTTCTGGCTAACAAATTTAACCATTCAAACCGTCCGCACGGCAAACCAAACGCGCGTAAATTCGACTAGCTCGGAGCGCTCCGAAACAGGCGTTAAATTTAGCTTCAAATTTAACCCAAAGGCCCTAAAATGAACCCGCAAAATCATATCTTAAATCTATTTTTAGGACTCATCGCGGTGCTAGTCGTCTCTAGCGCCATTGCCTTTATGCTAAAGGCGAAATTTGGCGCCGAGAACAAAACCATCGCAAATTTGACCTCGCGCATAAACGCCTGGTGGGCGATGATTTTGGTCATTTTTGTGTTTACGTATATGGGTAAAAACGCCGTGATATTTTTGTTTTTGCTCGTATCTTTTGCCGCTTTGCGCGAGTTTTTGTCGCTCATCTACATCCGCAGAGGCGATCATATCGCGCTCGTGGCGTGCTTTTACGTGATTTTGCCGATGCAATATATCTTTATTTACGCCGATTGGTACGCGATGGCGATGATATTTATCCCGGTTTACGGATTTTTGTTTTTGCCGATTTTGGCGGCTATTTGCGGCGATGCAGCATATTTTTTGGAGCGCTCGACGAAGATCCAGTGGGCACTGATGATCTGCGTGTTTTGTATCTCGCACATCCCAGCACTTCTTTTGCTGGATCTTAAGCAAGGTAGCGGCATGGAGCTGATGCTGTTTTTGATCCTGGTCGTGCAATCTAGCGACGTGCTGCAGTACGTCTGGGGCAAGCTTTTGGGCAAGCGCAAGATCGCCCCTAGCATCAGCCCGTCTAAAACGGTGGTCGGCTTTGCGGGCGGGGTTCTTAGCGCTAGCGTGCTGGCCGCGTGTCTGCATCATCTCACGCCTTTTGGCGCGGTTGGGGCGTTTTTTATCGGGCTTGCCGTTTGCATGATGGGTTTTTTAGGAGGGCTAGTTATGTCTGCCATCAAGCGCGATCTAGGCGTCAAAGACTGGGGCTATATGATCAGCGGGCACGGTGGGATGCTTGATCGTATGGACTCGCTGTGCTTTGCTGCGCCGATATTTTTTCACATAGTTAGATATTTTTACGCGTGAGGTTTTGATGAAAATTTGGAGCAAAATTTTACTTTTAGCGCTCGTGGCAAATTTAGTCTTTGCTTTTTCGGCCCAAAAGCTCGTGCAAGATGCCAGAGCGCAGGTTGGGCAGACGCTGTTTTACGATCCTTCGTACTCTAGGCTAGCCTATCCGATGGGCGACGTGGATATGATAAAGGGCGTTTGCACCGATGTCGTTGTTAGAGCGCTGCGCGGGTAGGACATAGATCTGCAGCGGCTCATCCACGAGGATATGAGCGCAAATTTTAGCGCCTATCCAAAAAACTGGGGCGCGAAAAAGACCGACAAAAACATCGATCATCGCCGCGCACCAAACATCGCAACCTACCTAAAACGCAAGGGTTACGAGGCGAAGGGTGGGTTTAAGGCGGGCGATATCGTGACGTGGCGGCTGGATAACGGAAGGCCTCATATCGGCATAGTTTCGGATAAATTTGCCAGCGGCAAAACCCCGCTTGTGATCCACAATATCGGACTTGGCGCGCAGGAGGAGGACGTGCTAAATGTTTACGAGATAACGGGGCATTTTAGGATAAAATAAGCGTAAAAATCGATGAATTTAAGTAAGAAAGGCGAAAAATGGAGTTTAAAGAGAGCTATTTTATAACCAGCGACGGGGTGAGGATATTTTACAGATACCGTTTGGCTAGCGACGTAGCGTGCGAAAACCCGGGCGCAGGCGAAGTAAATTTGAGTAAGGATGGCAAATTTGACGGGTCAAATTTGAGCGCCGAGGCCGTAAATGAAACGTCAAATTTGGCTAGCGAGCAGGCGCGCGGCGCGGGTGAAAATACGGAGCCAGGCTTAAACGGCGAAGGCAAATCGGACGAGCAAAATTTACAAAGAAGCGGCAAAAACTCGGACTCAAATTTAAACGAAGCCGGCAAATGCGGCGCGTCAAATTTGAGCGAGACGCCTTGCGAAAACGCCGAGCAAAATTTCAAATTTAAAGCCGCGCCGAATGCCAAAGCCGTAGCAATATTTCACCGCGGACACGAGCACTCGGGCAGGACGACGAACATAGCAGACGGGCTAGCGGATGAGAGTTTTAGCTATTTTGCCTGGGATCAGCGCGGACACGGTAGGAGCGACGGCGAGCGGGGCGACGCGCCTAGTATGGGCCGCCTTATCGCCGACGTGGACGAGTTTGTGGCGCACATCGAGCAGAGATTTGGCTTTGAGACGCAAAATCTAGCCGTGATAGCTCAGAGCGTGGGCGCGGTTCTGGTCTCGGCGTGGCTGCACGACTACGCTCCGCGCGTTCGCTGCGCGGTGCTGGCTAGCCCCGCGTTTAGCGTGAAGCTTTACGTACCGTTTGCCAGAGCTGGACTAAAGGCGCTTTACAATGCGCGCGGAAATTTTTTCGTAAACAGCTACGTCAAAGCTCACTATCTCACGCACGACAAACAGCGCCAGGCCAGCTACGACGCCGACTCGCTCATCACTCGCGCGATCTCGGTGCGCATACTGCTTGGGCTTTACGAAGCGGCACAGCGCGTGGTTTCGGACGCCGCCGCGATCACGACGCCTACGCTACTGTTAATCTCGGGCGATGATTGGGTCGTGGAGCACGCCCCGCAGCACGAGTTTTACAACGCTCTTGGCGCGCACGTAAAAAGGCGCGAGATTTTAGAGGGATTTTACCACGATACGCTGGGCGAGAGCGAGCGGGAGAGGGCGTTTGAGATCGTGCGCGAGTTCGTCGGCGAGAGGTTTAGCGCGCCTTTTAGCGAGGTGGACTGCACGCACGCGGACGAATACGGCTTTAGCCGCGAGGAGGCCGATAGACTAGCTACGCCGCTGCCGAGATTTAGCCCGAAAAATTTGCGATTTAAATTTCAGCGGATATTTATGCAGGCGGTTTCGCCGTGGGTCGGCGGGCTAAAGATCGGCGAAAATACGGGCTACGATAGCGGCAGTACGCTTGACTACGTTTACCGAAACGAGCCGCAAGGGGCGAATAAATTTTTCAAATTTATCGACGAAATTTACCTAAACGCCATCGGCTGGCGCGGTATCAGGGAGCGCAAGCGAAATATCAAGCTAGCTATCGATCAAGCCGTGGCAAAGCTGCAGGAGCGAGGCGAGCCGCTACGACTGCTAGACATCGCCTCGGGACACGGCAGATACATACTAGACGCCGCGCAGGGGCATAAATTTGAGCGCATAACGCTACGCGACTACAGCGATATCAACGTGAAAGCCGGCAGCGAAATGATAAAAGAGCGCGGGCTACAGGACGTCGCGAGCTTCACGCAGGCAAATGCGTTCGAAGCCGCTAGCTACGAGGGCCTGCAGGACGCATATACGCTAGGCGTCGTGTCTGGGCTGTTTGAGCTTTTTCCTGATAGCTCAGTCGTGCGCACCGCGCTACAAGGCTTTTCAAGCAGCGTAAAAAGCGGCGGCTACCTAATCTACACCAACCAGCCGTGGCACCCGCAGCTCGAGATGATCGCGCGCGCTCTATCTAGCCACAGGCAGGGTGCGGCGTGGATCATGCGCCGCCGTAGCCAAGCCGAGATGGATCAGCTCGTGGAAAATGCGGGATTTAAAAAAGTAAAAGAGTGGATAGATGGGGATGGGATATTTAGCGTTAGTTTAGCTGTTAAAATTTAGCGGCTCGTCTCGTGAGTGCTTTTCCGAGATTTCGCAAAATTTTCGCTCCGCAGGCTATAGCCTAGCGCACGCTCAATTTTGCTTCAAAACTCGAAAAATCATCTCGCGATACTTCGCCTTATCGTTTTACGTTCAAATTTGCAAATTTGACTCATCGGGACCCGCACCCTAAAAATGCAAATTTAAAATTTACGGCGCGACAGCACCAGATAAACCTGCGCATAGCGCAGCAACCTCTCACGTCGTAGGGGTTGGGGGATCGTTAAGGGGGAAGGGAGCTCTTTTGCTTCGCTAGCGCTCGCAACTGCTAGCAGAGCGTAATTCAAGCCCCTTTCCCCTTAACAAAAAAAATTGACTTGCACAAAAAGTTTAATTCATAACGATAAATTTGACTAATTCAAATTTAGTACCTTAAAGATGCGGGTCTCGGTGCGTAAAGTTTACAAATTTGCGTCAAGCAAACGATCTCGGACCGATAAATCCGTAAAAACGCAAATCCGATAAAATTTGATAGAATTAGCAAAAAAGGCAAAAATGAAAACGAAATTGTTTTTATCGCAGCTGGCCGCGTTAGTCGTCGTTGCGGCGACATTTTACGCTAGCTACGGCGCTACAAACGCCCTCGCGAGCGCTCGCGCAAATGTGCCGGAGATTTATTTCGCGTGGGAGCGCGCGGTGCCGTTTTGGGCGTGGAGTATCGTGCCGTATTGGTCGCTAAATTTGCTCTACGCGCTTGGATTTTTCCTCTGCCGTGACGCCGGGGAGCTCGCGCGCTACGTTACGCAGCTGCTAGTCGCTCAGATGATCGCGACGCTGTTTTTTATCGCTTTTCCTTTGCAAATGTCGTGGGAGAAGCCCGCAGTTTCGGGCTTTAGCGGCTTTTTATTCTCAAGCCTCGCCGCCTTTGACCTCCCGTTTAATCAAGCTCCCTCGCTACACATCATACTTTGCGTCGTGGTGGGCGCATTTTACCTTCGCAAGGCGCGCTCGGTTTGGCTTAAGGTGGCGCTTGTCGCGTGGTTTGCGCTCATCGGCCTTAGCGTGCTGACCACGTATCAGCACCATTTTATCGATATTCCGACGGGGCTGGCCGCGGGCTGCTTCGTCCTACTCATTCGTCCGATGGATGGCGAGCCGCTTAGATTTGCCATGGCTACGGACGCAGTGCGCTACAAATGGGCGGCTCTGTATCTAGGGCTTTCGTTTGTGACGCTTTTTGCGGCGATTGCGGGAGCTAAAATTTGGGGCGCGTGGATGCTGTGGCTGTCGTGGGCGAGCCTTAGCTTCGCGCTGGTTGCCTGCGGTTATGCGTTTTTGGGCGCGGGAGTTTTTGCTAAAAACGAGCAAGGCCGTCACGCCACCGCTGCTAAAGCTTTACTTTTTCCCTATCTTTGCGTAGCGCGGTTAAATGCGATTTTTTGGCTGCGCGGACGCCGGCTTTCAGACGAGATTTTGCCCAGGCTCTATCTTGGCTCGGTTAAGCAGGCGGGCAAATTTGACGCGGTGTTAGATCTCGCGGCTGAGTTTGAGCGGCCAGGCGGCGCACGAATTTACGCGAGCCTATCTATGCTAGATATGATAACGCCGAGCGCGGACGAGCTGAGGCACGGCGCGGACGAGCTTGAGCGGCTAGTAAAAACGACTCTTGGCGGAGGCGAAAATTTACCGCAAAGGGCGGTGGAAATAGGGTCAAATTTTATCGCCGAAGCAAACGGCTGCGCACACGGGCGAGATTTGAAATTTGACGAGCAAGCGGGCTCGCGGGTAAATTTACAAACGCCCGGCGCGGCGAACAAGCTAGAGATCACCGAGGCGAGACAAACTCCCGCGGGCTCAAACGAACGAGCCGCCGAGCAAAACAGCAAAAGGGTGCTAGTGTGTTGCGCGCTGGGCTACGGCAGGAGCGCGTCGGTGCTGCTCGCTTGGCTTGTGATTTACGTGGGACTAGGATTTGACGACGCGCTAAATTTGCTAAAATCGCGCCGCGAAAAGATCGCCGTCTCTAGCTCACTTCGCGAGCGGATAATGCAGCTAGCAGACGGCACCCGCGAAATTTGAAAGCGAAGTAAAGAAGCGGCAAATTTAAGCGCGAAATAGGCGCATGCTAAATTTGATCAAGTCCAGTTTAAGGGATCAAATTTAAAAAATATGCAGGCTAGAAACAAGCGGCATTGCAAAATTCTCGGCGAAAACGAACGGGAAATTTAACCAAAGGCAAACGCCCAAAATGAGGAGGGAAAATGACGAATGCGGAGCAAAACGAAAAAGCGGCGCAAGGCAGGGAGCAGGAATGCCGCCAAAGGACGGACGATAGAGCCTTGGCGCTGGTTGCGGCTAGATTTTTAGCGACGCATAGGCTGTTTTTCTTGTTAAATTTACTTCAGCTGGCCGTCTGCCTTCGCATTTTTGCAAATTTTGCCGTAATTGCGGGCTTTTTAGCGGCTTTTGCGGGGTTATTTTATCTGCACATTAGGCTGTATTTTGATACGCTGATTTTTAGAGATTTTGCGGAGGGGAGGCTAGAATGCGGCAAATTTGACGCGGCGCTTTTAGAACTAAATTTAACTAGCAAACCGCCTAAAATCCGCGATATGAAAAGTCGCTGCGCGGGAGCTTTGCGGCTATATAAACTAACGGCTGCGCTTACTTTTATCGTCGCCGTTGTGGCTTTTGCGTGTTACTATCTGAGCTAAATTTGCTTGCCCGCTTAGACGGTTACGGAATGCCGATTTAGACGGCCTCATCGGTTTGGTGCGCAAAATTTAACACTTCTCACTTTTTTCGTAAAAAAATTTCTCATTTTTTACCCTTAAGTGAAAAATGAGAAAATTTGTTGCCGCTAAAATGAGAGCGGGATCGAAAACACTATCATTCTAAATGCAATATACACCTTTAAATAGCTTTTAAAAACATCATTAATATGGTATAGATCGCATAGATTGAGGGTTTAATTTCTTCGTTTTCTAAATATACATAAACGATTGCGGTGCAACGAAATTCGGATACTCCGAGTAAGGACAGATAGGCCTTTGGTATCTTTTTGTCGATTTGATTTTAATAGCAAACCCTACATCTCTGCCGGTAAAATACCTTAAGTACCTATTTTTATCTATGCCTGCATACGTTTGCGTTTTATCCCATAATTTTTCCGGAGTATCCTCTAAAATATCATCGATTATAAATTCTCCAATAATCTTTCCTATTGGTTTCGTGGCATAAACTTTGATCTTATTGACTCTCTTTTTGAAATTTACTTTTCTGAATTCAAATCTTTTTGTTCCGTTGAAGATAGCTTCTGCGAATTCGGGTTTAATCGATAATAATGCGGTCATCAACCGACCCCTCTCTTAATATATTTAAAAAACCACTATCCGTCAATCGAACAAAGCCCCAATATGATGGTTCTCCCCCCAAAATCTCCCTAATAACACCTAAAATAACGCGTTTTTTAAAGGAGACATTATAGGTCATTTTTATTACTTTTGGATAAGTCTTTTTTTCAAAGAACCGTTCTAGCTCCGAATTTGTAAATATATTATGCGGTTTACAATACTCTACAAATTCGTTTACATTGCCGAAACTAGATAAATCACGATATTCCTCTACAACGCATAATGAGGTTGCCACCGACGAATAATTTGCGTTTGACGCACTATCATCCTTGGTTCTATATATGATGAGGCAATCGCCCCTTCTTAATTGTTCAGCACCATAGATTTTCGTAATATATACCTTGTGTATACTATTTGACTCGGACATATCTCTTAATATATCATAATTTTCTGTTTTAAGTATAGAGTCAGAAAACATACGAGTATGATATTCTGGCCAAATACCTAAAATATATTTATTTGCATTTGTTGTTATGACTGCTGGATAGTCTAGCAATATATCGCCTCTTATATCTTGCCTGCGTGTCGGTATATTTTTAATCAGAACAATTTCTTCATTTTTTTTGCCATATTCAACAAAACCGTACCTTTTTAATAAGGCTATTAACGGGGTTTGTTTTGCAAAAGAGGTAACATAAACATCGTAAATATTTTTTGATACCGCAAAATCGAAGACTCTCTTTATGAGACGTTCGCCCAGTTTAGTTCCATGAGCTTCTATCTTCATAGTTCCTATTTTTAGCCATGGATGGCCAGTATCAAGCTTAGGATCTATATTTGTGTTATCTACTGGATTTTCTACCTTTAAGTATAAAAAAGCCACTATCCGATTATCGTCAAATAGAACATAAGCCTTTTCACCAGATAAAGCCTTTCTCTCAATCCATGCGTCAAATCCATCGTAATCGCTCCTTAATGAATCAAAAAAAGGATTTGATATGTCAATATCCTTTATATATTTTTCTTCAATATTCGACATTTTAGACTCCCGATATTTTTATACAATTATATCAAAAAATATCCGACTCCGTTCTCTAAAATTTCTGAAGATATAAATCATAAATATTTATTGACGGTATGCGAAAGTCAAAGCTGAAATTAGATATTTGCACTGCAAATTCTTGCCCTTTTACGGCGGCAAGCAGTGCGCTCAAGGCCGCACGAGAGTCTTTCACTCCGTGCGCACCCAAAGAGTTGCCCAGTAGCACGCAACCCTCGGTATTGCGCCCGGTGTTGCCCGCATGGATCAATATGCAGCGAGTTTTTGGCACTAGCTCATTCCAAAGTAGCGGTAGGCGAACTCTAAATTTCGGGCTATCGTGCCAGGCTATTTGATACCTTCCTTGCGGTATGCGTCTATCCATGCCGCTCTGCGTGGTATCGGGGCCCGCAGGCTCGCAGGTATATCCCTTTAGCACCTCTCTTTCGCCGTCTCGCAATATGAAGCGCCCCAGCGTCATATCGTCCACTTCTTTAAACCTGATAATTTCTAAGACCATTTTTGCTCCTTTACCCTTCAAATTCTATCTCTATGCTATAGTTTGTGGGCTCTAGCGTATGCGAAACCGATTTCACGCTAAATCTAAGATCCTCAAGCCCTGCAGCGCCTTTAAATTTAATTTGTGCGCCCGCGACGATATTGGCGCCCATACACGAGCACCGCCCGTTTATACCGCCCTTTTTGAGCTCATTTAGTTTGCTTTGCGCCAGCTTATAGGCCTCGGCATCGCTTTTTGGCTCTGGGATTTGCATCTTATAGGTCTGTTTGTCTTTGCCTACCTTGATCTGCTTACGCTTGCCGCTCTCCACATCTTGCCATTCACACGTAACCGAGCCGTAAGCGTTACGATTAGCCTCTGTGATATTCAAAGAAGCGAGATCTATCAAATTTAATTCTATTTGCGGTAGCCCGCTCTCTGTCTCTGCTTCATCTGCTTCATCATATCCGCTTTTCGGCGCTAGGATCAGCGTGTCGTTTTTGGTGGCGGCTAGATAGCCTAGTTCTTTACTAAGCGAATACAAAAACTCCAAATCGCTCAACCCATCTTGCAGGCGCGATCTGATCGCCATATCCTCTCCGCTCGTTTTAAGCTTCAGGGTGTTTTCGTCCGCGATCTTGCCGGCAATGGCAAAAAGCGTGGTATTTTCCCAGCTACGGCGCTTTCTGGTTTTGATCTCGCCGGCAAAATCTACGGCCGTAGCGCGCACCTCGGTGTTCTGCTCTTTGAAGTCTCGCTCGCAGGTCTGCACGGCAAATTTGCCGCAGAGCCACATCAGATCGGAGCCTTCCGCTCCTTCGCCCGCCCAGCCCAGCCACAGCTCGAGCTTATCGCCGAATGTCGGCTTTGCAAAGAGACCGCGCACTTTAAAGCTTATTTCATCGCTTTTAAAACCTTCTTTATCATCAAATCCTAAGCTAATCAAATTTTGCCTTATGGTTTGCGTGATATCTTTTTCATTTGCTAAAAGGCGAAATATGGGTTTTCTTACCATAGCGCGGCCTGCTTTTGCGGTATTTTTTCTTCGCTCAATTCCGGCAGGGTTACGCTATCGCCTGCTTTTAAAACAATTTCTAGCTTCGGGTTAAGCTCCAGCACTGCTTCGAAAAATCGCAAATGCCCATAATGTCTATATACGATCTGATCCAATCGCTCGCCGTCTTTTGCTTTATAAATCATATTTATGCCTCTGTTTGATTAAATTTCGTCCGCATCGTAATCCCTTCTAAGCGTAAGGCTAAATGTCTGCGTGAAAAATGCTCCGTTTGGAGCGAATACGGATCTGTTTTCGCTGATCTTCTCTATCGCAAATCTGCCTAGATATTTCCCAAGCCCCGTAACGAGCGGCAGGCTCTGTCGCAACTCGGCCAATGCATAAAGCGGCTTAAGCGCACTTTGTCCGTCGCAGGCGAATGGCAGAGTTTGTCCGCTAAGGGTAATGCTCTGCGTACCCAGATTTGCATTCAGCAGCGCGGAGTGATTATTTATCCGCTCGGTAGAGTTTATGCCGAATTCCGTTTCTACTGATATTTCGCTCGTCTGTTTCCACTCAAATTTAAAGCCGCCCAAATTTAAGACCATTTTTAACCTCTCACGTCCGTATTTCTGGCGTTTCGCTCATTTCGTCTGATAGCCTCTTGTATATCCTTTGAAATTTGCCGCTTAAAAGCTTCGGTATCGATACTGCCGCCGTGTGCGTCGATCTTAAAATCCCCGCTAAAGGTTATATTTGTATTGCCGCTCCCAGCGCGGCTTGAGCTAAGAGTACTGAGCGCTTCGCCCATAGGGTGATTCGGTGCAGGCGTAAAATTTCGATCGGCATTAGCATATGCGGGCGTCATAACCGGCGCACTATTATCTCCAAAGCCAAAAAATTCCCCTACGCTTTTTACGCTGCTAAGTACCCAATCTATTTTTTCGCCTATCCAGCCGAAAAAGTCCGCAAATAGATCCTTCCACCATGCTACAGTCTCATCAAATACGCTACTGAATGCCTCTATCCAGCTATCTAGCCAGCTCTTAAAGCTTTCCCATTCAGGCTTGATTTTTTGCCAAAAATTTTGAAAAAAGGCTTTTACTCGATCCCAATTCTCATACAGCCATACCGCCGCCGTAGCAAGTCCCACGACTATGGCGCCGATGCCGGTAGTGATCAGAGCTAGCTTCATTATGCGAAAGCCCGCAGCCGCGGCGATGCTTGCGCCTCTCAATATGGCCATAGCTGCTGCTGCGGCTTTGGATGCGATAGCATGAGCGATCATAGCGGCTCTTTGCGTTATAAGTGCGATGTTTGTGCGAAGAGTGGCGGCAGTAAGCGCCCACATCCCTTTAACGACCAGGGCAATGATATGATAAGCCGTTCTAAACGGCGCAAAAGCAAGCATAAGGCCTGCAAAGCCTATTTTAACGCCGCTGATCGCTACTCCAAGAGCTATGAAGCCGCCTACCGCACCAGTCAGAAGTTTGGCGAGCGTAGGGAATTTTTCGTTAAATTTTCGCAGTGCGTTTCCGAAAGCCGCAAATAATTTCGCTGCGCTATCTACGACGGGTAAAAAAGTTTCGCCGATTTGTGAGGCTAAATTAATCCAGCTTTGATGCAATCTATCTAATGCCGAGGCGGTAGTATTGAGCTTAACCTGCAACTCTTTTTCCATAGAGCCTTTGGCTTCTGAGCTGCGCGCCAGAGCGATATTTGCTTTAAGTTCGTCTATGTTCTGCACTAGAGATGCTATCTCGTCATTATAGTTGCCGCCTACGAGGTCATAGAGAATTCCAGCTTGCGCATCTTTAGGCGCAGCCTTGATCCTCTCTAAGAAATCCACCATCGCAGCGGTAGAATCTTTGTTCAAATTTTCTTTGAGTGTTTGGGCATCCAGCCCGATCTGTTTTAGGGCTTCGTGGAATTTCTTCGGTTGTTTTTCCGCGCTTGCTAATGTCGTAAAAAAATCGTTCAGCGAAGTGCCTACTACGCTCGTAGCTTTGCCCGTACTAAGCAGAGTAGAGGCAAATGCAGCCGTAGTCTTGCCGTCTAAATCTATCATCCTTGCCGTAGCGGCAAGTAGAGAAGTAGACTCTAAAATTTGATCGGCATTAGCGTTTTTTACCTTATTATCGAGTAGATTGATGGTATCGAAAAGCTCCTCGATACCTTGCGTGTTTTTGATGCCAAAGCCTACGAACATATTATTCGTTGCTTTACCGACATCGTTTGCGCTCATAGCAAAGGCGCTCATCGCGGTGGTGGTAAGTCTGACGTATTTTATAAGCTCCTCGCCGCTTAAATTTGCTTTGCCACCCTCCGCGGCGATAGAGGCGACGTCGCTGAAGCTTTTGCCGAAGCTTGCGCTCAGATTTCTGAGTTCGCCCTTGAGTTTTGCCATCTCCTCGTCGGTGCCGTCTACATATTTTTTCACGTCGGCAAAGGCCGCTTCATCGTCAATGGCAAATTTTATCGGCACGGCAAGGCTTGCAGTTTTTGCAAGAGTGCCTGCAAGATTTCCTATTTCGTCCGAAATTGTTTGTTTGTAGCGAGCTATATCCTTGCTTACGCCCTTTAGTCCGCGCAAATTTTCGCTTATGCTTTTTACGCTTACGCCGGCGTTTTTTGCACTACGCGCAAGCCCTTTTATTGCGTTATCGGCAGATTTTACGCTAGAAAGTCCTTTCAAAACCAGCCCTATACTTATGCCGAGCGTCGTTTGATTATCCATTTTACCTCCTTTCCTGCTGCAAATTTTAAAATTTATGATACAATCGCTTCTTATGAAAGAAAGCGATCTAATAACATTTTATACCGGTATCATTACCGCAGCCGTGCTGCTTATGAACCTCGTTTTAGGTCTTGAGCCTAATCCGCTCATTACTATGTTTATCGTCGCAGGCGGAGTAATAGTGTTTTTAAGACCTATCCATCGCGCGTTTAAAAAGGTATTAAACGCTTTTCATCGTGCCGCTTTGCGCTCGCAAGATCTTTAGCGAAATACTGACAAATTCACTAAAATCAATCATATCCATATCCAAAATTTCGCGATGGCCAAAATGCAACACGTAGCCTAGCAGCGCGATGTTTTCATTGTCAGGCGCTGCTAAACGTCCAAAAAACTTTGCACCGCCCGTTGCAAGGCATTAAAATCTGCGATATCCAGTTCCTCGATCCACGAAGGCGTTTTATTCGCGCAAGTAGCGCATAGCTTAATGCTTTGCTCGATCTCGCTTTTTTCATTTGAAACCGCCTTAAACGCCTTGACGCTCGGCGCAAAAACCTCTATCTCTTCGCCGCAAATCGGTAAATTCACTTTGATATTTCTCATTTTTTACTCTCCTAAATTTGATCTTACTTTCGCCATATAATCCACCCCGCCGATCATTAGGATCATATTTTCGGCATCTTTGAGTACCATCGGCGTCTTGTCTATATTGATATCGACAAAGTGCGCTTGAAGCGTGATCGTAACTTCCATCTCGGCGCCGCTTTCAAAGTCTGCGAATTCAATCTTCGTGATATCGCCGGTAAATGCCGCGCTAAACGGCTTCGGCTCGCCTGATGCTTGATAGATCGAGGCGGTGAAAAGAAACGGCACGCGCGAGCTAAAGGCATTCAGACCCATAGCAAGCCAAGTGTTTCTATCTGCAATGCGGATCGTAAAGCTTACTTCGGTCGCGGCAAGAATGCCGCTGCTATAATTTGCGCTAAGCGCACCTTTGGCCTCTATCGTCTCAAACTCCATAGTAGGAAGTTTGAGCGTTTTTGTAACGCCCAGGTAGCCCTGACCGTTGATGAATACGTTGCATTCTTGCACCGCTTGAGGGATAATTCTTTTCATGCTTTTCTCCTTGTTTTAAAATTCTCCGTCTCTCTACCTACTGAGCGAATCCATTAATACTTTGCCATAAGAATCGACATAGATAAAATCTAATGTCAATTGCTTAACTATCGGATTGTTCTGCATTCTGACGTCAAGGTAAAATTTCCCTGCCGTAATGTTTGCAAGGGTATTTTTCGCGCTCCAGCTAAGTTCATATCCTAGCAGTACTCTAGCTCCTACGAGAGCCCGCAGTAGCTCATCTACGCTTCTTTTTGCGTGATAGAGTTGATCGGCTTTGCGATCTATCGCGAAAAATACTCCTTTTTGGCAAGCCTGGCTGATGCGGTCAAATATCCTCACCCTAGCGAGATCCTGCCAGATAGCGTCGGCATCGCTCGTCTCTCCGCCCCAAGCCCTGAAGCCTTGTTCGCGAATGACCGTACTGATATGAGCCGCCCTAAGCTCATCTGCCGTGCAGGTCTCTCCCATCTCAAAGTCTACGTCTATTGCCGTGCCGCTGATGCCACCCATGACCCGATTAGAGTAGCTGTCAGAATAGCCGAATTCGCTAAGGCCGTCCACATAGGCGATCATTCCGGCAATACGAGCCGATTGAGGCGTCATTGCATAATCGTTTGTTTCATCGTCCCAGGTCTTGACATAAGGATAGGCAGCGAGCAGGCGAGAGGTGCCGAAGCTTCCCATCTTTGTGATAGCTTCGCTTGCGCTTGAAGCTTTGAGATCGACGATACCGGTGGCTTTAAGGCGCGTCGCCATTGTCTCAAGCGCGGATTTTATCGCGTCCTCTCCCGAAAACTCCGGCGCGATGAGTAAATTCGGGCGATAGCCGGTAGCGGACTTTGCATTTTTAAAGGCCTCGATTGCGGCCTTGCAAGCCGTGATATCGTCGCTATCGTCATTATTATCGGTACGGGTAAAAACCGATAAGATAATTTGCGTTTGCACGCTTTGATCGCTGATGGCTTTCAATGCTCGATAGATCGAGCCTTTTTTAAATTGCTCGCTCGCCTTCTTTTTTGCCTCGTAAATTTCCTCGAGTGCGGTGATCGCCTTGTCTGTCGTCATATAGAAATGTAGGCCGTTTTGTAGCACCTCTTCATATCCTGCGATCCCGATCGGCGTAGTACTCTCTACGCTTATCGGTCGCGCCGCTTCTGTCGAAACGGTTATGTTTACTCCAAATTTTGCAGCCATCTTTTCTCCTTTAACTAAAATTTTAACTCGCGCGAAGCGCATAAAATAAACTCGCGAGCCGCAGACTCGCACCTTGAGCGTCGTAGGGGGATGGGTGGGGCTTGGGGCGGGAAG
>NZ_CALJPC010000106.1 GCF_937981295.1 uncultured Campylobacter sp.
ATACAAATATGAAAATGAGCGATCTAAAAGCTTGCAAAGATGAGATCATAATCGCCCACTCATTCATTCTATTTCGCACCCCGCGGGGCTGGATTGCAAAGATGAGGAAGCGCGAGAGCATAGTGGTACCGATCCCGCACTTCCGCCGCGGATTCGGCACTATTTGGAGTTAAATTTTTCCCGTGCGCGGTTCTCGGGGGAGCCGAAGGGAGCTACTTGCGAGGCGCCCCCCTTCTTATCCCCCAAACCCCCAATTAGCCCCGGCACGCTCAAGGGGCGAGCCGTAGGCTCGCGTTAATGCGCTGCGCGCGGAGTTAGGCGGTAATTTAACTTTATAAAGCGCCCCGTGCGAGCGTCTTATAAAGTCAAAATTTAAGGAGCGGATATGAAATTTCCAAAAGAGCTACAAGCCAAACGCACCAAGTGCATAGTATACACCCGCGTGATGGGCTACTTGCGCCCGGTAGAGAGCTTCAATATTGGTAAAGTGGGCGAGCATAAGCAGCGCGTACTCTTTGAAGAGAAGAAAGATGTCGCTAGCACTAAGTAAGCGCGAAAGCGCAAGTGCCCTAAAAGATGATGCCGACGCCAGCTATAAAGAGCTTGCGGCGATATTCGGCATCAGCGTCCAACGGGTAGCGATGATCGAGCGAGCCGCCCTTGCAAAGCTGCGCCATCCCAAAAATCGCAAGGCGTGGATAGCGATATTTGAAACCCTCGCCGAGATCGAAAAATGCAGAGCTCAAAGGCTCGGCAGCGGTTGGACGTTAAAGGGGACAAAAAGTTGAAGCTAAAGGATCTAATCAATTTAAGCGCGCAGGATTACAGCGCCGCAGCTCTTCGAGAGCTGCACACAAAGATGAGCGCCGCAGTACCCTCCGCAGTAAGCGTAGGTTTGCGCTCGGTGCGTCGCGACGAGGTAAAGGGCGAGCAGCTCGTAAAGGGCTGGGCATTTTACGTGAGCTTTTTCTATGGCTCCAAAAAACCTTGCGCGGAAATCGCCTGTTTCGGCAGGCTTCATATCTGTGCCGATGAGACGATGGCAGAAAGCCCGTATATCGGGAAAATTTTAAAGTATTTACAAGGAGCGTAACGTTTATCGGGCTCTTTTTACAAGAGCCTATATAAGCGCTAAAGCTGAACCGCTGAAAAATCTAAAATTTTGCGAAGCAAAATTTCTGAAACTTTAGGTGGGTGCAGGGAGCGTAGCTCCCGCTCGCAAAGAGGGGCTTTGCTCCTCTGCGAAATCAAATTTAAAAGAAAGGAGAAAATATGGACAAACGAACGGCAAGGCTGGTATTTGTAAGCTCGCCGTATGCAAGTATCAAATGCAAGCATGATCGAGATCGCGACTACTACGCCCGCAAGCTTGCCGAGCAAGCCTGCGCCATCGTGCGCGCCAACGGCTACGAGCCTATATCGCCCGTGCTTGCATGGATGGGGGTGTATAGCGAGCTGGAGCGAGATCGTATAATGAAAAACTGCGAGGAGCTCCTCTCGGTATGCAGCTACTACTACTTTTTTGCCTGCGAAGGCAGCGAAAATAGCAAGGGCATGGCATACGAGCGAGAGCTTGCAAGGCAGCTCGGCGTAAATGAGTTGAAATTTAGTCTTTTCGATGAGTGAGGAGAGCATGGTGCGGATCGTAAAGAAGAGTAAAAACACGCTTCCGATCTGCCTACGATACGGCTACGTAATAAAATATGGACTAGCCAAAAGATTTAAAATTTTAGGAGGAATACCATGGAAATCAAAAGTTTCAGCGATATCGACATCGCGCTAAAAAGGGTATGCGAGCTAAGCGTAGGCATAGAGAAAATCAACGGCGAAGTAACGCTTGAGTGCAACCGCATCAAAGAAAGCAGAAAGGCCGAAGTTGAGCGGCTAGAGAGTGAGAAAAACTATATCGAGCAGCAAATTACGTTTTTTTGTGAAGAGAATAAGCACGAATTCGCCGAAAAACGCTCGAAAGAATTTACCTTCGGCGAGATCGGCTACCGTCTCACTAAGAGCGTAAGCCTTCCTCGCATCAAAGTAAAGGTAGAAAGCCTGCTAAAAGCGATCAAAAGCTACGGATTGGCCAAAGAATGCATTATATACGAGGAAAAACCTAATAAAGATGCGCTAGCCGAGCTAAAAGATGAAGATCTCGTAAAGCTGGGGCTAACAAGAACCGTAAAAGATAGTTTTCGCATAGTGCCGAAAATTGAGAGTTTGCAAAACGATTAAAGGGCTTTAAGCCCTTTAAAATACGTTTAATTCGGCATTAAGCGTATTTTAAAAGGTTTAAATTTTAAGGACAAGCGATGACCAAATCCCAAGAGATTTACCGCAAAAAACTTCTAGCAATGATCCATCTGCACCCGTTTCATAAGCACGCTGTGCAAGAAGGGGCGTGGGATGTATTTTTGCAAAGCTGGGGTGTGGGCAGCTGCGCCGAGCTAAACGTAAAAGAGCTCGCAAATGTGCTAGCGGTAATGGACGGCAAGGCCGCTCCTTGCAGATTTGAGGACGCAGCGATCGCCCCACAAGTGTTTGCTATAAGAAACATATGGCAAAGAGTAGCGGTAAACGTAAGCGAAACTGCACTGCTAGCCTTTGTAGGGCGCATCATTAAGCAGCCTTGCACCGATGTGTCAAAGCTAAGTAAAAAGCAAGCATCCTGGGTTATTGCCGCTCTTAGGAAAATGAGGGAGGCTAGATAGTGTTTTGCCCGAAGTGCGCACACGAAAAAACCGCCGTGCTAAAAACCATAAAGGGGCTAAAAAATATCCGTATGCGCCGCTGCGAAAAATGCGGCTATACCTGGATTACTGAAGAAAAACCGCTTAAAGATAAAGATCTGGCGGGTTACGTAGAGTATATTGACGAGATAGATAAAAAGGCATAAAAGGTTTAAAATCCGCCTAAATTTGGTGAATTTAAAAGGTAAAAAATGAGAAATTTAGCTAGATCCTTAATAAGATTTAAAATTTTAAAAGCAAAGGGCGAGGTAGAAGCCTTGTTGCAAAACTACTCACAGACGCAAAGACAGAGGCTGGAGCAGATCTTAGATGAAATCGTAGCTCTTAGCACGCAAGAAACGGACGCGCCTACGTTAAAAAAGCTACTCTTAGATAAAGCTGCAAGTGCAAATATCGAGGTTAGCCCACAAGATTTAGAAAGCATATATATCATCCTTGCGCAAAAGGTGAGCAAAAAGCTTGCCGTAGCGGCTGCGGGGCACATTAAAGAAGCCGTTAAATTTAGCTTTGACACCGTCGATGCCGAAGCGATCGAGGCTATGCGCAAGGGATTTTATTGGATGGGCAAAGAATACAACGAAAGGCTGCAGAATAGGCTAAAAGATATTATCGAGCGGGTTTTTAAAGCAGAGATTGCAAACGAGGAGGTAGGCTCCGCACTGAAAGAGGAGTTCGGCTCCATTATAAACGCAGATGAGAGCTATTTTAAAGGAGTAGCCGATCATATCGCACTTCAGGCACAAAACGTAGCTGCCGTGACGCAAGGAAGCAAATACGGCGTGCAATTTTACAAGGTACTTGCGATCTTGGACGATCGTACTACAAAAATTTGCCGCAGCATGCACGGGCGCATAATACCTGCCGAGCATCTAAACGCGCAGGCGGATAAAATTTTAAACGCCCATAGCTTGGCCGATAAAAAAGCCGCCGCCGCGTGGCGAGATCAGGCCTTTTTAGGCAAGAGCCTACCTAAAAACTTCGGTCTGCCTCCATATCATTTTCGTTGCCGTACCGAGGCGGTGCCCGTGTGGATCGATGAAGAGGAGGAAGGCGGAGTGATGATGCGAAACACGCAGCCGCTATGGGAGGACGAACTTATCCGCCATATTGATAAAACCGGAGTTGAGCGTATCCTAGACTCTAAGGCGGCGAACGGCGGGCACGGGTTAAAAGAGAGATTAAAACAAAACGACAAGTTAAAAAGCGATATAATAAAAGCGCTCAATTCGATAACCGCCATAGCCCCTCAAAAGGGCGAGGAAAAATTCAGCAACGCTATAAGCAGCAACGGCTATTTTATGGTATTTGACGGCGATAGAATAGTGACGGCTTTTAAACCCGCTAAAGGCGCACTCGCGTATTTTAAGGAAAAAAGCCTAACATCGAAGCAAGAGATCGTTAAAAGGTGGTGGCAAAAATGAGAGATTTTATTCTTTACATCGATGAGCCCGAATGGGGCGTATACGAAAAGGGCTATAAGCTCTGGGCGGGAGAGGATTACGATAAAAAGCTTGCGGATAGATATCCCTTTGCCGCGCTTTGCGTTAAAGAGGGCCTGATTATGGGCTTTTTCGATATATCTTCTATCTCGGACGAAGTGGTAAAAACGGCGCAAAATGATGAGATGATGAGGGAAGTGTGCAACTTCAGGGTACTCATTCATAATAAATTTAAAGAGAGTTTTAAAGGCTCGCTCGTGGATGCGCTTCAATACGTCAAGGAGCACAGGGATGAATAATATAGACAAATTTGACATTTTAACGGGTAAAATTTTAGCTAAGCTTTATGAAACTTTTCCGGTAAAAACCTCTTTGCTTCCCGAGGATTTTGGGGTAAAAGACGCTATGCGGGAGTTTTTAAACGGAGGCAAAAGTGAAGCAGTTGATATGGCGGAGTTGGAATTTTTTGCCGCCAGCGTATCGTGGCTTTTAGAAAATGAAATAATCGTCGCCAAAAAAGGCGGATTAGGGATATATTACGAATGCGGCTTAAGTTTTAAGGGGCTAAGGCTTTTAAAAGCTGTGCCTCCTAGCATAGATAGCGATAGAAAAAGTATAGGCGAGAGCCTAAGCGAATTTGCTAAGGCGGGTTTTGAGGACGGATTAAAAAAGGCTATGAGTGCGCTTATCGTTTATGCTGGGGCATGGGTGAAAAACAAGATAGGCGGATGAATGAAAAATTTAAATAAAATTTTAGAAAAATTTCTCTATCGCGTGGGTGCAGAGACCGTAAACGTAGCTAAAGAGCATACCGCGCCTATTAAAACGGGCAGGCTAAAGCGAGATATCATGGTCGTAAGAGTGGATGCAAGAAGCGTAACGATAGGCAATACTGCAGGGGTGAAATATGCTAAGTTCGTACACGGCGGCACGGGGCTTTACGGCGCTAAAAAACGCAAGATAACGCCTAAAAAAGCTCGCGCGCTAAAGACGCCGTATGGATACAGAAAATCGATCAAAGGACAAAAGCCAAATCCCTATCTTTTAAAGGCCTGGGAGGGCTATAAAATAAGAGGATTGCGGAGGGCTACCGCAGCGCTTGCAGGAGATATAGGAGATAACCTTGTTAACGATATAAAGACTGATTTAGTGAAACATTAAAATAAATCAGAATATACATAGTCTTTAATTTTTCTATAAGCATTATTTGTATATATTATAAGCCCTCAAAAGGAGAACAGCATAAATATGGATTTAGCCACCGAGAAAGAGTTGGTTGAACTGCGCGATGAATGGTCTGTTATTTGTGAAAACAAGGGCGACGAAGGAGCTGTTTTTGCGCAAGATGTCAACAACAAAGTTGAGAGGTTAATAAGGGATATAAAGCAAAAGGAATTTTTAGCTTATACCCTAAAAAATGATAACGGTGAGTTTATTGCGCTGCTTGATGTTATACATGCCCTGCCCAATACTGATATTGGATGGCTTAAAATATTTGATATGACAATTACGCCCAAGTGTACTTTGAGCGGCGGCAATGAAACGGAAATAAAAAGAGTTTTGCGAAACGTATTTGTGGAGGCTCTAAAATTATTATTAGACAAAAATAGCGATGTCAATGAAATAAAAATTTATGCTAGAAACGATATAACTAAAGAGTTGTTCAGTGATATAGCTTCAGATGTTAATTTGAAAGAAACTTTATCGAAAATCAACGTAGTTATATTGTTCCAAGCCAAATGGCTTGTTTTGCGAAAAAAGAGTAATCCGGGCGAAAGGAGAAGAGATGACTAAAGAACAAGAACAAAAGGTTATCGTAGCTTTTGATAAAGCTATAGAAAAAGCGCTGGCTAAACATTTGCAAAAGTGGTCTATTAAGACGCTTGATTTTGTAAATGCTAATCCCGATACTACGGATTTTTATATTGTATTGGAGAAAGCCAAAAATATAGTGGCCTAAAACAGCTTTATTTTGGCGGGATCGCTCGGTTCCGCCAAATTGTTGCTTTATAGTGTAAGAATTTCTTTTGCTTTAAAGTCTTAAATTCGAAGAGCTACCGCAACGCCGCAAAAAATATACAAGAAGAAGTATAGAATATAATGGTAAACCTTAAAGCCTTAAAAGTATAAGTTATTCTGCGAGATTTCCAATAAAAAGACTTTGTTTGGTATATTCGCCTTTAAAATTTTGATGGTTGTCTATAAGGGTATGTATTTCGTTTAGATCTATCCATTTTGGCGATGGAGCAGGCAGTATTTTTAAATCCTCAAACTCTTTGCCGGCTTGTTTGAATATGGCTCTACGATGCGTTATAGCTTTGCCGTTTATCGCGTAAATATCGAAATCTCCGAATTTATTTGTTTTGGTATCATCTACAACATAGACTCCGCCCTGAGTATGATCTCCGAGCGTTGCGAAGCATTTGATAAACAAATATCCTTTATATTGCGTGTGGGCGCACATTACGGGGGTATATCTTTTATAATAAAAAATATACATATTAGTAAGAAGATCTTCGTATTTTCCTATATCTGCTTTGACATTTTCATCCCTACTTTCGCATCCGCTGAATACAAACATAACTATAAATAAAAAGACAAAAAATTTTCTCATGGTATCTCCAATTATAGGGCAATAAAAATATAATTATACCGAAATTTCAAATTATATACGCTTTATTCCTCCTCTCGCGTACCTTTTCAAAGTAGCTAAGCGCTAAAGCCAACGCCCAAAACCTATCGGCATGGCCGTGCTCGTTTCGATCGCTATCGTATAAAAAGCTCTTTTGCCCCGCTTTACGCTTTATAGCGTGTAGGTCTGCGATAAGCAAGGGATCGTTCGGGATAGATATACTTTTATCCTCAAAGTGCTTCTTTAAATTCAGAGCTAAAGCCTCCTTGACGCTAGCGGTAAAATATACTCCGCTCACGCGAGAGGTAAAGCGCGATTTAAGCCGCTCTGCTACCGGCATACCGATGCCGGTTTTATCGATCTTAAGGCAAGCCAGTAAATTTAGTTTCAAAAAATCCGTTAAAAGTTTTTCTTGCGCCTCAAAGCTTGCTTTTGCTATCACATCGTAAAGACAGAGCCTTTTGATGCCCTCCCCGGCGTCATAAACCCCCATATGCACGCTTCTGTCCTTGGTGCGTCCTACGTCATAACCTGAAAACACGGGTATATTTTTCGGCGGCAATGTAGGGGTAAAATCGCTCACGCAAGATTTGATAAGCTCGATACCTAAAAGCGCGCTTTCATCATCTACGAATTGACATTCATAGGCGCTCGCCCAGGTATCGGCATCAAATAATGCCCTCATCGTCTCAAGATCAAATTTCAATCCCCCCGCCATAGCCCGGTAAATATCTACGCGGTGGCGGCTAAACATATAAAATTTAAGCTCGTCGCCAAACAGCTCGGCAAAAAAACTATTCTCCTCAAAAGGTGTGGAGAGGATGGTAAGCCTACCCGCTACGGCGCCGATAGAGGGCACGAAAGCGTGCCAGATACGCTTTTGATTAGGATACCAGGCAAACTCATCCATCCAAATATCGCCGGTAAAGCCTTGCACCGTGCGGAAATTATGTGCCATGACGCGGATAGTGGCGCCATTATCAAGGCTTTTTTCATATTCGCTATCCTTGGCAAAAGATACGCCTAGCTTTTTTGCCCACATTTGCGAATAATTCATTAAAATTCTAGCCTGCTCTTCGCTGGCGCTTAAAAACAGTTGATTACGCCCTGCTACGGCGCCGAGGAGAGCATCGAGGCTTGAAACATAAGAAAAACCTATCTGACGGGATTTTAATACGATGCGAAATTGCGAAGCGTCGTTTAAAAAATCTTTTTGATAATCGAATAGCTCGCCGCTTTTAAGCGCTATCTCTTTTAGGCTTTCATATGCTCCGTTCATTAGCGCGATGGGTTTTTTCTTGTTTTTTACCTTTTGCTCTTTTACTTTGGCGCCCTGCAGCCTAGAAAGCGAAGCTGTAAGCATAGCGATCTGCTTTGCCTTGGAGTCGCTGCTTTTGCCCTTGCTAAGTGCAGCTATTTGAGCTTTTAGATTGCGTATCGTCATCGCGCCGCCCTCTTCCGCGCCTTTCTTACGCCAGCGCGCGATCGTAGCGGCATTCACTCCGTAAGATTTAGCTAACTCGGAGGCGGCATAACCTGAGTGCAAAA
Source organism: uncultured Campylobacter sp. (assembly GCF_937981295.1). GTDB lineage: Bacteria > Campylobacterota > Campylobacteria > Campylobacterales > Campylobacteraceae > Campylobacter_B. The sequence goes on from NZ_CALJPC010000106.1 coordinate 8,364, forward strand.
GATTTAGGATAAGCTCTTTAGTCTTTTTGCTATACATCACTCATCCAGGCTAGCCGTAGCCAAAAAATCTAGGGTAAAGGTGAAATTTAGTATATCCACGCCGCGCTCATCCGTAGCATCTACGCTAGAGCCCGTAAAGCTTAATAGAGGGGTCAGCCGCATCAGCTCTTTTAGCACCGCCTCTCCGCTTGCGATAGGTACTATTACGCTAAGATTGGCGCGGTATTGCGTGAGATTTAGTGCCGATCTTTCGGATACAAAAACCTTATAATCGTCCTCATGTTTTAAGATAAGCTCCTCGCAAAGCGCAATAAGCGCTTTTTCGGTAGTGATTTTTTCACTTAGATCCATTTTTACTCCTTAAACCGCGGCATAAAAGTAGCCGTTAGTATTCTTTTTAGTCGTTAGCTTATAAAATTTATCCATCCAGTACTCCTCCCATTGCTTTACGTCCTTGAAGGTCTCCAGGCTTTCGTCGTATTCGTTCGCACGTTGTTGGATCTTTAGCCAAAGCTTTTGCCCCAAAAGAGCAAGGCTCATATAGGCTTTGGCCTTAATCAGGTTTAGCCCGCTAATATCATATTTTTTTATCTCATATTCTGCCATCTCGATATATGGGATAATCTCTTCGTCGCTTATCATTTTAAGCTTATTGTATCTGCGAATTTCGTTTAAAATTTCATCCATGTTTTTTTATCCTCTGCACTCATAATTTAAAACCCCCTTCAAAAAGCTTCAAAACGCCTTCAATTTTGCCGCAAAACTTTTGCCCGTATGTTTTATCGCCTCAAGCCTTAAGTGGCTTAGACGCTTTTATTTGTCGTATCCTAAAATTCCACGGGCCTCGGCGAGCGATAAAATACCGCTAGCAACCAAAGAACTCATCAACTCGCCGTCATCCTTAAAGCTGCTAACATCGATCGGATTTAGTTTGATCTTAAAACCCAAAGAATCGAAAAACCACTCTATCTGTTTCTGCTTAGGTATAATAGTAAGCTCATTAAAGCTATGTAGCTGCTGGGCGACCTCGCCCCCACCGCCGAGTTGAGAAGCGTTTATTATGCCCATCATCCGAGGCGGTACGCCATGAGCGGCAATAATCTCGTCTCGATTTAAATTTTTAAGTTTTTCAAAACTTATATCTTCTACTTTGCTGAGATCTTCTATGCGCACCTTAGCGTTTTCGCCGTTTGCCGTAAGCACCAAAGTTTTATGGGCCTTCTGATGGCCTTTAAAATTTACTCCAAAAAAATCTCTAAAGGCATTAAGCTGCGCTTCATCGGGTTCGGAGTTTTCAAATATGATCGCCGTATCAGCTCTAGCTGAGTTTTCAAAAAAGGCGTTATTGAAGCTATCGGCTTTTTGATTAGTCATTATGGCTAAAAGCGCGCCTAAATAATCAGGCTCGCCGTAGTATCTGCTCATCGGCGAATAATATGCTAACTGCCTCGCATTTAGCGCGATCTTACGCCCGTTTTTTACCTGAAAAACCTCTTTGTTTTTGTCCACTCGCGCTTCTACGGAGGGCAAGATATAAAGATTTCGCCCGGCGATTTCTAAATAAGCATTGCCGAAGATCTCCAAATTTAATATGAAGGCATATAAAAAATCCTTAGGCGTGCCGACCATACCCTCTAATGCCCCGCCGTCTTGCACGTTTGAAAGCAAAGAGGCCTTTAGTTGGATCGCTCTACGGTGATAGGTATTGGCATAAAATAATCCAAGCAAGTGTTCCGGAGCGCAAAACGGCTCTATAATACCGTCCGCGCCTACAGTTTCATCTTTTATTTGCGCGCTGGCTTCTGCGGCAGCTTTAAAAATCCTATCCATATTACACCTTAAATTTTTAGCGACATTGTATAGAAAAATTTTATAAAAGTTAAGCTAAATAGCGCGTATAGCGCTTATATGGGTTTTAATTTTTTCATATTTTTGTAAAAATAACGCAACTTTTTGAGCTTCGGACAATAACCCGTTGCAAGAAATTAAATAAAAAGGAGGCACAAAGGTGGCAAGAGAGATCACGGATCTACAAATTCATCTGATCTCGCTCGTAAATGCGGGAGCGAATAATAAAACCGTCATCTATAAAGATAAGAATTTCGAGGAGCTTTTGCGGGTAAGTTTCAGTAAGGATGCAGCGGGTGAAGAGGGGATCGTATACGGCATAGTATATGCTCCCGACGAGGTGGATAGCCAAGGCGAGTTTGCAAATGCCGCCGAGATCAAAAAGGCGGCATACGACTTTATGAAAAGAGCCGATCTTAGTTATTGCGTCGACGTAAATCACGACTTGCGCCCTGCGCCTGCTTATATCTGCGAGAGCTGGATAGTCAAAGACAAGGATGCGTTTTTCAGTGAAACGGGCGCTTGGGCCGTAGGCATTAAGCTCGAGGACGAGGATCTGCGCGCTCGCGTAAAAAGCGGTGAGCTTTCGGGTTTATCGATGTACGGCTCGGGGGTCATCAAATCGGGTAACGGCACAGGCAAGGAAGGCGGTATGTTAGAGGCGGTCAGGCAGGGCCTGAGAGAGTTTTTTAGTAAGAAAGATGAGAGCGAAGCGACCCCACAAGGGGTGGTTTCTAATAAAACCGAAAAAGGAGAGGAAATGAACAAAGAGGAAGTTACCGAGCTAATCAAGGTCAAAACGGCGGAGAGCGACGAAAAGATGGCGAACTTGGAAAAATCGCTAGAGGATTTAGGAGCGAAGCTTGGAGCTTTGCAGGAGCAGATCAATAAGTCCGCTCAAGACGAGAGCGTCTCAAAACAAAAAACTTTAGGTAGCGAGGGGATACTATGAATAATCTAAGTGAAATTTTAAAAGGTTCAATAAATGCGCAAAGCGTTACGTTAAGCGGATCGCTAACGCCGGCACAGGCACATAACTTCGTAGATGCGATCAAAAACAAGAACGGCTTTTTAAGCAAAATCCATACCGAAAAGATGGGCAGGCTCACCAAGGAGCTCGACGCATGGGATGTAGCCAAAGGCATATTGGTGCGCGTAGCAAGCGGCGAAAAGCCTACCGAGGCACAACGAGCGGCACTAGGCAAGGTAGGTACAAAACTTGACGCTAAAAGGCGTGCAGCTATTTGCTAGGATTTTGCAAGACGCGCTGGAGGACAATGCCGATAATCCAAATTTCGAGACCGAGACTCTAAACGCTTTTACAAAAGCTTTCGGCAACGATCTTGCCCTGCTTGGTTTCATAGGCGAGAGCGACACCTACGACGGCACTTTCAAGAAGTTGCATAAAGGCTGGATCCAAGTCGCCAAAGACGCGAGCGATACGACGAAGCTAACCTATGCAAGCTCGGATAAGGTATCGGATAGACTAAGTGCGCTCGTAGGCTCCATCAATTCCGATATCTTGGGCGAAAGCGTGGTGCTGATCAACCCCGCCGACGCACAGGCTTACAACAAAGAGCTAAGCGCGCTCAATTCTCCGCTTCACTTGATCCAAGGAGGCGCAGATAAAATTTTAGGCGTACCTTTGGAGATCACTCCGTTAATGCCTAAGGGCGTATATATGGCTACTCCGCTTAAAAATCTCGTGCTAGGAATGGGGCTTGATGTGCGCCGTAACCGCTGGTATGACGCGGAAGAGCGAGCATTAAAATATGTCTTTGATCTTTATACCGATTATGAGATCGTAATCAAAAGGTGGGTCAGCTTAGCGACCGCCGCATAAGGATGCGATATGAAATATCTTGCACTAAAAAACATCTGCGCGGGCGGAAATTTCATCCGTGAGGGTGAATATGTGGAGCTAGAGGGAGAGGTTGCCGCAGAGTACCTACGCGCGGGCGCAATAGAGCAGGCAGAGTCTTTGGAGCTGAACAAAACCCAAACGGACGAGCCTCAGGCGGAAGGAGCGGCGCAAGAGCTGCAACCAGATATTGATACGGCCTCGTCTGAAGCCACAGAGCAGCAGCCTGCCGAGTCTGAATCGCAGGCGGGGCAGGCGGAAAAGACTGCGCCGGATGAGGCTGCCGCCAAAAAGAACAAAGGTAAAAAATGAGATTTATTGCCGCAAAAGTTAGAGGAGTGGAAAATGAGCCTAATCGCAAACATCAAGGAAAACGAAGACTTTTGCGAGCGAGTATATGAAGATAGCCGCGGCTTTGCGACGATCGGCTACGGCTTTTTGCTCTCAGCTCTGAGCAAAGACGAGCTCGCCTTAAACGGCGGGAAGGTAGAGCCGATGAGCCGCGCGGCGGCGGATCAAATTTTAGAATTGAAACTGCGCAAACTTCGCCCTGCAGTATTTGAAGCCTTTGCCTGGCTTAAAGACAAACCGCAAAACGTGCAGGACGTAGTGATAGAGATGTGTTATCAGATGGGTATTGCAAAGGTGCAAAAATTCGTTACGACGCTTCATCATATTCGCATGGGTGAATATGAAAAGGCTATCGCAAACGGGCTTCGCAGCCTTTGGGCGCAGCAAACTCCAAACAGAGCGAGAAAGGTATTAAATGGGCTTCTTGCTAAACATTAAATTTATACTGGCGACTTTTGCGGTAATAGCGGTATTGTGCGGAGCCGAAATTTTAAGCTTAAAAAGCGATATTTCGCAGCTAAGCGCTGAAAATGCAGGGCTAAAGGTGCAGTTACAGCAATGCGAGCTAAATCTAAGCCTGCAAAACGCCGCGATCAAATCCCTTGAGGTGAACGCAAGCCGCCGCAACGAGGATAAGATCCAAAGCATTTCTAAAATTTATGTCAAAGATAAAAGTTGTGAGGCACAATTAAATGCATATAAAAAACTTCTTGATAGCGCTTTTTAGCGTGCTTTGCCTATTTGGTTGCAGCGTAAAGGAGCCGCAGATAAAGCAAGTCTATGTGCCTGTGCGCTGCAATCTGAAAATGCCGCTTAAACCTGCGGCAAACGGCAGCTTTGAAGCGCATAAAGAGCTTGTGAGGTATTTTCTCAAATGCGAAGAGATAGCCAAAGACTGCACGAGGAGCGAGTAATGAAAACTTTGATTTATCTACTTAGAGCTTTTGTCTTGGTGGTATTTAATCTTGAGCTTTACGTAGTCTTTGACAACTTTATACGAAGCGAAAATTTAGTACTCCTTCTTTGGTCGCTTTGTATAGGTATTACCGGCGCTCTTTTTTCGCCTACGTCGCTATATAAAACCTTTAAAGTATGAGCCATGGAGTATCTGCTCTATATATTAGCTGCAGGCGTTGCGGGCAGCGTAACGGCCTTTTTGAAGTATGGCGAGCGTGGCGCGGGTAATTTTATCAAACGAGTATTGGACGGCTGTTTTAGCGCATACATCGTTTATGAAATATCTTTCTTTTTCTGCAAAGATATGCGCCTTAGCCTTGCGATCTGCGGGATCGGCGCTTTTAAAGGCAGCGGGATTTTAGATTTAGCGGTCGGATTTATAAGAAATAAATTTGATCTAAACGATAGAAACAAGGACGAACAATATGAGCAATAATCTAAATGAGATCGGCATCATAAGCGAAGTAAGCGGGAATCGCGCACGGGTTGCGATCGGCGATATGGTTACCGACTTTTTGCCCGTATTCCAGCCTTTTGCCAATTCCTTTGCCGTAAGCTTTGCGCCGATCCGCGTGGGCGAGCAGGTGCTTGTGCTGCCGGTACGAGGCGAGCTCAATGCAGGCGTAATCCTGCGCGGTATCTATCAGACCGCTCACAAAGCGAGCCCAACCGATACGAAGATCCACGCAAGCTTTGAGGACGGGGTAAGCTTTTCGTATGATACGGCTAGCTCCAGCCTTGAAATTTCGGCGCCAAAGCAGATCAATATCACCTGCGAGAACGCAAGCTTGACCGCAAAGTCGGTGAATGTGAAAGCGGACGATACGACCGTGCAAAGCGGAAATATCAAGCTTTTGGGAAATACGATCATTCAAGGCTCAATCTCGACCGCGGGAAGCGGCGGAGGAAGCGGAAGCTTTGCGATCAATGGAGATCTCGATATCACAGGCTCGCTCAAGGCAAGCGGCGACATCAGCGATGGCAGAGGCTCGCTTTCGAGCCATACCAACGGCGGAGTAGCGAGGGATTAAGATGAAATACCTAGTAAGCGTAGAAGACAGTATCAGAGATATCCTCAGCACCCCTATCGGCTCGCGCGTGATGCTGCCCGAATATGGCAGCCGTCTCTTCGAGCTCATCGATAGACGGGTCAATGATGAGTTTCGCGCCGATTTGAGCTATTTCGTCATTGAAGCGGTGCAAAGATGGGAAAAACGGGTGCAGATCGACGAAGTGAAGCTCGTGAGCTTCAAAGATCACAAGCTCAGCTTTAAAATTGTGCTAACAAACGGCAAAGAGATCGGAGTGGAGCTATGAGTTTTCTTAAAAATTTGCCTTATCCGAACGTCATCGAGCAGCTGAGCTATGATGAAATTTTAAAGAATATTAAAAGCCTCTTTAAAGGCTCTTTAAACGACGATGAAATTTCGCTTCTTGAGAGCGATCGCTTTTCAGCCTTGCTTGAGACGCTCGCATATCGCGAACTTCTTTTGCGCGCCCGTATCAATAGCGCCGTAAAATCTATGCTGCTACCTTTTGCGCAGGGGGCTGATCTGGATAATATCGTTGCGATGTACGGCATAGAACGGCTAAGGGGCGAAAGACCGGCGGCGAGCGTAAAATTTGGCCTCTCTGCCGCACTTAGTTACGATGTGCTGATCCCTGCGGGATTGGTGCTCGCATCGCAGGACGGACAAACTGCGAAACTCAAAGAGAGTTTGCAAATCAAGGCGGGACAAACGAGTATAACCGGCATCAGCATATTAGATGCATTCGTAAAAGAGAGTGCGGCCAAATGTGAGCTCATCCAAACCCCGCTGCCTTTCGTATTACAAGCAAAACAAGAAGGAAGCTTCGGCGGCGGCGCTGAAGTAGAGGACGACGAGCGGCTACGCGAGCGCGCCGTGCTAAGTCTAGAGCGATTTAGCACCGCAGGGGCGGCGGGCGCATACGTCTATCACGCCCTTACAGCCAACGCAAAGGTGATAGAAGCCATAGCGCTTAACGGCGGGCCCGGCATCGTAAAAGTGTATGTCAAAAGCAGCGACGAAAGCGAAGCGGTGCTTGAGTCGGTGCGTACTGCGCTAAACGACGAAAAAGTGCGCCCGCTAACCGATACCGTCATCGTTGCAAATGCCACCAAAAAGGCGGTAAATATAAAAGCACAGCTGGAATTAACGGATCTTTTTTTGCAGGCGGAGATCCAAAACGCTATCGATGCGGTGCAAAAAAGCCTGCCTTTAGGCGAGGATTTGAACCTAAGCCGCATCTATAGCACCCTTCATCAAAACGGCGTATATCGGGTAGGTTTGAGCTCGCCCACTGCCGATATAAAAGCGGATAAGTACGAGTATATCGTGATGAGTTTTGAGCTCAGCTTTGCAAAGGCTAATCTATGAGTATCCTACCGATCGGAAAGCCTAAATTTGACAAGAAGCTCGACGATCTTTTTGGCTTCAGCCTTGCAGGGCTTGATATAGGCGTGATAAATATCCTGGCGGATAGTTGCCCCGCTTCGCTTCTTGCGATTTTGGCAGATAGCCTGGATGTGAATATAGAAGGCCTAAATGAAACCGGCGCAAGGCTGCTTATCAAGGAGGCCTTTAAAATCCACTACTATTCGGGCACCTTCTACGCAGTCAAAAAGGCAGTGAATGCGATCGATAGCGGAGCGATCATAGTAGAGGGAAATTTAGGACAGAAATATGACGGCTCTATCAAATACGATAGAAGCAGATTTTACGGCTCAAATTCGCACTGGGCCGAATACAGCATCATAAGCAGCATTCCTCTTTCAAAGAGCAAGGCGGCGGCGATAGCGACCGCGGCAAAAGCGGCGGCGCCCGCAAGGTGTGTGCTAGCTCTGATTGAGCATTCAACAAATCAGATCAAGTACGATGGGCAGATAAAATATAATGATCAATTCAACTATGGAGCATACAATGGCTAATATCAAAGAAGAAAAAACCTGGGAAGAAGGGATATATCAACTCGAAGTGACCGATCCCGTAGTGGGCGGAATAGACGGCATCAGTAATAAGCAAGCCAAGCAGCTGGCTAATCGCACGGGATATCTAAGAGAGCAGATCGAGAACGATAAAAATAGCATAGATACCGCCCTTGCGAAGAAGCGAGACGTTGAGGATAGCTACTCAAAAACCGAGGTGGATAAAAAGTTTACCTCTGTGGGTACGACTATCGCAGAAAAGCTCGACAAAACTGAAACCGCAGCAGATAGCACAAAACTCGGTGGGCTTACCGCCGATAAGTATGCCCTCAAAACCGAAGCTAGCGACGGGCTAAAGATAGGCTCATATCTGCTTTGGTCTAGCGATAGGACTACCCCGGCAGGATTTCTTCCCGCAGACGGCAGAAGACTTCAGAAATCCGAATATATTGAGCTATTCGACGTTATCGGCTATACCTATGGCGGAAGCGGCGAGCACTTCAATCTACCAAAATTCAACGACGGCAAATTTATCCGTTCCACTGGTGGCAATGCTGCAAGCCTCGGTGTATCACAAGATGATGCCATAAGAGACATTGTGGGAGAGCTGATCAACACTAATGATCGAGTAACCGGTACTGGAGCATTCAGGAGGATTAGAGACGGGGACCCTAAAGGAGGTCTTGGCGGAGGACCAAACGGCAGAGTCGTAGAATTCAAGGCGTCTAACGTAGTGCCTACCGCGAATGAAAATCGTCCATACAATATGAGCGTAATCATACTCATCAAAGCAAAAAACGTCTTTGAGGCCACAAACATAGACAAATCCCCGTATGCTACCGAAACAAAGGCTGGCATTGTAAAGCTCAAAAATTCCATCACGGGGAATCTGAGCGATACCGCCGTATCCGAAAATGCCGCGAAAGAATACATAGACGCAGCAAAAGCGCAGATATTGAGCCAAATGCTGGGAATAAGTCAGACCCTACAAGACGTAACAACACAAAGGCAGATCGGCGCGACCTACACGAATAAGACGGGCAGACCGATATATTTGACGATTATGTGTCTAGTTTGGACTGACTATACTATCAAAATAGGCGACGTATCTATTTCTTTTGGGGGAGGCGATCAAGGCAGAACATCAAAACAAACATATTACGGAATAGTTCCCAACGACGTAGAGTATTCTCTCACCAGGGGTGGCTCTTTTTACTGGTGGGAATTAAGGTAAGGATAAAAAATGAAATACTACAAAAATTCACAAAACCAAATCTACGCTTACGATGACGACGTGAGCGAGGATCAGATTAAAGAGGGGCTAACGAAAATAACAGAAGCGCAGGCAAAAAGTATGCTTGAGCCGAGCCTTGAGGAGCTCAAAGCCGCAAAGACCGCAGAGCTTGCTTCGTGGGTGAACGCAATGGGCGAGAGCTGCAAGGTTGAGATCAAAGACTTTGGCGCCGTCAACGGCGGCTATAAATACCTGCTGAATATCGGAAGCATGATCGATACCTTCGATAGCCTCGAAATTCGCGCATTTCGCATGTATGACAATTCGATGAAAAAGATCGGAGGACAGGAAGACCTCAAAAAGATTAAACGCGCCATTCAGATTGCCGGGCAGAAGCTGCACGTGCTGAAATGGGGCTATGAAACCGCAATCGAGAAGGCAAAAACCGCAAAGGCGCTTGAAGCTATCAAATTTGCAGACACAATAGAAGTATAGGAGGAACAAATGGGATATTTTATACTATTTTTGACGAGCTTTATTTTAGGGATTTTGGCTTGTCCTATCGTGATTTTTCTAAGGGCGCGCAAGTGCGATCAATGGGGCCACTCCAATGTGATGAATATCCTTAGGGTGTTCGCACCCCTTGTGAAGAGCCGCCCGAAGGAGCGATGATGTTTTGGATACTGAATAGACTACGCGGGCAGTATTCATACTTCGCCAAGCTTAACGCTTTGGTAGTAGCCCTGCTGGTATTTGCGTTTTTGGGGAATTTCTACCTCGCGATCATCTGCGGGCTCGGGTATTTGCTGGGCGAGGCCAAAGGCTGGGGCGTATGGGTCGGCGCGCTCGTAACCCACGGCAGCTACACAAGCGAGCATGAAGTGAAATTTATTGAGCGCATCGCTGCTAAGCTTTTCGATCCGCGGGCGCATTGGCTAGCGTATTGTAGGCTCTGTCTCGCGATCCGCGGTCTGATTTGGTGGCTACTGGTATTCGTGCCGCTGCTCTTTGCGGGCGTCTATACCGCCCCACTTTTTGCCGTAGCTCTTGCGGTAGGTTTTCCTCTTGCTTGTGAGCTGGGGTATCGCACAAAATGGACGTTGCGATTTCGAGCTTTTGAGGCAAGCGATGCGTGGGGTAGGCAAGAGGTATTTTATGGGGCTATGCAGGATGCGGCGTTTTTGGTTTTATTTTTATGGGGGCGCTAATTTTGTGCGCTTTCGCGCACACTCATAAGGGGGCTCTCAGAGTTTTAGAAATAAAAAAGAAAGAGGATCGGCATTTATTTGGGGCGGAAAGGG
>NZ_CALJPC010000107.1 GCF_937981295.1 uncultured Campylobacter sp.
TATTAAATTTAGCGATACTGTTTCGTGCTACGGCGCGACCAATCCCGCGCTGATGCGGATACTTAATTTCAGCGACTACGAAAGCGAGCGCGAAAGGCCGTGGTTTGAGAGCCTTAGCATCATCGATATGTTCGCGCTGAGCGGCTTTCGCACGATGTGGATCAGCAATCAAGAAGCCTTCGGCAAATTTGCCCTTAGCGCAAAAAGTGCCGCCGATCGCGCCGAAAAAAAGCATCTTTCTTTCCACAAGCGATCAGCTCGATAGCATGCGAGTCGCGCACGACGGCGCGCTGCTGCCGATCATCAAAGAGGCGAAAAAATCGCAGCGCGAGCGAAATTTCTACGTCGTGCATCTCATGGGAAATCATATGGACTATAAAAAACGCTATCCCGAGGAATTTGATAAATTTAAAAGCGACGATATCGCCTTACCGTTTACGCAAAAGCAAAAGGTCGCCCTCGCGTGCTGCGATAACAGCGTGCTGTATAACGACTACGTGGTGAATGAAATTCATCGGATGAGGACAGCCTCATCGTCTATCTCAGCGATCACGGAGAGAATATCTATGAGCAAAACGGCCTCATCGGGCACAACATCAATACCCGATTCACCTACGAAATTCCGCTGCTTTTCATCGCTTCAAAAAGCTTTATCGATCATGCGGAGCTTTGGCGGCGCATAGGCGCGGCGAAGGACGAGCCTTTTATGAGCGACAATCTGGCTCACGTGCTCGCCGATATTTTAGGCATAGAGCCGCTGCAGTTTAACGTGCGCAAAAGCCCGCTGCGCGATGAATTTGACGCTTCGCGCAGGCGAATGACGAACGGGGTGGATTACGACGAAAATTTAAAAGGTAGGGGAGGATACGGGCGGTAAACGGCTCCGCGCCGAAATTTAAGGCTTTACGCGCCGTATTGCTTCCGATGCCGTCTACGATCGAGCCGGCTCGAAGCTGCACTTGATTTTGCCGCGAGCGTCAAATTTAACGCTCGTATTTTCGGCGCGAAGCGACCGTCTAACGCAATCGCGCTCGGAAATTTACCAATAT
>NZ_CALJPC010000108.1 GCF_937981295.1 uncultured Campylobacter sp.
TTTATCTTAGCGGCGGTTTCGATGTGTATTTGGCGGGGCGCGAAATGACGGATAGAAATTTAAAGGCAAAAGGCGGCTTTAGCCTCGGTAATCTCGCCATTTTGCGAACCGCAAAAGCTGCATTATCGAAGCAAATTTAATCCGCAAATTTCGCTCTCAAATTTACGGATCTTAAAGAAGGCTCGGCAAAATTGCTTTAAAGTAAACTCGGCAAAACCGTGCAAGGCAAGCTTTACGAAATCACTCAAGGCGAGCATGTCACGCAAAACAATCAAATTTCGTCGAAACAATCAAAATTTATCGAAACGATAAAATTTTGCCGAAACGCCCTAATCTCGCCGAATTCCGCCAAGCGAACCCTGCCGAGCCCAAAAGTCAAGCAACTAAAATTTATTCTTTCGGCGCTATCATATCCTCAGGCACCACCCACGCGTCAAATTCCTCGGCGGTTAGTATGCCCGATCTTATCGCCTCCTCGCGCAGCGTCGTGCCGTTATGATGCGCGGTTTTGGCGATCTTGGCGGCATTTGCGTAGCCGATGTGCGGATTTAGCGCGGTTACGAGCATTAGGCTTTCGTGCAGTAGCTTGTCGATTTTCGCGGCGTTTGCTGTGATGCCGCAAGCGCAGTGTTTCTCAAAACTGTTCATCACGTCGCTTAGCAGGCGGATGCTTTGGATGAGGTTGTACGTAAGCACCGGCTTAAAGACGTTTAGCTCGAAGTTGCCCTGGCTTGCGGCGATGGAGATCGCGACGTGGTTGCCCATCACCTGCGCGGCGACCATCGTGACGGCTTCGCACTGCGTCGGATTTACCTTGCCCGGCATTATCGAGCTTCCCGGCTCGTTTTCGGGGATGTTTATCTCGCCGATGCCGCATCTTGGTCCGCTTGCTAACCAGCGCACGTCGTTTGCGATCTTCATCAAATTTGCCGCCAGGCCGTTTAGCGCGCCGCTTAAAAACACCTCGGCATCGTGGCTGGTTAGGCCGTGAAATTTATTCGGATGGGATTTAAATTTAAACGCCGTGCCCGTTAGCGAGTTTAGCTCGTCGCTTACCATTTGGCTAAATTTCGGGTGCGAGTTTAGCCCCGTGCCCACCGCGGTGCCACCGATAGCAAGCTCCTGCAAAAACGGCATAGTAGCGAGGATCTGCGCCTTGCTCGCCTTTAGCATATGCGCGTAGCCGCTAAATTCCTGTCCGAGCGTGAGCGGCGTGGCGTCTTGCAGGTGAGTGCGGCCGATCTTTACGATCCCCGCAAACTCGGCGGTCTTTTTATCCAGCGTCGCTTCAAGCTTTTCTATCGCTGGCAGTAGCTTTTTTTGAAGCTCTAGCACAAAGGCTATTCGCATCGCCGTAGGATAGGTGTCGTTTGAGCTCTGACCTTTATTTACGTGATCGTTTGGATGCACAAATTTCGCGTCTCTCGCGTCCAGTGCCGCCTTATCGCGAAAATTTAACCCCAAAATCTCCATCGCGCGGTTTGAGACGACCTCGTTTAGATTCATATTCGACTGCGTGCCCGAGCCCGTCTGCCACACGACTAGAGGGAAATTTCCGTCCAGTTTGCCGTTTAAAATTTCATCGCACGCCTGCGCGATCGCCTCGGTGCGAGGTTCGTCTAGACGGCCCAGCTTGCGATTAACCAGCGCGCACGCCTTTTTTAGATAGGCAAAGCCCTCTATGACCTCCCTTGGCATCGTCTCCAGCCCCACTCCGATCTCGAAATTTTCGCGGCTGCGCTGCGTCTGCGCACCCCAATACTTGTCGTTCGGAACCTTAACCTCGCCCATCGTGTCTTTTTCGATACGAAATTCCATAACTAATCCTTTCTAAGAGAAATTTCGGAATTTTAATTTTAGACGGCGACATACTATTCGCTGCAGCTCGAAATGCTTTGCCGATTAAGTTTTACCGCTATTTTGATCGCTTCAGAGCCTGCGCCGAAATTTTTGCGCCACGCTCAAAGCGACCGGATTTACGCACGCCGCACCGAATGTGCCTCATCTCTACTCGTTTTTATTCTCGTCTCTTTTTTGCAGTTCCTGTTCGCACCTTTTGGTGACTTTTACGAGCGAGACCCTCGTGCCGTCCATTCGCAGCACTTCGTAGTCGCAGTTTTCATCGCTTATTTTATCGCCGATTT